>JAEUHX010000037.1 GCA_016792805.1 Planctomycetota bacterium
CGCGCCGCGGTTCTCGAGCGGCCCTGGCGAGCGGGCTGCGCGTCGAATGCGCCGCTCGCCAGGGCCGCTCGAGAACCCCACGGAACCCAAGGAATATTGGGTTCTGGGAGGTCGAGCCCTAACGGCTATTTACAGAAAGAATGGTACACTGGCCACTGACCCATGGATGGCGTACCATGTACAGTATGTGCGCGGCCTGGGGGCCGTGCAAGCACAGACGGTCCAGGAGCCCTAGGGGGGCTGCCGTATTTAGAACTCTTTGAGGGGCCTGACTGGGTCCTTCCCGGTTTTCTGGACACTTCAGGAGTCTTGAGTCGCAGGGCAAATCCCGACGCTAACGATGATGACGTCGAAACCAACACCCCGCTTCTAGGTGCGGATGGTTAGAAGGAGAAGCATGCTGCCGTAACTCCGCCTGTGACTTCAATTGCATCGCAGACTGCGCCACCACAGATTCCACCGCAAGGACCAGAGACGCCAGCTATGTTGGAAGGAATATGGGCGATCACATGGCAGCATGTTGATTCCAGACCGCTGCACAGACAGTTCTGATATATGCCTGAACTGGCCGTGTTCATGGGACACATGCCACTTCCGCAGGACAAGCCTTCACACATCAGAAAGGCGCTGCCCCCAGTGAATCCGACTAGTCCTGGGACACACAGAAGTGTTCGTGTCGGCTGCGAGGCTGCGACGGCCGAAGGAACTGCTACTGACGCGAGCGTGACAAGGATGCCGACGACGCTCAGCCCCTGCGCGATGTTTGCCATCCAGAAACTTGGAACTCGGTGTCCTCGCATGACAAATACCTCCGAGAGATGTGCTTCGAACAAGGGGTGCAAGATCAGGGTGAGTTGGCTCCCATGGCATGCAATAGCCTACTTGCCTCCAACCCCCCTTGGGCTCCTTGCGCGCCACTACCAGCGAACGCGTTTCCGTCATACGCACCGTTGAGATCCTGCGCGTCGCCTGGCTTGCCGTCGTATCCTGCTGAATGATTGGCATTGCCAACCTGTCCCCGAGCGACAGGTTGGACCTCAACAGCCCGTGGCGAAAGTCATCCGAGCTGCGCGCGGGACATTTTCGCGCTCGTTCTGCGGAGCACTTTTGCCACGGGCTGTGAAGGCGTACCGCTCGCGTCAGTTCCCTGGAACGCAAGAGCAGTCGCCGTAAACACGAATACCGATGCCAATGCTGTGGCTCGGTGCCAAATGGAGTTCTGGTAAGTCGACATATCCACCCATTCTCTAGCCGCCAGATGGAGATCTTCAGGTGCTTCGAGCCTGAACTCCGCAATCACTCGCCACGTCCTCGGATCACGCTACATGGCGCTTCGGTCCCCCACAAGCGCACCTCGCGCCACTGTCATTCTCCTAGAATCCAACAATCGCGGTCGCACAGGGCCCCAGCGGGCGAGACGATACTACTCCGCTGCGGCAAGCACGCCGAAGCCATATTTCACACTTCGGGAGAAGTTGATCGTGGAGGACTCGGGCTCGTACCGGCAAGGACAGGAGATCTCACCGATCCGAACGCCCGCCCAAACCGCCTGCACGATCATCCCGCTGTCGAAAACGAAATCGTCGGAGTTCTCGAGCGGCTGCAGATCACTCTCTGCCGCTTTGAGCGCTCATGGCCCAACGGAAGACCAGAGGGTCCACGCCGCGGGATTATCGTAGCCTAGTCCGGCCCATGAAGTGGGATCGATTACTTGTGGAACTCCGAAGCTCCCCGTGTTCCCTGGATCGGGAAGCGAGATGATAAACGCCGCTGAGTCGAACGGGCCATCCTTACTGTGGCGCCACCGCTCCTTTTTCGTCAAGATGTACTTTCGTCCTTCCGAAACATGAGTTGCGAACTGGATGGTTTGAACTGCGGTGAGTTCAGGAAGCGTGCTGACTGTATGAACTTGCGAGACTGCGTACGGTTCAGTCGACGAGATCTTGTGAAGGACTCGCGGATCATGGGTCAGCGCCAATATGAAGCGATCGTCTGGATCAGTTTCTATCGAACGAACCAGGCCAAAGGATGTACCCCGAAATAGGACCGCACGATGAACACCTGGAAGTCGTCGCTGGCTTATTGGAACATATGCGCCAGCATGGGTGTATCTTGCCGGGTGTAGAAATGTCCATTTCTCAATGATACTCTCTCCATTCTCATAGACTCCAGCGACGTACATCACTCCATTACCGCGCGCGCGCGAATCCACGATATGGAAGGAGGCTGAGAGTTCTTGGTATTGGTGTGCCCATGGCGCGCCCTCATTCTCTCTTTCATTTCGCCGAATCTTGAGCGTCTTGCCCGGGGCCGACCACCAGTGCGTATTCATCTGCGTAGCCGAGCGAAAGGCTACACTTGTTCCTACGTTTCCAGTGACAAGGTCGCTTACGGCTGCAGTTTGTCCGGGCTCCCGTGCTGATGCAGCTGTAGATACCGAGGTCGAACGCGCTTTGGTGCAGGCAACGATCACTACGATCCCAAGGCCCAAGGCGGCGAGTCGGAATGCTATTGTTTTGTGTTGCATGTCTTTTCCGTAATGTAGCAATAGCATTCTCTTTTTTGTTATTCGGGACGCGCTCCACCGAGTTTCATTCCCTGCGCATCCAGAAACCGCGGCCGCGCGAGGCCCCAGCGGGCTAGCCGATATTGCGCAGCCGCCGCGAGCACACCGAAGCCATATTTCACGCTCCGTGAGAAGTTGATCGAGGAGGACTCGGGCTCGTACCGGCAGGGACAGGAGATCTCCCCGATCCGAAAGCCAGCCCAGACCGCCTGCACGATCATCTCGTTGTCGAAAACGAAATCGTCGGAGTTCTCGAGCAGTGGCAGCGATTCCAGGACGCGCCGCGAGAAGGCGCGGTAGCCGGTGTGGTACTCCGAGAGCTTTCGCCCGAGCAGCAGATTCTCGACAAATGTAAGAGCCCGATTACTCACATATTTCCAGATCGGCATGCCCCCATGCAGCGCCGACACCGACAGGATGCGCGAGCCGAGCACCACATCGTAGACATCGCTCGCCACGAGGGCCGCCATCGCCGCGGCGAGCTTCGGCTCGTACTGATAGTCGGGGTGCAGCATCACCACAATATCAGCGCCGAGCGCGAGCGCCTCGGTGTAGCAGGTCTTCTGGTTCCCTCCGTAACCGCGGTTCTTCGGATGCACAAATGTGCGGATCCCGAGCCGCCGCGCCTCCCCCACCGTGTGGTCGCGGCTCGCGTCGTCGACGAGGAGTACCTCGTCGACGACGTCGTGCGGGATCGCCCGATAGGTGCGCTCCAGCGTCTTGCCCGCGTTGTACGCGGGCATCACCACCACAACTTTCTTGCCGTGAAGCACGCGGACGCGCCGATTCGGGCGAGCGACGCGAGACCTTACACTTTTCGGCGGGTGACGACGCTCTTACATCTTCCGCATCGCGGAGATGATGGCATCGCCCATCGCCTTCGTTCCAACGGCCGTCGGATCATTGCGATCGGCCTTCAGGTCGTAGGTCACCGACTTGCCCTCGGCGATCACCTGCGACACCGCACGCTCGAGCTTCTCGGCGGCCTTCGTCTCTCCGAGATGTCTCAACATCAACATTCCCGAGAGAATCACCGCCGTCGGATTCACCTTGTCGAGCCCCTTGTACTTCGGAGCCGAACCGTGCGTCGCCTCGAAGATGGCGATGCCGCCGTCGCCGATGTTCGCGCCCGGCGCCACGCCGAGTCCGCCGACGAGCCCGGCGCACAGATCCGAAACGATATCTCCATACAGATTCGGCAGCACGAGCACGTCGTAGTCCTCAGGCTTCTGAACGAGCTGCATGCACATGTTGTCGACGATGCGGTCGTCGAAGGCGATGTCCGGGTACTTCTTCGCGACATCGCGCGCGACCGAGAGGAAAAGCCCGTCGGAGTATTTCTGAATATTGCTCTTATGCACCGCCGTCACCTTCTTGCGCTTGTTGGCGCGCGCATACTCGAAGGCGTACTTCACGATGCGCTCGGTGCCGGGCACGGAGATCGGCTTGATGGTGATTCCGCAATCGCGCTTCAGGCGCGCCTTCGGCTGCTTCTTGAAGATCCAGTCGACGAGCTCCTGCGTGTCGGGCTTGCCGCGCTCGAACTCGATGCCTGCATACAGATCTTCTGTATTCTCGCGCACGATCACGAGGTCGATTCCCTCATAGCGCGAGCGCACCCCTTGGTAGGTCTTGCACGGACGTACACAGGCATACAGATCAAACTCTGCCCGCAGCGCCACATTGACCGATCGGAAGCCGGTCCCAACCGGCGTCGTGATCGGCGATTTGAGCGCACACTTCGTGCGCTGGATCGAGTCGAGCGTCGCCTGGGGAAGCGGCGTCCCGTGGCGCTCGAGCGCATCCACCCCGGCTTCCGCGCGCTCGAACTCAAACGAAACGCCCGTCGCCTCCAGCACTTTTCGGGTGACCTCCATCAATTCGGGGCCAGTGCCGTCGCCGTCGATGAGTGTGACCTTGTGCGCCATGGGGAGATGCTAGCGGAGCGTGGGGTGGGAAGTGTGGGAGGTAGGAGGGCAGGAGTGTAGCGCCCGCCGCGCTATTCTCTGCGGGCTATGCGCAACACCATCCTCGCTCTCTCGTTCCTGGCTCTCTCCGCAGCGTGCTCGAGCTCCAAGCCGGCCATGGTCCTCGGTGAACCGAAGGCTGCCACTCCGCGCGAGACACTTGTAAACCTCATGGCCGGTACCGGCAGCCCGCGCGAAGTGCGCGTCGAGGGCACCATCACCGATGTCTGCCGCAGCAAGGGGTGCTGGCTCATGCTGAGCGACGGGAAGGAGTCGATGCGCGTCAGCGTGAAGAAGTGTGGCGAAGTCGCCGTCCCCGTGTCGTCGATCGGCAAGCGCGTTGCGGCCTATGGCACCGTGGAGCGCAAGACGATCAGCGAGGCGACGGCGAAGCACTACGCCGAGGAGTCGGGGGGCGACCCGGGCAAGATCGTCGGCGATCAGGTGGTGATCGCGATGACGGCCCAGGGCATCGAGATCTTCGAATAATCGGCTCGGAATCCCTGACCCATAGCGCGCGGCGCCGCAGGTGTCGCGCGCTCTTTTATTGATCTGTTGCTCTCACATTTCGAGCTGTAAGCTCTCCAGCGCCTGCCCAACATGAACTCGCCGATCGATCTCTTCGCAACTGCGCCCTACCAGCCGGGGAAAATGGGGAAGTCGACGGCGTTCCAAAGCGAGCGCGTGCTCGTCGGGCTCAATGCGTTTGAGCCGGGCCAAGAGCACGCGTCCCACGCCCACGCCGGCGCAGACAAGGTCTACGTCGTCTTGGAGGGAAATGGGCTCTTCACGCTCGGCGACGCCGAGCATCGGCTGCGCGCGGGCCAGTGCCTCGCTGCGCCTGCGGGTGTCCCCCACGGGGTGCGCAACGACGGCGGCGAGCGGCTGCTCGTCCTCGCCGTCATCGCTCCCGCTCCGAAGTAGCCGGGCGTGGATGGGCCGCCGACGGACGATCACACAAATCGAAAAAGTTACTTCGCCGCGCTGGCCTGCTCTTTCTCCCACCAGGTCCGCCAGAGCTTGATCTGCTTGGCTCGATCGTCGGATTTCCCGCTCGGCTCAAATTTGAGGTCGTTCTTGCGGGAAATCTTCCGGAGCTGATTGAACACCATCTCGCGCACAAAAAGCTGCTCATCGGCGAGCGCATCGATGAGATGGGGAATCGCCGCGCGCGCATCGAGATCGCCCAGAATCTCGGCTGTATGGTGGCGCACGAAATCATCCGCATCTTTCAGCAAAGGCAATAGATAGGGAATCACCTTGTCATTTCCCCCGCGGGCGACCTCGCCGACGGCCTCCCAACGCTCGGCGGGATCCGATGATTTCAGTCGTCCGGCGTGCTTCTGCAGATCGGCAGGGAGCGGCGGAAGCGAGCTCGGATCGGCTGGCGCCGCCTCGACGGGAGTCGGCACCGGCGCCGCCGCCACCGGCCGCGCCGCGAGATCGGCCAGAGCCGAGCGCACTTGATTCAGCTCTTTTTGTAGCGACCCAACCTGCTCCTGCGACGCCGCCAGCTGAATCTGCAGCTGGTGCACAGAGTCTTTGAGCTTCTCGTTCTCCTTGACGTACGACGTCACGCGCTCAAACCGCGCTGCCAGTTCGGCTTGATCGTGCTCGCGCCGCCCCGAATGATCCTCCTTCGCGGTGCGCAGCTCCGAGGTGAGCGAATCGATTCCGCGCTGCGCCGAGATCGCATCGGCCTGCACTGTCTGAATCCGGTCCTCAGCAAGGCTTAGGTCCTTGCGCGCGTCCCGCCGAAGCGCCTCGAGATCATTCCGCAGTTCCTTCTCCTTTTGTGAAAGCAGCGCCAGCGAAACCCCGGCGCTTGCGATGACCGCCAAGGCAATGCCACCCAGTAGGCGTCCCGAGGAGCCCGCGCCGCTGCCGCTCGAAGCCGAGGCCGCTGCCGTCTGTGCGGCCGTCGCCATGGAGGCAGCGCGCGTGCCCGAGGCCGCCGATGAGCAGGCCGCGCAAAGCAGCTTGCCCTTCACAGCCACGGCCTGGCCTTCATCGAGGTCCTTCAGCGGAATGCTTTGGTTACAAATATCGCAGAAGTAGATCTTCACTGGGATCTCCGGATCGCGGAGTGGAGTCGGCAGATTGCGGAGCATGCGCACAACGCCGTAGCTGGGTCAACGTTCCCGGTCGCGCCGGAATCTAGCCCGCCGAAATGGATTCAGACCGAAGAGGAGGAGAACGCAGAACGGCCAGAGGTCCGACAAGGACAGCACCCTCGCCGGGATTAGCCCCCCCGGTTGCCTCGCCAAGTTGCAGATTGACACCGCCGTGAGCCGAGGGAGGGTATCCAGGCACCCGCATGAAGCTCGACACCAACACCCTCCGAGCTCTCGATCACGTCGGCGATGAGTTCATGGCCGTCACCCTTCGACGGGAGACGGATCTCCGCGACAACCTCGCCGCTCTCTTCGAGCTGGGGGCCGTGTTGACGCGGCTTCGGCGCTTCGAAGAAGGTCTCGAGATCGACCGTCGCCTCGTGATGCTGGAGCCGCTTGAGCCGATCCTGCGCTACAACCTCGCCTGCTCGCTGGCGCTGCTGGCGAAGAATGACGAGGCCCTCGATGAGTTGGAGCGCGCGGTCGAGCTCGGATACAACGACGCGGACCATATGGTGCGCGACCGCGACCTCCGGTCGGTTCGAACCCATACACGCTTCGAGAAGCTCGTGCAGCGGGTTCGCGAGCTGCAGAATGGCAGCTCGGCGACTGCCTAGCTCAAGCTGACGCAGAACGACTTCGTTCTGGCGGGCCGAAGTCGCCCGCGCCCGGGCATGGGTGACCCGATCGCCGGAAATCCGATCGCCGGAAACCCGAACGCCGGTAACCCTAACGCCGCGGCGCTGCGATCGCGTCCAATCGCAGTAGCTCGACGCCGTCCTTGTCGACCACGACGAGTCCGCCCCGCTCGAGCCGCGCCCGGGGCAAACGATACACATGGGCCGGCCTCACCCTCACCTCGGTCGTATGTCCGGGGAGGGTTTCCAGGCGAAGGCGATAGCGCGCTTCCTCCTGGATCGGCTCAACCGGCTCCAGCGCAACGGTGAAGTCGAGACGCGGCCTCTCGCCGAGCCCCAGCACGAAGATCGCTTCGTCGAGAACGTCGAACCCGGGCAGCGGAGCCTCCCCTTCCAGCGCACTTCGGTACGAATGGTCGAACTCGTGGATCTGCTTGAAAAGTGATCTCCACTCTTCTGGATCCATCACGATCTTGCCCCAGAGGTCTTTCCCGAACGCAAGAGGTGCCAGATTCGTGAGATCGATCGGCACGAGCCGCGGCGAGCCGGGGCGATGCTCCGGCGCTTTCGGACGGGCACGCTCCTCGCGCACCGGTTCGACGCCATCGGCGCCCGCAAGCGGTCCGTCGCCAGGCGATCGGCTTCCCCCGATCGATCCCATCTGCGAATGAGCGGATTCCCTCGGTTCCTCGCCACGGAAGTCGAGCATCCAGACCGCCGCGATGCCGGCGAGCGCGGCAGCGCCGAGTCCAATCCCAAGAAGAGTGCGCGCGCTGGTCGAGCCGGCCACAGAAGCCGCTAGAGCGCGCCGTAGAGCGCCGCTGCGAGCGCCGCCATTCCGATCAACCCGAGGAGCGCGAGAATCACTTCGAAGACGCCCACAAGCGCCGAATCTTCGGCGGCGGCTGACGCCGACGCGGGGCGCGCCAGCACCAGCTGTACATGGGTCATCGAAGCGCCGCACTGCGGGCAATAGGCGCGCGACTCCTCTACGAGGGCGTCGCAGCGAAGGCAGGGGCGAACGGCTTGGTCCACGGATCGAGAACGCGCCTCAAGTCTCGGGGTTCCGGCGCGCCCGCGCCGCCGCTACTCACTGCGCATGGCAAGTGTATCTTTCGAATGCTGCGACCACCAGCTCCGCCACTTGGCGACGGCGGCGGCGCGCTCCTCTGTCGGGGCCTGCGGCTGGAAACCGAAGTCGACTCCGGTGTTCTTGCGGAGTGCATCGTGGCAAAGCGTGCGGCGATAGACCGACTCGTCCTGGAGGCCATCGACGAGGACGCCGAGCACCGACCACTCCCCGAGGCGCATGCAGGAGCGGGCCGCTTCGTAGCGCACGCTCGGCTCGGGATCGCGCGTCGCCTCACGCAGGGTCTCGATGACGCGGCGGTCTCCCATCGCGCCGAGGACGTTGAGCGCAAAGGCGCGCCGCACCGGGTCCTCGTCCGCGACGGCATCCTTGAGCCGCGGGATCGCAGCGGGACCGAGCCGAACGAGCGATGCGCACGCATCCACGACTTGGCGTCCTTTGAGGTAGGGCACGTCGTGGAGGTGCTGGTCGATCTGCGCCTCCACGAAGGGCGACGGCGTCGGGTAGGTCGCGTCGTCGGCCAAGCTCGAGCGAGACGCGGAGCAGGCGGCGGCGAGCAGCAGGATAAGTGCACTTGCGAGCGTGGTACGCATGGTAGGGCGCGAAGGAGTGCGCCTGCGATCGGCAGTTCGCCCGCCCGAGCTGGAATCTTTTTCCGGCGCGACCGCCGACGCGAGCGGGGCATCGCCAAACTTATAAATATGCGCTTCGGCGCCTTCGCCGCGTTCCAGTTGCATGCCGGATCGCAGAGTGGCGCTTGTCGCCGCAGCCCTTCCCATCTATCGTGGTCCTCGCGTGAAGCACGCCCCCGCGTGCGGCGCGCAGAATTGCGGCCCGCGACAGGAGGACGTTTCAAAAGTGCTCTGCTATGCGAGCGCGAGGAATCGTCGCCCAGCGCAAAGCACCTCGCCGAAGACGTGGCCAAGGAGTTACGTCGACGGCGAGGCGACGCAGCGGTAGGCAACGATGCCCGAGCGCAGCTCGGATCACTTATGAAACGCCCTTACAGCCCTCGTCGGATCGCCCCTGCTCCAGACTTCAAAACCCCGCTTGGCTGCCCGTGACAATTGCCCTCCTAGCTGCGCATGGCCTAAGTCGCCCCCGCCCTGCGGATCGCAATCGTTACAATCAGTTCAATTGAGCCACCTGCCCATGAATAAGGCTCAGCTTGTTGCTGCGGTCGCGGACCACCTCGGCGAAGAGTTCACTCGCCCCCAAGTGCGCAAAGCTGTCGATGCGGTCCTCTCCATGATCTCCGAGGGGCTTCGCTCCACGGGACGAGTGCAGATATCGCGGTTCGGCACGTTCTCGACGCGCCGGCGGCGCATTCCGCGCTCCGCAGGCTTGAGCGGAGGAGTGCAGAGCGGCACGCCGTTGGGCGTCGAGGGAGCGCCCGCCGCGCTCGAACTCAACGGCTCCCCGGATCGAAGCGGCTTCATCGTGGGAGCCCGTTCCGGCAGCCAGGAGTCGACTCCCGGCTCAGGCGGCCTCGACGATGCAACAGTTCCAGTGGTAACGTTTCGGGCGAGTCCGGAGCTGCGTGCGAAAGTAGCACCCGGCGCAAAGTCCAAGCGCAAGCGTCCGGCGCGCGGCTACTCCGTGCTCTCGATCCACGCGGAGCCCGCGACCATCTCTCCGTCGTAGCCGTCATACAAAACGGCGAGCTGCCCCGCAGCGACTCCCGGCTCCGGCGCAAGCAGCTCAATACGAAGCCCCTCCTCAGTCGGGGCCGCGATGCACCGAACGGGCGTGTGGTGCGCCCGGATCTGTACCCAATATTCGCGGGCCTCGCCGAGGGACGGAGCTTCGTGCTCCTGCCCGAGCCAGCTCAAAGCGCCGCAGCGAAGAACGTGCGTTGCGAGCGCAGCGCGCGGCCCGACCGTGACCGTCGCAGTGGCTGCGTCGATCGAGATCACATAAAGCGGTTCCGGTGCGGGGATCCCGATCCCCTTGCGCTGGCCGACCGTGAACTTCTCGTATCCGTCGTGCTTCCCAAGGAGACGTCCGTCGGCGTGGCGGATCGGTCCCGGCGTGCCGACGACGCCGCGCTCCGCCAGCAAATCGCGGTAATTGTTACTCGGGACGAAGCAGATCTCCTGGCTCTCCCGCTTGCTCGCGGTCGGAAGTCCGGCGCGGCGCGCAATTTCCCGGGTCTGGTCTTTTGTGAGATCTCCCAGCGGGAACATCGCCCGCGAGAGGGCGTGCCGATCGACGGCGGCGAGCACATAGGACTGGTCCTTCGCGCGATCGGCCGACCTCGCGAGCATCGGCCCGCCGGAACGGCTTCGTGCGTAGTGGCCCGTCGCCACGGCGTCGGCTCCGATGGAATCCGCAAATCGAAGCAGCGCGCCGAACTTCAAATCGCGGTTGCATTCGACGCAGGGATTGGGCGTTCGCCCCTTTCGGTATGAATCCACAAATCCGCCGATGATCGTCTCGAATTCGCCGGAGAAGTCGACGGCGTGAAATGGAATTCCGAGCACTGCCGCCACCGCGCGCGCGTCGCGGGCGTCATCGACCGAGCAGCACCCCTGCTTGTGGGCCGGAGCCAAAAGCGGCAACGGGCCGCAGTCGACCGCTTCGCGATGCACGATGCCGTTGCGCAGGAAGAGCCCAACCAACTCCGCGCCGGTCTCGCGCAGGCGGAGTGCCGCCACGGAGGAGTCGACTCCGCCGGACATCGCCACCACCACTCGCGTCATCGGGGACCTCGGGACCTTGGGAAACCGGACTATACTCTTCGCCCTAGCTGCCCGCTGAAAGGCTCGTTCCTTCGCTTCTCGTCCCCTTTTCGCGATCTCGTTACCGGGCCGCGCCCGACGTAACTCCTTGCTGCGCCTTACGCGTCTCTCCACGATCTCGCGAGAAGTGAACTTCGAGTCGCTCGGAAGCTGATTCTCAACAACCGACTCAACGCTGGCCCGCAGGCCGGCCCATCCCACCCCAATGCCGAAGGCGGCGCCGACGGCGCCCCCGGTTCCCCATGACGACACCGCGGCTCTCGATTCTCGTCCCTTCGCCCACGACCCCGTTCGCCTGGCAGAACAAGCCGGAGGCGGAGGTCACGAAGCCGATGGGCGCCGGCGGCGCGCCGACGCCTACCAACGCGACGCAAGGGGCGCCCGATAGCCCCGCCGGTACTGCGCCCTCGGGGCCGCTCGGCCTCCTCTCGATGCTCTGGCCGATCCTGCTGATCTTCGGCCTGATGTGGCTCCTAGTGATTCGGCCCGAGCGCAAGCGCCAGAAGGAACTCGAGAAGGTCCGATCGGAGCTGAAGAAGGGAGACCGCGTTCTCCTCAACGCCGGCATGGTCGGCGTGATCGCCCAGGTGACCGATGACTGGATCGTCGTTGAAATCGCCGACAAAGTGCGCGTCCAGTTCCAGAAAGGAGCGGTTGCGCAGGTACTCGAGGTAAAGGACAAGGAAAAGGCGGAGGCCACCGCCAAGTAGCGCCCGTACCGTGCTCCCGACGCCGCCGAGCCGCCCTGCCCTTGGCCCGATCGGCGAGGAGATCGCCGCGCGGGCCCTGGCCGACCGCGGCTACCGTATCCTCGAGCGCAACCTGCGCAGCCGCGTCGGTGAGATCGACCTGCTGGCGACCGAGGGCGAGACGCTCGTCGCGGTGGAGGTGAAGGCGCGCACAGTGAAGGACGCCTCGCGAATGCCACACTTCGGGCGTCCTGCTGAGGCCGTAACTGCGACGCGGCTGTCGCGTCTGGAGCGCGCGGTCGAGGACTACTGCCACCGAGTCCATCGCCCGCCCGGCCCCTGCCGCATCGACGTCGTGGAGGTCCTACTCAGCCCCAAGGGGGAAGTCCTGAAGCTCGTCGTGCTCCGCAACGTGACCGGCTGAGCGGCGCTCACCTACCCTTTCCTGCGCTCTCCATGCCCGCTCCGCGCTACTCCGTCTGCGGTGAGCCGCCGCCCTCTCAAGGCGCTTTCCAGGTCCCGCCGATCCCACCGGCGGAAGAAGCCGCCAGCGCCGTCGCGTGGCTCGGCGGCGGAGGCCCTAGTCCCACGAAAGCGCTTCGAAGCCCCAAGGCGACGCCGTCGCCTGCGGCGTTCTAGTTCCGTGCTGCAATACAACATCTCCCCGCGCAAGCTGCTTCTCGCGCTGTCGGAGGCGTTCATTCTTTTTATTGGATTCTCGATCGGCGCCTCGATCCATGTGGCGCCGCCGGGGCTGGAAATCGATGCGTTCGTGGCAGCCCGGGGCGCCGCTGCCGCCGCCGCCGTCGTCTGTATTGTGATCCTTGGCTTCCAGGATCTGTACGAATGGCGAATCTCGATGAATTCGCGCGAGCGCAATCAGCGGCTCGTCGCGGCCTTCGGCCTCTCCTTCGTGATACTTGCGGCGCTCTTCTTCTATGCCCAGGAAGCCCATCCGCTCATCGCCTTCGGCGTTCTCGGGGAAGACGTCCGAATGCGCATGTGGCGGTTTTTCTTGACCGTATTCTTGACATTCACAGTCCTGGCAGGCTGGCGAACGCTCTTCCATTCGCTGGTCTCCCGCTGGCAGCTCGCCGAGCGCGTGCTCGTCGTCGGCACAGGTGAGCTCGCCATGTCGCTCGCCCGTGAGATTGCCGATCACCGCGACGCCGGGTTTGAGATCGCGGGGATGGTGCCGGGCCCCAACGAGAAGCCTCGCCGGGCGCGTCGGCGCGACCCGCATGTGGAAGTGGTAAGCCGACCGATGGACGAACTCTACGACGTGGCGCGCGAGCGTGGCGTGCGCCGAGTCGTCGTCGCGCTCCAGGATCGCAGAAGTGCACTTCCCGTCGAAGCGCTGCTCAGGTGCCGCCTCGCAGGGCTCACGATCGAAGAGCGAGAAGTGATGTACGAGCGCGTCACGGGCAAGATCGCCGTCGAAGCGATCCGCCCGAGCTATCTCATCTTCGGAGACGGATTTCACAAAACGCCCCTCACGATGGCGCTGAAACGGGTGCTCGATATTCTTGCGAGCGCAACCGGGCTCATTCTGTCGCTGCCGATCACGATTCCGACCGCGATTCTGATCAAGCTCGACTCTCCGGGGCCACTCTTCTACCGGCAGCCGCGCGTCGGAAAAGATGGCCGCCATTTCGAAGTATTGAAGTTCCGCTCGATGCGCGCCGACGCGGAGAAAAACACGGGCCCCGTTTGGGCGCGCGCCGGCGACGACCGCGTGACTCGAGTAGGGCGCTTCATCCGCAAGACGCGCATCGATGAGATTCCGCAAATGTGGTGTGTGCTGCGCGGCGAGATGAGCTTCGTCGGTCCGCGGCCCGAGCGGCCGTTCTTTGTCGACGAGCTGGCGCGGGAGATCCCCTTCTTCCTCGAGCGGCAGACGGTGAAGCCGGGCATCACCGGCTGGGCACAAATCAATTATCCGTACGGATCGTCGAAAGCCGACGCTATCCAGAAGCTTCAATACGATCTGTTCTATATCAAGAACATGTCGGTGTTTTTCGACCTGCTGGTGATTTTTCGAACCATCAAGGTCGTCGTGCTGCGCAAAGGCGCGGTGTAACAAACGGCGGGTCCCTCTCGACGGCGCGGTGCGCCGATCGGAGGCATCCGCGCGCATGGTACAAGCCCGCCATGTTCCGAGTTCTCGTGGCCGACTCGATCGAGTCGGAAGGCATCCAGCTCCTCTCCGCCGCCGGCTTCGAGCTCGACGTGCGAGCCGGCCTCGACGAGGCTCCGCTGTGCGAGGCGATCGCGGAAGCCGATGCGGTGCTCGTTCGAAGCCGAACGCGGGTGACGGCTAGAGCGATCGAAGCGGGGAAGCGCCTGCGCATCATCACGCGTGCGGGGATCGGCGTCGACAACGTTGACCTCGCAGCAGCCACGCGACGAGGAGTGGTCGTCACCAATGTGCCCGACGCGACGACGACGACAACGGCGGAGCTGGCGGTGGCGCTCCTCATGGCTCTCGCCCGAAGGATCCCCCAGGCCGATCGAAATGTGCGATCCGGGAAGTATGAACGAACGAAGTTCACGGGCACCGAGATTTGTGGCAAGACGCTCGGCGTAATCGGCTTCGGGCGAATCGGCAGAATCGTGGCGGATCGGGCCCTTGGCCTCAAGATGCGCGTCCTCGCCTATGATCCCTATCTCCCCTCGGACGGATCGCCGATGAGTGGTGTCTCGTTACAGACCCTCGAAGGGCTGCTGGCGGCCGCAGACTTCCTCACGATTCACACTCCCCTCACCGAGTCGACGCGCCATTTGCTGGACGGGACGCGCCTGGCGATGTGCAAACGCGGCGTGCGCATCGTGAATGCGGCACGCGGCGGAATTGTGGAGGAGCACGCCCTCGCCGAGGCCATCCGGTCGGGCCAAGTGGCGGGCGCGGCCCTCGACGTGACGGAGGTGGAGCCGCTGCAGGCCGACTCGGAGCTGCGCGGTCTCGACGCCGTGATCCTGACTCCGCACCTCGGCGCGTCGACGGAGGAGGCGCAGCGCCGCGTCGCCCAGGACGCCGCCGCTCAAATTGTTGAGTTTGCGCGAACGGGCGCGGCGAAAAGTGCAGTGAACTTCGTCTCACTCCCCGAGGAGCTGCGCGAGGAGCTCGGACCCTATCTCGAGCTCGCGGAGAGGCTCGGCGCAACGGCCGGTGCCCTGGCGCCGGCGCCAATCCGCCGCGTGTCGCTACGCTTCCGGGGCGCGCGCTTCGAAGGCTCTACGGGCGACCGCGCAGCCGCGGCGCTGCGCGCATCGATCCTGGCGGGGTGCTTGCGCCCAGCCCTCCAGGACGCCGTCTCGCCGGTGAGCGCTCCGGCCGTGGCCCGCGAGCGCGGCATCGAAGTGTTGGAATCGCGCGAACCGCGCGATCGCGACTATATGGCTCGCGTTTCTGTTGAACTCACTTTTACCGACGGCTCAAGCCTCGGCCTCGACGGAACCTGCTTCGGGCGAAAGCCGCGGCTCGTGGCCCTGGATGGGATTCCCCTCGACGCCTCGCTCGAAGGCGAACTCGTGGTGACGCGCCACAGCGACCGCCCCGGCATGGTCGGACGCATCGGCACGCTGCTCGGTGAGCGTGGGGTGAACTTGGATCGGGTGGACGTCGGCTCTCCCTCCGATGGCGCGGCGGAGCGAACCGCCGCCGCTCCCGGCGAGACGGCGCCGCTCGCCGTCGGCGTCCTCGGTGTGAGCGGCTCAATCCCCGCCGGGCTCGTCGAAGCGATCCGCCGCGTCGATGGCGTTCGGTTTGTTGCAGCGGTTCGGCTGCCCCGGTAATTTTTGTGGCATATCGATCGTTGAAGTTCGCTCGAGTCGTCTTCGATGCCGACTCGACGCTGTCCCGCATTGAGGGCATCGATGAGCTGGCGCGGCTCCGCGGCGTCGATGTCTCCGGGCTCACCGAGCGCGCCATGCGCGGTGAGATCCCGCTCGAGTCGGTCTTCGGCGCTCGCCTCATGCGCGTCCGCCCCGACGCCGCGATGCTCGCGAAGGTAGGAGCCCTTTATGTGCGCGGCGCCGTGCGCGGAGCGCGGTCGCTGCTCTCGGATCTCTCCCACGCGGGCGTCGAGCCGTGGATCGTCTCCGGAGGGCTGCGCCCCGCCCTTCTCCCGCTTGCGCGGGCAATGGGGATCCCCGGCCACCGGCTGATCGCCGTCGACGTGGAGCTCGACGGCCGCGGAAAATTTGTGGGATTCGACGAGAGTTCGCCGCTCACGCGGGCCGACGGCAAGCTCGAGATCCTGCGCGGGCTCCGCCCGCGCGGAGGAAAATTGGCATTCGTCGGCGACGGCGCGACCGACCTTGCGGCGAAGCCTGCAGTCGATCTGTTTATTGCATTCACGGGCGTGGCAGCGCGGCCGGCTGTGATCGCGGGCGCCCACCGCGTCGCTTCGACCTACTCCGAGCTCCGGCCCTTGCTCCTCGGATCCAACCGTTCCGTTCACAAAACCCAATGAGCACTCAACCTCGCCTCTGGATTCCCGGCCCGACCCATGTGCGCCCGGAGATTCTGCAAGCCTGCGCGCGGCCGACGATCGGCCATCGCGGCTCCGCGATGAAGTCTCTCGTAGCTTCGATCGACCAGCGCTTGAAGCCGCTTTTCGGCACGAAGCAGCATGTGTTGGTTCTCACGGCGTCGGGAAGCGCGGCTTGGGAGGCCGCGATCCGTTGCGGAGTCCAGGAGCGCTGGGCCGCCGTCACCCATGGCGCCTTCAGCGAGCGATGGGCTGCGACGGGCAAGGAGTGCGGTAAGCAGACCTCCGTGCTGGCCCTCGAATGGGGTCGCGGCCTCGACCCCGCCGCCGTTGGTCGATTTGTGAAAGCTGCCGGCCCCGTGGAGGCGGTGGCCTTCGTCGAGAATGAGACCTCGACGGGCGCCTATTCGGACGTGGGCGCGATCGCCCGCGCCGTTCGCGAGGCGGCCCCGCAGGCGCTGATTTTTGTGGATTGCGTCAGCACGCTCGCCGGAGCTCCTTTTCAGTTCGACGAATGGGGAATCGATCTCGCGCTCGCTTCCTCACAAAAGTGCCTCGCACTCCCCCCCGGGCTCGCGGTCGTGGCGCTCTCGCAGCGATTCCTCGATCGGGCGCGGAGTGTCACAGGCCGGGGATATTATTTGGATCTCGTCCGCGCGCAGGAAGATTGGTCGAAGCAGCAGACGCCCGCAACGCCCGCCGTGAATTTGTTCTATGCACTCGACGAGCAACTGCAGGCATTCGAGCGGGAGACCCTCGCGGCCCGCTTCGCCCGTCATCGGACCATGGCCGAGATGGTTCACCGCTGGTCGCTCGAGCGCGGCTTTCCGAGCTTCGTTGCTGAGGAACATCGCTCGCCGACGACGGCTTGCCGCAGCGCGGGCAAACTCGACACCGCCACATTCGTGAAGGGGCTCAAGGCGCGCGGCCATGAGATCTCCGACGGCTACGGCAAGCTCAAGGGGCAGACGTTCCGCATCGGGCATCTCGGCGACCACAAGCCGGAAGATCTGGCGGAACTGCTCCGCGCCGCCGACGAGACGCTCCGCGCTCTTTAGCGGCGCCCTTCGTCCGGCCGATGGGACGACACCCCTTTTTCGGTTGGGTTGTCGCCCATGCGCATGCACACGCGTTCCTCGGTCTGGACCCTCGGCCTTCTCGCCGCTCCGCTCTTCACAGGCCTTGCCTGGGCCATCGGGTCGGAGCTTCTCGACGCTGAGTCGATTTGTGAGCGCCTTCCTGGCGGAGGCGAGCTCGCGGTCGAGCCCAACGGCGCGTCGATCGAGCTCTCCTTCTCCGACGATGGCAATTATGCGGTCTTCACCAGCTCCGCGAGCAATCTCATCGTGGGAGATACCAATGGCGTCGCCGACGTCTTCCTTCTCGAGATGGAGACGGGAGGCATCACGCGGGTAAGCGTTGCGACGGGCGGCGGCGAATCGAACGGTGCAAGCGGCGCACCCTCGGTCTCCTCCGACGGACGATATATTGCATTTCAGTCGATCGCAACCAATCTCGTCGCGGGCGCCGGAGACGCCCCGGCGGCGGCCGACGTCTATCTGTACGACCGTCTCACCGCAGAGACGACGCTCGTGAGCGGTGACTCACTTGGCCAGCGAACGGGCGCCAACCACAATATGCTCTATGGGCGCGCGCTCGGACCCGACGGCGGAATGGTGGTCTTCATGGCGGCCGACCCCGACCTCGACCCTACCGGCGGCGGCATGAACCATCTGTATGGACGTATTCTCTCCGAGGGCGCACTGATCCGCATCAGCGGCCCCACCTTCGAGACCCCGGGCAACGCCGAGTCTCACGGCGGCCAGATTTCTCCAGATAGCAGCTATGTCGCCTTCAGCTCGCTCGCGACCAACCTCACGGAGTCGCCGACGGGAGGGAAATGGAATGCATTCGTAGTCGGCGAGTCGTCGCCGATGCAGCAGGTGAGCATTTCCGCGGCCGGCGGCGCGCCGAACGGCGACTCCCGCAGCACGAGCGTCTCCAATCAAGGACGCTACGTCGCGTTCGAGAGCACGGCGAGCAATCTCATCGCGAAGGATAAGAATCATCTCAAAGATGTCTTCCTTCGAGACATGCTGACGAGCACGACCGAGCGCGTCGTCAGGGCGCTCAAGAATGCAGAGCCGAACGGCGAGTCATGGGGCGCGCTCGTGAGCGCCGACGGTCGATTTGTGACCTACACGAGCCTCGCGAGCAACCTCGTTCCCTTCGATCGAAACGGTGCGGCCGATGTGTTTCTCTACGATCGTCTGACTCAGATCACAACAAGAGTGAGCCGTGCGCCCGCAATGACCGAGCCGAACGGCGGCTCCTACGCCTCCGATTACCTCGACATCGCCCAAGGCGTCGGATTCTCCAGCACCGCGACGAACATCGTCTCTGAAGATATCAATAATGTGGAGGACGTCTTCGTTCGCAGGCTCTGGGCTTCCATCGAGCTCGTGATGCGCAAGGGCACGATTGCCTTCTCGGCGCAGCCCAACCAAGACCGGTGCACGATCGCGGGCGACTTCCGCTTCAGCGGCTTCTCCGGCGACTCCGTATTTGTTCACGAGTCCGAGAATGCGCGCGTGATCTTTGGTTGCGAAGCACAGTTCTACGAGATCTCGATCGAGGCGGGCGATCCGGGCTGGAAGACGCTGCCGAATGGAACGATTCGATGGAAGAGCCCTGCGGGCACGACGCCGGTCGTCACCCTCACGCTCAATCCAGGGAAACGCCAATTCTCCCTCGCGGCCTCCAAGCTCGAGCTCGGGGAGGGGTGGACGAGCCCAATCTCGATGGCGCTCGAGCTCGGCGACGACCTCGGAATGGACGGCGCAGCCTGGACGGAGAAGCCTACCGGCTTTGTGTTGAGATAGTTACAGAATCTTCACCGGACGGGTCGAGTGCGCCGCTGCGCAGATGCGCCAGGCGCGGGGAAGTGAACCGATGGTGCCCCCGTTGGGGCGCTCTGCGGGCGGCCGCCGACGGCGGCTCGGACGGATTTTGTTACGGTTTCTCAATTGGGGCCGAGGCAAGAAAGCATGCTTCGCGCCCCAAGCAACCGCTTCACTGGCGCCCTCCTCGGCTCCGGCGCGGCTGCGAGGGGGTGACGGGGCCCCAATTGGTGGTTTGTCCGCGGGAAACTCCGCAGCCGCAGAGTTCCCCCGCGCCCGCGGATAGTTCGTTACCGAAGATCTGGGAGCGCCTCGACGACGTCAATCGCGGCATCGTGGCAGGCGTCGAGCGCCCATGCCGGCGTGTAGCCGCGGCGACGCAGGAATAGGCGCAGGCCGGCGAAGCGCGGATCGGTGCGGCGCGCGGCCGCAGGAAGCGCCAGGTCGAGGGAGAGCACATCGCCGATAAAGGCGTCGGGGGTCTCCTCGCTCAGGATCTTCCAGAAGCTCGGTCTCCGCAGCGCAATGGGGCGCGCGCCAAAGGACGCTCGCGCCGGAAGCTCCGCGGGCTCTTCGCCGAGGCGAAATTTGAGGGCATTCCCGCGGACGCGCAGTCCGCGCTGTCCCGGCTCAAAGCCCGCGCTGCGCAGGATTGCCTCAATGCGGTCGGTCGAACTGTTGGAAACAATCACAACTTCATGGCCGTCCGAAAGCCACTGCGCCACGCGCGCCAGCGCCGCCTCCTCGGCATGGCTCGCGTGGGCGGCGCGATAGCGGCGCGTACCCTCCTCGAAGCAGTGGATCGAGAGATCGCTGTACTTCACAAATCCGCTGTCCCGCAGACGCGCCAGCACCGCAGCCGGCCCGCGCTCATAGAGCGCCGCGACGACGCCATTATTATAAATGTACGGATCTTCGTCGGCATAGGCGGAGATCACCGTTCGCCCCGAATCGGACACCATCCAGCCGTGACGATCGGGCGCCGCACTCACCTCCGCGCGCAGCGCCGAGAGAAGCGCGCGGTCGCCGAGAAGCTCGTCGAGGTAGGACGCACACGAGGCAGCCTCCCCTTCGGGAGTTGTGAAAACGCCGTCGAAATCGCTGAGAATCTTCATATTAGTGAGCAGCCTTCTTGCCGCGCGGCACGGCCTTCCAGATGCGCACCAGCAGTACGAGCCCGATCACCGCGAACGGCAGCAGGAACAGCGGCCAATAGCTCCACCCGAGGTCCTTCGACGAGGTGATGCGCCCGAGAGCGAGCGATTGCACTCCAGTGCCGAGGTAGACGAATCCGTCGATGACGCCGACGGCCGTGGCCGTCCCCTTCCGCCCGCCGAAGTCCATGGTGGCCGTTCCGGAGAGGAGCCCATGGATGCCGATCACGGCGAGAATATTGAGGAAGCTCAGTCCGCACAAAAGCCACGAATCGGTGAGCGCGAAGCACATGGCGCCGACGCAGACGAGCAGAAGCCCGTAGAGCAGCCCCGCGGCCGGCGCGCGCCGCGACTGAAAGAACATGTCGCTCACCCAGCCGGCCGCATTGGCACCGATGATGCCGGCGACGAATTGGATGAGTCCCCACCAATCGCGCGTGAACTGCCAGCCCGTGCCGGCCGCAGCGGCGCCGAGTTCCTTCGCCTGCTCGCCGGCATAGATGAAGTACCAGTGCATGATCCCCTGGCGCAGCACGCCGGTGCAGAATTCGATCAACGCCACCGTGAGAATCACGGGATGGGTCAGCACCCTGAGCAGGAGCTGGACAGTGGAAAAGTGGTCCTGATCGGGGCTCAGGATGGCCTCACCCGTGTCGATGTCGGAATGTCCGGCCTCCGACGGATGGTCCCTTAGAAAGAAGAATTCAAACAGAAGGATCGCCGAGAGCGCTGCAGCCGGAACAAAGAACACGATCCAAGTCGGCACGGGGCCGGATGCCGCTTCGCCGCTGCCCTTGAGCAAGTTCAGAAACCAGCGGTTCCCCTCGAAAGCAAAGAATATCCCAGAGGAGATCATGACGCCGAAGATGCCCGAGAAGCCGCCGCGTTCGCGCACGTGGAACCAGCTGGAATTGACTTTCACAATCGCCACGGCGCCGAAGCTCTGAAAGTACATGTTGATTCCGTACAGAACGGAAAGCAGCATCTTCACGCTTTCGGCCGTAGCGCCGCCGCCAAGCACGGCACCGCGCAGATAGAGCCCGATGCCGAGATTCGCACCGGCGGCGCCGAGCACCGAGATGAGCATGGCTTTGCGGCCGCCGATTCGGTCGGTTAGCGGCCCGTTCAGTACAAATGCGAAGCCATAAATGAACGTCCCGATCGCGAATACGTCGCCGAAGGCCTCCTTCGTGAGCAAGCTCCCGAGGTCGCCCTGCGCAACGGTCAGGTTGTAGCGCCCCATGTAGAGGAGCGCATAGGCGAGCCCGAGCGGGAACCAATTCAGGAAACGCCGCAGCCGGTAGGCGCGCGGGTGCACGACCTTGCCGTCGACGAGCGGCTGCCGGGGCGTGCGGGAATCCATGGGGCGGCGGATGGTACGCGCGAGCGCTCCCCACGAGAACGGCATGAAAGCGCCGCAAATCGACTCGCTTGCGGCGCACGCCCGCGCTGCGGGCGCCCTCGCCGAGCGCAGGCCGAAATGCCGTCCTTGCAGTCGCGCCTCCGAGGCCCGATCCATGTGGGCATCGAACGCGTTCCGCGAGCTCTGACCCTCGGCCTCCTGATCGGCGCATGTGCTCCGACGAAAGGTGCATGGGCGCCGGGCCCCCAAGGCACGCTCGAGCGCACCTCCCCAATGCCGCAATCGCGTCCCGCCAACCGCCTCGCCCGAGAGAAGAGCCCCTACCTTCTGCAGCACGCCCACAATCCGGTGGATTGGTATCCTTGGGGCGAAGAGGCATTCGAAAAGGCGCGGAGAGAGAACAAGCCAATCTTCTTGTCGGTCGGCTACTCGACGTGCCATTGGTGCCATGTGATGGAGCGCGAGTCATTCGAGAACGAGGTCATTGGCAAGTTCCTGAGTGAACATTTCGTTCCCGTGAAAGTCGACCGAGAGGAGAGACCGGACGTGGACCGCGTCTACATGGCATTTGTGCAAGCCAGTACGGGAAGCGGCGGCTGGCCAATGTCGGTCTGGCTCACGCCCGATTTGAAGCCTTTCTACGGCGGCACCTACTTCGCGCCGGTCTCCGCCTACGGCCGACCGGGCTTTCTCGACCTGCTGAAGCGGATCGATGAGCTTTGGCGCACGAAGAGCGCCGATTTGCAACAATCGGCGGCACGCGCGCTCGACGTGCTGCGCGAGCAGACACAGGTTTCTACGCCGGAGAGCACGTCGGCCGAGGCGACGGTGAGCGACGCGATGCTGCGCCGCGGATTCGATGCCTTCGACCGGAGTTTCGATGAGCGCCACGGCGGGTTCGGCGGCGCGCCGAAGTTTCCGAGGCCAAGTACACTTTTCTTTCTGCTGCGCTACGCGCAGCGGGCGAAGAGCGAGCGCGCTTCGCACATGGTGACGCTCACGCTCGAGCAGATGGCGCGCGGCGGGATGTACGATCAGCTCGGCGGCGGCTTCCATCGCTACTCCGTCGATGCCGTGTGGCACGTGCCGCATTTCGAGAAGATGCTGTACGACCAGGGGCAGCTTGCCTCCGCGTACGCGGAGGCGTTCCAGGCCACCGGAAAGCCGCTCTTCGCGACGACGCTCCGCGGTATCTGTGATTATGTGCTGCGAGATCTCACTTCTCCTGATGGGGCGTTCTACTCGGCAGAGGATGCCGACAGCGCTGATCCGGATGCGGCTTCCCAGCCGGCGGAGGGGCATGGAGCCGAGAAGCGCGAGGGTGCTTTCTATGTGTTCACTCATGAGGAGCTCGCCCGAATCGCAGGCGCCGACGCGGCGGCGTTCGGGCTTCGCTTCGGAGTCGAGGAGAGCGGGAACGCCAGCGATCCCCACGGTGAGCTGACCGGTAGAAATGTGCTATTCCTGGCGAGGGAGATTTCGGAGGTGGCTTCGCGGCTCAGCCTCTCCGAGCGAGAAGTCACAGATGCGATCGATCGCGCGTCCGCCAAAGCGCTCTCGGAGCGCGCGCGGCGGCCGCGGCCGCATCTCGACGACAAGGTCCTCACGGCGTGGAACGGATTGATGATCTCCGGGCTCGCCAAGGCGGCGGCGGCTCTCGACGAGCCGCGCTACGGAGAGGCGGCTGCGCGCGCGGCGAGATTCATCGAGGCGCGGATGCTGGACTCGAAGTCGGGGGAACTCCGACGGAGGTATCGCGATGGCGAGGTGGGGCTGCGTGCCCACGCCGATGATTATGCATACTTCGTGCAGGGGCTGCTCGATCTGTATGCTTGGAGCTTCGATGCGCGGTGGATCGAGCTCGCCTCGAAGCTGCACGCGACCATGGATCGCCTCTTCCGAGACTCCCGCGGCGTCTATTACAGCTCCGCCGAGGGCGATGCGTCGATCCTGATTCGCATGCAGGAAGACTACGACGGCGCAGAGCCGACGCCGAGCTCGGTCGCGGCCCACAATGCGCTCGTGCTGGCGGAGCTCACTGGCGACGACGACCTGCGCAAGCGCGCCGAGGAGACGGTGGCGGCCTTCCACTCACGGCTCTCACAAATCCCAGCCGCCGTTCCCCAAATGTTAGCGACGCTCGACGCGATGCTCGCGAGCCCGCAGCACATCGGTATCGCTGGCGATCCGAGCCGTGAGGACACTCGAGCACTCTTGCGCGCGATTCGCGGCCGATTCCTTCCGAATGCGCACATCCTTCTGGCGGACGGCGGCGCGGCGCAGTCGGCGATGGCAAAGCGCCTGCCTTTTGTGGCAGGCATGAAACCCGTCGGCGGAAAGGCGGCGGCTTATGTGTGCGTGAATCGCGCCTGCCGGCTGCCTACCACAGATCCGGGAGAGATTGAGAAGCTCTTCCCGCGCTAGCGCGCGCAGCTCGGGGGATCCTGAGGGTGCCCTCCGAGCGTCGCACATCGAGACAGAAGCCGTTAGTACGGCAGGTAGCGCGCGAGATCACTCCAATCCGACTTGCTCTTCGCGTCGGCCTTGATCTGCGCGGCGATATTCAGGTAGAGCGGGCCATCGAAGCCGGCAAGCGGGCTCGCCTCGAGGAACTTCCCCGCCAGGTAAAGCCCAAGCCCCGACACGCGGTTGTAACCCGAAAGGTCAGCGTCCACAAAAACGCTCGGGTCGAGCGGATCAACGAGCCGCTTGATCCCCTTGCCCTTGCCCTCGGCGCCGTCCGTCCACGCCTGGGTCGCGTAGAATTGGCACTTCTCCAGCGCGCCGGTGATGAGCTTCGGCCGATTGAACTGCTGTCCGACTTTCAGCAGCACCGGAACTGCGCGGAGATCTTCGAAAGACGCCGCCGCATAATGCCCGGGAATCCACTTATCCGAAATGAGAGCCCACATCACCTGCGGCTGGCCCCAGGCCTTTCCGAACGGTTGCACATGCCCGAGGTCGAGGAAATGTTCCATCGCCGCGATCGGCTGGCTCATGTCGTAGTTCGGATTCAGCCTCCAGGCGCGATAGGCGATCTCGAGCCACCCCAAATATCCTCTCGGCGTGTTCGCAAACCCTGGGCCGAAGGGCTGCGGGTCGATCGTCCGGAGCATTGCCTTCGCGAGCTCTCCGTGATGGAGCATCTCCGCCCAGGCCCATGGCGAACCCGTCGCCTCAGCGAACTCTCCCGTCCGGCGCATCGACGCGTGCTGGTGATCCTGGGCCATCCAGCCGTGGTCGTCGGCGATCGGAGCGATTTTGTTGGAATTGCTGTCGAGCGGAATGCGCCCCAGGTACTCCGAACCCCAAGTCGCCGGACGGCAGAAGTTCATCCAGATCGACGGCGAGTCGCCGACGAATCCGTTGAAATGTCCGGGCCGAGCCGATTGGCGGTAGACCGTTGGCGCGATGAAGATGAGATCATTGATCTCGTTGCGCGCGTAGTAGGCGCCAATGTGACAGAAGGGCCAATCGCCATGGTAGCCCGTCTGCCAGGTTTCCTTTTCGTCGACTCCCAATAATCCCCACGGATCGCCGCTCGTGGGGAAATAGGCGGAGCCGTCGAGCCAGCTCATCTCCTGGTTCGAGCGGCTCGGGAACGCGGGGTCGACCGCCGTCCACATGCAGCCGGGATTCGGCGGGAAAAGAGCCGCCAGCTCGTTCCAGCTCGGATTTCCCGTCGGTTCCGTCGTTGCCACAAAAGGCCAAATGTGGCCAGCGCCGTCGGCCACGCGGCGGTCGGAATCCTGCGGGAACACAAGGCGGTAGCGCTGCTCCGGCTGAATAACTTTGAATGTGGCCAGCTGCGGGAAAAGCGGCATCAGGCGGCCGCCGGACACCTCGAGCTGGACGTCGGGGACGATCTGTGAACCCACGGAGGCGCCAGCGGAAACCTGCGCAGTCGTGACCAGCGGATCATTCATGAATCCGGCCTCGATCCACGCGACGGCCGTGCCGGGAATCGCCCGCCGATAGATCAGCAAGGAAAGGTGACTATTGACCGCGAGGCGAGAAACCGAGTTGCGCGCCGCAGTCGTCGTCGGACCGGGCGACCCTGCGAAGTCGGGAGCCGGATAAGTGGCTCCATCAATTATCCACTGAAACTGGAGCCCCGAAGCGCCTGAGCCGCCGCCGGTCCCACCGGTGCCGCCCGTCCCACCGGTACCTCCGGTTCCCCCGCCTCCACCCGAGCCGCCACTACCGCCCGAGCCCCCACTACCGCCCGAGCCCCCACTGCCGCCCGAGCCCCCACTACCGCCCGAGCCCCCTGTTCCGCCTGTGTCGCCGCCCGTGCCGCCGGTTCCGCCGGTGTCGCCTCCTGAGCCGCCGTCGTCAGCAGTCCCGGTGCCGACGGCTCCGCCGCCGCCGCCACCGCCGCAGCTCGGCAGACCTGCAACAAAAATCATGGCCGCCAATCCAAGAGCGCATGCGGCTTGCACCGAACGATTCATCACAGAAATTTCCACGCACGACGATTCCTTGGCTTCCTCCGGGCGCAGACCCAGGTCGGACAAGCCAGAATGGAGTCTCATTTCGGTGCCACTCTCCGAGTGCGGAGATCGGATGAAATGAGTGAAGGTCTTTAGAGCGGGCCGCTCTCGGAGGGAAGCGGCGACGGGGCGCAGAATCGGGATCCCACCGCGACGATGCCAACAGAAAAGTCGGCCGGAGCACGACGGCGTCACCCCGCCCGTAGAGCGAAAAAAGTGCACGGCGACTTGCGGCGCCGACTCGTTCCCCGAACACTTCCAACGTCGCAGGGCATAGCGCGCTCGTTGTGATCTCGATCTCACAAGGACTTCCGCCAGCACCCGGCCGGCAATGACAGAAATCCGGACGGTCAACCCGTAGTTTTGTGCGCAATTGCTCATCTCGAAGGCGCGCGAGCGCGCGGGCATGGCGACCTACGGGAGGAGCCCCCGGGTGATCCCCCTTGGGGTGCCGGGTGGGTGAGCACCACCTTCGGGCCGCGCGCACTCCCCCGTCGAACATGCGGGTGTGCCCCGAGTCCATGCGGGCGACGCGCGCCCAACGGAGCGGGTGCTGTGCACAGAAAGTGATGCGTAGGGTCCGCGCACGCGCCGAACCAACTCCGCGTGGCTTGCCCCGCGCGGTAACGATCAGGTGCCGAGTCTTGCATCCGCGGCAGGGTTCCTCCTCCGGCGGCGCATGCGCCGTCGAATCGTCGCGGGCGATGCCCGCGCCCTTCGGGAGCCGTGAAGAAATCTGTTGGGATGTTGCCGTGCCAGGTTTCACCCACCATCAACTTCACAGATGAGAGACGGCTTGGAATGGGGCGTGGGTCGGTCTTGGCGCGGCGAGTTCCGCAGATGCGAGGCCATGGCGCGCGCAGAATCGGACCGGCGCTTCGCGCCGGTCCGATTCTGCGCAGCCGATGGGCCGCCGAGCGTCGGGAGGCCATGACAGGATTCCTCCGCAGAGCGGGCGCGAGGAATCGGCGCTCAGCGCAAGGCGCGCGGCCGCAGGCGTAGCGAGAAGCTACGCCGAGGACGCGCAACGCCGCGCTGGGCGCCGAGGCCCGCGCGCAGCTCGGAGCAATCCTGGAATGGCCTCTTGGACTGTTCGCTGCCGCGCCAAGACCGACCACGCCCCATTCTTCTCAAGTCACAACTCGAAAGCCGCGCGCGCACGCGCGCGCGCCCCGGTCGGCGCACGCGCCGACCCCACTTTTCCCTTGGAAAATCGCTATTACGCGCCGACCCCACTTCTCCATTGGGAGAGCGCTATTACGCGCCGACCCCACTTTTCCCTTGGGAGATTGCTGCTGCGCACCGCCCCGGCATGAAACTCAATGCCGGGGAGAAATTCAATTCTGCTAATCCTCTTCCTTCGCGGCCTCCGTGAGCCTTCGAGCGACCTCGGCCAACAGATCCTTGATCCCCTGCCCCGTCACCGCGGAAATGCGAAGGGCTTTCGCCCGCCTCTTCGTCCTCAGATGCGCATCGAGCGTGTCGGCGCGCGATGCGCCCTCCTCATCCTCAACTTTCGTCGCCACCACAATTCGCGGGCGACGGCCCAGCGCGCGCGAATGCTTGCGCAGCTCGGCATCCACGACGTCAAAGGCCGCCGCCGGCTCCAGATCGGCCATGACCGAGCAGTCGACCAGTTGCAATAAAAACCGGGTGCGGTCGACGTGCCGTAGGAAGCGGTCGCCGAGACCGGAGCCTTCGTGGGCCCCTTCGATGAGCCCCGGGATGTCGGCGATCACCGCGGCGCGGTCCTCTCCGAGCTTCACGACGCCGACTTCTGGCACGAGCGTCGTGAACGGATAGGGACCGATCTTCGGCCGCGCCGCCGACACGCGCGAGAGAAGTGTGGACTTTCCCGCGTTCGGTAGTCCGACAAGCCCCACGTCAGCGATGAGCTTCAGTTCCAACAGAAGCCGCCGGTCCTCGCCTTCGCGCCCGGCTTCCGCGATGCGCGGCACCTGACGCGTCGCGTGGGCGAAATGTTTGTTCCCACGCCCGCCGCGGCCGCCCTTCGCGATCACCACTTCTTGGCCGGGCGTCGAAAGATCGCAAAGCACATGATTGCGTTCTGCATCGCGCACCACGGTGCCGACCGGAAGGTGCAACCGCAGCGACTTTCCGTCGGCACCATGGCGATTGTTCCCGCCGCCCGGCTCTCCGTCCGTCGCCCGGTAGTCGCGCTCCCGATAGGGGTCGTAGAGCGTGTTGAGCGAGGCGTCGGCCACGAGAATCACATCTCCGCCGCGCCCTCCGTCTCCCCCGTCGGGACCGCCGCGAGGTTCATACTTTTCCCGACGAAACGAAATGCGCCCGTCGCCGCCGCGACCGGCGTGCACGTGGATCTCTGCTTCGTCTCGAAATCGGTTTTCCATGGCGGGGTGGCGGCGTTCGAACTTGCGGCGCTCCGATGGCACACCGCCCGCGCCGGCAGCCGAGGCAGCCGTGACGCGGGCGGCGCGTGTCTCAGAACCGAAGTTCTGTGGGAACCAGCTCAGCTCGTCGCTGGCAGTCTCCGCAGCGATCTACTCGGCGACGAGAGGATCGATGTGCACTCTTCGGTTCGACTGGAACCGCACGCGCCCATCGACGAGGGCGAAGAGCGTCCAATCCTTGCCGGTACCCACGTTGTGTCCCGCGTGGAAGCGAGTGCCGACCTGCCGAACGATGATCGAGCCTGCGCTCACCGTCTGGCCGCCGTAGGCCTTGACGCCTCGGAACTGCGGATTCGAGTCGCGGCCATTGCGGCTCGAGCCCTGACCTTTCTTATGTGCCATGGCTGGTTACTGGAGAAGTGATGCTCGGGATCTAGGCGGATCTGGATCTGTGCGAAACGGAAATCGTACGAAACAAAAGATGTAGATTCTTAGCCGATCTTCTGAATCGCCACGCAGGTGTAGAACGCGCGGGAGCCGTGCTTTCGGCGGCTCGACTTGCGGCGGCGATACTTGAACACCGTAATCTTCTTGCCGCGGGTCTCGCCCTTCACCTCGGCCACCACTTTGGCGCCGGAAACGGTGGGCGTGCCGACTTTAATCCCGCCGTCGGTCGAGAGAAGCTCGACCTGATCGAACGTGATCGTGGCTCCCTTCGCGAGATCCGCGCGGTAGTCAATCCAAACCTCTTCACCCGGACGCGCGGTGAAGCGGCGGCCGCGATCATTCACGATGGCGTACGTGCCCATGGAAGGTGAGCGTTGCTTTCGAAGCTAGGGGTAGGCGGTTGCGAACGCTGCTCGACGCGCTGGGCGTCGCAAGCAGCCCCTTGGGTCAAAACGGGCCGAAGAAGGTAGCGGTCGCCCCCCGAGGCTGCAAGACGAGAGGCCCGCCCTGGGTGCCTCGGTATGCTGCCGGCTCCCCTAGCCCCCCCGAAGCGCCTTGGACTCGCCGCAGCATTTCCTCTCCCCTCAGCCGTTCGACCGGGCCTTCCTCGACAACGTCCTCGACCGCGCCGTGCGCATGAAGCATGGCGCCGACAAGCGGCTGCTGGAGGGGCGCTCCCTGGGGCTCCTTTTCTTCAATCGGTCGCTGCGCACGCGCACGTCGTTCCAGGTGGCGATGTTCCAGCTGGGGGGCCAATGCGTGAACCTCACCTCCTCGTCCGATTTCTGGGACCTGGAGCCGGAGGAGGGCAAGGTGATGGACGGCAGCGCGCCCGAGCACGTGAAGGACGCTGCGCGCGTGCTTTCGAGCTACCTCGACGCCATCGCGATCCGCACGGTCCCCTTCGGCCGCAACTATGACGTCGATCGGCGCGACGCCGTGATCCACGCCTGGGCGAAGCAGGCACGCGTGCCGGTGCTCAACATGGAGTCGAACGTTCACCATCCCTGTCAGGCGATGGCCGACCTCATGACGCTGAGGGAGACCTTTGGCGAGCTGAAGGGGCTCAAAGTGACGCTGGCCTGGACGGCCAACCCGCAGCCGCAAAGCGCTGCGCCCGTCCATTCGCTGCTGACGGCCGGCGCGAAGTTCGGCATCGAGTTCACGGTGGCGCACCCCGACGGCTATGACCTCGACGCTGGCATCCTCGCCGACGCCAAGGCCGAGGCCGAGAGGGCGGGCTCCACGATCCGCGTCGTGCACGACCTCACGGAGGGCTGCCGCGGCGCCCGCGCCGTCTATGCGCGGAGCTGGCCGAGCCTCGAATGCTATGGGCAGCCGACGGTGGAGGCGGTGAAGCGAAGCCGCTTCACGAGCTGGATCGTCGACGGAGCGCGGATGCGCGCAACGCAGGACGGCAAATTTCTCCATCCGATGCCCGTTCGCCGAAATGTGAACGTTACCGATGAAGTGATGGACGGCGCAGGATCGCTCGTCTATCAGCAAGCCGAGAATCGGTTGCATTCCCAAAAGGCGATCCTTGCGACGTTCCTGAAGAGCTAGCACCCAGGCGCCGTCGCGATGGACGAAGCGGCCTCGACTGCAACTGTGCAAATGACGGGCGGCGCGCCGTCGTGGGGCCGGGCGTCGCTCCTCGGCGCCGCCGCAGGCGGCTTCGCGGGGCTCGGTCTCGGAGCGACTTTACTTTTCAAGAATCCGACGGGGCTCGGCCATTTCCAGAGCTGGGCGGTCTTTCTCGGGCTCACCATGGGCGCGCTCGCCGCTGCAGGCGCGCTGGTCGGAATCGTTGCGTGGATCGCGCTGCGATTGGCGGCGCCGACGCGCGACGGCGCGATGCAACAGAAGCGGCTCGCCGCGTTCCTCGGTGCCGCCGCCGGTGCCTTCGTCGGCTACCGCGTGCTGTCGGAGCTCGACGCCTCGCGAATCCTCCAAAACGTGGGGCTCGGAGCCGGCGCCGCGCTCCTCGGTGCGGCGGGCTGGACGCTTGCGTGCACGCAGCGATTTTTTGTGCCTGCCCGCGCCCTCGCGGTCGCCTCCGCCGTCGGCGCCTCCGCGTTCGCATTCGTTCTGTGGGATGTGAAGCGGCCGCGCGAGGTGTCGGCGTCGATCGTCGACTTCGTCCCCAAGTTCGACCCGCTCCCCGCGGAAAAGCGCCCCAAGCGCGAGCCGCGCGAAGGGAGAATTGTGGTGCTCGGCGTCGACGGCGCCACGTGGGACAAGATCGATCCGTTGATCGCTGCCGGCGAGTTGCCGGCTTGGGGGAAGCTGCGGGAGGAGGGCGCCGCCTGCCGGCTGCGCACGATGATTCCGACGGCGTCGCCGGCCATCTGGACCACAATGGCGACCGGCCACACGCCGAAGCAGCACGGAATTGAGGACTTCGTGCTGCGATTCTCGAGCTTCGGTGCGGGGCTCGATGTGCGCGTTCGATGGAAGCCGCTGCGCCGCATCTACGGCGCGCTTGGGCTCGTGCAGGTGGTGCCGGTCCCCTCGAACCTCCGCCAGCGGAAGGCGATTTGGAACATTTTGACGGAGATGGGGATGCGCTCGGCCACGCTCGGGCTCTGGGCCACGTATCCGGCCGAGCCGGTGAATGGCGCCATGGTGAGCGACGCGGCGACGCCATCGTGGATTCAGGAGCTGAGCCTGTCGGGCGAGAAGGTCCGAGCCGATTTCTTGGGTGTGACTCATCCGCCGGAGCTGGCCGCGCGCCTCGCCCCGCTGCAGCGCGCGGCCGACTCGCTGACGCGCCAGGACCTGGCAAAATTTGTAACAGTCGACGACGCGGTGTGGCGCGAATTCGAGGAGACCAAGCGCCTCTCCGGCGAGACGCCGCTTCACGTCTTCCGCGGAACGTTTCTGCGCGATGAGTTCCTCGTCGCCTCGGCTCTCGAGCTCGACCGCGAGAAGCCCTTCGGTCTTTTGTTCTGTTATGTTCGGCTCATCGACATGATGGGCCACTCGTTCTGGAACTACCGTGCGCCGAAGGAGATGGAGCCCGCGGCGGCGCAGGCGCGCGAGCGCAGCTTCCACGGCGCCATCGACCGCGCCTATTTGTGGTCTGACGGAGTGCTCGCCAAGTTCCTGGAGCGGCTCGGCCCGAAGGACACGCTGGTGGTGGTGAGCGATCACGGCTGGCAGCTCGAGGACGACGGCAAAGGCGGCCAGCATTGGAACCACGAGCAGGGCCCCGAGGGCGTGCTGGCGGTGCTCGGCCCCGGCGTGCGGCGCGGCTATTTTCACCAGGAGCCTCCCCACGTGCTCGACATCGGCCCGACGCTGCTGCAATTGTGCGGATTGCCGAAGGGCGAAGACATGGGCGGCCGGTTCTTGAGTGAGCTCTTCACGGATGCCAAGCCGCAAGCCGTGATCCCCACGTGGGAGACATCCGTACGAAGCCGCGCCGGCGGGCTTTCGACCTTCGACGCCGCGGCGCGGCTCCAGGAGCTCGAAGGGGTCGGTTACCTCCGGTGAGCGAAGGGGCCGTGCTCGCGACGCCTCGGCTCGAGGGCGTGCGCTGCCCGCTCTGCGGGGCGCAGGAAAGCCGCCGCCTCGTGGAAGGGAAGGATCGCCTCATGGGCGTGCCGGGCGCCTTCGCCATCGCCGAGTGCGGGAAATGTAGCTTTCTCTTCACCAATCCGCGGCCGCTCGTGGAGGATCTCGGCCTCTGCTATCCGCCCGGCTATGGGCCGCACCGCGATGTCGCAGAGCGCTCCGGACCGCGCGTGCTCTCCGGCAGCGGCTCGCGCGCGCTCGCGTCGCGGCTCGCGCTGGCACAGTCGCTCGGCTATCGGCACCTGCAGCCGGAGGGCGAGCTCCCCTGGAGCGTGAAGCTCCGGGCCAAGCTGCGCGCAGGGCGGCTTCGCAAGCGCATCGAGCCGTGGCGCGGCGAAGGGCGATACCTCGACGCCGGCTGCGGAAGCGGCGGATTGCTCCAAAAGATGCAGTCGCTCGGCTGGACCGTCTCGGGAATCGAGTTCACAGAAGAGGCAGCCGCGAAGGCGCGCGCCGTCACGCCGGCGCTCTTCGTCGGCGATATCCTCGACGCCCCCTTCCCCGAAAGCAGTTTCGATTTAGTGACCTGCAATCATGTGCTCGAGCACGTGCCGCGCCCGCTCGAGACGCTCGCCAAGCTGATTCGCTGGCTCGCGCCGGGAGGCGTGCTGTCGCTCGAGGTGCCGAACGCGGGCGGCCTCGGACCGCCGCTGTTCGGGAGCTGCTGGTTCAGCTACGACCTGCCGCGGCATCTCTTACATTTCACTCCGCGCACGCTCACACAGGCCGTCGAGCAGTCCGGAGGAAAAGTGATCTCCATTCATCACGTCGCTTCGCCCTCGACCTGGCGTAAGAGCCTCGAGTATCAATCCCGCGAGCGCACAACCGCGGGCCGCGGCGCCGGACTCCCGGGCCTCCTCGCCTCCCGCCCCCTGCGCGGCCTGCTGCGCCTCGGCGCGCAGTCGGCCGCCGCGATGGGCCGCGGCGAAGCGATTCGTGCACTTATCCAGCGCGCTTAGTGCTTCGGTCATCACACCCCGAATCTCAGACTAACTCAGCCATGAGCGAGGCGGGCTGACGATCGCATCCAACGGTCCTCGAAGCCTGTCAGTTAATATGCTGCAGTGAACGCAAGCGATCGAATTAGGCCCTTCGTGGATGATATTCGCGCAGTGGTATCGCAAGTAAGTACTCGAAGTACGGTTGAGCGCTGCGCGCTCTGCCACCTGCAGCGGGCGAACTCTACCTACGGATCGACACTGCTGCATTCCCACGCTAGGCAGCTTTCATTTCTGCTCGGACTACTGCTAGAGACACCCGACCGTGGGCAGTCGGCGCTGATTTCAGATGCTCAATGGAGTCGGCTGGTTGACTCCCTGAACGGCGCTTTTAGTGCCTACCAACAGTTCTTTTACCCGCAAGGCGCAGCCGACTCCTCATCTCCGAATTCCTCGTGGTATCGAGTTCGCAGGGTCGCAATGCCTGCACTTCTTCACTACGTCGGAAGCGATGTCATTGCAACGGCCGACCAGATTCAAGCGCGCATCCAGGCCTACGTAGCACCGTTCGACCTAGATCTAGTCTCAATCTGTGGGGTGTCAGCAACCGACTCACTTCGCGTCTGCCGATGGATTTCTGACAACTTGCAAGCAGCTATCGATCTCGATCAGATCCTGACTGCGAGTACACATGATTACTCGATCGATAGTGCGAGGCCCAATGACCGACCAGAGAACCGCGCAGCAAGGAACTGCGTGGTGTATCTGAAGGACATACGAGCTGCGTTTCCTAAAATCGCCGATGCCTATTGGTCGGCGTACACAATTGCTCGCGGAGCAGGACCGCCACTCTCATTCCCAACGGAGTCGACGGTGTTCGACGAGAAGCCACTGATCCTGAGGGATTCGACATCAGCCTGGTGCCCATCTGCGAATGCTCTATTTTGGTCGCTCCTCAGCGCCTGCGAGAGACGATTGATTGAGTCCAATATCAAGACGCGCTTCCTGCGACACCGGGACCAGACGCTCGAGCGAGAAGCTTTCGACCTGTTCCGCAGGTTCTTCAAGGAGAAGGCAAGGATCTACAGCGGGCTCTTTGAGACTCCAACGCAACAGTTCGAACACGATGTCGTCATTATTGTTGGTGATCGTTGTCTGATCGTGGAAGCGAAAGCGTCCGAGCCAGTTGAGCCGTTCCGGGATCCCGAGAGGGCTTTCACAAGGCTAAGAGATGCATTCAGGTCCGAGAAGGGGATTCAGGGCGCATTCAAACAAGCTAACCGGCTAGTTCGCCGCCTCAGAACTGAGGAGAAAGTTGAACTCTTTGACGAACGCGGGAACGTAGTTGTTCGAACTGGCGCGAAAGAGCTTCGCGCCGCCTATGCGGTATGCATCACGAGAGATGATCATGGTCCCCTTGCAATCAACCTAGATCTTCTCCTCGAGAAGGAGCCCGCGGATACCTACCCATGGGTGATCAACTCGCTCGACCTGGCAACGATATGCGACTGCAGGGAGTACTGGAGCCGCCCTCCTGAAATGCTATTTGAGTACCTTGATGAGAGACTGCTCCTCCACGGTAAGGCGTTCGCGGTCGATGAGCTCGATATTATGGCTTTTTGGCTTTGGCACGGTTCGCTACGCTCGATTCTGAATGCGTCAGAAGACATAATCGCTGTTAACCCTCATTATTCTGACTTAATTGATAAGATGTACTTGGCGCGCCTCCGTGGAGGACCTCGCGTCGAACTCAGATCAGCTGCTCCAGTACCCGAGGATGAGCGAGGGTCCATGGCTTCGGGTGAAGATCCGCCTCACGCTGCAAAGAGGTTGGGGTCTAGTCGAAACAAGCCGTGCCCATGTGGGTCTGGGAAGAAATTCAAGAATTGCCACGGAGTCGCATAAAGTTGAGAACTTCTCATCCTTCGGGCTACTAGGCACAGCTGCCTAGTCTTGTTCAGAGATTTACTGTCCCAGGCTCGTTATTCATCTGGATCTCACCCAAGAAAACTCTGGCGCTGCGCTAGGAGTATCAATGATCAACTCTATTCGACCACGGCAGCTACCACACTCTCCCAGTCTCTCGGGACAACCGCATGAGTTGCGCTGAGACCACGAACAATCAAGATACTTGTAAGCATCGCAACTGCGGAGATAAATTCGCTTCGGGCTGATATATTGACAGCGCCATGTCGTACGCCTTGTGCAGCGTGCAGCCCCCTGCAACAATCTCGGACCTCACTTGCATTAAAAGAGAATTCGGAATGCGAGTGCGCAGCATAATTGCGAATATCATTTATAATTCGAAGATCGGAGTAATCACAAGCCGAAATGTGCCCCATCAGGAATGCCAGTCGAGAGAGATGGGAGAACTTCGACACTCGTACGAGTTCATCAAACTCTTTCTTGTTCGCCACCATTGACTTTCTCAACATAAATTGTAGTGTCTGTTCTAGGAATGCTGCCGCAACGATCGGGACACCTCGATCTGCCTGCTTCTGAAGTTCCTCCAAAAACCGACCCGAGTCCTCGGCGATCAAGTCGGACGGCTTCGGACGAATGCTCTTCCGCAGGGGATTTTTGCGCATGAAACGCAGTCTAATGAATGCTGCGGTTGAAACAACCTGAAGGAAGCAGAAAAGTCGCCTTCTGATCAGGATTTCGATTCTCTCAACCAGTGAAACAATTGGTACTCGAACCAATCGAGCTACAACCAGTCGCCGAGCTGCTCGCGCGCTTCGCGCCAGATCTGTGTAAAGAGCGCCTGCGTGTCGAGCTCGGGGTCGCGGCGGCGGGCGGCACAGACGCGGTGGCGCGCGGCCCAGGCCTGCACCATCGCCGTCCGGTGGATGCCGAAAACACGCAGCGGCGCTCGCAGCAGATTTTGGCAGAGCGCCTGGGTCCACCAGAGGCGCCCGAAGGTGTTCTTCCAGACACACAAATAGTTATTGCGCACGCGCGTGACTTTCACGGAACGTTTCTTGAGCTTCGTGCCGATGACCCCTTCGTGCTCGTGGAAGACGAGGGAGCGCGGATCGACGACGGAGCGCCACCCGTGGCGCCACGCGCACCAGCCGAGGTCGGCGTCCTCGTAATAGTACGGAGCGTACAGCTCATCGAAGCCGCCGAGCGCCAGGAACCGGTCGCGGCGGAACATCACATTTCCGCCGTTGCCGTAAAGCGTCACGACCGGCTTTCCGCCGGTGCGAGCGAGGTACTCGGCCGCCGGAGCAAACTTCGGGTGGTCATAACGAATGCGCCCGCGCCGCAGGCTCGGCAGGAAGACGCCACGCCCCCCTTCCCCTTTGCCGCCGTCGGCGATCCAGGCAGCAGCCGAGAAAAGCCTCTCATCGGAAAAGTGCTCTTCCAGCGGGCTGAGGAACTCCGGCTGCGGACGCACGTCGGAATTTAATAATGCGACAAGCTCCCCGCGCGCCTCCTCCACGCCGTGGCTCGCTGCCCTCCCGAAGCCGCCGTTCTCCAGCCGCGCTACGACGCGCAGCGCCGCGCCGAATCGCTCCCGGAGGAAGTTCACCGATCCGTCTTGGCTCGCGTCATCGACCACCACCACTTCGGCGGAGCCGTGCTGCTCCGACGCGGCGAGCCACGTCGGCACATTGCGCTCGAGGAGCTCGCGTCCGTTCCAATTGGGAACGACGAGGCTGACACGCGGAGAAGCCACAGAAAGACTCGGACTGCGAAGGCGCGCAGACTGTGCGGCTCAGTTCCGCGCCGCCTGGAGCTCCGCTGCGCGCCGCTCCACCGCCTCGAGCACGCGCAGCGCATTGCCGCCGACGATCTTCTCGAGGTCGGCCTCCGAATGGCCGCGACGCAATAATTCAGCCACCAGCTCGGGATATTGCGACACATCCTTGAGCCGCACGGGCAAGCTGTCACCGACGCCGTCGAAATCGGAGCCGAACCCGACGGCCTCCACTCCCGCCAGCGCGATCACATGCTCCACGTGATCGGCCACATCGCGCACGTCGGCGAATCCCGGCGAGTGCGATGCCAAATATCGGCGCGCGTACTCCCGCGCCTGCGGCTCATCGCCGCGAAGCCCCTTTTCCTTCTGCCATTGCTCGAGATGTGCGTAGGCCACTTCGCTTCGCTTGCGCACGTCTTCGCGGATGAACGCCGACCCGAAATTGATCATCACGATTCCGCCCTTGGCAGCGATGGCGCGGATCTGGTCGTCGGTGACATTGCGCTCCCACTCCGGAGTGAACTTTCGGCAGCTCGAATGTGACGCGAAGACGGGCGCCTTCGACACCGCGAGCACGTCGCGGATTGAATCATCGTTCAGATGCGACACATCCACGAGGATGCCGAGCCGGTTCATCCGCTCAACCACCTGCTTTCCGAATCCGCTCAGACCACCGTGGGTGTGGCGCTGATCGTAGGAGGAATCGCAGAGATGGTTGTCCTTGCCGTGGCAGAGCGTGATGTAACGAATTCCGCGGCGGAAGAAATGGTCGACATTGGTAAGCTCTCCCTGCACCGGGCTTCCGTTCTCCATGCCGAGGAGGAAGGCAATTTTCCCAGTCCCCGCGATGCGGCGCACGTCGGCCGCGGTCCGCGCCAGCTCGAATTTGCTCGGGTGCTCGCGGGCGATGCGCTCCACGTCATCGATCAGCTTGTTCGCGAGCGCGTAGCTCTCCCCTTTCTCCTCCAGCTCGGCCGGAGTGTAAATACTCATAAAAGGCGCGTCGAGCCCGCCCTCCTTCGCCCGCGGATAATCGAAATCGCCCCCTTCGGTGCGAATGCCCACATCCTCCCACTTTTCCTGCAGCCGGTAGGGCACGTCGATGTGCCCATCGACGACGATGGCGCGCTGCGTCAGCGCGCGGGCCCGCTCGAGCTGCTCCGCCGACGGACGCGGAGCGCCGCAGGCCGCCAGCAGGAAACCAAGCGGCGCCCACGCCGCGAGTCGATCGATGCGCATGGGCGGCACCTTACCAACCGCGCCTTCAGAGCCACCCTTCCTTGCGATACCACGCCACGGCGCTAGCGAATCCCTCTTCGAGCGCGATGGAGGGCGCGTAGCCGAAGGCGGCGCGCGCGCGGTCGCCCGAGCAGGCCCACCCCGGCTGCGCTGCTTCTGTGAGTTTGTCGCGGCTCACAATGGTGGTCTTTCGGAGCGCGCTCGCCGCGCTCTCCAGCGCGAGCGCGACCGGCCACGCGAGCCAAGCCGGCACCGGCGGCATGCGCGGCTGCCGTCCCACGGCGCGTCCCGCGAGCGCGATCACTTCGCCGAAGCTCGCATCCTGGGGCCCCGGCAGGAAGTAAGACCCTTCCAGATCGGCGCGGGCGACGGCGCCAGCGAGCCCGCGTGCGAGATCGCGGACGTGCACGAGCGAGAAGCGTTTCTCGAGCGCGGCGCGACCGCCGACGAGCGGCACAAGCCCGCGCGCCACCTGCTGAAAGACCACAAAAAAGTCGCGGTCGCCCTCGCCATAGACGATGGGCGGCCGCAGGATCGCGAGCCGCACGCCGCGCGCGGCGAGAACCTCCGAGGCGACGCGCTCACCGCCGAGCTTGCTGCGGCCATAGGCCGACACGGGCGCCGGCGGATCCTCTTCCGTGCGCGGGCGATCCGGTCCCGACGGCCCGGCTGCTGCCAGGGACGACACCAACAAGAAGCGCCCCACGCCAGCATTCACGGCCGCCTGCGCGAGCTGTCGCGTGCCCTCGACGTTGACGCGCTCGAATTCCGCCGCCCGCCATGTCTTCGTGAGACCGGCGACGTGCAGCACCGCGTCGACGCCGACGCACCCCCGCGCCAGCGCGGGCGCGTCGAACAGGTCGCCCTCTACGAGCTCCGCACCGGCAGCACTCCACCTCTGCGCCTTCCTCCGATCACGAACCAAGAGCCGCAGCTCCAACCCAAGCCGGCACAGCTCGGGCACGAGCTGGCCGCCGACGAATCCGGTCGCGCCGGTCACGAGCACGCGCATGGGCGCGAGGTTCACCGCGGCGCGTCCGCGAAGCAACGCCGGAAACGCCGCCCAAGGCGCGAGCGCTTGTGGAGGGCATGCCCGACAGCCACGAGCGTTTGACATCGTCCGGCGCTCCCCCTACCGTCGGTTTTCAAAATCTCGTGGCCGCGAGCCCCAGCGCGTTTGCAGCGTGCTTTCGCTGCGACCTCGAGAATCGTTCGGGCCCCAACCAACCAGTGCCGACCGCAGGCAGATCCGTGGACCTTTTTGAGAAGTGCTACCGGTTCGAAGAACTCCACCAAGTTCAGGCAACCGGTCTGTATCCGTACTTCCGCGCGATCGCTGCAAGCGATGCCACGGAAGTCACCATTCAAGGCAAGCGCCTCGTGATGGTGGGCTCGAACAATTATCTCGGACTCACCAACCATCCTGAGGTCATCGAAGCGGCCGTCCATGCGGCGCGCAAATATGGCTCGGGTTGCACCGGCTCTCGATTTCTGAACGGCACCCTCGAACTCCACGAGGAGCTCGAGCGGCGCCTCGCACAATTCCTGCGCCGCCCCGCCTGTCTCGCCTTCTCGACAGGATTCCAGGCCTGCCTCGGCGTGCTGAGCGCGATCGCCGGCAAAGATGACCTCATCTTTTGTGACCGCGACAACCACGCGTCGATTATTGACGGCACGCGGCTGTCGTTCGCAAAAACCATCAAATATCACCACAATGACATGGCCGACCTCGAGGAGAAGCTCTCGCTTGCTCCCGAGGACAAGGGCAAGCTCATCGTGGCCGACGGCGTCTTCTCGATGCTCGGCGATATTGTGAAGCTTCCGAAGATGTCAGAACTCGCGAAGCGCTTCGGTGCGCGGGTGCTGCTCGACGACGCCCATGCCTTCGGCGTCCTCGGAGCGCACGGCCGCGGCACGGCCGAGCATTTCGGCCTCGAGCGTGAGACCGACCTCGTGATGGGAACGTTCTCGAAGTCGCTCGCGTCGATCGGCGGATTCGCGGCAGGCGAGTTCGACGTGATCCAGTGGCTGAAGCACAAGTCGCGATCGTTGATCTTCAGTGCGTCGCTGCCGCCGGCGTCAACCGCTGGCGTGATCGCAGCTCTCGATATTATTGAGCGCGAGCCCCAACGCCGCACCGCCCTCTGGCGCAACGCCGAGAAAATGCGCCGCGGGCTCCAGTCGCTCGGCTTCGACACCGGCCTCTCGGAGACCCCCGTCGTCCCCGTCGTGCTGGGGGATCGCGAGTTCACCTTCCGGTTCTGGCGTGCGCTTTTCGACCGGGGCGTGTTCACCAATCCGGTTTGCTCGCCGGCGGTGCCGGCAGGCTGCGATCTGCTGCGCACGAGCTACATGGCAACCCACACCGACGCGCAGCTCGACTTCGTGCTTGAGCAGTTCGCGGCGGTGTTGCGCGAGATGGGCCCAACGCCTCGCTCGCGCTCCGGCGGCGCGGCGATCGCAGCAACGCGGTAGCTCCGATCGCGCTGCATGAGGAGCGCGTGCCGCGCAACGGCTACGCGCTCTTTTTGTTTCATCAAGGAGCGACCCGCGCGCTCCGTCTCCGTCATATCTAGAAATCGCAAACCTCTGACCACGAACGAGCCGTGCCCGGATCCCAGGGACAGAATCCTTCCCCTTCGAGCCAGCGCATCGGCGGAGTCGAGCGCGTGGGCGACCCGACTCCCCATCCGCTCGGCAGCCGCTGCCCGGGCATCTTGGTGGCGAGCGGCGACAAGCTGCTGATCGATGAGTGGTGCGCGAAGAGCCTTCGCCCGGGAAAGTCGCTGGCCGATTTGAAAAGCGCCCTCGAGGCGCGCACGAAGCCCAATGTTCCCGGAACGGCGCCCTGCCGCGAAATTATCGAAGTCACCGGCGCCCACTGGGTAGTCCGCGACGCGCCGCGGGCGCAGATCCGATCGACGCGCCTCTCGTTCGCACACGTGCAATCGGTCGAGAATGCCGCCCGAGTCGCGCGCGCCGTGGCCGAGCTCCACGCGGCCGGCCGGGTCCATGGCAACATTTCGCCCGAAACCGTGTCGCTCGAAGGTCCCGTCTTTCTGTGGGAAGCGGCTCTCGATGCGCTCACGGAGGAGTTCGCCGAGGCGAGCGAGGATGCCCGCTGGTTCCCGGGGAAGGCGCCCGAGCTCTGGAGCGGCGGCCCCGGCGCCGCCACCCAGCGCGGAGACGTCTACAGCCTTGCAGCTCTGCTGGCGGCCGCGGTGCTGGGCAACGACCTCTTCGGCGAGATGGCCGATTTTGTTGCTTTCGGCTGGCAAGACTGGGCCGAGCAGCCCGAGTCGAAGCTGCCGGGCATCGATTTATTGCGTCAGACCCTCGGCGACAACGACCTCGTGCGCGTGTGGCTTGCCGCACTCGAGAAAGACCCGGGGCGCCGTTCGACGTCCGCCGGGGAGTTCGCCGAGGCGCTCGAGCAGTTTGCCCGGCAGTCCCGCGCCCAGGTTGCGCCGCCTCCTCCCGTTCAGACGGCGCCGCCCCCGACACCCGCCTCCCAGCCCTCGGTTCTCGACGACCCGACGCTCGACCCCGAGGAACTCCAGGGAAAATTGGTGGCCGGCTACCGCGTCGAGAAACTCCTCGGACGGGGCGGCATGGGGCTTGTGTATGAAGCGGAGCAGATGAAGCTCGAGCGCCGCGTTGCGCTCAAGGTGCTCCTGCCCGACCTCGTCAAGCGGCGCGACCTCGTCGAGCGATTCCAGAAGGAGGCGCGCACCGTCGGAAAGTTCAATCATCGCAATATTGCGGTCGTCTACGACGTCGGCAGCGTCGGTAAGGTTCACTATATCGCGATGGAGCTCGTCGACGGCGTGAGCCTCGACCGCGTGATCCAAGATCGCGTCGACCAGCTTCAGCTCGGAGAGAAAGCGAGCGCCGTCCCGAAGCACTCCTCACTGCTTCCCTTCCGGACGCACTATGTGCGCTCGTGCATCGAGACGATCGCGTCGATTGCCGATGCTCTCCACGAGGCTCACCGGCGCGGGCTGATCCACCGCGACGTGAAGCCACAGAACATTTTGGTAAATTCTGAGGGCGTGCCGAAACTGTTGGATTTCGGCCTTGTGCGCGAAGATCAGGGCGAGACGCTGATGTCGTCCGCCGGCTTCGTCGGCACATTTGTGTATTCGGCGCCGGAACAGGTGGTGTCGAAGTCGAATGTCGACCGCCGCTCCGATATCTATTCGCTCGGAGCGACGCTCTATGAGCTGCTCACACTGAAGCGCCCCTTCGAAGGCACGAGCGAGAAGGTCTTCGAGAAGCTGCAGAAAGACGCGCCGCCGCCGATGCGCACGCTCAACGCATCCATTCCGCCCGAGCTCGACGCGCTGGTTCTGAAGGCGCTCGCGCGCGAGCGCGACGGACGTTACAGCAATGCGGAGCACTTCGCGGTGGCGCTGCGCGATTACGTCCGCGAGACGCCGGAAGATGAGCTCGAGCGCGCGGCGCCGACGGGTGCCGGCGGCGATCCGGCGGCGACGTCGCCTCCGACGGCGTTACGCAAGACTGCGGCCCCGTCCACGGCGAAGCCCGCGTCCTCGACCTCCGGCGCACTCATCCGCCTCGAGCTGCCGGCCCGCTGGCCCAAGCGCGTGGCGTCGAGAATCTTGAACTTGCGCGGAGTCATCGAGAATTGCCCTGCGTCAGCACGGGACGTTCTTGTGATGGTCGGTGCCGAGCGGCCGGTCCTCGCAGGGATTCAGGAAGGCAAGCGAGTCGACGTGTCGATCGAGCTGAGCGAAGGGAGCAATGAGCTCTCCTTTGCCCTCGTCGACGGATCGCGACGCCAGCTCACACGACCCGAAGTCGTTGACTCCACGGGGACGCCGATCCACGACGACGGCGGACTCATTACACTTCTCGTCGAGCGATCGAAAGCACCGAGCGCTCCGCCGGCACGGGAGCCAGAGCCGGCCATGACGTCCCCGCGGCCGCAGCCCGGTTCGGCTCGCCCGCGCCGAGAAGAGAAGGCGGGCCCATCTCCGGCGCTCTGGGGCGGATTGTTGATTGTGGGAATTCTCGGAGCCGGGTTAGGCGGCGCCTTTGCCTTGAAGCTCCCCCCGTTCTCGGAGTCAGAGCAGCAAATTCGAAACGGAGGCGCCAAGCCCGAAGACGGTGGATCCAGCAGCGGAACTGTGCAGCGAACAGAACCGGGCGCAGGCGCAACAAATCCCGGCCCCAACCCGGCAGGGACCGCGGGAACCGGGACCGCCACCCCGCCCGCCGACCCCGAAGAAGCAGCTCTGAAAGAGAAGATCCGGTCTGTGGACCAGCTTCTATCGGAAGCGGCCGCCAGCGGTGATCCCTTACAGAAGCTCGAGCCGGCGTCCGCTGAGCTGCACGATCTCCTCACGACTCGAAGCTACACAAAGCTCGCACGAGTGCTTTCAACGGATGAACAGAAAGCACGCTGGACCTCACTTTTCGAAGGCGTGCGCAAACTCACGGGGCGAAGCGACCTCAAGGACGCCGATCGAGCGCGCTTGCTGCCAGTGATCGAGCGCCTTCGCAAGGCCGCCGGAGGAACGGAGGGAGTCGGATACCCGCTCGCATTGCCCGAACAGATCTGTGGCCTTCTCGTCGATCGAGCCGAGATGCTCATGGCGATGCCATCGCCGAATTTTGAGGAGATCGGAAAGAGCCTTCGAGAGGCGGCGGACCTCGGTGTGAAGCTCGAAGACCCCGAAGATTGGACCCGAGGGCTCCGGCCGAAAGCCGCGCGCCTTTGGGTGGAATCTCTCCTCGCGCGCTATCGCGCGAAGGAGCTGACGGCCGCAAACGCCGATCGCGCGCGCGAGGAAGCCCAGGACGCGATGAAAGATCCGCGCCTCGCGCTCAGCGATCTGCAGCAAGCTGATCTGTTGCTTCTGACGGCTCGGTGCGCCCGCGAGCGCAAGCAGCAGGATCAAGCGCTCGACGGACTGCGCATGGCGATCGACAAGGGCGGCGCCTCCTGGGGCCGCAAAGGTGAGGCCGTCGCCACGGCAGCGGCTTCGCTGCAGGGCTTCCTCGGCGAACTCGGCGACCGGGCGGCGAGCCCGCAGGCGGCTCCTGCTGTGATCTCAAGAATCCAGGGGTGGCTCCCTTCGATCGTCGAGGCGAGGCTCGGACCTGAGCAGGGGTGGTCGCAGCAGGCACATGCAGATTTGTTGTATGCGCTCGCGCGCGCGCAGGAGGCGGCTCAGCAGCCTGCGGCGATCGCGACCTACGAGCAGGCGCTTCAAGCGGCGCCTCCGACCTGGGCCCAATATTCCGAGTGCTTCCGGAAGGTCTCCCAGAAGCGCTTTCAAGATCTGGCATTCACGGCGAAGGGCGAAACCGCTGGACACCAAGCATCCGCAACGGGCCTGCGTGCGCTCTTCGAGAAGCTGGCGCCCCAGTCAACCGGCGCGGACGGAGCCCATTTCCTGGCCGACGTGCAGGCGGAGATCGCCAAGCACTGCGATGCGGCCGCCGACGTCGACGGCGCCCTCGCGGCGCGCGAGAAGGCCCTCTCCCTCGATACAGATGCGGCGAAGCCGTGGTCCGGCGCGAAGGCGACGAGCGACGCATTTGTGGCAAGCCTCCTCGACACGCTCGAGGCCTCCCAGTCGCAGGCCGCCAAAGTGAAGTACTCCGAGCGTGCCAAGCAGCTCCTGACTCCGGCATGGGCGGCGCGCGGCGTATCCGATCACGACCGTGGCCGCGTGCACGCTCAGCTCGGTGCGCTTCACGCTGCCGCCGGACACGAGGCCGATGCCAACGCGGCGTACTCCGAGGCGATCAGGCTCCTCGATCCGGCGCGCGCGGGATCTCCGTACAAATCGGTTCTCGGCGCGTGGGCGAAGCTCGCCGCGCGCGAGGAGAGCTATCGGGTGGCCAAAGGCACCGATGCCGGTTGGATCCAGCAGCTCCTGGACAAGGCGGAAGCGCAGGCCGACAAGGCTCTCACGCCGCTCGAGCAGGCACGGCTTCTGTATCGTTGGTCGGTGGCGCTGATGGCGGCCGGGAAGGCGGAAGAGGAGCGCTCGGCGCTCGCTCGCGCGGACGAGGTGCTCAAGGCGAATGCGTCGGCACGCACAGAGGACGCTTGGCTCAACCAGCGCATCCTCGACCGACGCAAGGAGCTGCTCACTACGGGGACGACCTCTGCATTCACCGAACTCAAGAATCTTTACGAATCGGTGAAAAGTAAGAGTTCGAGCGACACGCAGCTCGCGGACCTCGGCTTCCAGATCGTGACCCACGCCGAATTCGGCGGAGCGGACCCAGTTCCTTATCTGACGACCTGCCTCCAGGTGTCGACGCCGAGCTGGGGTAATTATCGCCTCGCTTGGGGTCGGCTCGTGGATAGCAGGCTCACGCCAACGCTCGATGTCCGTGCGAATTCACAGCAGGCGAAGCTCGCGGCCCTCGATGAGTGCATTGCGTTCGCCCGCGGCATCGAGGAGGACGAATCGAGCCGCCTCTCGAAGGTGTACCGGGCAAAAGGCAAGATCCTCATGGAGCCGGCGACGTCGCCCACGTTCGATGCCGGCGTCGGCGCTTTGAAGTCGGCGTTCGCCCTGCCGGGCGTTCAACCGGAGGTGAAGGAACAAATCGTGGGCGATCTGCTCGGAGGCGTTCGCCGCCGCGCCCGCGCAGTCGGCGGAGATCTCGAGGCGGTTCGCGCCCTTCGAACGCTGCTGAGCGGAGCAGATACAACAGTCGGCGGTTTGTGGCGAGAGCTCGAAGCCGCCAAGCCGAGCGCCGCGACCACCCAGGACTTCGCGGAGACGCTCATTTTCCTGGGCGACCTCGCAGTGCGCCGGCCGGCGAACGTGCCGGATACTCGTGAGATCGTCCTCGGTGGCGACCGCGGCGCGCTGGCGCTGGCCAATAGCTCCTATTCGCACGCGACCGTCGTGATGGGGAAGCAGGGCCTTGACTGGGTTCTCTCGTCCTATGCCGACGGCCGGATGAATTCGTACCGATCGATGGCCGAAACCGGCGCTGGGGACCGCAAGAAGAAACAAATCGGCGCACGCAATGAGATTCGCACCGCGGCACGCGGTCTCTCGCTTTTCCTTGGCCGGGGCTGGGTCGAGCGCACCGGGATGCCCTACATCGCGCCGTCCTCACTCTGGCGGATCGACGATGCTGCTCCCGACGACCTCGAACTCCATGTGATCGTTCAGGACACCAAATCCACCCCCGAAGTCACCGACCTCTATACACAAACGGCGGCGATTCACTCCGTCAAGACGGCGGACCTGCAGCGCGATGGCAAAGGAAAACGGCTCTCCGATGCGCTTGCTCGAGTGCTGGACTCCTGCTCGCTGATCGAGAAGATACAGATCGATAGCACAAAGCTGCGGCCTTATAAGTGCGTCAGCGAACCGGGGGCATCGCCGCGATTCCGAATCCAGTTCGACTATCAGGGCAAGCACCTGCGATCCGGCAACGACGTGGCCGGCTCGGCGGTCCTCTTCCTCGACGACCGCTCGCTCGTTTGGGCCGTGGGTTCGATGCGCAAGAGAGACTGGGACAGCGTCGAATTTGATCATTATAGAAATGAGCTGGCCGGTGCCATGCGCTGGGCCGAACTCTCCACCGAATTCCAGCCGGTCGTGCTGGAAGACGGCCGTGCGAAGTTCCCCGGCTACGGAATCGAGCTGCAGCTCCCCGAGAAGGACTGGAGCGTCCGCGGAATCGACCACGCCGCGTTCGGAAGCGACGAAGACAAGAGTGACCTTCTGAAGCGGGATCCCATCGGACTTCGGCTGCAGCATCCGAAGCTCGGTATTGTGTTCCTCGAGGTCCGAGCCGAAAAGGAAGCCTCTCTCGAGTCCTACTTCGCGCAGGACAAGGGCTACAGAGACAGCGACAATTCTTGGGATCCACTCGACATCGACATCGAGGATGAGACGCCGTGGATGGCCTATCGCTATCACAATCTCGGAAATGTGGAAGACCAGGAGACTCCGATCTGGACGATTGTCGCTGCGGCGCGCCGCAAGACGGGTGGCATGCTGGCGCTGCGCGCCGAGGTCGTCCGCGAGCCGGGAGCCGAGGAAGCACCGAAATTCCCCGCCGACCTCGAAGGCTTGCGAAAGGCGATGGTCGCCGCGATCCAGGCATTCGCGAAATAGTACGGCGCGCAGGAAAGGCGCTCGAAGGCCCTTTCTGCGCGCCCTGCGTTGCGAGCGGCTTGCACTCGCTCGGCTGTTACTTCCCGCCGAGCTGCGATTTTAGCTGTGCATTCTCCGGGAAGAGCTTCAGCCCCTTCCCCCACACTTCCTGGGCCTTGGCGGTATTCCCCTGCTGCTGATACATGTTGCCCAGGAAATAGTACGTTTGGGCATATTCAGGGTTTGTCCCGCCGGTCGACTCCTGCTGCGTGACGAGCGTCTCGAATTGTTTGATCGCCTCGTTCTGCTTGCCGAAGATCGGCGGCCAGAAGGCGAGCGAAGTGGCCTTCGAGAATCGTGCGCCCCAATGCTGGGGGCTGCTCGCCAACGCCGTGTCGAAGGCCTTGTCGGCCTTGATCGCCCACTCGCCCCTCGCAGGGCCATCCTGCACGCCCTGGAGCTTCTCAATGAAGCCCTGCCCGAGCGCATATTGAAGATCCGCATTCCCCGGCTGCTCCTTCGCGCTCGCTTCGATCGCCGCAAGCGCCTCGTCGATCATTCCAGCGTCTCGGATCTGTGCCCACAGATCGCGCTTCCAATCGCCCTTGGCGGCTGCCTCGAGAATCTTGGCCATTGCATCCGCGAACTCTGACTTCGTCAGTTTTCCGGCCGCTTTTGTGACTTTCCCATCTGTGGACGCTCCTGAAAGCGTTCCCGCGTCCGCGGCACCGGCCGCACCCTTTCCGGAGCCAAGCCCCTTCGCGGTGAGCACTCTCGCAACAGCCGCCTCGAGATCGGCGTCCGAAATCTTCGAAGGCGCGGCGGCCACCGCCGGCTGCGCCGCCTGCTGCGCAAGGGCATCGAGCTTGCGCTCAAGCCCTTCGAGGCGCAGCTCAAGCGCCGCGCGCCCGGCCGAGTCCTCCGCAGTCGCGGCTTTCTCGCCAGACCAGGACGCCCGCGTCACTCCGTAGGCAACCACACCCGAGATCACAATCGAACCGACGATGGCGGCAGCAGTCTTCATGGGAACGGTGAGCTTCAAAAAAGGGGGATGGGCAGCAGCCGGTGCCTCCGGCGCGCGCCCACAAGATCGGACTCAGCGCGTGAGCACGACGCGCAGAGCCTGCACGCCCGTCACTGCTGGGACGAGGCGGTAGGGCTCGCTCCGGCGACCGTCCTTCGCGGCAAAAATTGTCCACTCTCCCACACGAAGCGCCCGCACAGGGACGCGCCCGTCGGCGCCCGAGCGCAGATCGTCGGCGAGGCGCACAAGCCGCCCCACCCCGTCCCGCAGTTCCAGGCTCGCCCCGACGATGGGCTTTCCGTCTCCGTCCACGACTGTGATCTCCACAGCGCCGGCCGGCTCAAGGCGCGCCTGCACCGGCGCGGGCGACACCCCCGCCGACACCGACAACCCATCGAGGATCTCGTGACCAAGCGCGAGCTCCCCGCCGAGAATTTGTAATGAATATCTCCCTGGGGAGATCCACGGAAACTCGAACGCGCCCTCCTCGCCGCAAACGGTCTTTCCAACAAATCCGCCGTCGTCGGCATAGAGCACTGCCACCGCTCCCTTCGCCGGAGCGCCGTTCGAGGCGTGCACGACGGTGCCGCGAATGCTCTCCGCCGGCGCATCAAAGACCGCTTCCGTCGCCGCGGAGGAGGCAATCGTTACTTTCCCGAGCGCAATGATCGACGTGCCGAGCCCGAGCGTCCCGTAGACAGACCATGTGCCTGCCGGAATGCCGGTCGATTCAAAGGTGCCGTCGGCGGCCACAGGGCAGGTTCGCCAGCTCTCTGCTCGTGCGGAGCCCTCGATCTGCAGCGTCACCATGGCGTTCTGTGGAATCGCGCGCGGGGAGCGCAGGCGGCCACGCAGCGAGCCGAGGGCCGCCGACGCGCCGAGCGGAACTTCTAGCGTCTCGCCGGCTTTCACTGTCACATATCGAAGATCAAACATCGGGCGCATGGACCCCTGCTCGAATACGAGCAGGACGTAGCTCCCCTCCGACAGGTCTTCGATGCGATAGGTGCCGTCGTCTGCCGTGACAGCGCGGCCAAAGAGCATGAGACGGCCGGATGCCGGCTCGAGCGTCCTCGATGCGATCACCTGTACATTTCGCAGCGATTCCCCAGCCGAGCCGCGAACCGCCCCGCGCACCGCGGCGCCACGGGCGAGGCGAATCTGCACCCCTTCGCGAACGCCGCCAGCGGTGAGGTCGATGGAGTCTACAAATGCCGGACCGTAACCAGGGGCGCTCGCGCGGATCGTGTGCACTCCAACAGAAAGAGCCGAAAGCTCAAACGAGCCATCCGCACGCACGGTGCATCGGGCCGGAAGATCCGCCGGCAGATCCATCGCTCGGGCCGGCAGCATCATCGCCGGAGCATCCGTTTCGCTAATCACGACGGCACCGGCGACCGTGGCTCCCGTCGCAGCGTCCACGACTGTGCCGCGCACAGTGCCGCCCAGCTTGGGAATCAGGATCTTCAAAGATCGGTCCGATCCGGGAGCAGCACCTCGAACCGAGACCATCGGCGCTCCAGCCGCGTGCACGAAGATCCGGTACGAGCTTCCAGAGAGCCCTTCCAGCCGGAACACGCCCGCCGAGTCCGCGAACTGCTTTGCGCTCGGCATCGACGGCAGGACGTCCTCGCGAAGCGCCCACACGGTGAATTCCTTCGGCGCGCTGCCGTCCTCAAACCCCACAGTTCCTTCCAGTGCGAGCTTTCCTGGCGCCGGGGCAGAGCCGCGCTCCGGCTCCGTCTTCGGCACCACGTCGCGCGGCGGCTCCAGCTCTCGCGCCTCACGCGATCCGACGCCCACGGGAGAACTAAGCCCGTTGGTCGCATCGGTGCCACCTCCCGCGGCGGCGAAATCGGAATGTTGAAGAGCCGAGCGTCCCAAATCGCCCTGCTGCGACGCCCCGAGCCACCACCCGAGACCGAGCGCCGCCATGACGAGCGCCGCCACGGCAATCACGGGCGACCATCGCCGGAGGATGCGCCACCGGAGAAAGTTGGGGTCGGTGACAAGCGCGACCACCTCCGCCTCCAGCTTGCGCCGGAATTCGGCGCGTACCGGCACCGGCACATACGCGCGGCGCAGGAGCCTCGAAATGTTCTCTTCAAGAACTCTCGGATCGGCGCTCATTCGAGCTCTCCTCGCCTCTTCGCAAGCAGCTCGAACACCTTTCCGAATGCCACGCGCGCACGCGTCAGCATCGACTCGGTCGCCTTTTCACTTTTTCCTGAGGCGCTGGCGATCTCCGCCACTGATCGCTCCTCGAGATATTTTGCAATCAGGACGCGCCGGTACTCGGGCGGAAGCGACGAGAGCGTCGCGCCGACGAGTTCCTGGGTCTCCCGCCGCTGAAGTACGCTGTCGGGAAGCGGCTCGCGCTCGATCTGTGACAAGATGGCGTCGATCTCGCCGCCAGCATCCTCGAGGATGTCCTCGATCGGCACGGGCCTGCGCGTCCGCCGATAGGCACGAATCTTATTTTTCGCAATACCACACAACCAAGTGTGAAGACTCGAGCGGCCCTCGAAAGTCTTTAAGTTCTCGAACCCCGTCATCATCGACTCCTGCACGATCTGCTCGGCGAGGTGCAGATCGCGGCCAACGCGGAAGTAGACGAAGTCATAGAGCGAGTCGAAGTGCTCGCGGAAAAGCTGCTCGGCAGCTTCGCGGTCTCCGCGAAGCGTCCGGAGCCGAAGTTCGTCCGTTTCGGGTCGTTGCACGGGGTTGGGACGGTCGAGGACGCGCATGCGGCCCCTCGGTGCGGGCCCGCGGGAGCGTCCTTCGGGGGGAGCCGCGGCGGAGAGGGCTCCGCCGCAACTCGATGAGATTTCGCGCTTTAGGCGCGCAGGAGGTGGCGCAGAACGTATTGCAGGATGCCGCCGTGACGAAAGTAGTCGACCTCCTTGGGGGTATCGATGCGCACGCGCGCGCGGAACTCGACGCGCGAGCCGTCGCGACGGTCCGCGCGCACGAGGAGCTCCCGCCCGCCCGAGAACCCCGAAGCGATGGCCGCGGGGAGCCCGACGATGTCGACGCGCTCGGTGCCGTCGAGCCCGAGGCTCGCCGCGTTCTGCCCCTTGGGGAATTCGAGCGGCAGCACCCCCATGCCGACCAGGTTGCTGCGGTGGATGCGCTCGAAGCTCTCGGCCACGACGGCGCGCACGCCGAGGAGCGCCGGCCCCTTCGCCGCCCAGTCGCGCGAGCTGCCCGAGCCGTACTCCTTGCCCGCGAAGATCACAAGCGGAACGCGCTCCTCGCGGTAGCGCATCGCCGCGTCGTAGATCGACATCGATTCGCCCGTCGGCTGATGCACGGTGACGCCGCCTTCGACGCCAGGGACCATCAGATTCTTGATCCTCACATTGGCAAAGGTGCCGCGCATCATCACTTCGTGGTTGCCGCGGCGTGCGCCGTACGAGTTGAAGTCGTCGGGCGAGACGCCGAGCGCGATGAGATACTTCCCGGCGGGGCTGTCTTTCTTGATATTGCCGGCGGGCGAAATGTGATCGGTAGTGATCGAGTCGCCGAAGACCGCCAGCACGCGCGCGCCCGCGAGCTCGGCCACGGGGGCCGGCTCCTTCGGCAGCCCGAGGAAGTAGGGCGGGTGCTTCACATAAGTGGACTTCTCATCCCAAGCGTAGGTGTCGCCCGTGGGCGCCGGCAGCGCGCGCCACGCGGCGCTTCCGGCGAACACGTCCGAATAGCTCCGCGCGAACATCTCCGCGCGCACGGCCTCCCGGATCATGTCGGCCACCTCCGTCTGGGAAGGCCACACATCGCGCAGGAAGACGGGCTTCCCGTCCTTCCCGGTGCCGAGGGGCTCGGCCGTGAGGTCGAGGTCCATGCGGCCCGCCAGTGCGTAGGCCACCACAAGAGGCGGCGACGCCAGATAATTGGCACGCACCTGGGCGTGGACGCGGCCCTCGAAGTTGCGGTTGCCCGAGAGCACGGCGGCCGCGACGAGGTTGCCGTCGTCAATCGCCTTCGAGACGGCCGGCGGCAGCGGCCCGCTGTTGCCGATGCAGGTCGTGCAGCCGTAACCCACGACGTTGAAATGTAATTTTTCCAGATAGGTCAATAATCCAGAGGCCTTCAAATAGTCGGTCACGACCTTCGATCCGGGAGCGAGGCTCGTCTTGACCCACGGCTGCACACGCAGGCCGCGTTCGACGGCCTTCTTCGCGACGAGCCCCGCCGCGATCAGCACCGACGGATTGCTGGTATTCGTGCAGCTCGTGATCGCCGCGATCACCACGGATCCATGGTCGATGGTCGTGCGCTCGCCGCCGACCTCCAGCGCGACCGCGCTCGAAGCTCCGGTCGGCGCAGCCGCCGCAGCCGTCTTCTTCTTGCTCGTCGCCAAAATGCCGGGGAGTTCCTTCGCGAAGTTACTTTTCACAGAGCCGAGCGCGAGCCGGTCCTGTGGGCGCTTGGGCCCGGCGAGCGAAGGCTCGATCGTTGCCAGGTCGAGCTCGAGCACGTCGGTGTACTCGGCCTCCGGCGTGCTCGCGTCATGGAACAGCCCCTGCGCGCGATAATAGGCCTCCACGAGCGCCGTCTGCGCCGCGTTGCGTCCAGTGAATGCCAAGAATCGGATCGTCTCGGCGTCGACCGGGAAGAGGCCGCAGGTGGCGCCATACTCGGGCGCCATGTTGGCAATTGTGGCGCGGTCGGCCAGCGAAAGGTGCGCGAGCCCAGGCCCGAAGAACTCCACAAATTTCCCGACGACGCCGCGCTTGCGCAGCATCTCCGTCACGCGCAGCACGAGGTCGGTCGCCGTCGTCCCTTCCACGAGATGGCCGCGCAGGCGCACGCCGATGACTTCGGGAATCAGCATCGAGACGGGCTGCCCCAGCATTGCTGCCTCCGCTTCGATGCCGCCGACGCCCCATCCGAGCACTCCGAGACCATTAATCATCGTGGTATGCGAATCGGTGCCGACCACGGTGTCGAGATACGCGAGCGTGTCGCTTCCGGCCGACGCCGTCATGACCACGCGGGCCAAATATTCCAAATTCACTTGGTGGCAGATGCCCGTCTCCGGCGGCACGACGGCAAAATTGCGCAGCGCCCCCTGCCCCCAGCGCAAAAACTGATATCGCTCCGCGTTGCGCTGGTACTCGAGCTGTGCGTTCTGCGCGAGCGCGTCGGCCGTTCCGAAGAGATCCACCTGCACGGAGTGGTCGATCACGAGCTCGACCGGCTGCAGCGGATTCACTTTTCGAGGATCGCCCCCCATGCGCTTCATGGCGTCGCGCATCGCTGCGAGGTCGACCACGGCAGGCACACCTGTAAAGTCTTGCATCAAAACGCGCGCGGGCATGAATGCAATCTCCCGCTCGCCGACGGCCTTGGGGCTCGTTCTCGCAAACGCCTCGATGTCGGCGGCAGTCACCGATTCGCCGTCCTCGCAGCGCAGCAGGTTCTCGAGGAGCACGCGCCAGGCGTAGGGAATCTTGGCGAGGTCGACGCCGCGGGAACGCAGCGCGTCGAGGCGGAAATAAGTGAGATCGCGATCGCCGACGCGGAGCGTCGCGCGGGCTTGGAACGAGTCTTTCATGGAATGGTTTGTTGGGGGGCGTTGCAGGGGCCGCGGCGGCGATGTTCGGCGGAGAAGATATCCGTGCCGCGCGGACTCCCCGAGGCCGACGGATGGCCGGCTCCCTCGGCGTGCGACGTCGGCGAGAATCGGGCGATGGCGACCCTCAAGGCAGCGCGAGCGACTTCCCGGCACGAGCAAAGGCCCGACGCCGCGGCGCTCTGGCGTCGCCTGCGCGCAGCGCTCGCGACGCAGGGCGACGCGGCCTACCGCACGCAGATCGAGCGGCTCGTGCCGGGGATTCGAACCCACGGCGTCCACGTCCCCGCGCTGCGAGCGACAGCCAAGGAGCTGAAGAGCGAGACCGACGCGCCGACAGCGGCTGCGCTCCTCGACCTCGCGGCCGCTTCCGGGAATCGCGACGAGCTGCTGGCCTGCTGCTTCCTCCTGGCGAGCTTCGGGAAGGCGGCACGCGCCCTGCCTTGGACGCGGATCGAGCGTTGGCTTCAGGCCGTCGACAATTGGGAGACCTGCGACCAGCTCGCCATGGGACTCGCCGCGCCGGCGCTGGCGTCGAGCCCGACCCGTTCGCGCCCCTGCGCACGCTCACAAAAAGCAAGAATTTGTGGCATCGGCGCTTCGCGCTATTGTATGGCCTGCCCTCGAGTTCAATGCTAACCGTTGAACACGCGCACGAGTGCCGTTCGTCGTCGATTGAAAGGGATTGGTCCGATCTATTGCGGAATGAATAGACGAACTCAATCGCACCAGTGCCTTCCTGGACCTCGCGACGAATCGTCTGCTTTGCGAAATCCAGCTCTGGAATCGGGTTGCTTCGGGCCGAACTCTCGCCCAATGCGCTCTCGGGCAACGGGATCAATTCTCTCAATTGCGGCAAACATGTCCCAACAGACAGTGCAATCATGCCAAGCAGTGTGAAAGGAACGCTCGCAAAGCGAATACGCAAATAGTCGAAGCAGAGTCTCATAGACGTGTGTCTCTTGTAATCTTGAATACGGCTCGGCTTGAGTAGTTGATTTTTTCACGACCTCAAAGTACATGACTTGAGGTCCGAGGTCCATCCGAAGCGCCAACAATGAAGTCACTTGTCGGAAAGTCAGCTCATCTGATTCGCTGTCAAGTTGCGCCGGCTTTGTGACATGTGGTCTTCCAAGCGCCGCCATATCTTCGAAAACCACTACTGTGACTAGATCGCGAGGATCTGCGAAACTAGCGATTCAACTTAGAAGGTCAGGTACTGAGCCATCCGAAGAGGAGAAACCGCTATCCACGCAACGAAGTTCGAATATCTGAATCGACCTTACCGAGGACCCCAAGAATCACTATCTCGCGGCCCAGAGATCGGACACGAGAGTTGAGGGTTAGTTGTTAGAAGGACACATTGAACACTGAAGGAGGATATCCGCGATGCTACAGCTGCCATATCCACTAGGACTTGGGGTCGGACAGTACCCTGGCGCATACGAAACATCACACACGTAGTATTCATCACACTCAACTGCTTTGTTCAGGAATCCAAAAGAGATTCCTCGTCCCGCCTCAACTGTGTTACTATTTCCATGGGTCAGAGAATTGTCGCCATTGGGAACCTGGGCTGGCGGCGCGCCCTGTTTCAATCCCTCTTCCTGCCGGATCGTAAGCGGCCCGTTCGTGATATTTGTCAACGTAATCGTAGCGCGCCGCCAGAAACAGTTATCAATCGGGTTGCAACTAAAACAATTGGCGCAACATTCTCCATTCTCCATTCTCCGCGCCAACTACATTGATCGTGATTGTCCATTTGATATCGCACTCGTATCCGCACAAGTCCATTGCGACGAGCTCGCCGTACAGCCGTCGCAAGGATCGAGCGCACCCTTTGTAGAACGAGCGAGCAAAGAGGCGGAAGGCGAAATCGTTGCGAGCGCCATGAAAACGACTGCGAGCAGGGGGAGATTCTGGGGCATGTTTGTGTTTCCTGTGCAAGGCTAACTATCTTGAATAGACCAACTAGACCTGAATACGCCTTTAGTGCTTCGAGAGCCGGTGTCGCAGATAGCGAATTTCGTCGTTCAGTAAGTACAGATCTGGATACTCACTCTTGCTGAGCGAGACAAACCATGTAATGCTCTTCTTCGTTGCACGAATCTCGTCGATCCTCTCAATTGGATTGGTGATTGATTGGTAGAATACGTCGCCCTGAATCTCACTCGGAGTTTTGATAAGCTCATTGCCGGTTCGCGCGACCTCCACATAAAGCCCCTTTCTCCGCCGATCGTTCATTGCCTGCTCGTAGATTGCGTCAAATGCAGCCTGGAGCGCGCCAATGGACTCGCTGAGCTGGGCCGGGCTTGCCTCCGCATACTTCGTACTGAACTGCTTCGCTAGTTCCTTGACTTCTCGCTCACGACGCGTCTCAGCTCGAGACTCAACCAGGATGGAGTCAACCTGATGTCTCGCTGACTCGGGGCGCTCAACTCCAGCATTCGAGGCGGCCCCCGATGCGGCTGCAGCCTGAGTGACACCCGGCTGGCCGGAACCAACGCCTCGAGGGGCTCCATAATCAGTCCTCCGCTTTGACTCGTCCTCTCCGGATTGCCATAACAACAGGACCCCGACGGTCACGAGAAAAAAAACAGCGACGCATGCGGCGAGCAGGGCGGTCGCGCGCCCGCGTGTCCTTCGTCCAATCATCCACTTGGGAGGATCTTGCTGACGCAGAGTCGTGTGAGAATCCACAAGGTACTGCCCAAGATGTGAAGAGCGACGTTAATGGAACGCGTTTGTGCTGTCAAGCGATTGATGCTCCGTGATGATTGGCTACTTTCCTACTTTCGGCATGAGGCGGGGCGTCGCTGCGGGATCCGGTGATGAAATCGCAGGATTAGAAACGAGAAAGACGAGAAAAGTGCCACCCGAAGTGCCCTTGATGAGAAGCCGGAACGCGTTCGGTCAGACCCGGGGAATGCATCCTGAGGGACGAGCGTCTGCTGAGCTCGTCAACCCGCATGATGACCTAGGGCCGGGAAGCCCGCGTTGGCGTCCGTCGGTTCGAGCACACGGTTTCTTGCTCAACGCTCGGTTACCGTCGGAACGGAGCGCCTCCCCTCGAGATTCAAGCTTGGGAGGCTTCGCGCTTGTTTCGCAGAACACTCCCTTCGCGGGCTTTCATGGGGTGTATTGAGGGAGGTTCTGCGAGTTGGGTGCCCTCGATGGCGCGAGCCACTATTCGAACCACGCGCCGTCCAAGGCTGGCTTGTGTGACGCCCTAGCATCCAGAGCGCCGACGTCTTGATTTTCAAATGGCCGATTCCTTGGTTTTCGGATAGCCGATGGGCGAACTTACGATCAGCCGATGGTCTCGGAGACCCAATACCCCCGACTGAGCGAAGCGACCCTCCATGAGTCGCTCTCCGATTCGCCTGCGGTACTGATCCACGGCCCGCGCCAATGCGGGAAGACGACTCTGGCGAAAGCGATCAGCGCTACGAGCGGCCATGCGTATTTCACGCTCGATGACGAGGCTGTCCGAAACGCCGCACTGAGTGACCCCGTTGGATTTGTGGCGAGCCTTCCTGAGCGCGTCGTTCTCGAGGAGGTCCAGCACGTCCCCCATCTGTTCTCTTCACTCAAAGTGGCGATCGACCGTAACCGAGTTGCCGGCCGATTTCTGCTTACAGGATCTGCCAATATTCTGCTCCTGCCGAAACTTGCAGAATCACTCGCCGGGCGAATGGCGATTCATCGGTTGCATCCGCTCTCCGAATGTGAACTGGAAAGGTCTGACGGATCCTTCCTCGACAAGCTGTTCGAGGGCTCCTTCAGAATGCAATCATGGCCGCGGCTTGGAGACGCGCTCATCCTGAGGATCGTGCGAGGTGGCTATCCAGCGGCCGTCAAGCTGCCTGAAGGCCGCAGGCGAAGTCGGTGGTATCGCGACTACGCCGACGCCGTGATCCAACGAGACGTGCGTCACCTCAAGGAGATTGCAACAGTCGATGTGCTTGAGCGATTGCTCTTGACAGCAGCATCTCAAACCGCGCGCCTCGTAAATTTCACAGATCTGGCAGCTCCGTTCCAACAATCACGGCCGACGATTCGAAGCTACGTCGATCTCCTCGCTCGACTCTTCCTCCTCGAGGAGCTTCCGCCATGGCATGTGAACCGAATGAGCCGGCTTATCAAAACATCGAAACTTCACATGGGAGACACGGGGCTCACCAGCGCCCTTCTTGGCCTGAATGCGGCCGCCCTTCAAAGCGATCGAAACCTCCTCGGTCAACTCCTCGAGACATTTGTAGTCCAAGAGCTGCGCCGCCAGGCGAGCTGGTCGAAGGTCGACGCTCACTTCTATCATTTTCGTGATCGTGACAATTATGAGGTCGACGTCGTCCTCGAAGGAAATGGACGTGAGATCGTCGGAGTGGAAACAAAAGCATCCGCGACCATCACCGCCGCCGATTTCCGAGGGCTCCGAAAGCTCAAGGCGATGGCAGGGAAGCGATTCGCCTGCGGCGTCGTTCTCTACGATGGCGAGATGAGTCTCCGATTCGATGAATCGCTCTTTGCGATTCCCGTGCGTGCGCTCTGGGAGGCTCCGGGCTAGCTCGTCGGGGCAGAGGCTTCCGTCGAGACCCGCCACGACTGGCTCCGCTCTTCGCGCACGTCAGCTCGAGGGCATCCGCCGCCCATACGCGCCCACGCGAAGCGGTCCGGCGTTCGGCAGTGCGCTGTCAGACGTTCCTCCGAACGTCCCCTTTTGGCGCGCCTCAATCTCCCGGATACTTCGCCCTGAAGTCCCATGGTCTGCAAACCCGCGACCCAGGAGGTTCTGTGAGCGAGCCGCCGCGCCCCGCCCGCTCTTCCGTCTCGTCACGCATCGGTCAAATCGAGCGCGTCGGCGTACTCACGCCGCGCCCGCTCGGGAGCCGCTCCGACGGCGTGATCGTCGACACCGGCGAGCGCGTCCTTATCGACGACCAGCGCCCGAGCGGGCTGCGCCCCGGGAAGACCCTCGAGAGCCTCGGCCGCGAGCTCGCCGAACGCACGCTGCCTCTGGTCGCCGGCGTGGCGCCGCTGCGCGACGTGGTGCCGCTCGCGCGAGCCTTTTGGGTCGTTCGCGACGTTCCCCAGCAGCTCCTCGGGACGCAGCGATTGCCGATCCAATCGATCGAAGCCCTCGAAGGGGCCGCCCGTGTCGCGCGCACCCTCGGCGACCTTCACTCCGCCGGCCGCGTCCACGGCAACCTCTGCCCCGCCACCGTATCCATCGCGGGCCCCTACGTTTTGTGGGAATCGGCGCTCGACGCACTCGTCGAGGAATATGCCGAAGCGAGCGAGGACGTTCGATGGGCGCCCGGCATCGCGCCCGAACTCTGGGCCGTGGGCCCCGGCGCTGCCACCCGCGAGGGCGATATCTACTCCCTCGCCGTATTATTGGGAACCGCATTTGTTGGCTCCGACTTCCTCGGCGACCTCGAAGGATATGTAGCTTTTGGCTGGCAGGATTGGGCTCAAAGCCCCGACCAGCAGCTGCCCGGGCTCGACGCCCTTGATGCCGTCGTCGGCCAGGGACGGCTACTTTCCCTCTGGCGCCGCGCTCTCATGAAAGACCCGGCGGAGCGCGCCGTTTCGGCCGGCCAGCTCGCCGCCGCCTTCGCCGAGCGCGCCGAAGAGCTGCGCCGCGCGAGCGCCCCCGCCGTACAGATCACGCTGCCCGCGCGTCCGTTGTCCCACGCAAGCGAAGCCGCGACGCCCTCGGAGCTCTCCGGAACGCCGCCGGAGGCGCTCGACCCCGAGAATCTCGTCGGGCACACCCTCGACGGATACCGCGTCGTGCGCCAGCTCGGCCGCGGCGCCATGGGAATTGTGTATGAGGCGGTTCAGGTCAAGCTCGACCGGCCCATCGCGCTGAAAGTCCTCCTCGGCGAGCAGTCGCTGCGCAAGGATCTGGCCGATCGGTTCGCGCGCGAAGCGCGCTCCGTCGCGAAGCTCAATCATCGCAATATTGCGATGGTCTTCGACGTCGGCAACGTCGGACGAGTTCACTATATCGCGATGGAGCTTGTCGACGGCGTGAGCCTCGACCGCGTTGTGCATGATCGGGCGCGCTCAGAGTCACAAATCAGCTCGCCCTCAACGATCGCCTTCCGCGAGCGATATGTGCGCACGAGCCTCGAAGCCATTGCCGCCGTCGCCGATGCGCTCCACGAAGCGCACCGCCACGGGCTCATCCATCGCGATGTCAAGCCGCAGAACATTCTTCTCACTGCCGAGGGCATCCCGAAGCTCGTCGACTTCGGGCTCGTGCGCGAGGATCACGGCGAGTCGCAGATGACGTCGATGGGATTTGTGGGAACCTATGCCTACTCGGCGCCCGAGCAGGTGATCTCCCGCTCCAACGTCGACCGGCGCGCCGACGTCTATTCGCTCGGGGCGACGCTCTACGAGCTGCTGACACTGAAGCGCCCCTTCGACAGCTCCAGCAAGAAGGTCTTCGAAAAGCTCCAGGTCGACGCGCCCCCGTCGACGCGCTCCCTCAACCCGGCAATTCCTGCCGAGCTCGACACCGTCGTCCTGCACGCCCTCGCTCGCGAGCGGGAGAGCCGCTTCGGAACGGCGGCGCACTTTGCCGATGCGCTGCGAGACGTGCTGAAGAACGTGCCCGAAGAAGTGCTGGAGGCGGCGGCACCGCTGCCCGCGCGTCCCGACGGGGCGCACGCCGCCCCTGCCAGCTCCCATCTCCTGCGGCCCGCTTCCTCGACGCTCGGCGCGCTGTTTCGCCTCGAGACGCCAAACCCGTGGCCCGAGGTCGTGCACTCGCGCATTTTTGCAATTCGCGGCCGGCTCGAAGGGGCGCCGCGCGAAGCGAGCGATTTGTTGGTTCTCGTGGAAAACGATGCCGAGAGCCAGCCGGTGCGTGTGGCACTGCTGGAAGGCGGAGTCGTCGACGCGGCCATCGATCTGCGCGAGGGAGATAATTGGTTTTCCTTCGGGCTCCTCGACGCGACGCGGCGACATCTGTTACGTCCAGCGGTGGTCGACGGGGGCGGCAAGCCGGTCGGCGATGCGGCGGGGCTCGTGCGCGTTACCGTCGAGCGAAGCCGAGTTCCCATCCCGGCGACGCGCCCACCGTCGGTGCGAGAAACGGCCTCGAGCCAGGGACGCCCCGTGCGCCCTCTGGAGCCCGAGGTCCATGCGCCGAGCTCGGTGACGCTCGAATCGCTCCAAGGCGGAGCGCGCCCGGCGAGCCGGCCATTCCCGACGAAGGCGGTCGCGGTTGGGCTCGTGGTGCTCGCGGCGCTGGGCGGATCGGGATATTTGGGAAGTCAGCTCTTGAGTACGAATGGGCCGCCGCCGACGCCCTCGCCGTTTTCGTTGCGCGTGGATTCGATCCGCGATCTCTCCCGAAAAGCTGATCTCGCGTCCCACATCAAGGCTGGGAGCGAACTCCGCAAGCTGTGGGACGATGCGAGCGTTGCCGCAACGTTCGACTCGAAGCTCCGCGCTGAGCTGTGGAATCTCGTCGCGGGGACCGCGCTCGCGGCGAAGGTCGAGCAGGCGAGCAGCGAGGAGAAGAAGAAGATCGCGGCGCTCGCCTCCGATCTATCGAAATTGGCGGAAGACCCGAGCGTGCGGGCCGAGATCGACGGCACCCAAGGCACCCGCCGCATCGACCTGCGCATGCTCGAGGGCGCCGCCCTGCTCGCCGGCACGACGGAGGACGCTCCCGCACAAGCCGCCAGGATCTTCCGCGATCTGCTTCTGACACTTCCGGAAGCCGACGTCGCGCGAGTTCCCTATTCGAAGAGAGCGGGCGATTTGTGGTCATCCGCAGTAGTGCGCCGCTTCGCAAAGCTCTCCGCTGCGAACGCAGAAAGCGCGCGCATCGAGGTCGATGAGATCCTCACGCTTCTTAAGAAAACCGGGCTCGAGCTTCCCGCCGAGCGCCGCGGTGAGCTGCTCTTGACGAAGGCGCGCGCCCTCGAGGCAGTCGGCCAAGTGGAGAGCGCAATCAAGGAGGCGGACGCCTGCGCAGTAGCCGCGCCCGAGAAAAGTGATCTTCGGCGCAGTGCCTTGGAACTCGCTGACCGGCTCACCGGCGAGCACATGCGCGCGCGCGTCGAACCCGCCCTGAAGCGGGCCGCTGAGCCGACGCCGCCTGGCGCCGACCCCGCCACGTCGACGGAGGCTGCAACGCTCCTCGCGCAGGATCTCGAGGCCCATCTGATCACACTTCGTGCGAGCCGAGAATTCACAAATCGAAAGTCACTCATCACGAGGTGCCTCGCGGCGCAGGCCCTCGCGTGGGACCGCGCGGGACAGCCCGCCCTTTCGATGGAGGCCTACGACCGGCTGCTGAGCGACACAGCGCCTTCCGACCTGGCTTCGTCGGATGCGAAAACCCACGCGCGAGCGCTCCTCGAGAAAGCACTTCTCTTGCTGGAGAGCCGCGATCCCAAGTGGAGCGGCGTGCGCGCGCAAGCGGCGGCGAAAATTCGGAAGCTTCAGGATCCCTGGAAAGCTACAGCTGCGATCACCGGAGACTTCGAATTCCGCGTGGAGCGAGCTCTTGCAGGGCTCGAAAGCTGGAGCACGGCGGGCGAGCGTTGGAAGCGGCTCTTCGCCTCGCAGCCAGAAGGTTCAGCAGAACGAACAAAAACGCTTGCGCTCTGGCTCGAGCACACAGCCGGCACCGATGCGACCGTCACCGCCGGTGACGCTTCCTGGATCCGTACTCTCCTCGGAGACCTTCGGCTCAAGGAATCCACACAAGCTGCGGAGGCGCTGCAGCGCGCCTATGCGGGCGAGCGGCTCACTCTAGCGATAGAGCTGTCGCGCCAGAGCAAGCCGGCTCCCGAGGGCTTCGACCACGAGCTGGCCACAGCGTGGCTCGGAGTTGCAACAGATCTCGCGAGCGCAAAGAAACTGGGGGTGGTGTCGGCGCCGCGAAGCCAGAGCCTCGCCCAGAGGGCGTGCGCAACACTCGTCGATCTGTGGTCTCGGGATACCGCTGCGGGACGCCCGCGGGCGACCCCCGAGGATCTCGCCACGGTCCTGGAGATCCTCCCGTCGGGCAACGAGCACTCGCGCGCCACGCTCGAATTCTGGAGCGCCCTCGCTCTCTCCGACGATGCGGCTCGCAAGGCCGCCCTCGAGAAGCTCCTCGGCAGCCCGCCAGCCGGTTGGAATCGGCTCGCGCAGGCGTGGCATGCGTACGCAATGATCGAGAAGGAAGCCATCGAGAGCCTTCCTGAGGAGGATCGCCGAAAGCGCGCCCGAAGTGTGCTTTCCCTGGCGAACGGAATCACTTTCGAGCTGGGCTCTGAGGCGGAGCAGCTCCACGCACTTCTTACAAAATGGACGAAGGAACCAGAGGTCATCAAGCCGTCACCCCCGCCGCCGCCGCCCCCGCCCAATTTCACCGAACAGCTGGTGAAGCTTCGCGGAGCCATCGCGGCAGCTCGCGGAGACGCGAAAGCTCTCCCGCCCCTTGAGAAGAAACTCACAAATCTCTCCACGGAAGCCAAGGATGCGGGGGCACCGCTTGCCGGCGAGGCGCTCGCGTCTGCGTGGGCGGAGCTCGCCTACAGCGCCCTCTCCCGGCCGGATGCGCAGACCGCGGCACGCGACGGCAAGGCGATGGCCGAAGCCCTCAGCTTCGCTCATCGCTGCCTCGCCGCGGCGGCGCCTCTTGCAATAAAAGGTTCTTCACTGGCGAAGGCTCTCGAGGATCAGCTCAAGGCGGCGGAACAGCTTCGAGATGCAGCGAAAGACATCGAGGTTCCGGAGATCCGCGGCGTCGCCGGAATCCTCTCGTTGCCGATGCCAGGCAACTGGATCCCTCAGACCTCCGCACCCTACGCCTATCCGGGATTTGTGCTGCGCCGCGATTGGGAACAGAGGCGCTACGAGATTCACGGCACTGCCTTCCCCTACGTCAAAGGGGAGAAGACCGAGGAGCTTCTCAATCTGGCTGCTGCCGTCTCGGAGAGTCCCGCGAATGCAGCTCAAAAGGGCGCACTCGAGGCTCGTCTGCGCGATCAGATCAGCGGGAATAGTGCACTTCGAGTAGGAACGCTCGAGGTTGCCTATGTGCAGGCTCTGGAACGAGGCCAGAAGCCCAGATTCCGAGTGGAAGTGAAGCTCAGGAATGCGTCGATTTTGGGAGGCGACTCGGTGGCGGGAGCCGGCATCGCGGTCCTCGACAGTGCTCGTGCGATGTGGATTATTGGGATTCGAGATCGAGAATCCGAGGATACTGGCATAGGAATCCTCGAGCGTACGCGTGAAGGAAGGGAGCTGGCCGCCGGGCTCGCGCTGGCGCAAGGGCTTGCCGAGGCTCCCATCGTCGGAGCGGCCGCCGACGTGTTTGTGTTTGAGCAGCCTTCGATCCGTTGGAAGCCGCCCGGGGCACTGGTGGCGTGGCAGCGGGCGCGAAATGACCATATTGGGCGAGACCCAGAGGCGGTCGATCTCAAAAAAGTCGCGCTGGGCCTCTGGCTCATCGGCGGCACAACCCAGGGGGGCCAACCCCTGGGGGCAAAGGTGTATTTGGAGGAGCATCCGGGTTCCCCCTTGGACCTCTGGTCGACGCTCAAGAATGAGCCCGGATTCGAGGAGGAACCGTGCCGTTGGTATACATACCCCCAGGAACCCAACGACGGAACGCCGCTGGCAGCATTCTCCTATTGCGCCGACGAAGGCATGGGTGAGTGGCGAGTCGGAGCAGTGAAGAAGCTCCCCCGCGGCGTGCGCGTGCTCCGCGGAACGTTGCCGTCTAATGCGGCGCTGGCTGATGTCATCGCACTGCGCGATTCGTTCCGCGCGGCACTAGAGTAGCTTTACGGCCTACCAGCCGGAGAGTTTAGTTCTTCTTCGTCGGCGCGACGCGCACCACGAGCTGGATCTTCGACGGGCCGCCATCGGCGGCGCGCGGCTCCTGCGCTACGCAGACATCCACATTTCCGCCGGAGATGATGCAGCAGACCGTGCGGTCCTTCACGCCGCGCACATGCCCTTCGAGAAGCGCCGCGACTGGCGCCGCGCCCGCCCCCTCCGCAACAATCTTTGCCCGCTCCAGTAACAGATGCACCGAGCGCGCAATCGCCTCGTCGGAGACGGAAACCACTTCATCGGCGTACCTCCGTACGATCTCCCAGGTCACTTTTCCTGGGTGGCGCACGGCGATCCCCTCGGCGATTGTGAACCCCGCGTCGCAGGTCCGGTAGCGCTTCGCCTTCATCGACTTCACAAAAGGATCCATCGTCGCCGACTGCACTCCGATCACGCGCACGTCGGGACGCAGCGCCTTGAATGCCAAGGCGATCCCAGCGAGGAGCCCGCCCCCGCCGACCGGAACCAGCACGGCGTCGAGCTGCTCCAGCTGCTTCACCAGCTCAAGCCCCACCGTCCCCTGTCCATGGATCACCTCGAGGTCGTCGAAGGGATGCACAAAATAGGCCCCTTCACGCTGCGAGAATTGAAGAGCGTATTTATATGCTTCCGCAAAATTCGCCCCGTGCAGAACGACGTGCGCGCCGTAGCGCCGCGTCGCCTCGACCTTGGAGGCGGGCGAGCCTTCAGCCATCACGATCGTCGCCCGCACACCCGCACTCTCGGCGCCGAGGGCGACGCCTTGGGCATGATTGCCCGCCGACGCCGCCACGACGCCATGCCGCAGCACCGATTTGTCCTTTGCGGCAATCTTTGCAATCTTCGCGAACGCACCGCGGATCTTGAACGAGCCCGTGCGCTGCAGATTCTCGAGCTTTAAGTACACATTGGCGCCGGCGAGCGCGGACAGCGTGCGCGACGGCTGCACGGGCGTCTCGCGCGCAACCCCCGCAAGGCGGTCCTGCGCGCGGCGGATGTCGGCAAGATTGCGCTCAAGAAACGGATCGATCACGGCTTTCCCATCGGCATCGTAGAGGTGGCGGCAGGAGCAGCGCCCCGGAGAATCCCTTCTCGGTCGGCGAGGACCCGGCCGATGTCACGAATCTCCTCGACCGCGAGCTTCCAGAGCTGGGGCGCCGTGGCCGCTCCCTCGTCCCAGGCGAGCCCCGGGTGCAGCCGCAGGGATCCCGACACGCTTCGTTCGTGGGCTTCTTCCACGAATTCACGCCCGAGGTCGGCGAATCCGATCGAGTGCGGAGGCCGTGCAGCCGGCTCCTCGCACGCCTCCAGAATCTCCGCCAGCACGATCTCGGGGTCAGCCCCTTCGACGAGCGCCGTGAGCTCCGCGCGCTTCTCAAGCCTCCCTTCGATCGTACTCATCGAGAACCCGGCTTCGATGAGCCACGAGATCACCCTTGGAATGTGCGGCAGAACAGGAACGTATTCTGTGGCATCCGCGAGGTGTCCGAGTTCATGACACAAAACCAATGCCAGCACCCGCGGCGCGAGCGGCGAGCCATCCCGCAGCAGCGCTCGCCGGATGAGCCGCCGGGGCGCGTCGCCCACTTCGTCCGCAGCGGCTCGCCGGGCGGCCTCGACCCGAGGCAGACGTTGCGCCGGAAGCGCCCCGCGCCCGCTCGCCCGGTCATGATCCAACCAGGCGCGCTCATGGTCGTAGGCCGCGGCGAGATCGCTCGCCGCGTCGAGCACCAGCAGCACGCTCTCCGGCAGCGTTGCGCCGCCAAAGCGCGCGCCGAGCGCCTCAAGCCGCGTGTGGAGGCTGCTCGCTTCCCCGAGGGCGAGCCGTCCCTCATAACGCCGGCCAAGGACCGTGCCCGAGAGCGTCGACTCCCCCGCGCGGCGCACAGAGAAGCCTTCGACGGGGCCGAAGAAGCGCTTTCCGAGGCGGAGCTCGTATCCGAGCGCCTCGAAATAGCTCACAATTCCGGGCTCACCGGGATGGGCGCCGATGAGCGCTCCCACGGGGAAGTGAATCTCCGTGCGCGAGCCTTCGACCACATCGCGTCCTATCAGCGCTCGGCTCTCGCGGGCGAGCGGCTCGAGTGACGCGCGCAGCAGCCCCGACGCCTCTCCGCCCCCGGCCGGAGCGCGCAGCTCATCGCGGAGAAACGCCACGAGAGCACGGAAGCCTCGCGCCTCTCGCAGCAGCGAATCGCACTCCTCGAGCACCGATGGTTCTGTAGCAATCGGCCGTGCCGCAGCCGCGCATTCTGCAGCTTCCTCGGTCCATCCGGCTGCCAGCAGGCGGCGGGCGAGTTCGAGCTTGGCCGCAGCACTCTTCGGCACGACCGCCGCCCGAGCGACGGCCGCTTCGAGGGCCCCGAGCTCGGCGCGCGCCCGCTCCCGCGCGCTCGGCTGCGGCAGCACCTCCAGCATCGGCAAGACCCACTCCCGGTAGAGCGCCAGCGCACCGGAGAAATCTCCATCTCGAAACCGAGCCGACCGAAGGGCCCGGAGCGTCGCAAAAGTACGATCTCCGTTTTTGTACGCCCTCTCCCATTCGAGGCGGGCCGCCGCCGTACGCCCCTGGACCGCCGCCAACGTGGCCGCGAGCGCAGCCTGCTCGGCGGCGAGCGCCGCGCTGCGCGGCTTGCGTCGGGCCTCCTCGAGGCGCAGGGCGATCGTGGTTGAGGACTTGCGTCCGAGGCCGCGCTGAGCCGCGGCTGCGAGCACCTCGCAGCCACCCGCCGTTCGCAATAATTGCTCGCCGTGCTTCTCGACGAGCTCATCCACAGGGAAATGCGGGAATCTCACATCTCGAAAGACTTGAAAGCGCAGCGCCAGCTCCGCCGATGCCGCGGCCGAATCCGCGTCGAGCCCCTCAGCGCGCGCGTGCCACTCGCGCTCCGTCTCCGGACGAAAACCTATCTGTGCACTCTGCCGCACCCATGCGAGAAGCGGCTCCACCTCCAGAGGAAGCACAAGGGCCGCGAGCCGAGCGAACTCCACTCCGGCGCCCGGCTCTTCGAACGACTCCGCGAGGCCCGAGAGTCCGAGGTAGCTCCACCCGAACGACGGGTCCGCAGCGAGCGCCCGGTGAATCAGCTCCCGCCGCGCCTCGCCGTTGCGCAGCCGCGAAAGCAAATAAAGCGCCTGCGCCGAACGGGGCTCCCGCTCCACGGCCCGCTCCGCCTCCTCCATGGCCTCGCTGCGCCTCATCTGTGCAATCATCAAATCCTGCAGCGCGCGGTGCGCCCGCACGAACTTCGGGTCGGCCGCAATGGCCTCCCTCAGCGCGGCTTCCGCCGCAGCCACATCGCCCACCGCGAGCATCTCCCGAGATTTCTGCCACAAATCGAGCGCCTGAGCCGCCGGCGGTGTGCGGAGCGCCGGGATCAGAACGTCATGGCTCGAAGCGCAGCTGATCGCCAACGGCGCCAGCGCAAGCACTCCCAGGAATGTCGAGCGCCTCACGGAGCGTCGATTCCCAAGAATCCGCTCACGACCACGTCGTCCTCGATGCGCTCGACGGAGACTTCTCTCAAAACTGGAGCCGCCGCCATGATCGGGGCCTCCGGGGGGCCAGCCGGGCTTCCGGCGGGCACGGCTCCGCCGGCGATCTTGGGCGCCAGAAACACGAGTACCTGGTCCAGAAGCCCGCGCTCGCGCAACGCGCCGAGAAGTTCGGGGCCGCCCTCCACCAGCAGCCGCCGAACGCCGCGGGAGCCCAGAAGCGCCAGCGCCGTGGCAAGATTCACGCGACCGGTTTGTCCATCGGCGGGAATCTCAAGAATCTGCGCTCCCGCGCGCTCGAGGGCATGCCGCCGCTCGGGGAGCGCTCCGGGAGCTGTAAGAATCCACACCGGGGCCTCCGGCAAGCGAAGCAGCTGCGCGGTCACGGGCGTGCGCAGCTCGGAGTCAAAGACGATGCGCGCGGGCGGTTTTTGTAATGTAAGCTTCGTCCGGCAGGTCAGAAGCGGGTCGTCTGCCAACACGGTTCGCACGCCGACGGCGACGCCCTCGCAGCGCCCACGAAGATCGTGGACCCGCAGCCGCGACGGCTCCGAGCTCACCCACTTTGAATCGCCCGTCGAGAGCGCCATGCGCCCATCGAGTGTCATGGCCCACTTCCCAACAACCCACGGCCGCGGCCGGTCGAGCGCCGCGAGAAACGGGCGATTCTGCGCCGCGAATCGCTGGTCCCCTTCCAATAATTCGACGCGCACGCCGGCGTCGCGCAGCCTCGCAAGGCCCCGGCCTCGATGCACAGGATTCGGATCGACCGCGCCTACGACCACTCGGCGGATCCCCGCTCGCACGATGGCCTCCACGCACGGCGGAGTCTTGCCCTGCGTCGAGCAAGGCTCGAGAGAAATCACCATTCCGTCGGGGCGCCGGCCGCGCTGTGCGGCATCCTCGAGGGCCGCGACCTCCGCATGGGGCCCTCCGTAGAATGCGTGATACCCGCGCCCGACCACCTCGTCGCCTGCGAGCGCCACCGCGCCGACGCGCGGATTCGGTTCCACATGGCTGCGCCCGAGGTCGGCGAGACGCCAGCATTCCTCAAGAATCCGAGCGAGATCCACCATTGCGGCCGGGGATTTCAATAGTTCTTCGGACCTTACTTTTTCGCCGCTCCGCGGGCCGCCTTCGCGGGCTGCGCCTCCGACGGAGCTGCGGCCTTCGCAGCCGGCTTGGCGGGATGCTTGAGCCCCTTCGGCAGCTCCGTGCGCTCGATGCGGCCGTCCTCGCTGCGGGCGAGGATCGCCAGTCGGTCGCCTGCGGCATCCCAATACAAAAAGGCTGCGTCGCCCGAGAGTTCCCACTCGACGAGCGCCCGCTCCAGCGAAAGTGCACGAATCGGACGCACCGAGCGGTCCCCTTCGTCGCGATCATTCTCGAGCCGCCGCGCCTTCGCCGTCGCGGCTTCGCTGCTCTCCGAACCTGTGCCCTCGGACTTCTGCGAGAGAATCCACTTTCCGTGGGTCCGCGCTCTCTCAATCATCTGTTGAAATGTGGCGCGCACGGCCGCTAAGGGCTCTCCCGAGCGGGAACGGGTGACCACGCGGACACCTCGAGCGCAGAGCTCAAGCTCCGCCCTGTACGCACCTTCCGAGTATGCGATGCGCACTTCGCCCTCGGCGAGATCGAAGGGCGACGGCAGCGAAGCCTCGAGTTTCTCGAGCTCCCCATCGGGAAGAGTCACCGGAGTCCCGGAGTCGCGGATCGGCAGAGCCATGGAAACGCCGCTCAGCGAAGAATGTCCGCCAGTTCCTCGAAGAGTCGATCGACTTCCTCGAGAGTATTGTAATGTAAGAATCCGGCGCGAAGCCCGCCGCCGGAGCTCTGAAGCTGCAGCGCCTCCATCACGGCGATCGCATAATAGTGACCCCACCATGTGAAGACGCCCCGTTCCCCGAGGGCGGCGGAGACCGATCGGGCAGTCCGCCCTTCAAAGGTCATACAGAAAGTGGGAGTGCGCTCCGCAAGCCGCGCAGGATCGGTGATCCCATGGACGCGCGCGCCGGGAAGCTCCGCAGCACGAGCGAGAGCGCGTCGGGACAGCGCCGCTTCATGCGCCTCGATGCGCGCGAAAGCGGAATCGAGGCGCTCGCGCCGGCTCGCTCCCGAGCCGAGTGCGGCGATGTATTCGATCGCTGCACAAATACCGGCTAGGGCTTCGAAGGACGGGGTTCCCGTCTCGAAGCGATGGCCGGGCGGCTCCTCCGACGCCGGACGCACCCGGTCGACTGGGAGAGACGCCGCGAGGTCCTCACGAATCGAAAGCAGCCCCGCGTGCGGACCGAAGAATTTGTAGGGTGAGCACAATACGGCGTCGGCGCCGACCGCCGTGCGGTCGAGCCTCCGATGAGGCGCAAAGTGCACGGCGTCTGCGACGGCGAGGGCGCCGACGCGGTGGGCCGCATCGGTGATGCGGCGCGCCGGAGGCACCGTCCCGAGCGCGTTGGAGGCGAGCGTAAATGCCACAACTTTCGTGCGCGGGCCGAGCAAGGACTCAAGACCGTCGAGGTCGAGCGTTCCGTCGGCGGCGCGGATCGGTGCCCGTTTCACCACCAGCTCCCGGTCGCGTGCCACCGTAAGCCAGGGTGAAATATTGGCATCGTGGTCGAGATCGGTCACGACGATCTCGTCCCCCTTCGCCAGGGTGCGTGCCACCGCATGGGCGAGCTGGAACGAGAGCGTGGTCATGTTGAGCCCGAACGCGACCTCGCGCGCCGTTCCTCCCACAAATTCGGCAGCCGCCTCCCGTGCCGACTCGACGAGTTCGTCGATCCCTCGAGATGTTATAAATTCTCCTCCCGTATTCGCGGCGAGATCCCGCATCACCCGCCCCATGGCGAAAACCACAGATTCGGGAACCTGAGACCCGGCAGGCCCGTCGAGAAACGCGGCCGGCCGCCCAGCCACCATGCGCGCAAGGCCGGGGAAATGAGCGCGCAGCGCCGACACATCCAACGGGGAGGCCTGCGCGCGCATCGCTCAGCTCCGAACCCCGACCCGCTCGCCGCGCCCCACGTGGGAGCCGGCCTGCGTAATACGCACATCGACGATTTCCCCGACCAGCTCAGGCCCGCCGGAAAAGAACAATTCCAGGCTTTGGGGCGTTCGGCCCGCAAGGGAACCCGGCTCGTCGCCGGTTCGCTCCACGAGCACAGGCACCACCGCTCCGACATAGGCGCTCCAGCGGCTTCGCTGCACTTCCTCGGCGACCTTTAATAGCTGTGTATTACGCGCGGCGACGACCTCCTCCGGCAGCTCCGCCACTTCGAACGACGCGGTGCCAGGACGCGGCGAATAGCGGAAGACGAAGTTTTGCACAAATCCCATCTCCCGCAGAAACCGGCAGCTCGCCTCGACATCCTCGTCGGTCTCGCCCGGGTATCCGACGATCCAGTCGCTCGAGAGCTCGATGCCGGGCACGCGAGCCCGCAGCTTCTCCACGCGGCGACGATACAAATCCGTTGTGTAGCCTCGGCGCATCGCGCGGAGAACGCGGTCGGATCCGCTCTGGGCGGGCAGCGGCAGAAAGGGCATCGCCTGCGGCGTCTCCGCGAGCGCCTGGATGAGCGCGTCGTCGAGGTAGGCGACGTGATTGGTAACAAGCCGAATTCGCTCGAGCCCCGGGATCATTCCGAGGCGGCGCACCAGCGTGGCGAGACGCGGGATCGGCGGCGCATCCTCCGCGAGCGCCAGGAGCGCAGGAGCCGCACCCGCTGTCGCGTAGCTCGGCACGGCGGAGCCGCCGTCGGCGAGCGCGCGGCGGTAGCCCATCGCCTCCGCCTCCGTGGGCGACGCGAGGTCGTATCCGTACGCATTCACCGTCTGTCCGAGAAGAGTGATCTCTCGGACGCCGTCGGCGACGAGCCAGCGCGCCTCCTCAAGGATCTCCTCGACGCCGCGGGACCTCACACGCCCGCGCGTCGCGGGAACAATACAAAAAGTACAGTGAAGATCACATCCGCGCATCACGGCCACGAACGCGGCCGGGCCGCGGTCGTGCCGCTCGACGCGCTCGACCTGCACGTCGCGCTCCTCGTCGATGGCAATAATCGGACGCTCACCCCGGCGCACGCGCTCGACCAGCTCGGGAAGCCGCGGAAACTCGCGCGTGCCGACGATGAGGTCCACATGGCTCGCGCGCTTCAGCAGCTCGGCCCCTTCGCGCTGCGCCTGGCAGCCGAGCACGGCGACGACGAGCCCCGGCCGCTGGCGCTTGAGTCGCTTCAGAGCGCCGAGGCGGCCGTACACGCGGTCCTCGGCCCCGCCGCGCACCGAGCAGGTGTTGAGCGCCACGACGTCGGCGTCCTCGGGCACCGCCGCCTCCGCATAGCCCGACGCCGCCATGCGCTCGGAGAGAATCTCCGAGTCGTATTTGTTCATTTGGCACCCGAAGGTCACGAGGTGGACCTTGGGCGCTCCTGCGGTCGTAGGCGGCGGGTTCATGGCGGGCGACCACGAAGATAACCGGTGGCAGCGGTCGGGTCCGCCGGCCCGACGCGTCCTCAGTCGATCGCTCCGCTCGCGAGCCCCACTCCGATGGCGATGAGCAGCGCGGCGACGACCCATTGCACCGCGCGCAGGGTCACCTTCTCCACGAGGCGCGATCCGACGAAGGAGCCTACGAACGCGCCCGCGATGGCGACGGCAAGGAGCGCGAGCCCATTGCCCTCGCGCAGCGCCTGGAGGTGGCGCGCCAGGAAGCTCTCGGAGTAGATCGCGAGGCGCGCGCCATCGACCAGGACAGCGCAGACCACGCCCGTCGCCACGAATTGGCGGCGATCGAAGCCGAGCTTCAGGAGGAACATCGAGCGGAGCGCCCCTTGGTGCCCGGAGAACCCGCCGAAGAATCCCGAGAGGGCGCCGCCAAGCGGGAGCCATCGCGGCGCGACGGTCCACTTCGAGAAGCGCGGGACCGCCTCAAGGATCGCGAACCCAACCATCAGCGCTCCGAGCGCGAGGCCGATGGGCGTGACGGCGAGCGTGCGCCCAAGCCCGGAGTAGCGATGGATCGGCTCGAGTTCGCCCGTGCGCTCGAGCAGCCATGCGCCGGCAATGGCCGCAACCGCCGCCGGGAGCCCGAATCGAATGACGGTGGAACCGTGGGCGTGTCGGCCGACGAGCGCGAGCTTGAAGAGATTATTGGCAAGATGCACGACGGCGGTGGCGGCCACGGCGAGGTCGAGCGGGAAGAAAAATGCAAAGGCGGGGAGCAGCAGGGTCCCAAGGCCGAATCCGCTGAATAGCGTGAGCCCGGCGCTGAGAAGCGCGGCGAGGCCGACGGCGAGGAAGCTCACGGGGTCAGCACAGCTTCTGTAATGATCTCGGAAAGTATACCGTAGAGGCGCTCGCCTTCTTGTGCACTTGCCTGGGAGGGAAACCCACAATACGCCTGGTCCATGCCGCAGTCGCGGAATGTTGCAGCGCCGGCGCGCATGCGCTCGGGGAGCGGAACGGGGAGATCGGGGAGGGCGCGCCGCGCGGCCTCGCGCACGAGGTCGGGGCGCGCCGCCAGGAGGAGGCTGCTCTCGAAGGAGCCCCCGTGGCACGATCCCGTCGCGAACTCACCACCGATCCGCTGGGCGTGCGCGCGTTTTGTAAAGTCCACGAGAATCACATCTCCGCGCAGACCCGCGGCGCGGGCGGCGGCGTTGGCCTCGGCGGGCGCGGCACGCATCACGGCGTGGTGGCCGGGATCGAAATGAAAGGTCAGGATCGCGACGCGGCGCGCGCCCGCGCGCAGCCCCGCAAGCGCCGTCGCCCGGAGGTATGCCGCCACATCGGCCGCGGGAATCGAAAGCGCGCCTGCGAATCCCTGGGCGTAGTCGGTCACGCTGACGGGCAGCGTCGGCAACGCGAAGGCACTCGCTCCGCGCTCCTGCAGGTGCGCTGCCGATCGGCGCGCAAGCTCCGCCGCGAGAACGCAATCGGTCTCGAGAGGCAGATGGGGCCCGTGGGGCTCGATCGCGCCGACAGGCAACAAAAGCACGGCCCCCGGGAGGAGCTTCTCCGCCTCGGGATAGGTGAGTTCTCCGAGCGTGAGTGCCATGTCCGACCCGACGATTACAGAAGCGGCCGCGCGCGCAGCGTCTTGCGGTCGGCCTTCCCGCGATCGCCGCGCGGCAGCTCGTCCATGGCCTCGATCCAGCGCGGATATTTATAGGGAGCCATCTTCGCCTTGGCGTGCGCTCGGAGCTCCGCGAGGAGCGCTTCGTCGAGCTTGCGCCCCGCTTGAAGCACCACAAAAGCGCGAGGCTTCACGAGGTCGTCTTTGTCTTTGGCGCCGACGACGCAGCACTCTTTCACGGCCGGATGCTGGAGCAGACACCCTTCAATCTCGAGCGGCGAAACCCAGATACCGGAAACCTTCAGCAGGTCGTCGGCGCGCCCTTCATAAGTAAAATATCCCTCCGAATCGCGGCGAAAGAGATCGCCCGAGACGCACCACTCCCCGCGGAAGACCTGCCAGCTCTTCGCGCGATCCTGGAAATACCCAAGCGCCGCGCTCTCGCCGCGAATCCACAGATGTCCAATCTCATCGGGCGCGGCGTCGCGCCCATCGGCGGTGACGACGCGGGCGTCGTAGCCCGGCACGGTCTCGCCGAGGGACCCGAGGCGCACGCGTCCAGGCCGATTGCTCACGTACACATGGAACATCTCCGCCGAGCCGATGCCGTCGAGAATCTCGATTCCATACCGCTCGAACCAACGCCGGTAGAGTTCGGCAGGAAGCGCCTCTCCCGCGGAAGTCAATAATCGAAGTCGTCCCAAGTCGGCCTTCGACTTGCCTTCGAGTGCCAGCATCCCGGCGATGGAGGTCGGGACCGAGCAGAGGATGGTCGGCTGGTGCCGGCGGATTTGTGCGAACACCTCCTCGGGAGTCGATCGCTGCGGGAAGAGCGCGCACGCCCCGCCGGCCGCGAACGGGAACATGAGATTGACTCCCGTGGCGTAGCCGAAGAAGAGCTTGCTCACAGCCAGCGTGACGTCGGACTCAGAGATCCCGAGCACGCGCTTGGCGTAGCATTCGGTGTTGTAAGGGAAATCCACATGTCTGTGGACCGCCGCCTTAGGCTTTCCCGTCGATCCCGACGTGAAGAGCCACCCGGCCACATCTTCCCGATGCGTGTCGACGCAGATCTCGCGGCCCGGAGCGGTCTCAACCGTGTCGGCCCATCGCGAGCAGTGCACCCGATGGAGCGTAGGCGCCTCGCCCCCGACGACGATGGCGTGTCGCAGATGCCGCGCGCGCTCCATCGCCGGCGCGAGCCGGTCGAGCGCACCCGCGTCGACGAAAGCTACTTTTGCACGCGTGTATTCAAAATAGTGGTCGAAGTCCTCAGTCGGGACGAGCGGATTCACCATCGCGAAGACCGCCCCAGCCTTCAGGATTCCAAACCATGCCGCGGCGAACTCAACTCCGTCGGGAAGGATCACCAAAACGCGGTCCTCCTGCTCGACCCCCATCTCCTGGAGCACGCGCGCCGCGCGATTCGCCGCCGACTCGATCTCCGCATAAGTGTACGAGCGGCTTTCTGTGAGAATCGCCTTCCGCGCGCCGCGCCCCTCCTCGAGGCGCTGCGTCAGGAAGTAGCGCGACATGTTGAACCGCTCGGGGAACTCCGGCGGCGCGAACTCCGCGTTGCTGCTCGGCCCGCTCATGCCGGCGCGCCTCCAAGCCGCCCGCGCACCGACCAAAGTTCGGGGAATGCCTTCTTGAAAAGGGTCTGGCTGAGATAGCGAATCCCCTCATATCCGGCGCCCGTCGCCGCGTAGCCTGTGCCGATGGTTCCTCCGATCACGCGCTCCACCATCCAGTAATGGCGGCTCCGCCATAGCGCGAGCCGCTCGTCGATGTCGAGAAGTGCCTCGGCGAGTTCGTACAGCGTCGTGTCGCGCGCGGGATTCTTGTACAGCTCAACAATCGCCCCGACCGATGCGGCGTGCTCGGGGCTGCCTTCGTCGGCAACCGTCATCGGAAACCCGCGCCGACTCGCAACCGACGCGAATCGCTCCCGCAGCGTGGGAGCCGCGAACCGCTTGCGAAGCCGCGCCATGCTGGCCTCGTCGGCATCGCACCGGTCGAGGAGCGCCTGGCTCTTCAAGCCGCAGAGGAACTCCAGCTCGCGGAATTGTGCGGACTGAAATCCTGACGCGGGCTTGAGCCGCTCGCGAAACCTCAAGAAATCGCCTGGCCGCATCGTCTCCATCACTGGGAGGTGCGAGAGCAGGACATCTTGAATGCGCGCCACACGATGCAGCAGTCGCGTCGCCTCGCGAATCGACTCGTCGGCTCCCGTCTGCAGCAGCACGTCGGCAGCGTCCAACTCATGGAGGATGAGCCGAAACCACAATTCATACACTTGGTGCAAAACGATGAACTGCAGCTCGTCGTGCTCGTCGGTGAAAGGCTGCTGGAGGGAAATGAGCTCCGGCACCTTGAGGTAGCTGCCGTAGCGAATCGGTGTGTCGGACGACCCAAATGCCATCGGCGCAGTGTACTGCGCGCCTTGGCGCCGTCCGCGCTGTGAAGGGCGGTTCCAAGGTTCCTCGCGGAGGTTGGCCGCGAAATGGCGCGGGCCGCCGTCCCGAAGGAACGGCGGCCCGCGCGGAGCAAGTTCGTTGCGTCTCTCTCGCTTACAGCGATCGGACGAACTGGATCATCGCGTTGATGTCGTCGTCCACGTTCGTGGACGAGAGGAACTGCTGCACATTCGTGCCGCGCAGGTCGTGCTGCGTGTTGAACAGCTTGTTCAGCGCGGGGAACGGCTGGCTCAGCGGGTCGATCATCGAGCGAATGTCTCGAACCGCGTGGTCGTGGAAGTAGGGACCCGTGAAGAGCACACCCAGCTTCGTCGGAACGTTGAACTTCGCGTCCTCGCGGCCGAAGACCTGCGGCGTGCCCGGGTTGATCAGGCTGTCGCAGTCCACGCTGTTGGGGTCGTCGCGGGTGAAGCTGCCATCGCCGTCCGCATTCATCGGCGTGTAGGACTCGATGTCCGAGATCCCGTCGCCGTTGCGGTCGATGATGAGGCCGCCCGAATCGGAGAGGTTCACGCCCGAGTTCACGTTCTGCATCGACTCGCCCATGATGCTGTCGCGCAGCACAATGCACGGGTCTTGATGCGCCTCGTCGAAGTTGGGGTCGAGAATCTTGATCCGGTCATTGGTGAACCAGCCCGGATCACCGCTCGGGAACTGAGTCACGTGGCACGACGCGCAGTTGGAATTGCGGAACGTCGGATTGAGCCCCGTGTCGTCGATTCCGAAGAAGAGGTCGCGCCCGAACTTCGCCTGGGCCGAGAGCTGGCCGTTGACAATGTTGGGGTTGAGCGGCACGGGGAGCTTCTCGGCGTAGGCGATCAGCCCCTCCTGTTCCGCATCGGTGAAGAGTCCATTACCGCCGTTCTCGCCGCCGAACATCGGTCCGGTCTCGCCCACGTTCACGCGGCTCGCCTTCCAGAGAAGGAGGCCGGTACGACGGATGCCGCCGTACATCGCGATCGTGGAGCGCGGGCCGTTCGGTCGGGCCCAAACGCTGCCGTCCTCGCCGCCCTCGAAGTGGCACGACTCGCACGAATTGTTGAAATCGCCGGTCGTCTGGGAGCGCGACGCGTCGGCAAAGATCTCTTCGCCGATGATCTCGGGCTGAGTGAACAGATCGGCGCCGGGAGCGATATACGGGTGCAGCGTGCCCGACGGATTGCCCACCACGCCGGTCGAATAGCTGACCTTCAAGATTCCGAGGTCGCGGGAGGTCTCGTTGTTCACGAGGAGGCCCGCCGTATCATTGAGGCTGTTCTCGTCGACCACCAGCATGCCGGTCGGCTTGTCGCCGACGACGCGGGCAGGATCGAAGGGCGTGTGATTCTTGTCGAGCTGTGTGGGGCTCGGCGTCGAATCGCGGCGCGGAGTGATCTCCATCCACTGGGGCTTCGCTCCCGTGGCGTCGAAGACGGCGATGTCCTCGGAGCCGCGAGAGAGCACCATGGCGCGCGAGCCGTCGCCACTGAACTCCACTCGGCTCGGATGCCCGAGGCGCACCGGGAGCGTGCTCGCCGGAATGGCCCCGGATGCGGGGCCGAGAATGGCGCGCGCAGCATTGGTGTACTGAAGCGGCGTCACGGCGCCGTCACCCACCTTCGCCTGGAAGTAGAGCGAGAGCCCGGCGATCCCCGCAAGATTGGGAATCGCGAGATTCACTGTTCCGGTTCCGCCCGGCCCGAGGTTCCCGGTGGCCAGCGTTCCAGACGGAAGGATGAGCGCCACAGTGCCGAGCATCGAAGGCGTCGCATCCTCTTGGCGGCCGACGTAGACCTCGAACGGCATTCCGGGACGTCCATGCTCGATCAGGAGCGAATAGGTCGACCCGAGAGCCGGAAGCGAAGTCGCGCGGAGTGTTGCCTCGCGGCGGAACACCTGGCCCGTCGTGAGCCCGTAGTGCACCGTCTCCGTCGGAAGCGCTGGAACGGTCCAGCTGAACTCGATGCGATCGGACCCATCGGTCTGGCCCGGACCGAATTGGAACGACTCCGTGGTGAGATCAATAATCGAGACCGCGGGATACACGCGGTTCGCGAAATCGCCCGGCTGGAAGCCGATGTTCACATCGTGGTTCACGTTGTGAAGCACATGCGGAACCCAAGCTTTCGTGCCGTCCGGCGTGATGGCGATGTCGTCGAGGAACTTCGAGGTTCCTTGCGAAAGCGCGGCCGTGACCGGCGTCGGATTATTGAAACTATCGAAGGCGTATTTGTTTAGGTTGATGCCCTTCACCAAGGACATACCCGTCGGGACGCCCGAGCCGTTCAGGCTAAGGGCGATCACCGAAACGAATCCCGATCGCTCGTGGGTCACGTACGCGCGGTCGCTCGTGCTCTTGATCGCGATGGCGCGCGGCCCCTCGAAGTCGGCAAGGAAATCATTATTGGTATCGAGGTCGGCGTAGGTCTTCCCGACCGGCGGGAAGTCGAGGTTCGTCTCGTACTGGAACGACGCCACGACCGTGTCCGTCGCCGGATCGATGACCGAGAGCGAATCCGACCGATAATTGGTCACCAACAGATACTTGCCGTTGGGAGCGAGCGCGATGCCAAACGGCTCGGTGCCAATCCCGGACGTGATCGTCTGCACCACCTGGCGCGTCGCCGTGTCGACGACCGAGACCGAGCCCTGGATCTCCGAGCCGGTGTACTCCAGGATGGTCTTGTCGAGCGCCACGTTGCCGCGCTGATTGGTGATGTATGCCTTCGTGCCTGAGGCATTGAATGCAATATTTCGAGGGCTGGTGCCGAGGGGAACGGTCGCGAGCACCGCGCCGGTCTTCCGATTCATGACAACAACGGCGTTGTTGTCTTTGTTAACGACCCAAACCTCGTTCGCCGCAGCAGGATTCTGCGCCAGGGAACGGTTCTTGGTCGGCTGGGGCGTCGTCGGAGCCGCGACGAGCCAGGAAGCGGATGCCGCAGACGCTGCAAGCGCGACGGCACCAGTAAGAAGCCAACGGGAATTCATCGGGAAGAAACCAGAAGGGAGGCTCTTTCGCTGGCCGAATCCCGAAGCCCGAAGGCCCCAAGGGATGGGCGGAAAGCGTCAGAGAGCAGCGGAGGGGAAATTGGCTCGGATCGCGACCGGCGGGGAGCCGGCTTTGACCCACAGCGCGTCGGGAGGTGAATTCTGAAATGGAGAGGAGCTGGAGCTACGCGCCCGGCTTCAGGGATCCGCCGAAGCAGAGCTCCGGCTGTCCAAAAAGCACGGTCGTAAGCTACCCCGCACCGTTGGAGACGGGAAACGGCGCGCAAAATATCTCCCGTCCAATTCTTGCCCCGATCCTACGGCGACCCGAGGAACGCATGGGCCGCAGTCGCCCCGGTCGCAAACCCCATCGAGAGGGTGATCTCAGGACGAGCGCCAAGCGGACGGGCGATCGAAGTTCAAAGGCCCCAAGAAGGCGGCGAATTCGCCACCCCCTTGGGGTTGGAACGACAGGAGACAGACGAGAATCAGACAGGAGTCACAGACTCAGCCACGTCCGCGGTCGGGCAAGCATTGCGCCCAAGCCGCAGGTCCTGGGCGCATTGCTCGCCGATCGAAGTCGATGGGCTGAGCCGTCCATGGGAGGCAACGCCTATGCCTTCCGGTTCCGTAGTTTTTAAGCTCTTGGCGCTACCGAACTTGAGGTTGTCCCCCTCCTCAGGTTCGAAACTCAAGAGTGTTCAATTTTTGGACAGTCGAGCCAGCAGCCCCAAACGCTTCACCTTCCAGTAGAGCGTCGACCGCGGCATCCGCAGATAGCGCGCCGCAACGGCCATGCGTCCGCGCGCACGCTCCAATGCCTGCACGATGGAATCTCGCTCATAAGCCTCGCGTTGGCGCGAGAAGCTTCCGCCCCCCGAAACTCCGACCGCAAGCCCCAATGCGTCGAGAGCGAGATCGCTGCGCCCCACCAGCCGGAGATCGCACGCACACCAACGCGCCACCTCGGCGCGCAGCTGTCGGACATTGCCGCTCCACGGCGCCTCCATCAGCGCACGGAGCGCGGCGGCGCTTGGCTTCGGCCCCGCGGATTCGCCGCGCAGCTCGGTCACAAAAAGATCGATGAGCGCGGGAATGTCCTCGCGCCTCTCGCGCAGCGGCGGCACATCGATCACGATGCCTCGGACGCGATAATACAAATCGGGCCGGAAGGCTCCCGCAGCCGCCTTGGATTCCAAATTTTCCGCTGTCGTGGAGATGAGTCGAAATCGCAGCGGAATCGTTGCCGTTCCGCCGAGACGCCGGATCTCTCGGCTCTCGAGCGCTCGGCGCAGCGACCGCTGCAGATCGAGGGGCAACAAATCAATCGCGTCAAGGACCAGCGTTCCCCCGTCGGCACGCTCCAGGAGGCCCGGCCTTGAGGACTCGGCGCCGGAGTATGCGCCGCGCTCGACGCCGAAAAGCTCTGCCTCGGCGAGCGTCGGTGCGAGTGCGCCGCAATCCACTAAAACCCAGGGCTTTCCGGGAGCGGCCGATTCATGAATTCTTCGCGCCACGAGTTCCTTGCCCGAGCCCGTCTCGCCGACGATGAGGACGGGGAGGTCGCTCGCGGCGGCGCGCGCGATAGCGCGGCGAAGCTTGCGGACCGCAGGGGAGGTGCCGTGCAGCGCGGCAGCCCCTTCGGCGATCGGACCTGCTCGCTCCAACTGAGCCAGCTCGCCTCCCCGCGAAGAGGCCACAGAAACGCCTGGACCGAGCGCGAGCGACGCCACGGTCGCCAGCGCGCGCAGCGCCCCCCGGTCGCGCTCGTCGAAGCGGCGCTCCAGCAGGGAAGCGTCGGCCACGAGCGCACCCACGATCGCTCCCTCGTGGAGCAGCGGCTCCGAGATCCAGGCTCGCCGCCGGTGCATCGGGACTCCCTGCGGCCCAACGAGTCCGAGCCTCGCGGCGCGCAGCTCCTCGATCGGCGCTTCGAGCGGGGCGCGCGGGCGCGCCGCCGACGCTGCCACCCAAGCGCCCCCGCGGCGGTCGAGGAGAAGATGCACGCGCTCGGCGCCGAGCAGATCGAGGGCGGCGCGCGCAAGCCGCTCCGCGGCGCTCGTCACGGCGCGTCCTTCGACCAACTCGCGGCCGAGATGGTGTATGCGTTCATACAGATCTCCCGTGCCGTCCGGCCGCCGCCGAGAATCCACAATTCGGCGCACCTCCGCGGTCCAGCGCTGTACGTCGGCCCCAGGCCGAGCCGATTCGTCGGCGTGGGCTGGAATCGAGGCGAGGTCTTCCTCTGCGAGAGCTGCGCAAGCAATGGCCGCGAAATCGCGCCTTCCGAGCAATGCCGCGCGCGCGAGCCCCTGGAGGTCGTCGGCGCGCTCAGCGGGTCGTGCGAGCCGGTCGTCGATGCGCAGCGCCGCGAGGAAGTGCCGCTCAGCACCCTTCGAGTCGCCAGCCGCGAGAGCCGCTTCGCCGAGAGCGGCCCGCAGGTCGGAGAGTTCCGGGTAGCGCCGAAGATACAAAAACGCGCGCTCCGCGACCGAGAGCCATCGGCTCGTCGGATGAAGGCGCCCGCTCGCGAGCGCAGTGCGCGCCAGGCCGAGGCTCGCGCGAAATCGGGTCTCGGCGGCGAGCCCGCGGCCGCGCCCGGCCCGTCGGAGTGATTTCAAATAGTAACGTCTCGCAGCTTGGAGCCTCCGGCGCACGCGGAAGTGTTCCCCAAGGTCACAGTAACTCCGGGCGACGGCGGCCCGCGAGCCGAGCGCCCGGGCCATCGCCAGCTCTGCCCGCGCCGAAATGAGCGCACTGGCGACATCGCCTGCGCGGAATCGGTCGAGGAATCGAAGGTGCTCGCGCGAGAGACGCGAGACGGTGGTTCCCGATGCGGGATGAGTGGCATCGGCCGCGTCGAAGAGCCTCCGCGCGCGGCGATGACGCCCCTGCTGCGATTCCAGGTGTCCGCGAAGCGACATGGCCGCCTGCGAGTGGGCCCGTGTTCGGCGCATCTCGGCCAGCGCACTTCGAACCAATAAAAGCGCCTGCGCACGATCGCCGCGGGCCGCGTGCGCCCAGGCGAGCTCGAGCTCGAGGTCGGTGAGCGCTCCTTGAAGCCCGAGCGCCCGAGCCGCCGAGCGCGCGACGCCAAGTCGCCGACGCGCGAGCGGATAGTCCCCCATGGCGAGCGCCCAGCGCCCTTCCTCGAGCGACGCGGCGACGCGCGCCGGAGAGAGGCCTGCCGCCATCGCCGCAGAGCGGGCGCGGCGTAGCCAGCGATGGGCACCCTCGAGCTGGTTGAGGCGCCGCGCACAGGCGGCAATGGTGACGCAGGCAAATGCAACCTCCGCACCCGAGCGGGCGCGGCGCGCATGGCGAAGCGCGCGCCGTGCGAGCGTCAGCGCACGGCGAGTTCGGCCGCGCTCGAGCTCGATCTCCGCGGCGCGCCGGGTCAGCGAGGCGCGCGGCGCGCCGGAGGCTTTGGCGGCGCGATTCGCCGATCGCAGGCGAGCCATGGCGGGCGCAAGCGCACCGCGGCGTTGGTGGGCGGCGGCCAAGTGCTCGTCAGCGGCGGCTTGGAGATCGAGGAGCCCTTCGCGCTCGGCCGATCGCGACGCCGCCTCGAGTGCCGGTGTCGCCCGGCGCACATCTCCCGATGCAAATAATCCGAGCCCATAACGGCAAGCACACGCGATGCGCAGCCGCGCATCGGCCACGCCCGAATCCAACAATTCTCGAAGCAACAAAACGCGCTCCTCGAGGCGCGGACCGAGGAGCGCGGCTTCCGGCTCGCGGAGCAGCGCCCGGGCGGCGGCATCGGAGTCGCCGGCCCGATGCCATTGGCGAGCGATGTCGAGGGCGTCGGCCGCCTGGGGATCGACTCCCTGCTCGAGCGCGAGCGCCAGCTCCCGATGGAGCACGCGCCGCTCCCGCTCGGGGATCCCGTGAGCCACCGCTTCGGCCAGAAGCGCGTGCGCGATCTCGAAGCGCTCCTCGCCGCCGCGCACAAATCTCCTCAAGAATCCCCGTTGAAACAGATCCTGGAGCGCGCCGGCCAGCTCGTCGCCGTCGGACGCGCCGAACGCCGAAGACCAGCGATGGGTGATCGGGCGCCCGAGGACCGCCGCGATGCGAAGCCAGCGCTCGCTCGAAGGTGACAAATCGCGCAGGCGCTCCTGGACGAGTGCGCGAAGATCGGCCCCGGCACGCCGAGCTCCCTGCGCATCGACCTCCCAGCGCCCCTCGCGCCAGCGCACGAGGCCGCGCGCAATCCACGAGCGGATCGTCTCCTCAAGCAGGAATGGGTTGCCTCCCGCGGTCTGCGCGAGGAGATCAACAATTCCCGCGCCTTGACGGCCCGCGCCGAAAATTGTCGCAACGAATTCTTGGATCTCTTTTTGTGAAAACTCCCGCAGGCTCAGCCGTGCGACGGCGGCTCCGCGCGGTGCCGGCTCAAGCCACGGGGCGAGTGATGCGGGAGCCTCGAATCCAGGACGCAGCGAAATGCACACAAGAATCCGCCTCGGTCCGCCGGCCATGCGCTGGCTGTGCACGCCAGCCAAAAACGATGTGAGCGCCGCCGCGGCCGGCCCTGCGATGCGGTGCACGTCCTCGAGCGCGACGACGATCGGCTGGCGCGAAGCCGCCTCGCGCACGGCGGCTGCCGCGCGCTCTCCAAGCTCGTCGGGCGGCTCGCTCGGATCGCCGCCGTGGCCGGTGGCAAGTCCGGTCTGCGCGTCGGCGGCGCGGAGCCATTTGTCACATTCGGAACGAAGAGCGGAATCCTCTCCGGCGAGGAGCGCGAGCCGGCGCATCACCTCCGCGATCGGCTCGAGCGGATGCTGCGGCCCCTCCGCGAGCCGTCCCTCGAGGAAGAGGCCGCCGCGCAGACGCACGTGTTGGCGGAGCTCGGAGAGCATTCGTGACTTCCCGACGCCGCCCGCTCCCTCCAGGATCACGGGACCGACCGGCCCGCGCCCCGAGAAGCAGGCGCGGAAGCGCGCGGCGAGCCATCGCAGCTCGCGCCTTCTTCCCACAAATTCGTTTTGTGTAAACGCGAAGGGAGAAAGCCGCGGCGGCCGGCGGCGCGCGGCTCGCGGCGATCCGGACGCTTCGAGAGCGGCGAGGAGATCGCGCGCGGAGGCGAGCGAGTGGGACGGATTCTTGGCCAGCAATTGCACGACGAGATCGTCGAGCGCGCGGGGAATCTGCGGCGCGTGCGTGCTCGGCGGAGGAGGCAGTAATTCCAAGTGCGCGCGCACGGTCTCCGCGGCGTCTCGCCCAAGGAACGGGTTGCGCCCGGAGAGGGCTTCATACAAAACGACGCCGAGCGAATACAAATCGGCGCGGTGGTCGACGGGATCGCCGCGCAGGATCTCGGGGGCCGTGTAGGCGAACGAGCCGGCGTCGCGGTCGGTCTCCTCGATTTGTGGCACCGCGAGCCCAAGGCCGGCCAGAATGGGCTCGTCGTTGCGGTCCAGAAGGATGCGCGCGGGGCGCACGTCGAGATGCAACAATCCGCGCTGGTGCAGGTGGTCGAGTGCCTCACAAATACCTCGCGCCGCCTTGCGCACGAGCTCGACGCTCGCGAGCGGCCCCGCAGTGTCTTGCGCCTCGCGGACGCGCTCGAGGAACCCGCGTCCCTCGGGAAGCTCCACAACGAAGTAGGGTGCGCCTTCGGCGGGCTCCGACCGGAGGGCCACGACGGGGGTAAGCCGCGGATGGCGCAGGCGCGCGAACGCCTCGACGCGGGCCATCTCCTCGCGCACCGCCTCGTCGCGAAGCCCCGCCGCCACGAGCGTGAGCATGCACCGACGCTCCGGGGAGAGCCGGTCCTCGACGAGGTAGGTGCCGGCGCCGAGCTCCTCGCTGAGGTCGCGCAGGACGCGAAAGCGGCTCGGGATTTCGGGGCTCGGCGGCGGCGTCACGTCGCCATCCTCTCCGAGAGGAACGCCACAGAAAACCGGCGGGCTCCCCGTTGGGGAGCCGGCGGGTGGGTTCCTACGCTTTGCGTAGGAATGCCGTCAGGTCGTCGCGCAGCCCCTCGAGACCGTACTCCGGGACTGTCAGGCAGCGGTGCACGATCTTCTCGAGCTCCGGCGGCGCGTTGGGATTGAGCTCCCGCGGCGGCACGTAGGAGAGGAAGTACGACAGCGAAAGGCGCACCGTCTCGCCGCCGGTGTTGTTGCCCGCGTACTCCCAGGGGACCTGGTCGAACGGGAGCGTACCTGTAAGAATTTCATACAGCGTGATGCCGATGGCCATCACGTCGGCCGAGCTGTCGCGCAGCAGCAACGGATTATAATTGAGCGTCGCGGGATGCGGTCCGACGGCTGTCGCCGGCACCGGGTCAATCATCACCACAGTTCCCTGCGGCTTGATCACAATATTCTCCGGCTTCAGATCGCCGTGGCGCGCCATCTCGCCGGCGGCGCGAAGCCGCTCGAGAGCGCGCACAATCGTAAGAAACCAATTGACGCGCACGCCCTCGAGCGCGCGGATCTTCTCGCGCAGCGTCTTCCCCTTGACGAGGTCGAGAACGAGCACGGGGCGCCCCTCGTAGCGGACGACGTCGCGCAAGGAAACGAGGTGCGGCGTGCGCACGCGGCGCAGCGCCTCGGCCTCGCCGAGCAGCAGGCGATCGATCTCCTTCTCGTCGAGGAAATCGACGCGCGCCGAGCCCCCTTCGAAGAAGACGGCGTCGGCCGGCGACTCGTCGGGCGAAATGGCGCCCGGGACGCGACGCGAGCTGAGCTCGGCCATGCGATCGACGAAGCGGCCCCCGCCGTTGCTATCGCCGAGCTTGAGCGCGACGCGCTCGCCATTTTCACAATTCTCGGCGGCGTACACGAGCGCAAAGCCACCGCGACCGAGGAACTCGGTGACTTTGTATTTCCCAATCAAGAGCCCGGCGTCGACCTGAATCATCGAGGACTTTCCTTCTGGTGCGGGCGTGCCATCTCGTTTCGCATCGACCGCACGCTCCATCGGGCGCCCGCGAATGGCGACTTGAGGGCGCCCATGGCAAAGAGTTCCCGGGCAGGGGCGGCGCGGGCGGCTGGCTGCGATTCGGGGCCGCTGCTCGATCTGTGGGGTCGGCGCGGGCGGCTTCATCGTCTTCTGGCGAAGTGGGATTGGCGCGTGCGCTCTCCATATCTGAAGTGGGGTCGGCTCTCTCTCTTTCTGACGTGGGGTCGGCGCGCTCTCTCTTTCTGACGTGGGGTCGGCGCGCGCGCCGACCGGTCTCCGCGGGGCGCGCCCCGCGCGGTGGCGCAACGGCCGTCGGTCCGGAATCGGTGGCCGAGCCCTGATCTCGGGGTGTTGCCCAGTCCCTTGCTCCAATCCCGGCTTAGCGCACAATCGATCCGAGCGATCCGTGATGCGGGATCGCGACTACCCCTGGCCCCATGTCGGGACGCGCCACGCCATGATCACGCCGAGTCTTCTCGCCCTCGCTACATTACTTTTCACCCACCCGCAGGGTCACGCCGCGGGGACCACTTCCCCGCCCGCAGCCGGACCTGCCGCGGCTTTCGCGGAATCCACCCCCAAAGGTCTCGCCGCCTCCGACTGGTCGAGCATCCGCGCCGCCTACGAGGCCGGTCGACACAAGATCTTCACAACCGAAAACGGCTGGACCGCTCGCAATCCGGGGCATGGGCTGAACACAACATTTGACCAGCGTGGCTTTACAACAAAACCCGACGCGGGCACCTGGACCTGGGGCCTCGAGCTGCAGTGCTACGGCTGGGGTGCCACAAATCCCGTCACCAAGCCGAGCGCCACCTCCACCGATGGCGGCCGCCTCTCGCGTGCCTGGGACAACCGCCTCACCGAGTGGTATGTCAACGATCCGCGCGGTCTGGAGCATGGATTCAACGTCGCAAGCCGTCCCACGAGTGCAAACGAACCGCTGACCGTAGATCTGTCGATTCGCGGCGGTCTTCGACCTGTCGTTTCGCCCGATGGGAGAAATGTGACATTCACCGATGCGCAAGGCAGCACAGCGCTGAACTACAACGGCCTCACGGTCTTCGACGCCGCGGGAAGGACGGTGTCTGCGAAGTGGTACCCGATCGGAGGCGACCGGCTGCGCCTGCAGGTAGAGGATTCCGATGCAAACTATCCGCTCACAATTGACCCCGTCGTGCAGCAGGCCTACCTCAAGGCTTCCAATACCGGGGCGGGCGACCTGTTCGGCTATTCGGTGGCCATCAGCGGCGACACCATTGTCGTAGCAGCACCTGGCGAGTCGAGTAGCGCCGCAGGCGTCAATGGTAATCAGGCGGACAATAGCCTCGGCAACTCCGGAGCAGCCTATGTGTTCATTCGCAATGGTCCAATCTGGATGCAGCAGGCCTACCTCAAGGCATCCAATACCGGGGCGAACGACCACTTCGGCTGGTCGGTAGCTCTAAGCGGCGACACGGTGGTGGTCGGAGCGGATGGGGAGGACGGCAACGCCAATGGCGTCAACGGGACTCAAGCGGACAACAGTGCAGAGGACGCTGGTGCTGCTTATGTGTTCGTGCGCAGCGGGACTTCTTGGACCCAGCAGGCTTACCTAAAGGCCTCGAATACAGGTAAGTCCGATCGATTTGGTTGGTCGGTAGCTATCTCTGGAGACACGGTCATAGTAGGGGCTCCTCAAGAGGAGAGCAACGCAACTGGCGTCAATGGTAATCAAGCAAGCAATAGCGCATCCTATGCTGGTGCCGCCTATGTCTTTTCTCGCAGTGGTTCAAGCTGGATTCAGCAGGCTTACCTCAAGGCATCCAATACGGAGTCCGTTGACTTCTTCGGCTTCTCTGTTTCTGTTTCGGGGGAGACAGTTATTGTTGGGGCCTATGGTGAGGACAGCAATGCGACAGGAGTGAACGGGAATGAGGCGGACAATAGTGTCACATCCGCAGGCGCCGCTTATGTGTTTGTCCGAGTCAACTCGAGCTGGAGCCAACAGGCCTACCTCAAAGCCGCCAACGCAGGCGCTGGAGATGCCTTTGGCACCTCAGTTTGCATATCCGGTGACACGGCCGTAATAGGGGGGCCCAGAGAGGACAGCAGCGCCGCGGGTGTCAACGGGAATGGGGCCGACAATAGCTCTGCTGATTCCGGCGCCGCCTATGTCTTCACTCGCAGCGGCACTGCATGGAATCAGCAGGCTTACTTAAAGGCGTCCAACACCGGGATCAGCGACTGGTTCGGCAGCGCCGTTGCGATCTCCGGCGACACTATTGCTGTAGCAGCCATCGCAGAAACGAGCAGCGCAACCGGAATCAATGGCAACCAGACTGACAATAGCGCATTCAGCTCTGGGGCCGCATACGTCTTCGCGCGCAATGGAACAGTCTGGACGCAGAAGACCTACCTCAAGGCATCCAATACCGGCTGGGTCGACCTATTCGGCCGCTCCGTCGCGATCTCGGGCGATATAGTGGTAGTGGGAGCGGATGGCGAAGACAGTAATGCCACAGGCATCGATGGAAGTCAGTTAGATAACAGCGCGAGCGGGGCAGGCGCAGCCTATATCTTCGACATTGACAATAATCCTGGCGTTTTTGTTTACGGCACCGGCACGCATGGCTGCGCGGGTACCCACACGCTCGACGTGACGCATGCGCCGATGATCAACTCGCCACAGTTCGGGATCACTTGCAACAACGCTCCACCGTCAACGCTCGGATTGGGCATCTTCGCAGATGTAGCAGATATAAGTGGATCCGATCCGCTCTTTGTTGGAGTCTTGCTCCATGTCGATCTGTTCGCGTCGTCATTTCTTGTTCCCCTTGATTTTGTGAGCGACGCCGTCGGAAGTGGCGTTGCCGCCGTGCCGCTGCCGAATGCTCCTTCATTTATCGGGAATACCTACTACATCGTAGCGCTCTGGGTGTGGACGACCTGCTCGCTCCCGCCGTACAACCTGAGCACGTCGCAGGGCTTGGCGATGACGGTGCTGGTCCCGTAATCGTTGAAGATCACTCATCGGCTCGAGCGCAGGATACGAACCCACAATTTCTTGCCGTAGGGTCGGCGCACGCGCCGAACCATTGCGCGGGGCTTGCCCCGCGCGATGAGAAACGGGCAGCGCGATTCTTCATCCGGCGGCGCAAGCGCCGCCGAAATCGTCGCGGGCAAGCCCGCGCCCTACGGCAGGAGAACGCGATCGCACAATTCTTTCGCGGGGTCGGCGCGCTCTCTCTCTTTCTGACGTGGGGTCGGCGCTCGCGCCGAACAAAGGCGCGGGGCTTGCCCCGCGCGATGAGGATTGGGCAGCGCGGTTCTTCATCCGGCGGCGCATGCGCCGCCGAGATCGTCGCGGGCAAGCCCGCGCCCTACGGCAGGAGAACGCGATCGCACAATTCTTTCGCGGGGTCGGCGCGTGGAGGACGTTTCAAAAGCGCTCCGCAAAGCGAGCGCGAGGAATCGTCGTCCAGCGCAAGGAGCCTATGCCCAGGCGTAGCCAAGGAGTTACGACGAGGGCGAGGCGACGCAGCGATGGGCGACGAGGCCCGCGCGCAGCTCGGATGAATTTTGAAACGTCCTCCGTGGCGCGCCCCGCGCGGTGGCGCAACGGCCGTCGGTCCGGAATCGGTGGCCGAGCCCTGATCTCGGGGTGTCGCCCAGTCCCTTGCTCCAATCCCGGCTTCGCGCACAATCGATCCGAGCGATCCGAGTGCCGGACCGCAGCTACCCCTGGCTCTATGACGGGATGCGCCAAGCCATGTTCACACCGAGTCTTCTCGTCCTCGCCACGCTACTTCTTACCCACCCGCAGGACCACGGCGCAGGGACCGCCTCCCTGCCCGCTATCGCATCTGCTGCGGCGCCCACCGACTCCATCCCCAAGGGGCTCGCCGCCTCCGACTGGTCGAGCATCCGCGCCGCCTACGAGGCCAATCGTTACAAATTCTTCGCGACGGACACGGGCTGGCAGGCCCGGAACCCTGGGCAGCGTTGGCTGACCTCCGTCGACGACCGCGGCTTTCTTACAGAGCCGGACGGCGGCGGCTGGAATTGGGGGCTTGAGCTTGTCGGATACGGCTGGGACGAAACGCAAGGGGTGGCTTCGGCGCCTCCTGCCTTCACAGTCGACGGCGGCCGCCTGATGCGCGCCTGGGATCACCGCCTCACTGAGTGGTATGTCAACGATCGCAATGGCTTTGAGCATGGTTTCACAATTGCTGAAAGACCGAGTGGAATTCACTCCTCGCTTGCACTCGAACTTACAATTCGTGGCCCCCTGCATCCCGTGGTCTCGAAGGACGGTAGTGACGTGCACTTCGTCGGCGCCGAGGGCGGCATCGTGCTCACCTACACGGGCCTCATCGTGCTCGACTCGGCAGGCCACACACTTACGGCGCGCTTCGAGCCGATGCGATTCGGCCTGCGTCTGACGGTTGACGACCAGGACGCGCGCTATCCATTAACGATCGACCCCGTCGCGCAGCAGGCCTACCTCAAGGCCTCGAACACCGGCTCGGACGATCAATTTGGAAGCTCGGTCTCGATCTCTGGCGACACGGTTGTTGTGGGTGCGCCTTTCGAGGACAGCGCGGCCACGGGCGTCAACGGCGACCAAAGTAACAACGCCGCCTCCGCCTCCGGCGCCGCATATGTCTTCGTTCGCTCCGGCTCGACATGGAGCCAGCAGGCCTACCTCAAGGCCTCGAACAGCGGCGCGGGAGACCAATTCGGTACGTCGGTGGCCGTCAGCGGTGACACGGTCGTGGTCGGGGCGTGCTTTGAAGCCAGTAACGCGACGGGAGTGAATGGTGATGAGTCGAACAACAGCGCCAGCAACTCGGGCGCGGCATATGTGTTCTTCCGGAGCGGCGGGGTTTGGAGCCAGCAGGCCTACCTCAAGGCCTCAAATACCGGAGCCCTCGACGAGTTCGGTATCTCAGTGGCCGTCAGCGGCGACACGGTCGTGGTCGGGGCGTGGTTCGAGGACAGTAGCGCCGTGGGCGTGAACTCCAACCAAGCGGACAACAGCGGCACCAATTCCGGAGCGGCTTACGTCTTCGTCCGCAGTGGAACAGTCTGGAGCCAGCAGGCCTACCTCAAGGCTTCAAATACCGGGGCGGCCGACTTCTTCAGCAAGTCAGTGGCCGTCAGTGGCGACACGGTGGTTGTCGGGGCGAATCGAGAGGACAGTAGTGCCACGGGTGTGAACGGCAACCAGGCTGACAACAGCGGCACCGATTCCGGAGCCGCCTATGTCTTCTTCCGCAACGGCGGGGTTTGGAGCCAGCAGGCCTATCTCAAGGCCTCGAACACCGGGGCGTTCGACGAGTTCGGCTTCTCGGTGGCCGTCAGTGGAGATACTGTGATTGTTGGGGCGCCACGCGAGGACAGCAACGCCACGGGCGTCAACGGTAACCAAGCTAACAACAGCTCTGGGGGCTCCGGCGCTGCCTATGTCTTCTTCCGCAGCGGCGGGGTTTGGAGCCAGCAGGCCTACCTCAAGGCCTCGAACACCGGAACGTTCGACGAGTTCGGCTACTCGGTCGCCCTGAGCGGTGACACGGTGGTAGTCGGGGCGATCGGCGAGGATAGCAACGCAACGGGCGTCAACGGCAACCAAGCCGACAACGGCGCATTCGATTCCGGCGCAGTGTACGTTCTCGTCCGCGTCGGCGGAGTCTGGAGCCAGCAGGCCTACATCAAAGCGTCGAACACACAAGAGAGCGACACTTTTGGAACCTCGGTGGCCATCAGCGGCGACATAGTCGTGGTCGGGGCGCGGTCGGAGGACAGCAACGCGACGGGGGTGAACGGCGACCAACTCAATAACACCAATTTCAATGCCGGAGCCTCCTACATCTATGATCTTGACAACAATATTGGCACGGCCGTCTACGGCACAGGGACTCCCGGGTGCGGAGGAACGCACACGCTCGATGTGACCCACGCGCCGATGATCAACTCGCCGAGCTTCGCGATTACTTGCAATAATGCGCCGCCGTCGTCGCTTGGCCTTGGGATTCTCGCAGACGCACAGGACGCGGCCGGCTCCGATCCGTTCGGGATCGGCGTGCTTCTTCATGTGAACTTGTTCGCAGCGACGGAGATCATCACCCTCGACTTCCTAAGCGATGGTTCGGGCAACGGGCTAGCCGCAGCGCCGATCCCCAATGCGCCTGCGCTCGTCGGAAATACCTATTATGCGATGGCGCTCTGGGCGTGGTCGACCTGCTCGCTGCCGCCCTACAACCTGAGCACGTCGCAGGGCTTGGCGATCACGGTGCTGGTCCCGTAATCGTTGAAGATCACACATCGCGGGTGGGTCGCCGGGCGGCGGCCCACCCGCGATTTCTTTTCCGGCGGCGCAAGCGCCGCCGAAATCGTCGCGGGCAAGCCCGCGCCCTACGGCAGAGAAAATCACTGCATCATTTCCTGCCGTAGGGTCGGCGCTCGCGCCGAACCATGGCGCGGGGCTTGTCCCGCGCGATGAGGAATGGGCAGCGCGGTTCTTCATCCGGCGGCGCATGCGCCGCCGAGATCGTCGCGGGCAAGCCCGCGCCCTACGAAGGGAATTGCAATTTCAGGGGCATGCCCGCGCCCTACGGAGCGAATTGCAACTTCATGGGCCAACCCGCGCCTTACGGAAACGGCACCGACGCCGAGCGGCGCGCGCTCTCCCGAGCGGCCAAGGGCACTTTTCCGTGGGTCACCGTGACGACGGTATGGATGCCGCCGCGGACATAGAAGTCGCCTGCCACCACCATCCAGCGCGGCGAGAGCTGCGACACGAGATCGTCGAGGATTTTATTGGTCACTGCTTCGTGGAATGCGCCCTGATCGCGATAGGACCACAAATAGAGCTTCAGCGACTTGAGCTCGACGCAGCGCTTCGCCGGCGCATACCGAATGCGGATCACCGCGAAGTCGGGCTGCCCGGTTACCGGACAAACACAAGTAAACTCCGGGCAATCGAACGCGATCTCGTACTCTCGGCGCGGGTGCGGATTCGGAAAAGTCTCGAGCTCCTGGCTCGGACGGGTGCTGGCGGGCGTCAGCGGCATCGCGTCACTCTGCCCGGAAAACGCCCCCGTTGGGAGCCGCCGGAACGCCGATCCCCACAACGCGCACGTCCCCCACATGGGCCGGCCCGCTCCCCAGGTCGAACCCGCGCTTGCGCGCGACAAAGGTGAGCGTTCGTGTCGCCCGGATTGCGCCGCCGAGGACTGCTCCGGTGTCCGCGTCGAGCCCCGAAGGGAGATCGACCGCAAGGATCGGTGCGCCGCTTGCGTTGGCTTCGCCGACGAGGTCGGCCATCGGCCCCTCGAGCGGCCGCGAGAGGCCTGTTCCGAAGAGTGCGTCCACCAGCAGCGCCGGCGACGAGAGCGCCCGGCGCAGTGCGTTCCCATCCGACAGATCCTCGATGCGCCCGCCGCACGCCTCGAATCGCAACGCGTTCGCCAGCGCGTCGCCGTGCAGCGCAATCCGCGGCGCCGCCAACAGCAGCGACACGTCGAGCGTCCCGAGCAGGTGGCGCGCTGCCACAAATCCGTCACCGCCATTATTGCCCGCGCCGCACAACACCACACATCGCCGGAGCCCGCGCTCCGACGCCATCTGCGCCGCCTCGCGCGCCACCGCCGCGCCGGCGTTTTCCATCAGAAGCTCCCCCGGCATCGCGAGCTCGCGCTGCGCGCGGCCGTCGAACGCGCGCGCCTGCGCGGCGGTCCAGACGCCGGGAGCCCGCTGTCCGGACAATCGATCGAGCGCTGAGAGTTGTGCGTCCATAGCGCCCCGAAGTCTCCTCGACGCGACCACCCAAGCACCGGCAGCCGCGCCGCATCCATCCCTGCGCGCCCCCTCGCGCCGCTCCTCGCTGCGGCGGCGGGCAATGCCCACAACTTCGCCGCGATCGCTCCCCGACCACCTCAATCTTCACCGAGACGATTCGAGCCAATCGGTGACTTGCAATACTTCCCCGGGACGCAGCGGTTCCATCTGCGCAAACCGCACGGCGCCGCGCCGCACCGGCACCTCGAGCTCAAACGGCTCCCCCGCCGCAACAATCACCGTGTGCGCGCAGCGCATTCCCACAAATCCAAGCGGAATCTCCCGCTGCACCACGCGAATCGGCGAGCCATCTGCGAATCGATCCGTCTCGACAATCGCGCCGCGACGGAGTTCCAATTCAAGCCGACGGGGCGCGCCGTCCGCGCGATGGAGCTCACCGAAGGCGATGCAGCCGTCCTCGTCGAGGGCCACCACGCGGTATCGAGCATTCGCATCGAGGTCGATCGAGAGCCATCCTCCCGATGCCGCCGACTGTACATCCCCACAATTCCAGAATCGCTTGCCCTTCCATCGGTAAAATGTGACCGTCAAAATTCCGTGGAACCCAAGCGGCTCCCCGGTCGCCGCGAGCTCCACGCCCCGCGTCCGCCGCGGGAAACCGATCGATCCGAGCGAGATCAGCTCCTCCGTGCCGCTGTCTTCAAGACTCGGCCTAGCCTCCCGCGAGCTGCACGCCGCAGCGGCGCCGACCAGAAGCATGGCCATGGAACGGGCGCGCGGGAACATGGTCCATCCGACGCGCCGCGTCGGCGCCGGTTCGCTCCGAGGGCCGCCGGCGCGCTCGCCACATTCACACCCTTTCGCGCCGCCCGCGCTCCGTCAGAATCTCGCGCCCCGTGGAACCGTCGATCGATGCGATCGTGAAGCGCGTCGTCGCGCGCGTGCTCGCCGAGCGCGCCGCGCCGCCTTCCTCTCCTGCGCCCGCCGCAGCTGCGCCATTGCCAGCGGCGCCCAAGCCTCCAGCGCCCGCCCCTGCCGCGCAGCCGGCCTCCTTCAGGCCGCTGCTGGACGCGTCCGCCGTCGACGCCGCCGCCCCCGGCACGACGCTCGAGCACCCGGCCGACGCGCTCGTCACTCCGCTCGCGCGCGACCGCGCCCGCGAGCGCAACGTGACGCTGCGCCCCGCCGCGTCGGCGCCCACGGCGCTCACCCTCGCGCTCGGCTGCGACCATGGCGGATTCCGCCTCAAGGAGTCGCTCAAGCGCTGGCTCGAGTCCCAAGGACATCGCGTCCGCGACTTCGGCACCGCGAGCGAGGCCGCCTGCGACTACCCCGATTTCGCACTCGCAGTGGCCCGCGCCGTCGCGAGCGGCACCGCTCGCTTTGGAATTGTGATCGACGGCGCCGGCATCGGCTCCGCCATGGTCGCCAACAAGGTGGCTGGCGTGCTCGCCGCGAACTGCCCGCATCCCGACGCCGCGCGCAACGCGCGAGAGCACAATTACGCCAATGTGCTGACACTCGGTGCGCGGTTCCTAGACGACGCCGCCGCCCAAGCCGTCGTCGGCGCATTCCTGACAACGCCCGAAGGCGAGGCGCGGCACCTGCGGCGTGTCGAGAAGATCCGCGCCCTCGACCGCACGCGCTCTCTGTAAGAAATCACCATTCATCCCATATCAACGAAACACGCCATGTCCCAACCCGCGACGTCCTCCCGCGAGTTCGAGCAGCTCATCGAGCGCATCGCCCGCGAGCTCCTCGCCGCCGGCGCCAAGCCGGGTTCCCTCTCGACGGGCGCGCTCTGCTCGTGCCACGGCTGCTGCCCCACTGTCTGCCCCGACACGCTGCGCTGTGGCTTCGAGGCCGGTGCCGACCGGATCGGAATCGAAAAGAAGCTCCCCCCCGGCGCGGCGCACTTGGCTGCACAAATCGACCACACGCTGCTCAAGCCGGATGCCACTTATGCGCAGGTCGATGAATTGTGTGAAGAGGCCGCACAATTCGGATTCGCCACGGTGTGTGTCAATCCGCTCTTCGTGAGGCGTTCGGCGCGCCGCCTCAGCGGCACGCGCTCGCGCGTTTGCACCGTGGTCGGCTTCCCGCTCGGCGCCACCTTCGCCGACGTGAAGGCGGCCGAGGCGCGCCGAGCCATCGGCGACGGCGCCACGGAGGTCGACATGGTGGTGGCGATCGGCGCCCTCAAGAGCGGTGATGACGCGGCCGTCACGCGCGATATCGCGCTCGTGGCCGATGCGTGCCGCGAAGGCGGCGCCATCTTGAAGGTGATCCTCGAGTGCTGCCTGCTTACCGACGACGAGAAGGCGCGCGGCGCGCGAGCCTGCGTCACCGGCGGAGCCGACTTCGTGAAAACCTCCACCGGCTTCTCGACCGGCGGTGCGACTGCCGCCGACGTGGCGCTCCTTCGGCGCGTCGTCGGCCCGGCCATGGGCGTAAAGGCGGCGGGCGGCATCCGCGACTTGGCGGCTGCCCAGGCGATGCAGCGCGCGGGCGCCGATCGCATCGGCGCGTCGGCGAGCGTGCGCATCGTCCGCGAGGCCGCCGGCGAGAAGCCGGCCGCAGCACCCGCCGCCAAGGGCGCCGCGGGGGGAGGCTATTCGTGAGAGAACCCCACCTTCGCCCAGCGCCTTAGGGAATCGTCGGTTACGGCCGGAGACGGGAGCGCTTCCACCACGCGAGGCTTCCTCACCCCGCTCCCGGTCCGGTTCTGGGGGCCGTTCTCGAAGCCCACAGAAACACCATGCACGCAAGACTCACCCGAGTAGAAGTGTTCGGGCGCCAACCCGAGCTCCTCCGTTATTACCGAGATGCTCTCGGTCTCCCCGTGCGCGACGCGCGCGATGATTGGGGCACCGTGGAACTCGGCGGCCAAGAGGGCGCAGCGCTCGTTCCTGGCCAAAACAGCACGGCCTACTCCGGCGCCTCGCGCCCGGGTTCCGTGGCCCTCGTTTTCGAAGTCGACGACTTCGATGACGCGATCGCCGAGCTGCGCGCCCGCGGAGTCGCCTTCTCATGGCACGACGATGACAGCGGCCGGCGAGCCGCTCACATGCGCGGCCCCGATGGCCTGATGCATGTGCTCGTCGAGTCGACCCCCGTCTCGAGCGCACTGTAAGTTCAGCGCTAACCACAGATTCCATCGCGGTGCGCCCACCGCGATGGATTGAGAATCACAATTCTCAGGTGCAGGGCGCGTTCTGAGGCGGCAGCTTCTTACTGATCCGAATTACTGCGATCGGCGGGAAGCGGCCGCGTCTTGCCATTGTGCTTCGCTGATGCGGCGAAGGCGCGCGGGGCGATCGAAGTGCAGAATGGCACCGGCCCCCTTCTCTAGGCTCCCGGTCGCCACAAGCACCGGCTCCTCCTCGAACGGCACAAGCCGAAACGCCCGCCCGTTCTCGTCGACAAATCCGACGGTCTGCGAATCACAATTCCAGACATGGAAGCGCAGGGTGCTTCCCTGGGGGAAGTCGTAACGCGTGCGCGTGAGGTAGCCTGCAAGCTCGCCACCCGGATCCTCAATTCTCCAGCTCGCTTCGACAACGCCGCGTGTCGTTTGAAACGGCGCGGGCAGGGGCGGCGGAGCCGAGCGGCAGCCGGTCGCAGCCATCGCTACGGGAAGCAGGAGCCACGTCGGTCGGCGCACGCCGACATCGTAGGGCGCAGACGGCCGAATCCAGCGGCGACGCTCGCGGATGAGCCTTACGGCTCGTCACGCAGGCAAAGCAGCGCGTAGGCAATCGCCCCAAAAAACAACGCAAACGGCAGCAAACCGAAACCTCTCCTTTTCTCCTTGGACGGCTCCACCATCGGCGCACTGCCATAGGCCACTTGAACTCAGCCGGCGCCGCCACAAAGCGGCAGCGCTTCCAGCCCGTGGCCGCCAGGACGGGATAAGCTCCTGCAATGGGCCCCGCCCCGGAGCGATCCACGTCGGACGAGCGTCTCTACGACGAGTATCTCGAGCAGGCGCTCACGGGTGAGATTCCCGCGCCAGAAGACTTCCTGGCGAGGCACCCGGAGGCTGGACCCGAGCTGAGATCTTGGATCGACCGCCTCCATCGATCCCTTCACCCGAGCGAACCGAACCCATCGGCCGGCTCCGTCGCCGCAGCCGCGCCCGCTCCACCAGGCGGAACTGTACCGTCGACACAAATCGGCGAGTTTCGGCTGTTGCGTCGCCTCGGCGAAGGCGCTACCGGAATTGTGTACCTTGCGGAGCAACCCAGCCTCGACCGGCTCGTCGCCCTCAAGATGCTGCGCCGCGAGCATGGCTACTCGGAGATCGCAATCGAGCGATTCGAGCGGGAGGCCAAATCCATTGCGAAGCTCCACCACCCGAGCATTGTAAGAATCCATACATTCGGGGCTCACGAGGACGTGCGGTTTCTTGCCATGGAACTCGTCCCTGGCCGCGCGCTTGCCGACGAGATTGAGCAGTGGCGATGTTCAAAGAGATCCATCCCAGTTCGGCGAGTACTGGAGTGGGGCGTGCAGCTCGCAAGCGCGCTTGAGTGCGCGCACTCCGCTGGAATTGTGCACCGGGATGTAAAGCCTTCAAACGTCCGGATAGGCCCCGACGGTCGTGCCTTGCTGCTTGATTTCGGCCTCGCCGTCGACCTCTACTCCGCCGGCCCGAGGCGCACTCAAGGATTTGTGGGCTCCCCCGCCTACGCATCTCCCGAGCAGATCCAACAGAAAAATTCAGACCTCGATGGCCGCACGGACATCTATTCACTCGGAGCCACGCTCTATGAGGCACTGACGGGATCTGTGCCGATCGACGCCGAGAGCATGGAGGAGCTTCTTGTCCGAATTCCCTCAGAGCCGCCGACGCCGCCACGAAGGCTGCGCCCCGACCTCTCCCGAGATGTTGAAACAGTGCTCTTGAAGGCGCTTGAGAAGGACCCGGCGAAGCGATACGCCAGCGCGCGAGATCTGCGGGAAGATCTCGAGGCGCTCCTCGATCTGCGACCGATTCGCGCGATGCCCTTGAGCGCGATCGGCCGGGGGCGGCGCTGGGTTCAACGGAATCCTCGTGCGGCCGCGGCAGCCTTCGCGCCGATTTGTGGTGCGGTCATGATTGCATCTGCCCTTGCGTGGCGTGATCAAAGCCTGCGCGTACAGCAGCGCGAGGAGGCGGCATCACTTGTACGCAAGGCTGCTGACATGCTTACACAATTCGAGGAAGTGCGAACCGCTGGCGAGAAATCGAGTTGGAAGGCAGTCCAGCTGCGCGGTGCCCGAGAACGCAGGCCGCTCTCTGCGAGTGACGAGGCGGAGCTTCTGGAGGCGGAGCGCGCAGCAGCCGAGTCGCTCCGCGGAAAAGAGAGAATTCTCGCGGAAGCAACAGATCGACTGAGTCACGCCGAGCGCCTCGATCACAACGCGCCTGGGATCGGCTCGGCATGGGCCTCGCTGTACTTCGAGCGCTGGCGGGAGGCGCGAGCGAACGGCAACACCGAGGCATCCGACCGCTACCGCCAGCTAGTGCTCGAAAGTGACAGTCATGGGGAGCCGGCACGTCGGGTGAGCAGCTCCTCCCATGCCCGAATCCAAGTCGAACCGACGGACGCGCAGCTCTCTCTGGAGCTGGCGATCGAGCCCGGCCCGCAGGCTCACACGTCGGCGGATGCTTGGTCGGCGATTCCTACCGCGTCTCTCATCTCGACACGCTCTGCGGGGAACCTCGCCCTGAAGCTCGATCCGGGGAGCTACCGAGTCCGGGCTCGATCGCCACAATTCGAAGAGTTGGTTTTTCCATTCCATGTAGATGCGGCAGCGGACCCCTATGCCCATGAGGTCGACCTCCGGGCGCGCCTCCTTCCTGTGGGGACTTCACATCCCGGCTTCGTCCGAATTGCCACGGAGGGAGTCGGAACTCGGAATGAACGCTCCTTCTGGATGATGCTCCACGAGGTGACCCAGGAGCAGTATTTGGAGTTTCTGCTCGATCGAGCTGCTTCGAGTGATTTATTACAATCATTGATTCCGAGACCGGCGTCTCGACAAGGAATCCAAGTCGGCTGGGAAGAGACCAACAAAGGCCCGGTCCCACCGAAGCTCACGGCATCGGCTCCGGTCCTCGGAGTTTCGCTGGAAGCAGCGCGCGCCTTCGCCGCATGGTTCGAGCAGCGCTTCGAGATCCGATCGCGCGGCCTCCGGGCGGGCATTCCTACACTTCGCGAATGGCGTAGGGCCGCCCATGGCGGCGACAGCCGCCGGTTTGCGTGGGGCTCGCGGTTCAATCCGCGCTGGACAAAATCGGCGTTCTCCCGAGACGCTGCCGGACCCGAGACCGTCGGGAGCTATCCCATCGATTGTTCCCCATATGGGATCCTGGATCTCACGGGGAGCGCCGCGGAATGGTGCACTTCGACGCGAGCCGACGGCACCGTCGAGAGCTGGGTCGTCGGCGGCGCGTGGGATCTCTCCGCCGAGGAGGATTTCGATTTCGGGAAACCCAGGAGAACGCCACCAGAGACGAGCGACCCGTCGATTGGCTTTCGCCTTGTGCTCCGTGACCCCGGACCATGACGCAGACTCCCCCGACCCTTGACGAGCTCCTTGGAGATCACCAAGCCTATTTATGGTCTCTCGTGGCTGCGCGCGGGGGCGTCTCCCTGCGGCACGAGAGCCGCGAGGATTTGGTGCAGGGGATCCTTGCGCGAGCGCTCTCCGAGCGCGGCCGCTTCCGATTCAAGGGGATGGCGGAATTCCGTGGATGGCTCGCCCTCGTCGCGAGGAGCTATCTCGCAGATCGGATGGATTATTGGGCTTCGATTCGTCGAGGCGCGGGGCGGTGGATACGCCTCACTGCGACTGAGCAACAGCAAGAGATCACTATTCGAAGGAGGCCCTCCGGCCCGTCGACCGTTGCCGACCGAAAGGAGCTGCTGGTCCTGACACAAAAAGGCATCGATGCCTTGCCCGCCCGCGATCGCCAGCTCGTGCTCTGGTACGCCGACTCGCTGGCGATCGAGGAGCAGGCTAGGCGCCTTGGAATCAGCCCCGAGTCCGCGCAGCGTGCCTCGACGCGGGCACGCGAACGACTAGTGAAGACGCTGCGCCTGCTGTCGCAGCAACGGCCGCGGGGAGGCTGAGGATTTCCTGTCCGGGGAGTTCCCGCTCTCCGATTGGCCTCAGCGCGGAGCCCGCATGGCGCGAGCACCCGAATTCTCCACCATGAATCAAGCCCCATCGCTGCCCTCCTCGATCGCCGCTGCCGCACTCCTGCTTGCTCCCACGAGCACGCTCTTCGCGCAAGGCCGCCTCGCAACCCACCTCCACGATCCCGGCACGACGTTGAGCGGATCGGGAGCGTATGGACGGCACGGCGCAGCGCTCCTTGATCTCGACGGCGATGGTTACTGCGACTACGCCGTGAGCGCCCCATCCTACCCCTCCAGCGGCCCGTCGCTGGGGCGCGTTTCTGTGTACTCCGGTAGAACTGCACAATTGCTCTCCACGATTGACGGAAGCGCCCCGAGTTCCGGCTTCGGACTCTCTCTTGCGTCCATTGGAGATATCAATTCCGACGGCTTCGGTGACCTCGCCATTGGGTCCCCCGACCACGACTCGAACGGTCTCACCAATAATGGCCGCGTCGCGGGCCACAGCGGCGCGAACGGAACGCCGCTCTGGAGTGCGGAGGGGTCATCGAGTGCGTCGGCGCTCGGACGGTCGATGGGCAGCACGATCGACTTCAGCGGGGACGGGCGGCCCGATGTTGCCGTAGGCGAGCCCGGTTGGGACAACTTCGGAATGAACCGAGGGCGGGTGGTTTTCATTGCAGGTTCGTCGGGCGCCGTGGTGGCCTTCGGCGAAGGGCTGCTTGCGGGTCAATCGATCGGGGAAGTGATCGCATCGCGAGCCGAATCGGCTTCTGTATACAGCGCCAACACCGCCGGCAGCATTTTCCTCGTTTCCCCTCCGTCCGGTGGACCAACGACATCCGTAACCTTGATACAAAATGCGCCTAGTGGAGCCCCTGGGCTCCCACGGATAGCCCTCGTCCGTTCGGCATCGGGCGACCGCCTCGTCGTCGGTCGAACGCTCGGCGATGCGGGCGGCATGACCAATAATGGCACTGTTGAGCTGTTCGCTGGCGGAACCACTCCTCTTTGGATGCTCTCCGGACCCGCCAACAACTCCGTTGCCGGAAGCTCGGTTGCCGCCATCCCGGACATGTCAGGAGACGGAGAGGAGGAGGTCGGTTTCCAATGGCACGAGGGTTTCCTCAATAATGACTCCCACGTCCGGATCGTCACACAAACGGCCGCTCTCCTCGAGGATCAAGTATCGGCCTCCGCTGCGCTCTCCAAGCTCGCGGGATTGCCCGATGTGACGGGAGACGGCCGCGGCGACTGGATCCGGTTCACGGCGAACGACGTCGCAAACATCGGTGAAGCCGCCATCTACTCTCTCGGGCTGCGCGTGGCTTCCATCACCCCGGGAGCGAACGATTGGACAGTTTCCTACAGTCTTGAAATGGGCGCAGCGTCCGCCGGTCTCACCTATGTTCAGCTCTACGGCGGCTCGGGAACAGCGCCAGGGATCTGGATCCCGATGCCGGGCTGGCCGCTCATTCCCCTGAATCTCGATGGAGTCACAGATGAAGCGGCTGGACTCACTGGAAGCCCAGTCCTTCCCGACGCGCTCGGAGTGCTCGATGGCTCGGGCACGACAACTACGATGTTTGCGGTTCCAAACGCCATTGCAGCGGCGTTGTCCGGCCTCTCGATCTACACGGTAGCGGCGGCCCTCGACCTTGGAGCGGGCTCGATGACCGGGGTCACCAATCCGATAGAAGTGCTCTTTCCCTGATCCGTGGGAACGTTACTCCACGAGCGGGAGCTTCTTCGCGGAGGTCGCTTTCGAGCCGGCGAGATTCGCCATTGTGACGAGGCAGTGTCCGCGTGCGGCGGCCAGTTGCTTCAGGATCGTCGTCCGTTTCTTGGGGTCTCCCTTGTCGCAAAGCGTCCGCGCAGCAATGAATGCCTTTTCCGCGCGGAGCGTCGCCTTGCGTGCGAGCTTGCCCTGCGTGTTCGCCTGGAAGGTGCCGTCTTCCAGAGCAAGATCAATTTTCCCACGGGCGTCGGCAAGCTCAACAATCGCCTGCGTGATGACCCCCGACGCGCCGGCGAGATCGGGCGTCTCGATCTCGACGAGCGACCGAGCTTGGTCCGCGAGCGCAATGGTCTGATCTGTGTCCTGGATTGGGGCCGTCTCCTGCGCGCCGGCGACCGTAGGCCCTTCCAAAAAGAAGAAATCGAAGAAGATCCGGTTCCCAGGATCGAGCCCCTCGCAGCCGAACTCGACGGAGCATCCTTGCGATGGAAGCGGATCGGCAACTGTAACAACCTCCTGCCAGCCGCCGTCCGTCTCCGGAGTGGGAGGTGCCGGCCGCGCGCTCATCACCACAAATCCTCCGGAGCGCGTGAGGCGGAGATCGACCTGCCTCGTGCCGGAAATCGTGAGTGGCAACCCGACCGGCGCGTTCGAGTCCCAACCTTGAATGGAGAAACTCTCCGAACTCGAGTCCCATGTGGCGCCAAACCACACATGGGCTTGAGATTCCTCGCCGGGCCCCGTCGGCGGAAACTCGAAGTCGATCGCACCTGTCGGAAACGGCCCCATCGCCGTGCCCTCCGCATCCACCCCCACAGTGGCCCGGAACTCGGCGTCGCCGTAGAGCTCGCGATCGACGGCCATGTAACCGTCGGTCCCCGGCTTCAAGGCCCGGAACGCCACGCGGCGCTCGGTCGGCTTCACTCCTTGCGCCGTCGCGAAGGGAAGAATTGCGACGGCCATCTGTCCTTCATAAAAATAAGGAATCCCTGCGAGCTGCGCCTTCGACTCGACGTCGATGTATATGTGGGATCCGCCCCCGTCGGCCGTCCCGGATCCGGCCTGCTCGAGTTGCTGCGGCTCGGCCGTCGCACCGGCGGAGCAAGCGGCGAGAGACGTCGAAATGCATAAAAGTCCGGCAGACACCGAACGCATCGATCGCGAAGCCATGGCAACCGCTCCTTTTCGACGAGAGGCGCCCTCGGCGCCTTGCCGCGGGCTTCCAAGATGCTACCCCTGGCCGAGAATCGCCGCCAGCGGCGGCGGCAAGCCGGCCCGCTAAGCCACCGGCTCCTGCGGGTAGAAGTGATAAAGCATCAAATAGACGAGCACGCCGGTCACCGAGACATAAAGCCAGATGGGAAGCGTCCAGCGTGCGATCTTGCGGTGGCGATCCCAGCGCTCCCGGAAAGCTCGCACCAGCGTCAGGACGGCGAGCGGCGGCACCGTCACCGCCAGAATCGTGTGCGACAGAAGGAGCGCAATGTAGAACGGCCGAACCGACTCGGGGCGCGCGAACTTGGTGACACCCGCGACGGTGAAGTGATAGGTCAAGTATCCGACCAAGAAGAGCGATGAACTCACGACCGCGCCGAGCATGAACTTCTTGTGAAGCTCATTTTTTTTGCGGACGATGCACCAAAAACCAAGCAGCAAGAACGTGGCGCTCAACGCATTGAGCGACGCATTCAGATGAGGCAGGTCCGATAGCTCCACCCCGCGCTCCTACTTGGACGCTACGAGGGCGCGCGCGTCCTTCACAAGCTGCGCAAGCGACTCGGGATCCTCGAGCGAATAGTGACCTCGCAGGATGCCCGCGGAGTCAACCAGGAAAAACCGGGTGCTGTGATCGATCGCGCTTGAGTCGGTATCGTCGGCCGCGGCATGGAAGCGATTCCGCGAGAGATCAAAAATCACATCGCGATTCCCCGTCAGGAGGATCCACCGGTCATCGCCGCCGTACCGACTCGCGTAGGTCGAGAGGACTTCCGGAGTATCTCTCTTGGGGTCGACCGAGAAAGACACAAATTGAATCTGCGGGGTGGATTTTAGCTCGCCGCGAAGCCGCTCGATCTCCGTCGCCATGCGCGGGCACGGCCCGGCGCAATGGGTGAACAGAAAGGTCGCAACCCAAGGGCGCCCCAAGAGGTCGTCGCGCTTGAATGGCTTCCCGGTGTGGGCCGTGAGCTCGAACGGGGGCACCTCACGCCGCCGCTGCTCGGCGATCACCTCTTCGATCTGTTCACTTGTCCGAGGACGGAGGATCTTGTAGGCCAGAAGCCCGCCGGAGATCGCAACCATGACGACGAGCGCGACGGTCCAGAACCGGTCGCCTCGGGGTGTGGTCTCGCTCATCCCGGAATCTTGTCGAGCACGAGCAGCCCGAGGAGCGCCGGCAGGTAGACCACCGAAGCCAGCAGCAGTCGGCGCGCGCTCTGACGCGAACGGTCACGCGCCATGCCGACGCCGAATGCGAAGAATACAAATCCGAGCACCAAGGAGCCGAGCAGGTACGGCATGCCCGCGAGGCCGAGCAGGTGGGGCATCGCGGCGACAACGACGAGCGCCAGCGTGAAGCCGAGCGTTTGAACTGCCGTCTGCACGCCCGTGGAATCGACCACGGGGAGCATGCGGAACCCCGCCGATGCGTAATCTTCGCGGTAAAGGCTCGCGATTGCGAAGAAGTGCGGGAGTTGCCACAAAAACAGAATCCCGAAGAGCACGAGCGCCGGAGCGCCGAGCTCGCCCGTGGCACCGGTCCATCCCATCACGGGCGGAATGGCTCCCGCTACTGCGCCGAGGATCGTGTTCGCCGTCGTCCGCGTCTTGAGCGGCGTGTACACCAACAGATAGAAAAGCAGACATCCGGCGGCGAGCACTGCCGTGAGCAAATTCACTTTTGCCCAGAGCACAGCGACCCCCGCGAGCGCGAGCACGCAGGCGAAGAGCGTCGCCTGCATCGGAGTGAGCCGGCGCGCCGGAAGCGGGCGATGCTCTGTGCGGCGCATACGCGCATCGAGGTCGATCTCGAGGACTTGGTTCAGCGCGCAGGCGGCTGCCGAGACGAGCGCCGTTCCGAGGATTGTCCAGGCGAGCACGGCGAGGTCGACCGGCCCGCGGCTTCCGAGGTAGAAACCGGCCGCCGTGGTGATCGCCACCATCGACGTGATGCGCATCTTTGCGAGCTCGGCGTAGTCGGCCAGCTGCTCCCGCAGCCCGAATGCTTCGCGTAATTGAGGCAACTCGCGCGCTTCGCTCACGGGCGGGCCTCCGCTGCGACCGACGGCTCCGCGGAAGGCATCGCCCCGAACCACGAGCGCGCCCGCAGCGCCAGCAGCACTCCGTGGGAGAGCACCCCGGCGCCGAGCACGACGTGCACCGTCGGGAAGAGGTGAGTGGCGAGCGTTCGCTCCACGAGTTGGTTCTTGGGCTGCCGGGTCAGGAAGGCGAGGAATCCTACAAGAAGCTGCGCCATGACGAGCCCCCCGATGACCCAGGCGTCGCGCGGTAGGGAGCCCGGGGCGCGCACTGGCCCATAGACGAGCCGCGAAACAAGCAGGGCCGCGATCACGACCAGGGTGAAAGCCCCCGCTAGGTGGCCGCTGAATGCTGCCATTGAGGACGCATGCCGATACGCGGCGCCGAGAAGGACCTGCAGGAAGGCCACCGCCACGAGCGCGTCGATCGTTCGAATCGTCGGCCTCCGCTGCGGAAACGGCGTGTCGCGAAGCGCGCTCCGGCCCATTTCCGACGAGAAGTGGGCGATGGCGACCACGACGCAGAGAAAGGTCTGCGCGAGGAGCGCGTGGGGAACAACGAGCAATGCCGGCTGCCGCATGCGCACGCCAAGGGCGCCAAGCGCTCCCTGAGCTGCGACCAGCGCGAGAGCCGCCAACACGAGCCTCTTGAACCAGCTCCGCTCCTCGAAACGCCACGCCACCGCGGCCATCGCGAGGACCGACGCGCCGAGGGTCCAGCCGAGGACTCGGTGAAAGAACTCGACTCCGACGTCAGCCCCGGAGTAGCGCCTTCCGGTCGAATCCACATATCCGTCGCGAAGCTGCTCGGACGGGATGACTTGGCCATGGTTCGTCACACCGTCGGGAATGCTGAGCCCAGCGTCGCGGCTCGTGACGAGTGCCCCCATGGAAATCATCACGACCGTGAGCAGCACGACCCACAAGGAAAGCCACCGCAATAGCGAATTGCGGCTGGCGGTCTCGGGTCGGCTCGCGGGGGCGGTCATGGAACAATTAAAAACATCACAGATCACAAAAGCCGCGAGGCGGCTTGGTGGCCGCCTCGCAGAGTCACTTTCCGAAATCGCGTCATCGATTCCGGACGATGAGTTACTTCGCCTTGAAGGTGAACGTCGCCTCCGCGGCCGCCTTCTCCTTCACCTCGACCTCGGCCGTCTGCTTGCCGAGCGTCTCATGGATCGCCTCCACCGTGTACTTGCCCGGAGGAACGCCCTTGATCTCGAAGGCGCCGTTCTCGCCCGACACCGCAAAGCAAGTGTGCTTCGCGACGTGGGCGATGGCTCGCATCCACGGGTGAATATCACACTTCACCGGAATGCCCGTCTCGGCCGTCTTGAAGGCCTTCTCGATCTCCGGAGAGCCGGCAGGCTGTCCCTGGTTGAGCGGCGGATTCTTCTTCGGCGCCATGTTCACATTGTGCGTGACGCCGTCGCTGTTCGAAACCTTGAGCTGCTGGCCCGCCATGATGCCGAACACATGGGGCGTGTACACACATCCCTTCTGGTCGAGCTTCACCGGGTCCTTCGGGACCTCGAACTTGTAGCCCTCAATCTTCGCCACGGTCACAAAAACGTTGGCGAGCATGCCGTCCTTCACGACGAGCTCATCCTTCGGAACGGGCGCCGTGTGGAGGCCTTTGCAGGTGGCGTCGGCGCTCATGTCGTAGGTGCCGCGCTCGGGGGCTGCACCATCGAACTTCACAACGCCCTTGATCGAACCCGCCGTCGCCTGGTCAACCGGCCTGGCGTCCTGGGGGAATGCCTCCGCGGGAACGAACGGCTCCGCATTGGCTTCCATCGTGGCGGCCTCCGGAGCGGCCATCAGCTCGGTGGCGCAGCAGGAAGCGGCTCCCGACTTGGAATCACCTGCGAAGGCCCAATAGGTCGCGAGGCCGAGAGGAAGCGCAGTACCGAAAGCGATCAGCAACGAGTTTCGAAGCATAGGAGTCCTCAGACAACGGAATGGAACGGCTCGGGCCGCTCACCGGGACCGGGCCGCGGCGAGACCAGCGCTCAAAGCGCGTAGCGGGTGTGGGAGCAAACGGCGGACCCGTCCCGCGGAGAGGCGAATGCCTCCCCAGCGCGTATGTCACGCACCGGGGTCGTCGATGTCAAACCCGCAGGCGAAGGCAGCTTGAGGACGCTCATCCCGGGGGGTCCTCAGGGAGGACGTTTCAGCAGTCATCCGAGCTGCGCGCGGGCCTCGTCGCCCATCGCTGCGTCGCCTCGTCCTCGTCGTAACTCCTTGGCTACGCCTGGGCATAGGCTCCTTGCGCCGGACGACAATTCCTCGCGCTCGCTGTGCGTAGCACCCGTGCAAGCACCGGGAGCACTTTTGAAACGTCCTCCAGGGGAAATCCCCACGCCCGCCGGTGGGAACTCCGCGCGCCGGGCGGCGGTGGCGTCCTCTGCCGGGGACAGTCGGAGCGGGGCGGTCACTTCGGCTGGAACGTGAACTCGACCGACTTCGTCTCTTTGGGGCCGACCGACACACTCACGACCTGCGCACCGAGGGTCTCGTGGACCGCCTCCAGCACATAAGTGCCCGGCGGAAGCGCCGGAAGAGTGAATTCCCCTTTCGAGCTCGTGATGGCGAAATAGGGGTGCTTCAGCACATGCACCACCGCGCCCATCCAGGGGTGAATATCACACTTCACCCGAATATTGAGCTCCGGATTCTTGAAGCTCTTCTCGATCTCGGGGGAACCCGACGGCTGCCCTTGGTTGATCGGCGAGCTCTTCTTCGGCTGCGCGTTCACATTGTGCGTCGTCGGATCGCTGTTCAGGACGCGCAGCTTCTGCCCAACGACGAGGCCCACGACGCGCGGCACATAGACGCATCCCTTCTGGTCGAGCACCGCCGGCTCGACCGGCGCAGCAGAGCCAAGCCCTTCAGCCCCTTCTTTGACATACACAAATACGTTCGCAACGCGGCCGCCCTCGACGAGCAGAGCGTCGGTCAGCACGGGAGATTTGTGCATCGCGGCACAGCTCGCGTCGGCTGCCATGGCGATCGTGGCCCGATCCGGCGGCGTACCGTTGAAGTTCACGACTCCCTTCACGGTGGCCGCTGTGGCGGGATCGACGGCCTTTCCCGCGGGCGCCGTCTGCTCGCCGGCGCTCGGTGCCGGGGCTTCGGGCTTCGGAGCCGCAACGCCGCCGCCGGCGCTCGGGGCGCCCGCGGTCGGTGCCGGCGGCTTCTCGCTGCTGCACGCAACAAGGAGGAGGGCTGCGAGTAGAAGGATCGGCTGGGTGAGCAGGCTTCGAGGCATGGGATGGCTCCGGTAGTGTGTTGGGCCCATCGAAACGGCCCGTGTCCTTCTTCGCAAAGCCTGTTCCTACTCCCGCCCGCGACCCTCACGCGCTCGAGTGTTTCCGCAAAGCAGGGAAGATCATCGCCAAGGCCCGTGCGCTCGGCACCGAGATGATTCGGCCCGGCACGACGATTCGCGAGGTGACCGAGGCGGTCGAGGCCGAGGTCTATCGCCTCGGCGGCATCCCGGCCTTTCCGGCGCAGTCGAGCCGCAACCAAATCGCCGCGCATTATTGTGCACATCCGACCGATGAGAATCGTTATGAGAAGGGAGACCTCGTCAAGCTCGACATCGGAGCGGCTTTCGACGGATATGTGTGCGACACGGCGGTCACAGTCGATCTGACGGGCGACGCCCGCGGAGCGGCGCTGTGCGACGCGGCGCGCGCCGGACTCGACGCCGCCATCGCCGCCGCCGGCCCCGGCGTGTCGGTCTCGGACATCGGCGCGGCGATCGGGCGCACGATCCGCTCCTTCGGCGTGAATCCCGTGGCGAATCTCACGGGCCACGGCGTCGGGCGCTGGAAAGTGCACACAGCACCACAAATCCCCAACGTGGCCGATCGCGGATCCTCCTCCCAGCTCGCCGTCGGGACGGTCTGCGCGATCGAGCCCTTCTCCACCGATGGCGCGGGCTACGTCGAGGAGCGCGGGCGCGCGGAGGTCTTCATGGCCAGCTCGAAAAAAGTGAAGATCACCAAAGGCGTGGATGAAGCTGTGCTTGCCGCCATCGAAAAGTGGAACGGGCTTCCGATTGCGCGGCGCTACTTCCGAGAGTTCCCGCAAATCAAGGTCGAGGAAACGCTGCTCGCATTGCTGAAGCAGGGCTGCCTCGTCCCCTATCCGCCCCTGTGCGAGGCGCCGGGCACGCTCGTCGCACAATTCGAGCACACGCTACTCATCACGCAGGACGGCGTCGAGATCCTGACTCTTTAACAGCCCGTGGCAAAAGTCATCCGAGCTGCGCACGCGGGCTTTTTGGCGATCTCATCGTCGGACCGCCTCGCCGTAACTCCTTGGCTACGCCTACGGCGGTCCTCCTCGATCTCACCAAAAATCCTCGTGCTCGCAGTGCGAAGCACCGGTGCAAGCACCGGGAGCACTTTTGCCACAGGCTGTTAGCAGATCGTGGAGCTTCCGCCGTTCCCGCTTTGTGAAGATTCGCTCGTCGGAGCGCTCTGCTGGCTCGCGTTTGTGGGCGGCCAGCCGCAGGCGCCCCATGAGATGTCGGCCCGAAGCGGGCGCGCCTTCGCGGGCGCGCGCAGCCGGCGGCCGGTGGACGTGTCGGGCATAGAGGCTTTGTGCGAAGCCTGCGGCTTCGGGGAACTCCTTCCCTGGCCCGTGGCGTCGGCGAACGACCTCGAGAGCCCCGTACTCGTTTTCTCTCCGTTCGACGCGCCGCACTTCGGCGTGCTGATCGAGCTCGACACGCAGCAATACCTCGCGCTCGGCCGTGCCGCCCAGGGCGTTGCCAGCGCCCGTCGACGCTTCGGCGAGCGCAGCGAATCGGCCTTTCGGCTCGCGCTGCGCGCTCCGCAGGACCTCGACCGCCTCGTGCTCGCTCGCGCCGCGGCGACCCTCGCATCGGCTGCCGAACCAGCCCCCGCCTCCGGCGCCGAGCTCCTCGAGGCCGCCGCATACCTCGCGGAGGCGAGAGGCTTCGGCGCCCAGTGGCTCACCGACGCGGCGGAGCGAATCCCCGAGGAGGCGCCCCATTCCGACGCGGCCATCGCCATGGTGCACGCCGCCAACGAGCTCGACTCGGCGGCTCAGATCTATGGCGGCATCGGCCGCGACGCGCTGCGCGAAGCGGCCGACCTCGAGCGGGAAGAGCGGCTCACGATCGCCGCCGGGCTCTGGGCCGGGGCCGCGCGCCGCGAGGCCTCAGCGCTCGCGCACCTGCGCGAAGCCACCGAAATCTGGAGTCGCTAGCGCCGACTACTTCCGCTTGGCGCGGCGAGTCTCGTCGAGAATCTCCTCGGCCCGCCGATCGGCGGCGACGTGGGTGCCGACGCCGTCGCGCTTCGAGACGGCGAACACTTCTTTGAGATTCTCATAAATGCGGTCGATCCGCTTGAGCGACTCTTCTTCCTTGTAGCCGCCGGGCAGAAATTCGCATCCGACATTAATAATGCCCCCGGCGTTGATCACATAATCGGGAGCATACAGAATGTTCTTGGCGCGCAGCGCGTCGCCGTGGCGTGGCTCGAGAAGCTGATTATTGGCAGCGCCCGCGATGGCCTTGCACCGAAGAGCCGGAATCGTGGAATCGTTGATGCCTGCTCCGAGCGCGCAGGGCGAAAGCACGTCGCATTCAACTCCCATCACTGCATCAGCCGAGCAGACCGCCGCGCCGAGCTCCTTCGCGAGCGCCTGGGCGCGCGCCTCGTTTACGTCGGCGATTGTGAGTTTCGCGCCCGCCTGAGCGAGCAGCTGCGCCAAGCTCGTGCCGACGGATCCGATGCCCTGGATCGCCACATGGAGCCCTTTGGCGCTCGAGACGCCGAAGCGCTCCTCGAAGACGGCGCGCATCCCGAGGTAGACGCCACGCGCGGTATAAGGCGACGGATTGCCGCTGCTCCCCATCTCGCGCGGCAGCCCCGAGACCCAGCGCGTCTCCTGGCGCACCGTCACAAGGTCGGGCACCGTCGTGCCAACGTCCTCCGCAGTGATATAGGCGCCTCCGAAGGCCTCGATGAAGCGCCCCATGGCACGGAAGAGCCTCTCGCACTTGTCCTTTTTTGAGTCGCCCATCAGCACCGACTTGCCGCCGCCGAGTCCCGTGCGCCCCACCGCCGACTTGTAGGTCATGCCGCGGCTCAGGCGCAGGACATCGAAGACCGCGTCCTCTTCCTTGGCGTACGGCCACATGCGCATCCCTCCGAGCGCGGGCCCCAAGGTTCGGTCGTGCACCGCGATGATCGCCCGCAAGCCGCTCTCCGGATCCTCCGCCTTCGCAACTCTCTCGTAACCAGGCACTGAAAGTTCAGTAATACGCATGGAAAAGCTGGGGGTGGCGAGCCGGGAAATTGGGGGTCAAAACTCTATCCGGTCGCACACGGCGCGTCCTAGCCGTCGGCGCTCCTCCTTGACTTTGGCGTGGGGTCCGTTCGATATCCGCCGCGTCCCCGCCGCGACGGCCATGGCAAAACCCCTCGTGATCGTCGAGTCGCCCGCGAAGGCGCGCACCATCAGCCGTTACCTCGGCTCCGACTTCACCGTCGAAGCCAGCATCGGCCACGTGCGCGACCTCCCCGGCAGCGCCTCAGAAATTCCTGCTGCTTACAAGAAGCAGAAGTGGTCCCGCATTGGCGTGGACGTCGAGCATGGCTTCGAGCCGCTCTACATTGTCCCGCCCGAGAAGAAGGAGCATGTCGCCAAGCTGAAGGGGCTCCTACAGAAAGCCTCCGAGCTCTATCTCGCAACCGACGAGGACCGCGAAGGCGAGGCGATCTCGTGGCACCTGCTGGAGGTGCTGAGGCCGAAGAAGGGCATGCCGGTCAAGCGGCTCGTGTTCCACGAGATCACAAAAGACGCGATCCTGGAGGCCCTCGAGCATCCGCGCGACGTGGATACGCACCTCGTGGCGGCCCAGGAGACGCGGCGCATCGTCGACCGGCTCTACGGCTACGAGGTGTCGCCGCTCCTCTGGAAGAAGATCCGCCCGCGCCTCTCGGCAGGGCGCGTGCAGAGCGTCGCGGTGCGTCTCGTGGTGGAGCGCGAGCGCGAAAGGCTACAGTTCCGCGCGGCGCAATATTGGGACCTCTCGGCGATCTTCGCGAAGATGACGGGCGCCGCCATCGAAGCGGGGCTCGCCAGCATCGGCGGCGTGCGCATCGCGACGGGCAAGGATTTCAGCGATCAAGGGCGCCTCAAGGACGCCGACGTCGTGGCTCTCGGAGCGGCGGACGCCGCTGCGCTGCGCGAATCGCTCTCGAAGAGTGACTTCTTCGTGGAGAGCGTGGAAGAGCGCGATCACGTCGAGCGACCGTACGCGCCGTTCACGACGAGCACACTGCAGCAGGAGGCGAACCGCCGCCTCAAGTTCACAGCGCGACGCACGATGCAGGCCGCGCAGCGGCTGTATGAGAACGGTCTCATTACCTATATGCGCACGGATTCGACCACGCTCTCGGAGCAGGCGATCCGCGCGGCGCGCCGGCTCATCGAGGAGAACTACGGAGGTGAATATTTGCCTTCGCATGCGCGGCGCTACGAAACGAAAGTCAAGAATGCTCAGGAGGCCCACGAGGCGATCCGCCCGGCCGGTGCCGAGTTCCGCCACCCCGACTCGCTGCGCGACCTCGGGATCGACGAGCAAAAAGTGTATGAACTAGTCTGGAAGCGCACTGTGGCGAGCCAGATGGCCGACGCGCGCGTGAAGCGCACGTCGGCGGTGATCGCGTCGCGCGTCGGCGTGTCGGCGGGCGCGGCGTCGGGTCCCGCGCGCTTCACGGCGAGCGGCAAGACGATCGAATTCCCCGGCTATTTGCGCGCCTACGTGGAGGGCTCCGACAACCCCGAGGAGGCGTTGGCCGATCGCGAGACGATTCTGCCGCCGCTCGCCGTCGGCGAAGCGCTGAAGGTACAAAAGATGGAGGCGGTATCGCACGAGACGCAGCCGCCTGCGCGCCTCACGGAAGCTTCGCTCGTGAAGGAGCTCGAGGCGCGCGGCATCGGCCGTCCGTCGACCTACGCGTCGATTATTGATACTATCCTCGACCGCGGATATGTGTTTAAGAAAGGGAATGCCCTCGTTCCGACGTTCACGGCCTTCGCCGTGATCCAGCTCCTCGAGCAGCATTTGTCGCATCTCGTCGATTATGGGTTCACGGCCCACATGGAAGACGACCTCGACGAGATCTCGCTCGGCAACAAAAAATCCGATTCGTATCTTCAGACGTTTTATTACGGAAACGGCGTCCCGGGGCTGAAGCCGCTGCTCGGCACCGTCGACGAGAAGATCGATCCGCGCATCGTCTGCGGCATTCCGCTCGGCAAGGCCCAAAACGGCACCCTCGTCGAAATCCGCGTCGGCCGCTACGGCCCCTTCCTCTCCATGGGCGAGGTGCGCGCGAGCGTGCCGGAGGAAACAGCGCCCGACGAGTTGTCGCTCGAGCGCGCGCTGGAGTTGCTACAGAAAGCCAAGGAAGGGCCGAAGTCGCTCGGCACCGATCCGGCGACGGCGCTCCCCGTTTATGTGAAGAGCGGGCGATTCGGTCCTTACTTCCAGCTCGGCGACGCGGCCCCCGACGGCGAGAAGCCGAAGATGGCCTCGCTCCTTGCCGGCATGAAGCCCGACACGGTGACGCTCGAGGAGGCGCTCGCCTGCCTCTCGCTCCCAAAGACCCTCGGCACGAATCCGCAAAACGGCGAGCCCGTGGTGGCGGCGAGCGGGCGCTTCGGCCCTTATGTGAAGTGCGGCAGCGAGACGCGCTCGATCCCCGAGACGAGCTCGCCGATCCGCATCACGCTCGAGGAAGCGCTGGCGCTGCTGGCGGCGCCCAAGCTGACCGGCAAGGCGCGCTTCGCGCGCAAGATCGAGCCGCTGAAAGTGCTCGGCGCGAGCCCGGTGACGAAGAGCGACGTGAAGCTCATGTCGGGGCGCTACGGCCCTTATGTGACCGACGGCACGACGAACGCGTCGCTCCCCAAGGGCACAGCTCCCGAGTCGCTCTCGCTGGAGGCGGCGCTCGATCTGTTGGCTGCCCGGGCGGCGGCGGGCCCGTCGAAGAAGCGTCGCCCGATGAAGCGGCGTGCGCCGGCCAAGCGCTCCAGCTGAGAGCCGGCCGCGCGGCACGGCGCGCTTCGACCGCTCGGGCACCTATCGCTACGCGCTGACGCGGCAGTGGGATCGCGCGCTCCCGCGGGTCTGCTTCGTTTTGTTGAATCCCAACACGGCGGACGCGTCCCACGACGACCCGACGATTCGCCGCTGCATCGGCTTCGCGCGTCGCTGGGGGTTCGGTTCGCTCGAGGTCGTGAACCTCTTCGCGTTGCGCTGCCGCCACCCCAAGGACCTCACAAAAGCGTCCGACCCCGTCGGACCGCGCAACGGCGCCGCGATCGCGCGCGCGGTGGCCCGTGCGCAGCGGGTCGTCTTCGGCTGGGGCGTCCACGGGGAGCTCGCAGGGCGCGGCGCCGCCGTGGCGCGACAGCTGGCCGCGAGCACTCCGCTCTGCCTCGGACGCACGCAGGGCGGCCATCCGCGCCACCCGCTCTATGTGCGCGCCGATCGCGAGCCCGTGCCGTTCTGAGCTTTTGACCTTCCGGCGAAGGGCGCGCCCGGCCATGCTGCGCACCGCCCCATGAGCTCCGCTCCCGCCGCGACTTCCAAGCATCCGCTCGGCCTTTACGTTCTGTTCGCTTCCGAAATGTGGGAGCGGTTCAGCTTCTACAGCGTCCAGGCGATGCTGGTGCTTTATGTGAAAGATCCGAAGGACGGGTTTGGCTGGGACCAGGAACGGGCTTCGGGGCTGTACGGTTGGTATGTGATGAGCGTCTATTTCAGCCCGCTGCTCGGCGGGCTGATCGCCGACCGGTTTTTGGGGAACCGCCGCTCTGTGATCCTGGGCGGCATTTTCTTTGTCATCGGTCACGCGCTTCTCGGTCTCTCCGGGCTCCCCTTTCTGTATGCGGGGTTGAGCTGCCTCGTGGTCGGCAACGGCTTCTTCAAGCCGAACGTCTCGACCATGGTGGGGAATCTGTATTCGGAAGGAAGCAAGCTCAAGGATGCGGCATATTCACTTTTCTACATGGGGATCAACATCGGCGCGCTGGGAGCGCCGATCGCGATGGAATTCATCCGCGCGGAGTTCGGATTCCATCCGGCTTTTGCGACGGCGGCCGTCGGCATGGCGCTTTCTGTGGCGATCCTCTTTCTGTTTAAGTCAACCTATGCGCACGCCGACCGGATGCCGGGAGGGGCCGCGGCGAAACAGGATCAAGCGCAGGTTGCGCTGCCGATCGACGCAGTTCCCGATCTCCACCGGGCAGCGGCGCTTGTCGTGGTCTTTGCGCTGGGCGTCGCCTTCTGGACGCTCTTCTGGCAAAACGGCAACGTGCTCACGATCTGGGCGGATTCCTACACCGACTGGGGCGCCATCGAAAAGATCGTGGGGCAGAAAGTGACAGGCATTCTCTCCAATGCCATCAATCCCGGATTTGTGGTGATGTTCGGCCCCATCGTCGCGGCGCTTTGGCAGTCGCGGGCGCAGGCGGGCAAAGACCTCTCGACGCCCGCCAAGATGACGCTCGGCATGGCCTGCGCGACCGTTGGCGGCGCCATCATGTTTCTCGCGGCGCGCGAGATCGGCCACGATGTGGTGATCGATACAAAGGCACCGGTCCTCGTGAAGGCCTCGCCCTGGTGGCTCGTCGGCTCCTATGCGCTTGTGTCGCTCGGCGAGATTCTGCTCTCGGCTATGGGGCTCTCGCTAGTCTCCCAAGTGGCCCCCAAGCGCTGGCGCGCCATGCTCATGGGCGGCTGGTTCGTGTCGATCTCGCTCGGCGGGTTCCTCTCTGGGAAGACGGGGACCTACTGGAACAAGGTGCCGCACACGCAGTTCTTCGCGGGGCTCTCCCTGGGCTGCCTCTTCGCAACGGTGATTCTGTTCCTTTCGCTGCGGGGGCTGCGGAAGGCGATGCCGGGCGTCTAGAGTCCCGAGGCAAAGGGCATCCGAGCTGCGCGCGCGCTGCTGCTGCCAAAAAACTCGACCGGAACGTCGGCGCCTGGGCGCTGCAGTCCCAAGAACCCCCAGCTGTCCGCGGCTTCTCTGCGGGCGGTCCACTACACACAATCCTATGGGCTGGCTCGCTTCTCTCTTCACTGCCTTGTGCGCCGCGATCGTCGGCGCGTTCTCCGCGGGATTCGTGGCCGACCTGGCCTGCTCCTGGTATCGCATCTCGAGCCGGGAGGGCGGAGCCGGCTACTTCGTACTCCTCTGGGGGCTCCTCGGCGCCATCGTCGGGTTCGTGGGCGGGCTCATCCTGGCGCGCGTTAGCGCCGCCTACGAGTTGGGCTTCCTGAAGGGGTTCGGCTTCTCCGTGGGTTCGATCTTGGCGGTCGTGCTGGTGGCTGGCCTGTTGGGTCGGCTTTTGGCGGACATTCGCCCAAAGATGGAAGGGCGCTCGCTCTCCGTAGAAGTGGAGATTCGCTGCCCGGCAGGAGCGCCGAAGCCCGAAAAAGTTGCCGTCAACGGCGGCGATCCCCACATTTGGCTTCAATCCGGCGGCGGAGCGACGGCGCGACATGCCAATATTCGATTCGAGGACGCACGCCTCGAGGGCGATCGGTGGATTCTGCCCGTCGAAGTCGATCTCCACTCGAGCCGCTCCAACCGGATGTTCACGATTGTCTTGCCTCCTTACGAATCGGAATATTTCTTCATTCCGCTCGCGGGGCACCCGGGCAAGCGCGACCTCGAGTGGACCGATTGGCTTCCGAGGGCGGGCGAGCCGAAGGTCGGCCCGACCGGCAAGGAGCGCAAGCTCGAGGTCCGCTATCGCGTGATCATCGATCCGCCGATTCCGGCGCCGCCGGAGCCGGCGGACGAGCCGGAGCCGGTGAAGGCGCCGCCGACTGCCGATGCGCCGCTCGTGGAATGGTTACCTTTCCTCCAGCGGAGCGAACCCGACGAAGCGCGGGCGAAGGCCTATGCGATTGTGACAGCGCGCCCGGATTTCGCACAGCAGCTCGCGGCGCTCATCCTCGATGAGGATCGCGAGACTTCCGATCTGGCGCTGCGCGCCGTCGAAGGGCTGCAGGCGCCGCCGCCGTCGCTCGGAGAGCCGGTGCACACGATCGGCGCCCAGATTCTCGCCGATATATTGAAGTTCAATGATTCGAAGCCGGAGGACGATCCGAGCTACGAATTTGCCGGGCAGGTCGACTGGCGCTTCGCCGGCTGGCACGAGGCCATGCGCATTCTCCACGAGCGTGGAAATGTGGATTTCCTGGCGCAGCTCAAGGAGATTTTGGCGGCGTCCTCCAAGCGAAGCGACAGCATCGCAATCCGCGACATCACGCGCGTCGCCAAGTATTACGTCGAGAAGTGGAGCGCCTCCGGCGCGCCGAAGTAACGTTACTGATGCGCTGCGGCCTTCTCGATGGCCGCTTCGAAGGCGGCTTTGTCGTCCGCCTCGATGATCTCCCGCGTGAAGGACCAGAGGCGCGTGCCGTCGGGCGCGAAGACGTAGGTCTGCGGGATGAACTGCGCGTCGAGCGAGAGCGTCTTCGCGAGCTCCTCGATGCCGAAGGGCGCAACGACCGTCGGGTAGTAGCTCCCCTTCTCGGCGCGCACGCGGTCGACGGCGAGCAGCGTCGGTCCCGTCGCTTGATTGCGTTTTATGATATCCCACGAAACGCCGAGAAATGTGGCCTTGCCTTCGAAGCGCTTCGCCACCTCGGCGAGGTAAGGCAGCTCATCGACGCACGGGCCGCACCAAGTGGCCCAATGATTCACGACGAGCGGCTTGCCGGCCGGCTTTGTGATCTTCACCAAATCCTCGAAGGAGGCCGCCATCAGCGCCGGCGTCTGAGGCGAAGCCGGGGCCTGCGGTCCGCCGCATGCCCCAGCCCAAGTGAGCACGAGCGCCGGCCATCCGCTGCGGTGCAGGCGGACTCCGACGCTGCGTCGCCGTTGCAACATGTGCGTGTGCCTGAACCGCCTGCTAGGAGCGGGCCTTGCCGCCGCGCTTGATGCCGCAGCCCTTCGGCGGAGTCGTTGCAGTCTCCGGCGCCTTGCCGGCGATCGCCGCGTCGAGGGCGGCGCGCAGGAAATGCTTGGTCGGCTTCGCGCCCTCGGGGCTTTCCATGTCGTCAATGGCTCCCGTATAGGCAATCTTGCCATCCTTGCCGATCACAAAAACGTCGGGCGTCGTCTGGCCGCCGAAGAGATTGGCGACTGTATGGTCGGGGTCGACGAAGACCTCAAATGCGAGCTTGTTCTCCTTGTGGTACGCGCCGATGCTCTCGGGGTTGTCGGTGCGCTTGCCGTCGCTGTGGTCGGGCTTGTTCGAGTCGATCGACACGACCACGACGCCCTTGTCCTTGTAGTCGGCCGCGATCTTCGAGAGCTCCGGATCCCAGCCGCGCGACCATGGGCAGCAGTGCGACCAGAAATTCACCACAACGATCTTGTCCTTCTTCTCGCCACGGAACGACTCGAAGTCGTGCTCCTTGCCGGCGAGATCCTTGACCTTGAACGCGGGAACGGCATCGCCAGCGGCAAGGCGCTTCGCGCGCTCCTTCTTGCCTTCCTGGGCCACCGCGAACGAGAGCATCGTGACGAGCGAGAGGCCGACAGCCGACGCGAGAATCGTGGGACGCATGGGGAATTCCTCCTGGGGGGTTGGCGCTGTTCTACCGCCGCGCCAAGGCGGAAGGAACCGCGCACAGGGGATACGGGACCGGGGCGGCGGACGATGCCGGGGATCGCGGGCGAGGGGGCGCTCGGCGGCGGCGAATGGCGCAGAACTCGCGGCGTGGCGGACTGCTGGAGATTGCGACCCCTAGCGTGCCGAATCCGACGCAGGTCGCGTACGTCCTGACGATTCGCCAGGTCAGCGAGAAGCAGCCAACCGGAGCCTATGAGAGAGAGCCTGATCAATGAACTTGGAGAATGGGGCGTGGCCGGTCTTGACTCCGCAGCGGACAATCCCCGACTCTCGACAGCGCTTCCTGTTGCCTCCATCGAGTCTAAAACAGATCGCAGCGGCCGTGCCGAAAAGAGCTCAAACATGGATCGTGGCTGCCCTCGGTATCCTGACGATAGCACTTCTCTATGTATGGCTTTCCCGGGACATGCTACCGACGAGCCCGGTGCCGCACTCGAACGATCGCGCCGAGGAGTCTCGACCAAAGGAGTCGCTTCCTGCAAGCGTTGCTTTCGGAGAGCACGCGCGGAGCGAGACCAGCCATAGGCCAGTTGCAACCATCGCGGTCCGCGATGAGGAGGGCGAGCCTATCTCGCAAGCGCGCATTTGTGAGCAAGGAGCTGCCAAGCGCCGCATTTCCCTATCCCCGGATGAGTGCATCGCCTCCAGCGCGGGCAAGGAACCACTGGTGCTCGACGAGGAGCGGATCCGTTCAATCCGTACAAATGCACTTTCGGTGACGGCTCCGGGGTTTCTGCCGCAACAGATCTCCCTGAACGACATCAGACTCGGTCAAACCTCGACCATCGTTCTCCAGCGGGGCGCATCGATTCGGATTCGTTGTGTGGATCTCGCTGGCAACCCCGTTTCCGGAGCCCATGCCGCGGCGTCTCGCGCCGCGCTCCCCTTCTCGTGGAAATGTGCAATCACCGATGCGCCGGCGCCTGCGGGCGACGCGCGCTACTCCATCCATGAGGCTTGGACCGACGACGCCGGCTTCGCTCTGCTGAGCGGTCTTCAGAGCGAAGTCGATTATGAAGTGCAAGTCGATGTCGAGGATCATGTCGTGTTCTCCCAAGACGAGCAGGATGCCAAGCGCGCAGGACCTCGAACCTATCGATACACCGCGTCTACGCTGCTCGGCGCCGCCGTAACCGCAGCCCCGAGCCCGCTTGCTTCGGCGAGTTTCATCATGGAAGACGATCTGATTTCGCTTCCCCGTGCGCGAGTCTCCGGCGCCGAACGCATCCGACGGGAGTTCTCCGACCGCCATCCTGGGTGCAGCGTGATTCTCTGCGCCCGGCGGCGAAATCTCGACTCCGAGCCTTCTGTAAGCTTGCTCGCCGTCTTCGAGGGCGGCGAAGAGATCCGGCGCACTGTTCCGCTCAAACCGCTGAGGCTCGCAGAAGCGCTCGTCCTCGACAGCTCGAGCTCGAAGCAGGTGTTGCCCAGCAAACAGATTCGTATCTTCGTGGAGGATCGCCACGGCAATCCCTTATCCCTCGACACCATTCGGCTGATGGACCAGGCTCGGGGCTTCGTCGGGAGAACCATTCTCGTGCGTCCCGGCGAAGTGCACACGGTGCCGCTTGGAAAGTGGAATATCACTTCTTCAGACGGAACCGTGCACAGCCTTCTCGAGCCGCGCAAATTAGAGATCCGAGACGATTCACCCGACTCGCTGCGGCTCATCCTCCAAGACGACATCCGCCGGTGCCAAATTCGCGTGTACGGAGCAGGGGGTCTGCCCGTGGATCGGCTCTTCCTGCGCATTGTGACGAGCGATGGCGGAGAGCAGAGAATTTTTATGAACGACGTGAGTTCACGCGCGCTCTTTCTGAAAGTGGGTATGGTGACCTTAGAAGGCCGTGCCTTCGGCTTCGGTACGGGGTCTCTCGCCGCTGAAATTACGGGGACCATCACAGATCAGCCCCAGGTGCTCGAACTCGAGCTTCAGGAGTAGCTTGAGCCCCTGATTCTCTCCTTACAGCAAGCGCAGTGGGCGGTGCAGGATTCACTTGTGTGAGAGATCCCCTACAGGCATTTCTTCATCCGCGCGCAGTTTCCCCATCAATCCGTAGGGTCGGCGCTCGCGCCGAACCATTGCGCGGGGCTTGCCCCGCGCGATGACGAATCGGCAGCGCGATGCATCATCCGGCGGCGCACGCGCCGCCGAATCGTCGCGGGCAAGCCCACGCCCTACGACTTCACAGATACGCGACGGCTAGGAATGGGCCGTGGGTCGGTCTGGGTGTGCACAGAAACCGACTCGTAGGGTCGGCGCACGCGCCGAACCATTGCGCGGGGCTTGCCCCGCGCGATGACGAATCGGCAGCGCGATCCATCATCCGGCGGCGCACGCGCCGCCGAATCGTCGCGGGCAAGCCCACGCCCTACGACTTCACAGATACGCGACGGCTTGGAATGGGGCGTGGGTCGGTCTGGGGGGGCACAGTAACCGACTCGAAGGGACGTCGAGCGCGCCGAACCATTTCGCGGGGCATGCCCCGCGCGATGACGAATCGTCAGCGGGATGCTTCAGCCGGCTGCGCATGCGCCGACGCAACGTCGCGGGCGATGCCCGCGCCCTACGACTTCACAGATGAGGGACGGCTAGGAATGGGGCGTGGGTCGGTCTTGGCGCGGCGAGTTCCGCAGACGCGAGGCCATGGCGCGCGCAGAATCCGACTGGCGCGAAGCGCCGGTCGGATTCTGCGCAG
>JAEUHX010000050.1 GCA_016792805.1 Planctomycetota bacterium
GCGGGCGAACACCACTTCACTGCGAACAGCGTCCCCAAGTCGGGAAATGCACAGTTCCGATTTCTCTGCACCCGTGCTCCGGCGAATGCGCTCGGACTTGCACTTGTCTCCACTGCCAAGAATCTCGGTGCTCCCGATCCCATCGGCCTCAGCATTCCGCTCCACCTCGATCTCGCCGCCTCCGAACTCTACGCCCTCGATTTCCTAAGCGACGCATGGGGCAATGCCGATTGCCTCGCTCCGATTCCCACCAATCCGGCTCTGGTCGGAAACCACTATTATGCGCAGGTTCTCTGGGCCTGGCCTTCGGGAAGCTGCTCGCCGCTCCCCTCGACCTATGGCCTCAGCACTGCCTGGGGGCTCGATCTCGTCGTGCAACCGTGAGGGGCGTTGACGATGCGTCCCTGCATGTTCTTAAGGAACTCGCACCGTCGCTGATCGCGAACCGAATCACTCGGTGGGAGCACCGGGGCGCGCGATGCTATAAACGCGTCACGCATGCCCGTCGATTCCCGCCCGCTCGGCCAGATTCTGTTGGAGGCCGGCGCTGTCACTGAGGCCCAGCTCCAGGAAGGGCTCGCGTTTCAGCGCGGCCGCACTCTTCGGATCGGAGAAGCGCTGGTCGCGCTCGGCCACTGCGACGAATCGTCGATCGCGCGCGCGTTGGCAAAGCAGTCGGGGATGCCCTTCGTCGATCTGCTGAAGGGGTCGCCGCCCAAAGCGCTGTTGGATCGGCTGCCGGCGACGCTGGCGGTGGAAGCGAGCTGCATTCCCGTGGCAGAGCGGGCCGGGACGCTGATTGTGGCGATCGATGATCCGGCGCGGGCGCCGCTCGCCGTCGACAGCCTGAAATTCGTGCTTCAGCGCGAGATCGCGTGCGCGGTCGCCGCGAAGGGGCCGCTGCGAAAGGCGCTCGAAATGCACTACGGGGCGCCTCCCGAAGCTGCGGCTTCGCGAGCGGGCGCACCGGCCGCGCGGCGCGAGCCGGGACGCGGAACCGCCAAAGCGGGGGAAGACGACGGCGACGCGCCGATCGTGCGCCTCGTGCAGCAGCTGATCGAAGACGCCGTCCAGGTGCGTGCTTCGGATATCCACGTCGAGCCGTTCGGCAGCCGGCTGCGCGTGCGCTTTCGCGTCGACGGCATCCTGAAGGAGGTGGCGTCGTATCCCGCCCATCTCCACGGTCCGCTGCTGGCGCGCCTCAAGGTGATGGCTTCGATGGATATCGCCGAGAAGCGAAAGCCACAAGACGGGCGTATCGCCGCCCATGCCGCCGGACGCGACATCGATATCCGCGCATCGATCCTCCCGGGAAGCCATGGCGAGACGATGGTGCTGCGTATTCTGGACCGTGAAAAGGGATTGTTGTCTTTGAAAGACCTCGGTCTCGAAGACGACGACGCCGTGACGTTCCGCAAGGTGCTGAAGCTGCCGAACGGAATTGTGCTTGTTACTGGTCCAACCGGATCCGGAAAGACCACCACGCTGTATGCATCGCTCTCGGAGCTGAATCGCCCCGACGTGAAGATCATTACAGCTGAGGATCCTGTTGAGTATCATTTGGCGGGCATCAATCAGTGCCAGGTGCGCCACAAAGTCGGGCTCGACTTCGCACGCATCCTGCGGGCTATGTTGCGCCAGGCGCCGAATGTGATTCTCGTCGGTGAAATCCGCGACAAGGAGACGGCGGAGATCGCCATCCAAGCGGCGCTCACAGGACACCTCGTCTTCTCGACGCTTCACACCAATGATTCGGTGTCGGCGCTCACGCGCCTCATGGACATCGGCGTGAAGCCGTTCCTCGTCTCCGCGGCGGTGCGCGCCGTGCTGGCACAGCGGCTCATCCGTACGCTCTGCGTTGATTGCCGCGATCCCTACGATCCGCCCGTCGCCGAGCTGCGGATGATTGGGGTGAGCGCGGCCGCGGCAGCCGGGCGCAAGTTCTATCGCGCGCGCGGCTGCGGGAAATGTAATTTCTCCGGCTACCGCGGGCGAAAGGCGCTCTACGAGATCCTCATGCTCGATGAAGCGCTGCGCGACATGGTGCTGCGGAACGAGCCGATCACAAAAGTACGCGACTATGCGCGCAATGTGGCCGGCATGACGACGCTCCTCGGCGACGGCGTGCGGAAGATCCTGGCGGGGCAAACTTCCGTGCAGGAGGTGCTGCGCGTCACCTCCGCCATCGTCGAAGTCGGGGAGCGCCTCGAGGCCGAGATGGAGGATCTGGTGGACGCTGGCGCCGAAGACGAGGACAAGTAATCTTTCTCCCGGGCTATTTCTGTAACTCCATTCCTGAATCGCTGATCCATGCTCGATCCGTCCATGCTCATGCAGGAGGCCGTCACGCGAAAGGCCTCGGATCTTCACCTCTCCGTCCACAGGGCGGTCACCTTTCGCGTGCGCGGCGGGCTCGCGGAGCTGCCCGGCGGCCCCGTGGAGCGCGCCGATCTGGATGCGCTGATTCGTAAGATCGCGCCCGATCGAAGCTGGAAAGAGTATGAAGAGGTCGGCTCGGCCGATTTCGCGATCCAGCACACGAGCGGCGACCGGTTCCGCGTCTCGATCTGTAAGGAACGCGGAGAGCCGCGCGCCGTGCTGCGCCTCATTCCGACGCGGCTCTTGTCCTTCGACGAGATCGGGCTTCCCGACTCGGTGAAGGACCTGCTGATGCGCCCGCGCGGGCTGATCCTCGTCACCGGCCCGACCGGCTCCGGCAAGACGACGACGCTCGCCACGATGATCGATTGGATCAATCGGAACCAAGATGTGCACTTGGTCACCATTGAGGATCCGATCGAGTATTTCCATAAGCATCAAAAATCGATCGTCACGCAGCGCGAGGTGGGGACCGACGTGCCCACCTTCGCCGAAGCCATGCGCCGCGTGCTTCGCCAGGACCCCGACGTGATCCTGCTCGGTGAAATGCGCGACCTTGAGACGATCTCCTCCGCGATCACGGCGGCGGAGACTGGCCACCTCGTGTTCGGCACTCTTCACACGACCGGCGCCGCGCGCACGGTGGACCGCATCATCGATGCCTATCCAACGAATCAGCAGGAGCAGATCCGCGCGCAGCTTTCCGTTGCGATGGTTGCGGTGATTTCACAGATCCTGATTCCGCGCGCGGACGGGCGCGGACTGTGCGCCGCCTTCGAGATTCTCATTACAAATTCGGCGGTCGAGAACCACATTCGCAAGAATGAGACCTTCAAGATTCCGAGCGTGATTCAGACGAGCCGCCGGGCCGGAATGATCCTGCTGGATGATTTCCTTCTGGATCTCGTGAAGAAGGGAACGGTGACGCGCGAGACAGCTCTCGAGTATGCCCAGTCGCCGCGGGATCTCGAGACGAGGCTCCCCGCGTGACGGCCATGACTGCAGCCGGTACGGCAGCACGCGAGCTGCTAGGACAGATTCTCAAAAAGCGCGGAGTCATCCGCGAAGGTCAGGTGCAGGAGGCGCTCGCCATGCAGCGCGAGCGTCCCGGCGTTCCGATCGGCCGCTGCCTGATCGACCTCGGCTTTTGTACGGAATCACAAGTACTCGAGGCGCTCGCGCAGCAGCGCGGGCTCGAAATGGCGACTCTCGAAGGAAAGCCGGTTCCTCAGGCGATTGCGTCGCTCGTCGACGCGTCGACGGCGCGAACGCTGCGGCTCCTCCCACTGCGCACCGACGGGGATGAGCTCGTCGTTGCGCTCGGCGATCCGATGAATTTGTCCGTTTTGGACGATCTGAAGTTCCTCGTTGGCAAGCCGATCCGCGCCGTCTTCGCAAATCCGGATTCGCTACAAAAAGCGATTGATGCCACCTATCCGCCCGATTCCGGCGGATTGAAAGCGGCCATCGCGGCGGCAAAGGGGCTCAAGGCCGACGCCGATGCGAAGGAGCTCGCAAAGGCGGCTCCGGTCGTGCGCCTGCTGAACGCGGTGCTCCAGCAGGCCATCAAAGATCAGGCGAGCGATATCCACCTCGAGCCCTTCGAGGGCGCCTTTCGCATTCGCTACCGCGTCGACGGTTCCCTCTTCGAGATCGAGGCGCCGCCTTCCTACCTCGCGCCCGCACTGATCGCGCGCGTCAAAGTGATGGCCGACCTCGACATCGCCGAGGCGCGCATTCCCCAGGATGGGCGCATCCAGATGTCGCTCGATGGCCGCGCCGTCGATCTGCGCGTCTCGACGCTGCCGACGATGTACGGCGAGAGCTGCGTCATGCGCGTGCTCGACCGCAGCGTGGTCCATCTGGATCTTCACAAATTGGGTCTGCGCGAAGAAGAGCGGAAGACTCTGCTCGAGCTCATCGACCTGCCCCACGGAATTGTGCTGGTCACCGGCCCGACCGGCTCCGGAAAGACGACGACGCTCTACGCGATGCTCGCGCAGGCCAATGATCCTTCGCTCAAGATTATTACCACAGAAGATCCGGTCGAATACGATCTCGAAGGGATCGTACAGATCCCGATCAATGATGAGATCGGAGTCACGTTCGCACGCGTGCTGCGCACAATTCTGCGCCAAGACCCCGACGTGATCCTCGTCGGCGAAATCCGCGACCGCGAGACGGCGACGGTCGCCATCGAAGCTTCGCTCACGGGCCACCTCGTCTTCTCGACGCTCCACACCAATGACGCGCCGTCGGCCGTGACGCGCCTCGTGGATGTCGGAGTCGACCCGTTTCTTATCGCCGCGACGGTTGAGGCGGTGATCGCCCAGCGCCTTGTGCGCCGTATTTGTGGGGATTGCAAAGCGCAGGTGCTGCCCGATCCCGAGCGGCTGCGGGAGATCGGCCTCGACCCCGAGAAGCTCCAAGGGGCGCGGTTTGCGGTGGGGCGCGGCTGCGATCGCTGTCACCACACCGGTTACCGCGGGCGTCTCGCCATCTTCGAGGTGCTGCGGGTCGACGACACGATTCGCCAGCTCATGCTCGAGCATGTCTCCACGCAGCAGATCCGCGACGCGGCGCGCGCGCGCGGGATGCGCCCGCTGCGCGACGCGGGGCTCATTGCCGCCATGGATGGGCTGACGACGCTGGAGGAAGTTCTCCGCGAAACCTCCGGCATCGATTGATCGTTTTCACCGCCCGATCGGCGCTTGCCATTCGTCGCTTCGCATTCGCACTGTACGATCCCAGACTCGCTCGCCAACCCTCCGATGCCGGAAAAGCTCTCTCGTCGTGTCGATGTCACGCCCCAAACCCGCGCGTCGGTGGCGGAGGCGCCTGCGCCCACGGCGGCTTCGGGAGGCGGCGGGCGGAGCTGGCTGCGCGGCGGGCGGCTCAAGCCGCGCGATCTCGTGGAGCTTACGCGCACGATGGCGACGCTCTCGGACGCGGGCCTTCCCATTGTGAAGTCGCTGCAGATTCTCGAAGGGCAGCAGAAGCCCGGCCCGGTGAAGCGCGTGCTGGCGCAGGTGGTCGAGGACGTCTCTTCGGGCACGACGCTCTCCGACTCGCTCGCCAAGCACCCGGCTCTCTTCGATTCACTTTTTGTGAACATGGTGCGCGCCGGCGAGGCTTCCGGCGAGCTCGACAAGATTCTGGCGCAGCTCTCCGACTACCTCGAGAAGAGCCAGCTCGTGCGCGACCGCGTGAAAGGGGCGAGCATCTACCCGACGGTCGTGCTGGTTGTGGCGGCCGTCCTGATGGTGATCATCTTTCTTGTGGTGATCCCGAAGTTCGAAGTGATCTTCGCGAGCTTCCAGATGGAGCTCCCGTGGCAGACGCAGCTCCTGATCGGCGGGAGCCGCTTCCTCGTCGATTATTGGTATATCGTGTTCGGAATCCCGGTGCTTCTGTGGATTCTGCATTTCACGCTGATGCGTCGCGCCGCGAAGTATCGATTCAAGATGCACACTTGGGCGCTTCGGAGCCCGGTGGTCGGCGGCGTGCTCTCGAAAGTGCTGATCGCCCGATTCGCGCGCACTTTTGGGACGCTCGTGCAGAGCGGTGTGCCGCACCTTGAAGGACTCAGCATCGTTCGCGGCTCGCTCGGGAATGACAAGATGTCCGACGCCGTCGACCAGATTCGCACGCGCGTGCGCGAGGGCGAAGGGCTCGCCGTTCCGATGGGCGAGAGCCGCGTATTCGATGACGTGATTGTGAACTTGGTGAACGTGGGCGAATCGACGGGCGAGCTCGATCGAATGCTGCTGCGCGTCTCCGACACCTACGAGGCCGATGTCAATCGCAGGCTCGACGCTGCATTCAAGATTCTTGAACCTTCACTTCTGTTGGCGATGGCGGTCGTCGTCGGATTCATCGTCGTGGCGCTCTTCCTGCCGCTGCTGAAAATCATGGATTCTCTCGGACAGCAGGGCTAGACAGGCCAGCGCCGATGCGGCTGCGCACGCGAGCGGTCCTGCTGCTGACGCTGGCCAATGCCGCCGTATTCTTGGTCTTCGGCACGATCGCCCTCGACGAATTCGGGCAGCGCAACGAGGCTGCCCGAGCGGCGACGCGAGAGAGGATTCGTGAGCTTGCGACGGTCCTCGGGCCTCTTCTCGACGAGGCGCTGACAGGTGCCGTCGGCGAAGACGAGGATTCCACATTACAGATCGAAAAGGTGCTGAGCTGGCCCCATTGGTCACTCATGCGCGACGCCGTGCTGATGGACCGGCGCTATACACAGATCTCCGATGAGGGTCCGGTTGTCTCCGCGGGCGGCGGGCTCTGCCTGAATCCCGTCGGACTCGCACACCGGACCGCCGAGTTCGATCTCGGGAATGTGAAGCGCCTCATCGGCCGGGCCATGGAAACGCGGGCCGTTCAGACCGGAGAAGGAGGCATCGCGATTCCAGTCATGTCCGGCACTGCGGTCCGCGGCGGAGTCTATTTGAGGGTTTCCGAGCCCGAGACCTCCACCGCCTCAACCCTCGGCGTTCTCGTGGCATTTGTGGCAAGCACGATGGCTCTCTCCGCCGTCGTGTCGTTCGTCGTCACGACCTCCGTCGTGAAGCCGGTCGAGAATCTGGCGCGCGTCGGCCGCGAGGTCGTCGCTGGCAACCTGCAAGCGGAGCCCGCGCCGCACGCGAGCGAGGATGAGATGGGAGATCTTACGGATTCGATGCGGGCGATGCTGCGCACCTTGCGTCGCCACGGCCAGGAGATGGAGCGAGCCGCGACCCTCGCCGCCGAGCGTGCCACAAAAGCAGAGCGCGACCTCCTCGTGACTCAGCGACTTGCCTCCATGGGAACCCTTGCGGCGGGCATCGCCCACGAGATTAATAATCCGCTCGGCGGACTGATGAATGCTGTTCGAAGGCTACAAAAAGGCGACCTGCATCCGGACCGCCAGCAGGAATATTATGAACTTGTGCTCGATGGCCTGGAGCGCATCCGGGCGATCGTCGGGCGCACTTTGTCAATGGCGCCGAAGGGAGTGGCGGCCGTCCCGGTCTCCATCCCCGACGCAGCGCGGGAGGCAATGGCTTTCGCCAAACATCGGGCCGATCGAGAGGGAATTGAACTCCTGCTTGAAGCTGCGGGGGACGAGCCACTTGCGGTGCTCGGCGATCGGGGTGAGCTGGTTCAGGTCTTCTTGAATCTCATCCTGAACTCGATCGATGCCCTCGCGGTGCGGATCGCCGCCCAGGGGCGCGTGCCTCCGCCGCGCATACGCATGGTTATTTCTCGCGAGGCCGACGCCCTCGTGGCTTCCGTCGTGGACAACGGTACCGGCGTCGATCCGGCCTTGCTCGATCGCATCCTCGATCCGTTCTTCTCCACAAAGGAGCCCGGAAAAGGGACAGGCCTCGGCCTGACGGTCGTCTTCGCCATCGTGCGCAATCACGGCGGATCGCTCCGAGTGGCCAATGTCGCCGGCGGTGGGTTTGAGGTCGTGATGCGAATGCCCTGCGCGCCCGCACCATTGGGCGGGTAGCGGTGGCTTCCGCCGGGAGCTCGCCCAGGCGTCTCTATCGCGGTCTGCTAGCATCCGCGGCTCCATGAGGCTCTTCACTCTCCCGCAGGCGCTCGAGCGCCTGATCCTCCTCGCGGCCGTCGGTTGCGCCGCCTATTTCGCCGGTCGCGCCAGCTCGCCAGCGGCACTCCCGCTTTACGCCGAAGGCACTGCCGACTCCAACGGCAAGATCGTCGCCGTCACCGGCCCCTATCAACAAGGCGTCTCGCTGCTTTACGTCATCGACAGCGAAACCAAGAACCTCGCCGTTTATGAGTGCCGCGGCGGCGGGAGAAGCGCAGGGCGGATTTCTCTCGTGGCGAGCCGCCGCATCGATCTCGACTTGCGACTCGACGGCTACCACGACGAGTCGGAGTACAAGTACTCCGACCTCGTCGAGTACTTCAAGAAGGCCGGCTGGGGCGATGTTGGCAAGGGAACTCCCGGCCGCGAGATGGGCGGTGAGAAGTCCGACTTCGAACGCGAGAAGGGAGACCGCGGAGGCAAGAAATAGCCGGCTCCAACTTCTCTCTTTTCAGAAGGGGCCGGGCCTCCTTACCCTCACGGCCCCATTCCACCTCAACCCTCACCCGTATCCCGACAGGTACCGTGGCCGACCAGTACTACTCGTTCGAAGACGCCCTGAAGGAGCTCCGTCTCAAGGACGAGGAGCTCAAGCGCCTTGTCTCGGAGAACTACATCCGCGCATTCCGAGACGGCGAACGCATGAAGCTGCGCCGCGAGGATGTCGAGAAGCTCAAGTCGGAGCTGGCTGGCAAGGCCAACACCGAAGAATTGGTCTTCGAAGACGACGGCGGCGAAGAGCCCGGCATGTCGACCGTTCCGCTCGATGAGGCGGAAACGATCGAGACTCGCACCAAGAAGCCCGCCTCGAGCCGTCCTTCGGCCACTTCGCGACCGGCCTCGAGCCCGCCCGCCAAGAAGGCCGCCGCATCGGCTTCGGCGAAGCCGGCCCGAGCGGCGCGCGCAGCCGCCCCCGCAGAGGACGAGGAAGCGGGCGACTCGATGCTCGACAAGGCGGTCCTCGTGCTGACGTTCATTCTGATGCTCGTTGGCTCGGTGGTGGCATTCGACGCGGTCCGTGGCGAGGCCACGGTCACGAAGTCGTTCGTCTCCAGCAACAAGTAACGGCTCGGTTGCATTTCCCGCGCGCCGCGGAGCTCCCAAGGGAGTGCCGCGGCGCGTGGTGTCTTGGAGGAAGCTTCGGGTTTTGGGCTTGAAAACGGCTTCACAAATAGAAGAGTCAGGGACGTCGAAGCGCGCCGGCGCCGAGCACCGTCGGAGCTGCGCACCCCGCGAATCACGGCACGTGCGCTCGACCCGTCCATCCCACCGAATTCGCTCACCATTCGAACTTGAACAGGCCGACTCCGACCGGCTTCTCGTCGGAGGCAGGTAGACCATGAATCGATACCGTGTCGCGGGTCTTTTATTGAGTTTTTCATTGGTATCCCTCGGGGCCTGCGTGTCCCGTTCTGCCTACGACAAGGAGCGCGAGGAGCGCGAAGTCGCGGTCCAGAAGTGGCAAGAGCTGTCGCGTTACCAGTCGGAGCTTGAGAGCGAACGCCGTGCGCTCAAGCACGAGGTCGATCAGCTCCGCCTTCTCGTCGACGAGAAGACCAAGAACGTGGCCGACGCCCATGCTGACCGCACGCGGTACCGCGAGAAGCTCGAGGAACTCGAGCGCAAGCTCGGCGCATTCGGCGCGAACAGCGGCGGCGACGTCGATGTGTATCAGACGGCCGAGGGCACGGTCGTCGAAATCAAAGAAGGCGTTTTGTTTGATTCCGGCAAGAAGGCGATCAAAGCAAAGGGACAGGAAATCCTGAATCGCCTCTCGGCTGAGCTCGCGTCGTCGGGCTACGACATCCGCGTTGACGGCCACACCGACTCCGACCCGGTGGTGAAGCACGCGAAGGAGTATCCCTACGGCAATCTTCAGCTTTCCGTCGAACGCGCGCTCGAGGTGGCCCACTTCCTGAGCAAGACGGCTTCGTTGCCGATCCCCGAGGGGCGGCTTCATGTCTCCGGCTTTGGCCCCAACAAGCCACGGGTCGAGGGAACAAGCGCCGATGCGAAGCAAAAGAACCGGCGCGTCGACCTCGTGATTCTCAAGGGGGCGCTAAGCATTGAGAAGGCCGCTGCGGTGGAAGCGGCCGGAAGCAACAACTCGAAGTGAGGGTGCGGCGCGAGGCCGGAGCGGCTCGCGCAGCGATTCCGAGCGCTCGAGAAATGCGCGCGACCCCGCGAACGCGAGAGGCTTTTGTGGGGTCGCGTCGTTTTATGGAAATCGCCATCAGGCGGGTCTTGCGATTTCCCTCGATGCGCTGTCCTCGCGCGGCGCTCGCATTGGCGGCCGTCGCAACGGTGCTGGGCGGGTGCAACTCCCAAGGGACTCCCGAAGGGGCCGATCTCTTCGCGGGGCTCGTGCTGGTGCCCACGCCGGGGGCCGAGGAGGACGCGTTCTTTCTCGAAGCCACCGAGGTTACGAACGCTCAGTTTGCACAATTCCTTGCGGCGCAGCGATACGCCGTGGACGACACGGAGTTTCTCCGGCACTGGCGCGAAGGGGCAGTCACCCCGGACGCGGAGCGCCCCATCTCCATCGACCGCAAGCCGCAGTCCGGGACTGAGTCGTACCCCGTCGTTTATGTGAGTTTTGAGGACGCGCGTGCCTTCGCCCAGTGGTCCGGAATGCGCCTGCCTCGATCGCGCGAATGGGACCTCGCCGCGGCCTACGGCGCCGAGACCGATTATCCGTGGGGATTGTGGCAATCTGGGCGCGCCAACACCCTGGAGCTCGGGCTCGGCCATACGACGCCTGTCGGGTTCTTTCAAAACGGCGCGTCGCCGCTCGGATTGTATGATCTCCAGGGGAATGTTGCAGAATGGTGCGAGACGGAGGACACGCCCGTCGTGAAGGGAGGGTCGTTTCGCTACTACGGGTCCGGGGTTCGCACCGTCGAGCAAGATCGCAAGCCCGCTGCCGCGTCTCGCCACGATGACATCGGCTTTCGACGCGCAGCCGATGCTCTGCCGCTTCTGGCGAAGCGCTGCCTCGCGAGCGGTGTGGCCGAAGCGTCTCGTGCTGCGAGCCTTCGCACACTTGCACGTCGAGGGGGCCTCGCGGCACGTGCGGTTTTATTGCGTTTCGCGCAGCTCTATCCGGAAGCTCACATGATGGTGGAAGACGCCATCCGCGCCGCGGGCCGCTGATCCTTTTTGTGGCTTCCACGTACGACGACTGGGCTGCGCTCCGGGCTGCACTCGAGAAAGTCGGCTTCTCTCCGACGCGCGCCCTTGGTCAGAACTTCCTCGTCGACTCGAACCTCCTCGATGCGATCGCTCGTGACGCCGCGATCGAGCCGACCGAACGCGTCGTCGAGATCGGGCCCGGACCCGGCTGGCTCACCCGGCGTCTCGCGCAGCGCGCCGCCCACGTCACAGCCTTCGAGCTCGACGAACGGATCGTGGAGTACCTGCGCGACGAGCTTGAGGGGATGCAGAACGTGGAGGTCGTCTCCGGCGACGCATTGGGCGGCAGCAAGCGAGGGCTCCACCCGCGGCTTCGGGAGGAGCTTCAGCGTGGCTGCGTGTTGGTGGCAAACCTTCCCTACGGGATCGCCTCTGCGCTGCTTGCGAACCTGGCGCGCCACAATCCGCCGCCGCGACGATCTGTGGTCATGGTTCAGAGAGAGGTGGCCGACCGGCTTTGCGCCCAGCCGGCGACTGGCGATTTTGGCGCGCTCACAGTCGCGGTGCGGGCGACGCTCACCGTAGAGCGGCTTCGCGAGCTGTCGCCGTCGGTTTTCAGGCCTCGCCCCAAAGTGCATTCAACGGTCCTTCGTCTCGCACCGATGGGGCGAGAACTGCGGGATGACCAATGGGAACGCCTCGATCGCGTGCTCCGCGTTGCGTTCGGCGAACGGCGCAAGCAGCTTGCTCCGCGGCTCTCGGCGGCGGCTCCTCCGCACGCGCCTGTGGCAGCGTGGCTCGTGGAGCTTGGAGTGCCAGCAGGCGTGCGGGGCGAAGCGCTCTCGGTCGAGCAGTTGCTCGCGCTTGCGGAGAGGCTTGGCGAGCGCCCCCGCGAGCCGGGCCGCTGAGTTCAGACGGCTTCACAGAAGTCAGATTTGTGGTAAAGAGCGACGCGCAAGCCGGCGCATGCCGCGGCTTCAGCGACTATGGCCACCTTCGACCCCGATGTTGACCGCGTGCGACGTTCCACCGACATGGTGGAACTGGTCAATAGCTACGTGCCGCTTCGGCCGTCGGGGCGCAATTTCAAGGGGCTCTGCCCATTCCACGAGGAAAAGACACCGTCATTTTATGTGTGGCCCGAGAGCCAGCTCTTCAAGTGCTTCGGCTGCAACACGGCCGGAGATTGCTACTCTTTTGTCATGAAGCGAGAGCGCCTCGGATTTCGCGAGGCACTCGAACTGCTGGCCGACCGAGCCGGAATTGAGCTCACAAAAAAGGCGGCGCACATCGGCTCGGGCCCTGCAAAGCGGGCGCTCTACGAGTGCCTCGACGCGGCAGCGAAATACTTTGCATTGCTGCTGGAACGCGCGCGCCCGGAGATCCTCGAGTCGCTCGATCGCCGCGGCATCCATGCCGAAGTCCGGCGCGAGTGGCAGCTCGGCCTCGCACCATCCGGCTGGCACTCGTTGCTCGACGAGCTTCGCCGCCGCGGTCTGAGTGAAGATGCCATGGTCGCTGCCGGGCTCGTGCAGAGGGCGGACGGAGGCCGCCTCTACGATCGCTTCCGCGACAGGATCACTTTCCCGATCCGAGACGCCGTCGGAAGGGTGATCGCCTTCGGTGCGAGACTCCTTCCCGGAGTGAAGGAAGGGGCTGAGCACGGACCCAAGTACCTCAATTCTCCGGAAGGCGAGCTCTTCTCGAAGCGGCACATTCTTTACGGCTTGGACCGCCTGCGAGGAGCCCATGCGGCGCTTGCCGCTGGAAGCTCTGTCGTTGTGATGGAGGGTTACACCGATGTGATCCTCGCCCATGAGGCAGGGATGAAGACTGCCGTCGCGACGCTGGGGACCTCACTCGGTCCGGAGCACGCAAAGCTCCTGCGTCGTTACTCTTCCAAAGTGTTACTTCTGTACGACGGCGATGAAGCGGGGCTCAAAGCGTCGGAGCGCGGAACAGGAATCCTGCTTTCCGAAGGGTTGGATGTAAGAATTGCGGAGCTTCCCGATCATTTGGATCCGGCCGACTACGTTCTAGCCCATGGCGGCGAGGCGTTCCTGTCGACGGTCGGCGGGGGAGTTCCCCTGGTGCAGTTTCTGACATCGCGAATCTCTCGCCGCCTCCCTGCCGGCAGCACAACGGCGGCGGAGCGTGTTCGTGCCGCCGATGAAGTGCTTCAGACGATCGCCCGCGTCCCGTCGGCTCCCGAGCGCAGCATTCTCATTCGTGAGGTGGCCGCCGCGTTCTATCTCCAGGAGACCGCAGTTGCGCAGCGCGTCGAGGATATGTTGCGGCAGAAGGCCGCGGATCAGAGCTTTCGGCGATTCGCGCAAGGAGACCCGCCCGCTTCCGATCAATCCTCGTTGGAGCCTCGGATTGGAGGGCGCCCGATGGCTTCCGGTGGTGAAAGCGGAGCCGCGCCGTTGGACCGCCGCGATCGCATTGCGGCGGAAGAGCTTTTGGGGGGGCTTTTGCGTGATCCGAGCCTCCTCGCGCTCGTGCGAGAGGCAAGATTCCAGCCGAGCCAGATTTCATTTCTCGGGTATAATCATCTGCTCGAGACAGCCCTCGAGTGCTCTGAACAGGGCTTGGATGCGGACGTGCAGACGGTCACGCTTCGACTTGGAGCGTCGCCGCTACGGGATGTTCCCGCCTCGCTTTGGGCCAGCGCACCCGAAGATGCCGAGCGAGCTGTTTCAAAAGCTCTTGCGTACTTCCATCGCCGCGAAGCTGAGAAACGGATTGCAACGATCAAGGAGGAACTCCATCGGGCCGAGGCCATGGGTGAACTCACCCAAGCGGCGCGGCTTCGAACGGAGCTCCTTTCCTGGCACCGCGCCTATCGCCGGGGGGCCGGAAACCCCGCCCACGGTGAACCAGGCGAAGGGGCCGACTCCGCATCCCAAGGAGTTGCGTGATTGACTCACGCGACGACGTATCCCGCGCTTCCTTCCCTCTCGCTCGCCACTCCCCCAGCTCGCCAGCCGCTCGCCTCGCCGCACACTTTCAAAATCCACGTCTCTGCTCTATGGAGTGGGCCTCCCCATCGGCGGCCCGCACGTACCGCCCGCCACCGTCCGCTCTCCGGCCGCTTCCACTCTTCCGCACCGTCGACCTGCTCGCGTCGGAACCGCGCTCCTCGCGACTCTTTCGGAAGCGCCCCTCGGGGTTTATCCACGAGTCGGACTCGCGGTGGCATTCCGCCTCGTTTGTATCGATCCCCGCATTGATGACTCGAAAGTCCTCGAAATCTCCGGAAGCGGAACCGACCAAGTCGGCCGCTTCGACGGCTGAATCCAAAAAGGCGAAAGGCTCCTCGGCTGCCAAGAATAGCGCAGCAGCGAGGGGAGACAGTCCTGCTCGAGCGGAAGCATCGGCTCGGGCGGAGGCTGCCCATCGCTCGGAGCATGCCCACGGCGCGCCGTTGGAATCGGAACCTCGACAGGTCCACCACACGGCTTCGTCGCAGCCGATTTCGTCGACTGCGACGTTAGCCCCCCATGGGTCGGAAGCCGACTCGGGCAGTGCTGGGAACGTTGAGTCGAGCGCCTCCGATGGAGCCGCAGGCGACCTCCATCCGGCGCTTCGAAAGGGCGACAAAAAGTCCGCAAGTGCGGAGAAGGCGCCGAAGAGAGTTGCGGTCGCTCCCTCCGAGCGCACGAGTGCCGCCCCGGAGCCTGGGAGTTCCGATGCGCCCGCTGGTGCCCCGAAGAGTGGCAAATCGAAATCGAAGTCGAAGCCCTCTGAGGCGAAACCGGCCGCGGATCTCGCCGCCGCGACTTCGAATGGCGTCGGCGCTTCGACAAGTTCGTCGCTGAAGTCCGAAGGCGCGGCTTTGGCGGAGGGTGCAGACGCCGCAAAGCACCCCGGAAGCAATAAAAAGAGCGGCGCCGCCAAGCGTGCAGATTCTCCGAAGATTGCCACATCTCCCAAGACCACGGCGGCGTCCAAAAACGCCAGCATGGCGGCCCATGGGGAGGCTTCCAAGGAACCCCACGGGACTGAGGCGGGAGCCGCGGAAGCCGGAGCCCACGGTCCCACCGCGCGGTTGTCCCATGACAAGCCCAGCGCCGAAGGCAAGACCTCTCAGGAGAATCGGGGCGCCGCGGAGAAGGGCCACGACGGCGACGGCGTGACTAAGGACCACTCCGCAAAAGAGGCTGCAAAGGAGCCCACCGCGCTGGCGACGGCAAAGGCAAGCGGGAGATCCCACAAATCTTCCGGCTCCAAGGACTCGGGGCTCAAGGCGGCGCGCAACAAGGACTCGCAGGGCAAGGATCCGTCGGGCGAGAAGCCCGGGGCCAAGGATGCTGCGGCGAAGGACGCCGCCGCCGAATCCGGAAAAGCTTACAAAGCTGCCGACCCGCGATTTCAGCCGCTGCTGGATGCCGCCCGCAAGAAGTCGGGGCGCATTTCGTACGCCGACGTGAATGCACTTCTCGGTGAGGAGTTCCTCGAGCCGGAGCGCATCGAGGATCTTTTCACCGAACTCGAGCGTCATGGCATCAAGGTCGTCGACGAGGCGGGCGTGGAGCTCGATGCCTCGGAATCGGAGGATCTCGGCGGAGCCTCGATCAAGGAACTCGAGATCTTCGAGAACGCCGCGCGTACCGAGAAAATTGATGATCCTGTGCGCATGTATCTCACCCAGATGGGTGAGATTCCGCTGCTCACGAGGGATCAAGAGATCTCTCTGGCTCGCGCCATCGAGGTGACGCGCCGCGAGTTCCGGCGGACGATCCTGGCCTCGGGTTTTGCCATCGCCTCGGCGATCCGGATTCTTGAAGACGTGCAGAGCGGCGAGCTGGCTTTCGACCGAACGTTGAAGGTCAATCCCAACGGCACCACCGTCGGCGTGGGCGGCATGCTTGCCAACTCCGGCGGCGAGAGCGGCGAGCTCGGCAAGAATGACCTGGCTCTGCGGCTCAAGCAGAACCTCGACACGCTCAAGACGGTCTACGGCGCGGCGCGCGAGGATTTCCGGAAGTGCGTCGCGGGCGAAGTGAAGGGGCGCGAGCTGAAGGCCACACTTCGGCGCGTCTCGGCGCGCCGCCGCGCCTGCGTCAGTCTGATCGAAGAGTTGCATCTTCAAGTCAAGAAGGTGCGACCTCTGATCGATTTGTGCGAGGCGAAGCATGCCGAGCTGCATGCCCTCGAGCGAAAAGTGAACAGCAAAGGCGTCAAGGGGCAGCGCGACGCCGCTTCGCGGGAACTCCGCGAGCGTTATGAGCAGTTCTGCGCCGATGCGCTGGAATTGCCGCGTCATCTGCAGTGCCGCCTGCAGTGGGTTCACCGGGTCTACGCCTCGTACGAAGAAGCCAAGAAAGATCTTTCGTCGGGCAACCTCCGCCTCGTGGTTTCGATCGCGAAGAAGTATCGCAACCGCGGCCTCTCCTTCCTCGACCTCATCCAGGAAGGCAACACCGGCCTGATGAAGGCCGTGGAAAAGTACGAATACCGTCGAGGCTACAAATTCTCGACCTATGCCACGTGGTGGATCCGTCAGGCCATCACGCGCTCGATCGCCGACCAGGCGCGAACCATTCGCATCCCGGTCCACATGATCGAGACGATGAGCAAGCTTCGAAACGTCTCGAAGAAGCTCCTCCAGACGAAGGGCCGTGAACCTACGGTCGAGGAGATCGCCGAGGCCACCGGCATCTCGGTCGAGGAGGCGAAGCGGGTGATGAAGATTAGTAAACACCCGATTTCGCTCGATCGTCCGATCGGCGACAGCGACGACTCGTACTTCGGCGACTTCATTGAAGATGAGTCGGCGGAGAACCCCGTCCAGGCTGCCGCCCACGAGATGCTCAAAGAGCGGATCGACGATGTCCTCAACTCGCTGACCTTCCGCGAGCGCGAGATTCTGAAGCTTCGCTACGGAATCGGCGACGGGTATACCTACACTCTCGAGGAAGTCGGGCGCATCTTCCGTGTCACGCGGGAGCGCGTCCGGCAGATCGAGGCGAAAGCGGTCCGCAAACTTCAGCATCCCATCCGGGCCCGCAAGCTCGCCTGCTTCCTCGACGGCACCGCTGCGGATATGTAATGTGAATCTCGGCGCTCGCCGGAGTCTGCACAGATCGGATTCATTACTAATTCGATTTGTTGCTCATCCAGGCGACTGCCGCGGTTCGAAGCAACCGATTCGCGCTCTCCACGCACGAGCGCGAATCGGCTGCGCCGATTCCCTATCGGAATCTTCTGATTCATCGACCCCGAGCCGTTCCCGGGCGGCTTGGACGCTCGTCCCATTCTCCCACTCTCCGGCCTGAGCTCACGGATCCATGGCGGAACTGCTGAAGACGCTTCGCGATCTTCAAGACACGGATACCAAGCGCGCCCGATGTGAGCGCGACCTCCAGAGAATCCCCAAGGAGCTCCAGCAACGGACCTCGGAGGTGGACGCCGTGCGCATGCGGCTCGAACGGGGCCGAGAGGAAGTGAAACGGCTTCGAGCGGAGGAGAAGAACATGGAGCTCGAGATTCGCTCGCGAAACGAGAAGCTCGAGAAGCTCACCATTCAGTCCAACATGGCGCGCGACAGCGCGACGCTGCTGGCGACGAACCACCAGATACAAACGTTGAAGGGGGAGAATGCGCGGGCCGAAGACCGCGCCCTCGGGCTGGTCGATCGCATCGAACAGGCGGAGAAGGTCTTCCCGACCCTGGAAGCGCAGGTCGCTGCCCAGATGAAGGAGCTCGAGAAGTTCTCGTCGGCCTGCACGACCGAGATGGACCGGGTCAAGGCGGAACTCGCCGAGTTGCAACAGAAACGGCAAGCGCTCGCTTCGACGGTGCCCGCCGACGTGCTCGATACTTACCAAAAGATGCTCGCGGCGCGGGAGGGCATCGCCGTATGCGCCGTCGATGTGGATTGCTGCTCCGGCTGCTCGATGAGTGTGCCTCCCAACGATCTCAGCAAGATCCGAGCGGCCAAGGAGATTGTGCGGTGCAAATCGTGCGGCCGAATTCTCTACGCCGAGGGCTAGCCGCGACGGGAGAGCGCGGCGCCTGCGGATCTCCCGTACTCCTGGATTCTTACGATTCGCGATGATCCATGGCGACCACGACCGCTGACTCCGACCGCGGGATTCTGCGAGTCGTGGTGGGGACCGCGGGCCACATCGACCATGGCAAATCGACGCTCGTCTGCCGGCTGACGGGGATAGACCCCGACCGGCTGCCTGAGGAGAAGGCACGCGGGCTCACGATCGACCTCGGGTTTGCCAATTTTCGGCTCTCCAACGGGTGGCGCGTTGGAATTGTAGACGTTCCCGGACATGAGCGCTTTGTCCACAATATGGTGGCCGGCGCGACGGGGATCGATCTCGCTCTGCTGGTCGTTGCCGCCGACGATGGCGTGAAGCCGCAGACGATCGAGCACCTCGAGATTCTTCAGCTTCTCGGAATCCGGAGGGGAATCGTTGTTATCACGAAAATTGACATGGTCTCGGCCGACCTGCGCCAGCTGGCGGAAGCCGAGGTCGCCGAGCTGGTGAAGGGCACATTTCTCGAGCAGGCTCCGCGGGTTGCGGTCTCCTCCAAGACGGGCGAGGGGATCGATCGGCTTCGCGAGCAGATCGAAACTCTCGCCCTCGGGCTCGCATCGCGGCAGGCGATGGGCGTCTTCCGAATGCCAATTCAGCGAGTATTTGCTGCAAAAGGATTCGGCTGTGTGCTCACCGGCATACCGCTCAGCGGTTCGCTCGGCATCGGCGACCGCGTCGCCGTGCTCCCTGCGGGCATCGAAGGGACCATCCGCGGCCTCGAGGCCTATCATCGCTCGGCGGAGCGAATCGCGGCGGGCCACTCAAGCGCGCTCAATGTGAGTGGCGTCGCGGCTGAGAGCTGCCGGCGCGGCATGGTGGTGGCAACGCCGGGGTATTTCCCATCAACACACATCGCCGACGTCCGGCTGACCCATCCGGCGCGGCGCCGACGCGCTCTGAAGGACAGGGTCGAGGTTCGATTCCACACCGGGACCTCCGAGTGCGGAGCGCGGCTGCATTTGTTGGACCGCACCGAACTGGCTCCCGGGGAATCCGCGCTGGCGCAGGTGCTCCTCGAGGAGCCACTCGTGCTCGCGCCCGGCGACCGTTATCTGTTGCGACTGCCGTCGCCCGCAGAGACCGTCGGTGGCGGAGTGATTCTCGGGCGCGCCGTCGCGAAGCGCCGCCGGCGGAGCCCCGAGGAGCTGAGCGACCTCGCGGAGGCCGAGAGGGCGCTTGCGAGCCTCGACGAGATGGTCCTCGTGCATCTGCGTCGTGTCGGGCTTGAGCCCGCACGGGCACTCGAGCTTGCCGTGGCCTGTGATGCTCTCGAGTCGGCAACTGCCGAAGCACTCGAACGTCTCCGGGCTGCCGGCAAGGCCGTGAAACTCCGGTCGATTCGATGGATTGGGAAGGACGCTTGGAGCGCTGCGCGGGCGCGGGTCGATCAGGCCTCAGCCGAGTATTTCCGCCTCCATCCCGAACGGCTCGTCTTCGAGCGGCTTCCGCTCCAGGAAGGCACGGGTCTCGACGCCGCGGTTCTCGAGGATGTGCTGGCGGATCTCGCTCGGTGCGGTCGCTTGGCGCTCGAGGCCGGTGGGGGCGTCCGATCGGCTCAGCGCGGGCCAACGCTCACCCCCGAGCAGGTGGAGCTCTGTCGGAAGATTGAAGCGAGGCTCGATGCGGCGCCCTTCTCGCCGCCACCGCTGCCGGAGCTGCAGTCCGCGTTGGGAGCGCCCAAGGCTGCCGTCGACTCCATGCTCAAGCGGCTCGTCGACGAAAAGAAGATCGCGCGCATCGCCCCCGATCTTTACTTCTCGGCCGCCGCTGTGGCACGGGTCCGCGAGGCCGTCGAACGCAATTGTGCAAAGCACGTGGCCAAGGGAGGAGACGGCGAGCTCGATCTGCCTTCGCTTCGCGACGAGCTCGGCACGACGCGCCGTTGGCTCATTCCGCTGGTCGAGTGGCTCGACGCCACCGGCTTCACCACTCGGCTTGGCCCGCGGCGTATTCTCAAACGACGCAGCGCGCCCTAGTTTTGGGCGCGGCGTGAGGCGCGCCGTGATCACCCCCGAATCTCCTTCCACCCCGAAGGTGCTGGAAGAGCCCGCGACCGAATCCGCCACGGATTCGCGCCCGGCGCTGGCTCGGCCGTGGAACGTCCTCGTCCTCAACGATCCCATCACACTCATGTCCTACGTCACCATGGTCCTGATGCGGCTCTTCGGGTATCCGAAGCCCCAGGCAGAGAAGCTGATGTTGGAAGTTCATGAAAAAGGGCGATCCATCGTTTGGACCGGAGGGCGCGAGCAGGCGGAGATCTATGTACAGAAACTCCACGCTTACCACCTTCTCGCGAAGCTGGAGCCGGTCGAGTAGCCGCGGCGTGCCGCGTTCAAAAAAAACAAATCAAACCTCAATACTCGCGAGAGCCCTGAACCTCCGTGCAGCCCAAGATCGTGGTCCGAAAGCAGGGCGATCTATCACTGATCGTTCCGGAGCCATTTTATGAGGTTCTGAAGCAGGTGCCCGTGCTGCTCGGGTCGGCGCTTGAACATCCGCGCATGCGGGATCGGCTCCTTCCCGAGCCCTATGACGACGGCGAGGCGAACGCGGAGTGGCGCAGGCATGTCTCGCCCGACCTCGCTCACCTCTTCGAGTCGGGGCGAGAAATTGTGAATTCCGATCTCTTACGAGCGTCGCGGGCAATGTCGATCGGCAGAGCGTGGCAGGTCGAGATCCCCGCGTCCCATCACACGGCATGGATGTCGAGTCTCAACGCCGCTCGGCTCGCTCTCGGCGAGCTGCACAAGGTGACTCAGGAAGACATGGAGACTCTCGAATCGCGCGATCCCGGGTCCGAGCGCGAGTACGCCATTCTTCGAATCCATCTCCTGGGGTGGATCGAGGAACTCCTTGTCACCGCGGCGCGCCGCGATCTGTGAATTCACAAATCGCGGCGCGGCGAGTTACCGAAACCAGCGCCCGAAACTAGCGCCCGAAACTAACGACTGCCGCCGGCGTTCGTCGGCTGTGCCTGCGGGTTCTGACGAGGAGGCTGCACGACCTTGAACTCGCGCCACTGCGGGAAGACGGAGATCGCCGGGCTCGGGTTCACGGCAAGCACGCCCCAGCCCTTCGGGTATTGATACAGAATGAACTGCCACGCCATGGGGCCCTTCTCTCCGCGCACCATGTAGGAGCGGAAGAGCATGAAATCGCCGACCGCCTTCTCCTCAGCGAGGGCGATGCCATTCACGCCGCCCGTCGGAACGCCGCCGTCGCGCATCAACATATCCGTAAGATTGCTGATTTGTTGCGTTGGAGTGGCCATCCCTTCCATCGGACCGCCGGCGAGCATCTTCGTGATCAGCTCGCTGCGGCGATTGGTGTCATCGAGGCCGAGGAGAAACTGCTCGATGCGATCGCAGAGGTCCTTCTTCGAGAGCCCTGCGGCAGCCTGACCCGTCGCCGACCGGTCACCCTGGGGTGCCGCAGCCGCTTCGCGGGTGGTGAGGAAGGCCACGGCGCCGAGCGCCGAGAGGCCAAGGAAGGTGGGGATCGCGAATCGAGAAAGCGTCATGGGGAGGGCGCTCCGAGTTGGGCTCCTAGGGACAGCGGCTCTGCCGCGCTGCTGCGAGACCGCGGGCCGACCGTCGGGGAAATGAGGTGCGCAGAATACGGAGCCGGCTCCAACGCGCGAGCGGGGAATCGGCTGAGGCCCCCAGTGGGCGCCTGCCGGGCGGCTCAGCCTTCCGCGTCTGAATGCCGATAGGAGGCGCGAACGTTTACTTCGGGAGTCCATCCCCGGAGGCAGCCTTGGCGGACGCCCAGCAACCCCTAGATCCAGCACCGAAGAAATCGGTGCTCCTCGCCGACGCCGTTCCGGCACAGGACGAGGATCTTTTCATCGTCGCCGGCCTCGAGGCTTCGGCGGAAGACGACCTCGGTGGACCCGATACCGATCTGGTGTCGCTTCTTGCCGTTGGTCCGCCGGAGATGGTGAACGCCACCGCGGAACTCTCGGAAGCCGACGCCCAGCAGGTGGAAGCCCTTGCTCGCGGCGAGGACGTGGAGATCGAACTCGGTGCCGCTCAGGGTGAAGTGGCCGCGGTGTTGCCTCCCAGCTCGGAGCCCTTCGAGCAGCCGGCGGAGGACATCGCCGAGGAGGCGGAGTCTGCCGTAGTGGTCCCGATCGAAGGACGCCGCGCGATTCAACCCTGGATGGCCGCGTCTCTCGCCGCCGCGCTCGTGCTCGCCGTCGGCTCTGGATCGCTTCTCTACTTCCGCCCCGCGGCTCCACAGCTTCAACCAGAAGTCGCTTCGGTTCCGGTGCCGCCTCCGGTGGCGACCGAGGTGCGACCGACCCCGTCGACCACGATCGATGCAGCCTGCGAGCCGATCCTGGCCCAATCGGTTTCGATCCAGCCGTCGCGTTCCGCGATGCCGATGGTGGCGGAACCCGTCGAGTGGGTCGAGGCGCCGCCGCTCGCCGCGGCAGACCTTCCGGCGCCTGCGTCGGCGGCTCCATTCGCTCAGCAGCCGACGGAAGCCTCGCCCGCCCCCGAGCCTCCCGATCCGTCGGGAGCGCTCGCCGCCGGAATTGTGCCCTTGCCCACAAAAGTGGTGATCGAGCCGGCTCCCAGCGCGGGAGCAAAGCTCCAGAACGCCGAAGTGGTTCTGCGCCTCAAGAATGGGAACTTCTTCGGGGGCAAGCTCACCCGGCTCTCGGACTCCGACGCGCGTCTGCGTTTCGAAAGGGGAGAGATCGATTTCCCGATGCACGAGGTCGAGTCGATCGTCCCCTTAGCTCAAGGTCCGAAGAGCGACGGGCCAGAGGCGATCCTGGTGCTTGAGAATGGGAATCGGATCGCGGGACGCCTCATGGAGGAACGCAACGAGGACGTGTCTCTCTCCATGGGAACCGCGCGCCTGCGAGTGCCGCGCCGAATGGTCCGCGAAATCGAGATGCGCCCGGCCGCCGGTCTCATTCTCGAGTCGGCCCAGGCCAAAGCGGAAAAGTAACAGATCCGATTCGTTACTTCAGCGCCTCGAGCGACGACCGAGCCGCCTCGAGAAGCCGATCGACCGGGGCCGAGCCCTGGCTTGGATCGGCAATCTCAACACAGATCCACCCGCCGTAGCGCAGCTCCTCGAGAAGAGCGCGAGCCTGCTGCCAGTGCGGGTCGCGCCGCAGCACTCCGTCAAGCTGACCCGCCGCGTCGCGCTCCGTCGCTTCGACGAGGACGAGCTCGCGGCCGGTCGCGCGGAGCGCGGATTCCACCGACTCGGTGCGCGCCGCAGTCCCGAGGTCGACGCAAAGGCCCACCATGGAGCGCCCCACAATCTCGATCGACTCGGCGAGTGCAGGAACCTGGGTCAGCTCGCTGCCAAGGTTTTCGAGCGCGATCTCGATCCCGCGAGGAGAGGCATGGCCGGAGATTCGAGCGATGGCCTCCTCGGCGTAGGTCTGCGCCTGGGGCTCTCGCGGCTGGCCCACGCTCCCCAAGTGAAGGATCGCCATCCCGCATCCGATCGACTCGCAGGCATCGAGTCCGGACTCGCCGGAGCAGAGGGCCTCCTCGCGCCTCTCATCATTCGAATCGAGGACAGAGAGCGGCTCGCCACGGCTCCAGGCGTCGAAGCTCGCGGATGGGGCGAGGTGCACGGCGGCAATCTCAAGCCCGTGGGACGCTGCGGCCTCTCGGATTTGTGGGAGGCGTCCCGGCTCCAGGTGAGGCTGCGTGAGCCACAGAACGAGGCCGTCGTAGCCGAGATCCCGGATCTGAGGGAACCAGGCGGTGTCCAGGGGACGGGGCGCAAACAGAAGCGTAGAAAGCGCGAGTCGCACGGCGTGATTGTGGCCTGGAGATCGGGGGAACCCAAGATGAGCGCTGAGGGTAGGGACCCCGTACACTGTCGCAGGCATCCTGAGCCGCCTGCGCTCTCGCAGACGCGCCTTCGCCTCCACTGCACTCGCCGACCCCCGGCCCGTCCACATTCGACTCGCCGATGATTCGAAACCCATTGAGGCATCTCACGTTTCTGGCCATTTTGTGGTATTCGGCCGCGGCCCTGGGACCAGCGGTTGCTACATGCCGGGCCCAAAGTGAAGAGGTCGCCGATTTCAAGCGCGTCTACGCAAAGAAAGAAAATGTGAAGGAGCGCATCGAAGCGATCTTCACGCTCGACGGGGTGAAGGGGCGCGAAGCGGCCGAGGCGCTGCTCCCGTGCTTCAAGGATGAGAATGGTGATATTCGCAATGCGGCGGCGCAGACGTTGGTGAAAAACGACGCGCCGGAAGCCGTCGCGCTGCTCATGGAGACTCTCAAGAAAGACAAGGTGCTCCGTCCATGGGCGTGCCTTGTGCTCGGGCTCGGCGCACGCAAAGAAGCGCGCGCCGAGGTGGAGAAGCTGGCCCAAGCCAAGGACGCCGACTTCTCCGCCAAATATCGCGCTGCCGAGGCGCTCGGCCGCATGGGCGACCCCGCGTCGATCCCGGTGCTTCTGCCGCTCGCCTCCGACTCGGTCGCCGACGTTCGGATTGCGGTCGCGGACGCGCTCGGACGCATCAAGGATGAAACCGCTTCCGCCGGCCCCGCGCTCATTACACTTCTTGGAGACAAGGAGTGGCGCGTCCGGGCCGCGGCGATTCACTCGCTCGCCGTCGTTCGAACGAAAGATGCCCTCGAGCCGCTCGTCAACATTGTTGCGGGCGATGAGGGACGGCTCATCGACGATGCAGCAAAAACGCTCAAGACATTGACAGGCCTCGACTACGGCGGCGACGGGCCCCAATGGAAGCGTTGGCTCAACGCCTACGGGAAAGACCCCAAATATCACTTGCCGACGATTCAGGAACTGGCCAAGCTCGCCGCCGCCCGTCAGCAAAAGGCCGGTGGGACGGGCGTCTATCCCGATCGAAAGATCACAGAATTCCTCGGCGTCAAGACTCCGAGCAAGCGAGTGATGTTTATCATCGATGTCTCGGGGTCGATGGAGGACCTGATCCTCGAGAAGGAGCGCTACAAGGATCAAAATTACCCCGGGTATCGGAAAATCGACATCGTCAAGGAGGAGTTGGCGCGCACGCTGGAGCGCCTCGATTCGAAGACGGAGTTCTCGATTGTGACTTTCGCGACGAAAGTGCGGCCCTGGAAGAAAGGTCAGCTCCAACAGGCGAACGTCGTCACCAAGACCACCGCCATGGATTATGTGCGCGGCCTCGAGCCGATCGGAGGCCACTCCAAGGAGGAGCTCGCAGCCGCAGGACTCGGCGGCGCCGCCAACCTTGCCGAAGGAAAGACCAACACCCACGCGGCGCTGCTCTTTGGGCTCGGCAATCCCGCCCGCGGCGTCTTGACGAAGTCCGATTCCAACAATACGCCTCCCGTCGACACCATCTTCTTTCTGAGCGACGGCAAGCCTTCAACGGGCGAACTCGTCGACACCGATGACATCCTCGCAGCCATTCGTGAGGCGAATCAAAAGTTAAAGATCACCATTCACGTGCTCGCGATTGGCGAGTTTGAGAAGAACTTCATGAAGAAGCTCGCCGAGGAAAACGGCGGAGTCTTCGTCGATCTCGGAAAATGATGGCTCCGCGCGGCCAGGTAGATCTCCCGTCGGCCGCCCCTCCCCGCCGCCCCGCGCTCCGAATGGGACCGCCCGCTTGATTCGAAGGGGAGGCTCGTCTAGCTTCCCTAGGCTCTCGGGGCGTGGCTCAGCTTGGCTAGAGCGCAGCGTTCGGGACGCTGAGGTCGGAGGTTCAAATCCTCTCGCCCCGACCAGTACTGCGAAGACCGGTACTGCGAGCTTCACCTCAGCTCACACTCAGAAGTTCAGCGATGTAGGGCTCGGTTCTCCTGCGAAGCAGCGATCCTGGAAAGCAGCGATCCTGCAGGGCAGCGACGCTGGATCGCAGCGGTGCTGCACCGCAGTGATACCGGGCAACACGACGCTGGGCAGCTGTGATTGCTCCCGCGGCGCCCCGTGACGCTCGATTTCGTGGCGCTGGATTCCTTGGCGTCGGAACTTCGCGCAGCCTCCGGGCTGGCGTGGTGTGCCCATCGACGGGCAACGCGGCGCCTTGGGAGCGCTCGGGATGGTGGTGCGATTCGCGAAATGCGGCGGCGACTCGTGCGGTAGCCGAGCGACGAGCCGAGCATCCATCCCGCAGGAACGCTGAATTGTCCCTTCGAATTGTTTCTTCTTAGTTTTCGCAGCTTCGATTCCGACCGCGTGGATTTGTTCGATAATCCGTTGGGTTTCGCGAGCGAGCCAGAGTGCCGCTGTGTGATCCCGCGTGATCACAAATCCGCAACGCTTCGCATTCTTGCTGTCCTGGCCGCCTCGTTGCGGATCTCGCGGGAAGCTGCGCGAGCGTCGGGGCGCGTGGGATTTCGCTTCCACTCTAGAGGTCTCCAATGACTCGAGGTCACCGTCGTCGTCGCCACCCTCGCCATGGCAAGGGAGCTGGCGGCTATTCCCAGGAGTTCTCCGGCCAGCCCTATGGCGGAGGCGAAGGCTATGGAACTCCGCAGCCCCGTTATGGCGAAGGGTCGCAATACGGCTCCAGCGAGGAGCCGGGCTATGGCGGCCAGCAGGATTACGGCGGCGGCCAGCAGGGTTACGGCGGCGGCCATGGGGGGGACTACAGCCGCGAGGACGCGCCTGGAGATCGCTCGGGCTATCGCGAGCAGGAGTCGGGTGAACCTCCGGAGAACCCTTACAGCGCGAGGCCGCGCGCATATCCGCGGGGGCGGAGCGAATACGACGAGCCCAGTCACGAGCCGGGGCGCGGCCCGAGTGCCTATTCCGACAGGGCACCCTCCGGCGGCGGTCCCCAAGGTTCCGAGCGTGGAGGCGAAGGTGGCCAAGGTGCGCCGTTCGATGAGGGGATCGACATGACATCCCATGCCGCGCGCCGCGAAGCGCGTGGAGGCTCGCCCTATGGGGCGCCGCAGGCGCCCTTGGGGGGCCGGACCCAGGATCCCCGCAATGGCGAGCCCCGGTCGGCGGAGTCGCGATTTGTGGACTACGGCTCGGGAGACTACGGCGGTACGCCCTTCCCAGGCGGCTATGGATCCCCGCCGATGGATCCGGGCGCTCCGCGCGGTGACTTCGGCGCTCCGCGCGGTGGCTATGGGGCTCCACAGGGAGCCGGGGTTCCGCCCGAGGCGCGAGAATACGAGCCGCGCTATTCGCGAGGTCGCCATCCGCGCGGCGGCCATCGCGGGGGTGATCGATTTGGCGACCCCCGATTCGGGGATCCGCGATTTGGGCGAGGGCCGATTGCGCACTCAGCCGACGAGACCGTCGAAGGCATCTTTGAGGGTCAGAAGGACGGCTCCGGAATGTTGCGGTTCATGCGCAACTCCATGCTGCCATCCCCCGAGGACGTATTTGTGAGCCAACAGGTGGCGCGGCGATTCTTCCTGCGCGACGGCTCGCTCATTGAAGGGCCACTGGCACCGCCGATGCGGCCCGGCCACAAAGCGTCGCTGCGGGAAGTAACAAAAGTAGACGGCATGACGCCCGAGGAGGCCGCGAAGCTTCCGCGGTTCGGCGAGCTCACCGTCATTGATCCCGATTTTCATTATGAGCTCGGAGATAATGGTGACATTTCTCTTCGGGTCCTCGACCTGCTCTGCCCCGTGGGCCGCGGCCAACGCGGACTCATCGTCGCGCCGCCTCGGACCGGCAAGACAATTTTCTTACACAAAGTCGCCCAGGCGATGGAGCAGCTCTATCCCGACGTGCACCTCATGGTGCTGCTCGTCGACGAGCGCCCCGAAGAGGGCACCGGCTGGAAGCGGCTCGTGAAGGGAGATGTGTTTCTCTCGACGCTTGATGAGGGAACGCGACACCACGTCCAACTCGCGGAAGCAGCCTTCCGCCGTGCAATTCGCCTCGTGGAGTGCAAGAAAGATGTCATGTTACTTCTCGACTCCATCACGCGGTTGAGCCGCGCCTACAACGCCGAGATCGGGAACTCGGGGCGCATCCTCACGGGTGGCGTCGACTCGCGGACGATGGAGAAGCCTAAGCGCCTCTTCGGCGCAGCGCGCAACACCGAGCAGGGCGGAGCGCTCACGATCCTTGGAACCGCGCTCGTCGACACGGGCTCCCGCATGGACCAAGTGATCTTTGAGGAATTCAAAGGCACGGGAAACATGGAACTCGTGCTGTCGCGAACCCTCGCCGATCGGCGCATTTTCCCAGCCTTCGATATCGGTCTCTCCGGCACGCGCAAGGAGGAGAAGCTCATCTCCCCGGCGAAGCTGAAGCGCATCGTGACGCTGCGCCGCGTCATTCAGAAGATGAAGCCGATCGAGGCCATGGAGCAGCTTCTTCGCAAGCTCGAACGTACCCCCAACAACGAGGAGTTCCTCAGAAACTTCGAACTCGACGGCGCGGGGGCGTAGCCGAACTCACCGTCCGCGTTGACCTCGACGGAGCGGTTTGTAACCTTCTCGCCCCCATGATCCGGGTCGAACGAATCACTCGTCGCTATGGTCCCACGCTTGCCGTGGACGGCCTGAGCTTCCACGTCGAGCGCGGAGAGATCGTCGGCTTCCTCGGCCCCAATGGAGCCGGGAAGTCGACGACGATGCGCATGCTGACCGGCTACCTCGCCGCCGATGAAGGGCGCGCCGAGGTCGCGGGCACCGATGTGGCGCTCGACCCCGTCGCGGTTCGCCGGCGCGTGGGATATCTCCCCGAGTCGAATCCGCTTTATTTGGACATGACGGTCCAGCGGTTTCTTGAGTTTGCGGCGAGCGTCCGAGGCGTGGAGCGGGGAAAGCGCAAAGCAGCCGTCGATCGAGCAGCGCAGGCCGCGGGTCTTCGCGCTGTGATCGGCAAGGGGATCTCGGAGCTGTCGAAGGGCTATCGCCAGCGCGTCGGTCTTGCCCAGGCCCTTGTGCACGACCCCGATTTATTGATTCTCGACGAGCCGACGGCGGGATTGGATCCCAATCAAATTCCGGAGATTCGCGATTTGTTGCTTCGGCTCGGCCAGGAGAAGAAGACGGTTCTGCTCTCCACGCATATCCTCCAGGAGGTGCCGGCCGTCTGCTCGCGCGTAATCATCGTCGCCAAGGGGCGCAAAGTGGCCGATGGACGGCTCGGCGAGCTCCTGCGCCGCGACGGCACCGTGCGTGCCGCCGTCGCAGGAATCGATGCCGGCGTGGCGGAAGCGGCGCTGGCGGCATTGCCCGGTGTGTCGGTGCGTTCGAAAACCACCCATGATGGGCGGCATCGGTTCGAGCTCTCAGGCCCTCCCGGCGACGATCTGTGTGAAAGAATCGGAGCCGCACTCATCGAGCGCGGCGGCCGGATTTGTGAACTCGTCCGCGAGGCGGAGTCGCTCGAGGAGTGCTTCCGGCGGTTCACGCTGGGCGAAGGCGCCGCCGCGGGAGGTGTGCGATGAGCCGCGCTGCACTCGCCATCGCAGGCCGGGAGTTCCGCGCCTACTGGGATTCGCCGATCGCCTACGTCTTCCTCGCCATTTTCTCGGGTGTGACGGCGTCGGTCTTCTTCGACGGCGGCCTCGGGTTCCCCGGATTCTTCGCGCGGCAGATCGCCGACCTCCGGCCTCTTTTTGTGGCGTTGCCGATGCTTTTCCTCGTGCTGGTGCCGCTCATCACGATGCGGCTTTGGGCCGAGGAGCGGCGCACGGGCACCGAAGAGCTGCTGCTCACTTTTCCGATCCGCGTGCGCGATGCCGTCGTCGGGAAATTCCTCGCCGCTTGGGCGCTGCTATCGACGGCGCTCGCGCTGACACTCCTCATCACGTTCACCGTGGCGTGGCTCGCGTCGATCCCCGGCAGCAGCCTCGACCTGGGGCCCGTCCTCGGTGGATATGTAGCAGCACTCCTCATGGGGGGCGCCTACCTCGCCATCGGACTTTTTGTCTCTGCGATTACCCAGCACCAGATCATCGCCGCCGTGGTGAGCGTGTTCGTGCTGTTGTTGCTTTTCTATATTGGGGACCCGGAATTCTTAGCGGCTCTCCCCGAGTGGCTTCGCGCGCCGTGCGAGGCGATCTCCACGCTTCCGCGATTCAAGGGCGTCTCGCGCGGTGTTCTCGACTTGCGAGATGTTGCTTATTACCTCTCCATGATGGTGGTGTTCCTTTCCGCGAACGGCGTCGTGGTCGATTCGCGGCGGTGGAGGTGAGCCGTGGCTGCAACCCGAAGCGCGTCGCTGCACGCTCTGCTCAACCACATCCTCACGGTCGCATTGTTGGTGGCGATCGCCGTCGTCGCCAATCTGATCCTTTCGCGCCATCTCGATGCGCGCGTCGATCTCACCGATGACGGCTCCAACACGCTTTCGGCGGGCACGATCCATACGATCCAGCGGCTGCCCGACCGCGCGCGCGTTCGCGCCTTCTTCACCAAAGAGCTGCCGCCGGAAGCCGTGCCGGCGCTGGAGCCCGCCCTCGACATCGTTGCACAGATCGAGCGCGCCTCCGGGGGAAAAGTAGCTGTTGATTATTTGGATCCTTCGAAGGCCGACATCGCTCTCGAAGCAAAGAAGCTCGGGATCACTCCGATCGAGGCGCAGGTCCGCCGGAAAGACCGCTCCGAAAGCGCCACAATTTACTTCGGCGTCGAGATCCGCTGCGCCGACCGTCCGCCAAAGGTGATCCCTTTTGTGGACATTCGCAACGCGGAGTATGAGCTCGCGCGCGCGCTCAAGGCCGTCGGCGAGGAGAAGCCCACTTTGGTGGCATTTCTCTCTCGGGAGCCCGCCGAGCCGCCGCAGATCCCTGGCGTACAGATGCCGCCTGCGGAGGGGCGGCTTTTCCAAGGGCTTCGCGAGCTGCTCAAGGATCGCTACCTCGTGCGCGACTTGGGAGAGACCAAGTTCGGCGAGCCGATCCCGGCCGAGGTGGGGGTCCTCGTGCTGCCGAGACCCGAGAAGCTCGACGAGCGTGAAGTGTTCGAGATCGATCAATTTGTGATGCGCGGCGGGCGGCTTCTCATCCTGGCAGACGCCCATCTGTATGACGGCCAATTCATGCACACGGCCGTCGACATGGGGCTCGAAGCGCTCCTCGGAAAGTGGGGTGTCAAGATTCCGACCGACACGGTCGTCGTCGATCAGTCGCACCAGAGGATTCCGGTGCCGAAGCGCAACCCTCGCGGCGGCATGACTCAGCTGTTTCTGGGGTACCTTCCGTTCCTGCGAGTCTCCCGCCAGACGGGCGGCTTCTCCGACAAGAGCCCCATTACCAAGAACCTTCAGGAACTCTCGCTTCTGTGGGCTTCTCCGCTGGAGATCTTGGCCGACAAGCCGGCCGGTCTCGAGATCGAGCCTCTCATCCAGTCCTCCCGCGCCGCATGGCGCACGAAGGAGGTTGAGAACTTGGTGCCCGACGAGCAGCTTGAGCGGCGCGTCGCGGAGAAGTTCACTTCTCCGAATCCGGCTCAGGAGAAGCTCGCAGTGGCTTTGGTCGGGAAGTTCCCGTCTCTGTTTGCCGGCAAGACGCCGCCGGCGGTGACGGCCGTTTCCACGACCTCGCGGCCCGCGCTCGACGACAGCAAGCGGGAAGTGTTGGCTCTCAGCCAAGAGACGCGCGTCATCGTCCTCGGCGATTCGGACCTCGCGCGCAACGAGGTCGTCATGGGGCGCGACCGGATGTCGGCGACGTTCCTAGGAAATGTGGTGGATTGGCTCGCCCTCGACCAGGACCTCATTTCCATTCGTTCCCGAGCCCAGGCTCGGCCGATTCGTGACCTCGACGGCGAAGCGCTTCAGAGCCTCGGCATCGAGGAGAAAGGCTCGGATGTGATTGACATCCAAGAGCTGATCAAGCGCCAGCAGGAGCGCGAGCAGAAATCCCGCGAAGCGAAGGACCTGGCAGACGCGAAGCGCACGCGCATCAAGGCGGCGAATATTGCAGGACCCGTTGTGTTACTTCTCGCGGCGGGCCTTCTTCGGCTTGGGCTGCGGCGCCGCGCGCGCCGCCTCGCGGCGGAAGCGTCGTCCAAGGGAATGTGAGCATTGCCATGAATCGCATCAATCTTCTGTTGGCGTCGGTGCTCGCGGTGTTGAGCGTCGTGCTGGTGGTGCTTGAGAAGCCTTGGGCGCCCGACCGGTTCCAACAGTCGGAGGAACGGAGGAATCTTGCAGTATTTGCGGGATTCACGTCCGCGAAAGCTGCGCGGATCACCATTCGGCAGAAGCAGGATTCGGTGCTGCTTGAGCGGCGCGCGCAGGGATGGGTGCTGCCCGAGGTTGCGGAGTATCGTGCCAACGAGGAGGCGGTCGCCCGCCTGCTTGAGCGCGTCGCGGGCATGAAGCAGGGCGATCTCGTCACGCGCGACTCCAAGCAGCACGAGCGCTATCGAGTGCAAGAATCGGAAGCCGTGCACGTGGTCATCCAGGACAACGGTGGGCAGACCATCGCCGATTTCTATCAGGGGCGCCTTCAGCTCGACGTCGATCCGGGCGGCAACATGCCGAGGCAGATCTCGGCTTTCGACGGATATGTGCGCCCCGTGTCGGGAAACGAAGTTTACAGAATCTCGCCCTTCGAGCCGCTCGAGCCGGTGCGCGCGATCGAGTGGCTTCCGAGGAATTTGTTCCGATTCGACGTGACGGCCGTGCAGACGCTTGTGGTGAGCGGCAGCGATGTCTCGGCGCCCATCGCGCTCTCCCGCGATGCCAAGGGGGAGTGGACGATCGAGACCGGACAAGCTCAATATTCCCCGGCGAATCGCGAGGCGTGCGATACGCTCGCCCGCTCGTTCTCCTCGGTGTACCTCCAGGAGATCGTCGGCCCGTACACTCCGGCCGACGCGGGGCGCTACGGATTCGAGCGGCCGCGGCTCCAGGCCGTTGCAACGCTCGCGGGCGGCGGACAGCAGGAGCTGCTCATCGGCAATGAGGCGAGTGCGGATTCCTATTATGGACTCGGTAGCACCAATAAGAACGTCGTCCTGAAAGTGCTGAAGTCGGCTCTGACGGCGCTCAACGTTCCGCGCGAGAAGTTTACAGCTCCGCCGGCTCCGCCCGCCTCGGCGCCCGCGGACCCGAACAAGTAAGGTTCTGTGGAGACCGAGCCGAGCGCCGCGCGCGAGCCGTCTCGGCTGCGGCTGCTCGTGGCGATCTTTGCGATCGCCCTCCTGCTTCGGCTTCCCGTGCTCGGCCATGGGCTGCCGGGGCTGTACGTGCCCGACACGCACAGCGTGCGCAACGCGCTGGGGATGCTTCAAAAGCGCGACCTCGTTCCGGCTTCGAATGAGTTCAGCTCCTATCCCTATCTGTACTCTTACGCCTGCTTGCCGCTTTTTGTGGGAGACTACGCCTGGGCGCGTGTGAGCGGCGAGGCTGCATCGACGGCCGCCTACCAGGAGTCCGCGCAAGCGCACCTCGAACGGTTCCATCGTCTGGGGCGCGTGCTGTCGGCGCTCTTCGGCGCCACCGCGGCGGCCGCGGCGGCTGCAGGAGGTCTCGCGCTCTTCGGGCGACGCGGCGGTTGGCTCTGCGGAATCGTGGCTTCGGTCTCGCCGATGCCGTATCTGTTGTCTCTACATGAGCGCCCTTGGTCGATGGTGCACGCCTTCACGGCACTCTCGGCAGCTGCCGCGGTGGCGGCACTTGTACGAAGTGGCACCTCGCCGCGCAGCTCTGCGCGCTCCCTCTGGCTCGCCTCCGCAGCTGCGGGCGCCGCCACTGCGAGCCACCAGCTCGGGGCGGCGGCCTTCGCGCTCGTCGCCGGCGCGGTATTGTTGCATCCCGGACTGGCGCTCGCCCGGCGCGGGATGCAACTATTCGTCTGCGGCGCGCTATTTCTTGGCGTTGCCGTGATCGGCTACCCGTTCTTGATTCGCTACGGCCTCACCGGCGCCCCAAAGACCTCCGTGACGAGCGCCACCGACGTGAGCCTCGGCGGCCAGGGGCTCGTCCTCTCCAAGTTCGATGGCAAGTACACCGCGGAAGCGCTCACGGGCGTCTTCACCTCCGAGCTCACCATTCCGCTGCTCGCGTTGCTCGGAGCTTGGGTCGTGTTCCGCCGCAGCCGGAGCGCGGCGGGGGCGCTTCTATTCCTTGTGATTCCGATCACACTTTTCTTCAGCAGATACACGGGAACCCACGCCCGCTACTTCATGGTGGCCTGGCCGGCAGTGTGGCTTCTCGCAGGGGCAGCCTGCGCGGATCTGTGGCATCGTGGAGCCGCGTTGCGCGCACTTGTGGTTCTCAGCTTAGCGCTTCCCACCGCCGGAACGCTTCGCACGGCACAAATCCTGCTGGAGCCCGACACGCGCGCCGAAGCCGAAGACCGCGCGCGGCGCGAGCTCCCGGAAGGGGCCGTCGTCGCCGTCGAGCCTTACGGGCCCTCCTTGCCCTCGAGCGTCGCTTGGCTGGAGCGGCTCGCCGCTGCCAAGAGCGGAGCGCTCACACGCCGCGAGCAGATGGCGCTCGCCCGACGCGAGCCCGGCGGCTTCGCCGTCTTGCCGCTCGAGCGCTTTTGTGTGCAAGCCGTTCCCGAGGGCTACGCTCGCGGGCTGCTGCCCCTCGCAGAGGAATTGTGGCCATCCACAAAAACTGTGGTGAAGCTTCTCGCCCACTCCGGCGCCCGCTACCTCGTGCGCGTCGACCGATTCCCGGCACAGACCCGATCGGACGAGGTGGCGGCGCTCACCGAGGATCCCGCGCGCGCGCGACTTTTGTGGCAAGTGGATCCAAGTCGCGGCGAGTCGCCGGCGCCCGAGGCGCTGCTGCCCTTCGAGCCTCGCCTCGGTCTCTGGGCGCTGCTCTCCGTTTCGCGGCCGGGGCCTCGCATCCGCGTTTACGAGCTCTTGGATCGCAATAAGTAACGAGCGAGAGCAGCCGACGTGAATCCGTCGCGCACCTCTCCGCGCTGATACAAATCGATCAGCCTCTCGCGCTCCATCGGCACGACCTCGATGCGCTCCGTCGGTTCGAGATCGAGCGCGCCCGTCGGCTCGCAGTCGTGGGCCGCCAGCAAATGTCCGCGGTGATTGGAGATGCCCGTCAGCGGGTAGAACGTGCCGAGGCGTTCGAACCGCCCCGGCGTGTGCCCCGTCTCTTCGCGCAGCTCGCGCGCGGCGCCCACCTCCACGGCCTCGCCGGGGTGAAGCCGCCCAGCCGGCACTTCCCAGAGCTGCTCCATCACGGTGTACCGCCATTGGCGCAGCATCAGGATGCGTCCGTCGCGCAGCACGGGCACCACGCAAACGGCCTCGGGAATCTCGATGACGAGGTGCACGCCGCGGAAGCCGCCGGACACCTCGAAATCATCGCGCCGCACCGAGCAGCGCGCGTCGACGAAGGGCGTCGACGTGGAGAGCGTGCGAAAGGGATTCTCAGACACGGCAGCATCATCGCGCGCGGAGGGGGCGCAGCCGTAGCGTCCGCCGCTCTCGTTTCACGGCACCTCCGCCGACGCTACCCTCCTCCAATGTTGCCCCGAGCGCAGCCCGCGGTGACCGCCGAGCTCCAGGCTTGGCTCACGCGCGCGCGCCGGCGCCACGCAGCCCAACGCATCGCGGCCGCCGTCCCTGGCGCGGCCTTGATGAGCGGAATCGGAGTGGTGGCGCTCGGCGCCGCCCGCGTGCGCAGCGCGCCGCTCGACTTCGAAACTGCAGCACAGCTCGCCGCCCTTGGATGGGGCTTCACCGTGGTGGCGTCGATCGCCCTTGGGCTTTGGCGCGCATCACGCCGACCGACGGCCGCCCTCGCCGATGAGGCGCTCGGCACCGGGGCGCTGATCACGACGGCGAGCGAGCTCTCCCGCCGAGCGCCGCCGACGCCTCTCGCGGAATTGTGTGTTCGCGACGCGCGACGTGCGCTCGAGCGCCGTGCGGTGGCCGACGCATTCCCGGTGGCGCCGCGCCTCTCTCTTTCTGTGGGGCTCGCAATCTCGCTGCTCGCCTGCGCGATTTTATTGCTTCTCGTGCTGCGTGTCGCGATCGGCTTCGTGCCGCTGCTTCCTGGGAAAAGTGACGTTGCGCAGGCAGCGCCTCAAGGAAAGCCGCAAGCACCGCAAGCTCGCCCCGAGTCCGCGCCCACAGAATCTCCCACACAAACTCCGAAGGAACCTCCGCCTGCGTCGGCGCCGGCGTCGGCCCCGGCGGGGGCCGCACCCGCGGAAACGCCCGCTCCCGCGCCCGCCAGCGCGCCCGCGCCGCAGCCACAGCCTCAGCCACAGAACGAGGAAAACGCCGGCGGCCCCGAGCCGCCTCCGCCGCCTCCCATCCAGCCGCGTGTCGACACCAAGCTCGTGCCGATCGAAGCGGCCAACGGCGCGCGCCGCAACCGCGAATCCACCATTCTTGAGATCGTCGAAGGCATGGCGCCTTCGACGCCCGTGCCGACGGCGCCCACGCGCGCACCGCGCGCGGTCGAAGTGGCGCCCGCCGAGCTCCCGCGTCTGCGGCGTGCCGCCGAAAGAGCTCTTTTGTTGGAAAAGCTTACGGATCCGGAACGCCGGTTTGCGCAGCGCTACTGGGAGGGGCTCGCCCCGTGAGCGACGCTGCTCGCCGCCGCCCCCAAGACATCGGCGACGACGAGGTGCTTGCGCGCGTCGAACGCGTCGCGGCCTACGCGCGCAAGGCCTTCGCGGGCGAGGTCGGCACGTCGGCGTCGCGCGGCGGGCTCTTCGGAGGCGGCACGCTGCTGAGCGACGTGCGCCGCTACGCGCCGGGCGACGACCCGCGATTTATTGACTGGGCCGCCTACGGCCGCCTCGACGAGGTTTTTGTGAGGGTTTTCGAGCCGGAGGAGGCGGCGCCGATTCATGTTGCTCTCGATCGCTCGCGATCGATGGAAGCAGGCGATGCCACAAAAGCGGCGCAAGCAGCACTCCTCGCGGTCGGCTTTGCCGCCGTTGGCGCGCTCGTGCTCGCCGGCGCGAGCGTCGCGCGCCTGCCGAGCGGGGAGACTGCGTCCTTTGCCGGTCGCGCCTCGATGCTGGCGCTTTTGAGGCATTGCCGGCGGGAGGGCGAGCCTGGGACCCTGCGGCTCAAGGAGCTCGCTGCGCGCGAGGCCTCGCGTACAGTTCGTGCACCTTTTGTGATCATTACGGATGCGGCGCCGCCCGGCGATCTCGAAGCCGCGCTTCAGGTGCGCGGTCCGCGGCGCGCCCTCGTTGTGCATGTCGTCGGACGCCAGGAGCTCGAGCCGCCCGAGCGCGGGCTCGTCCGGTGGATCGACCCCGAGACAGGGCGCGCGCGCCGGCTGCTCGTGACCAAGCGCCTCCGCGCCGCCTATCAGGAATGCTTGCGCGCGCGATTCCAAGAAGTGGAAAGCGCCGTGCGCCGAGCGCGCGCCGGATACTTGAGAGTTGCTTCCGATACGCCCTTCGACGCCGCGGTGCTCACGGCGCTCCAGCGCGGCCTCTCGGCGACGGGGGTGCTCGCGTGAACCTACAATTCGCGCATCCCGAGCTCGTCGCAGCGGGCGTTTTGTGTGCTCTCGCCGCTCTTTGGTTCGCCCGGCGGCGCGGCCGTGCGCGCGAGACCGCCTACTTGGATTTGTGGGAGAAGGCGTTGACGCGCACTTCGTGGCTCGAGCGCCTGGCGCAGCGCCTCCCCGATGTGCAGACCCTCTGCCTCGCCGCGGCGGCGCTCGGCGCGGGCGCGGCGGCCGCGAGCCCTTCGCGCACCGTTCCCGGTCCTCGAAATGTGATTTTCGCTCTCGATCGCTCGGCCTCGATGGCGGCTTGCGACACGTCCGGCCGCTCGCGACTCGAGCGTGGCGCGCAGGCGCTCGCGGAGAGGATCACAAATCTCCGCCCCGGCGATCGCGTCGCCGTGGTGGCGCTTGGCCTCGGGCTCGAGACCGTCGTGTCGCCCTCCACCGATCACGCCGCGGCGGCCCGCGCGGTGCGCGCCATCGAGCTCGAGCCGGTCGACACCGATCTGCGCGGGGCGCTCGAGCCGCTCGCGGCGCTCGGGGCAAACCTCGTCGTCGCCACCGACGGTGCGGGGCGCAAGGCGGAGGCGCTCGCGGCGCGCAGCGGGTTCCAGATGATTGCCATCGGCGAGCCCGTCTCGAACGCAGGAATTGTAGACTTGGAGATTCAAGATTCCTTCCCCGAGAGCACGGTCTCGATCACGGCGGTCGTCGCGGGCGATGAGGGGGCGAGAGCGGGCCGAGCGCTTCGCGTCCTTCGCGAAGACGGCACCGAGGCGGCGCGCTCCGAGATTCCGAAAGGTGGCGGGGAAGCTCCATTACAGATCGCCATCGAACGCCGCGCGGGCGGGCGCCTTCGCGCCGAGCTCACGCCGCCCGATGGCTTCCCGCTCGACGATTGCGCGGAGCTCCTCGTGCGTGAGCCAGCGCAATGGCCGCTCGTCGCCGTCCTGCCTGAGGGCGGAAACCCGTTCCTTCGCGCCGTGGCCGTTGCGACGGCCCAGGAGTGGGGTCTCCAAGTGCTCGAAGCGCGCAGCGCCGAGGACGCACCCGCTGAGGCGGTTCTGCTCCAGGATGGCGGCTCGCTCGCGGCTCTGCCCAAGCGTGGCGTTTTGTGGGGTGTCCGCATTCCCGGCGTGACGGAGTCGGCCCAGGGAGAGGGCGCCGTCGTCCGGATCCACGAGCACTCGATCACACGGGGCCTCTCCTTCGCGGAACTCCTCGCCACGCCGAAACTAGCTTTTCGATCGGACGAAGGCGCGCTCGTCGAGGGTGCGATGGGCTCACTTGTCGCGCGCTTCGAAGACGGAGAGCGACGGGTTGTCGCGACGACGTTCCGCCTTTCTGAGAGCAACCTTCCCGTCCTCGGCGGCACCCTCCCGGTGATGGTGCGCCGCGCGCTTTTGTGGATCGCCGCGCCGACGCAGCCGGTCATCCCGTTCGTTCGAACGGGACGCGATCCGCAGGCTCCGCTGCGCGGAGCGCCGATCGATGGGCCGCGCCGCCTCGGCCCCTGCGAACTGCCGGAGGGGCGATCGGTCGCCTCGTTTCTCCGCCGCATCGCCCTTGCGCCCGGGGCGCCGCCGACGGGCGCGCCCTTGCGGGAGGGAGCTCCCATCGCCATGCCGCTCACCCTTCCCGCCCTGCTCGTCGCCCTCGCCGCAGCGGCTCTCTGGATTCTGCTGGAGCTGCTTCCCGCGCTCGCCACGCGGCGCACCTTCGACGGAATGACTTTTCTCCCAATCTCGCTACGTTGACCCATCACCCCACCGACTCGGTGCCCTGCATGGACGGCTCTCCGCTTCGCGAAGCCCTCACGTTCGACGACGTCATCCTCGTTCCCCAGCGATCGAGCGTCCTCCCCAAGGACGCCGACGTTCGATCGCGTTTTTCGCGGCGAGTGGCTCTGCCGATTCCGATCGCGTCCGCCGCGATGGACACGGTGACCGAATCGCGGCTGGCGATCGCGCTGGCGCGCGAAGGGGGCATCGGCATCATTCACCGTAACCTCAGTATTGAGCGCCAGGTGAAAGAGGTGCGCGTGGTGAAGCGGTCGGCCCACGGAGTCATTACCGATCCGGTGGTGCTGCCGCCCGACGCGACGGTGGGGCGCGCCAAGGAGATTCTGCGGGAGTTCAAGATCAATGGACTTCCGATTGTGCAGGGGACTCGAGTTGTGGGAATTCTCACAAGCCGCGACATGCGCTTTCAGGTGAGCCCCGAGACGAAGGTCTCCGAGGTGATGACTAAGGAGCCGCTCGTGACGGCGCCGCCCACGACGACGCTGGAGGAGGCGAAGCAGATTCTTCACAAAAAGAAGGTGGAGAAGCTGCTCCTGATGCGCCCCGACGGGTCGCTCGCCGGGCTCATCACGATGCGCGACATCGACCAGATCGAGCGTTACCCGTCGAGTGCCAAAGATGACCGCGGCAGGCTGCGCGTCGGAGCGGCGATCGGCGTGAACGACGACGAGCGGTCGGCGGCGCTCGTGGCGGCGGGGGTCGATGTGCTGGTGATCGACACAGCCCACGGCCACTCACAGAACGTGATCGACGCCGTGCGCCGTACGAAGAAACAGTTCGACGTCGACGTGGTGGCCGGAAATGTGGTGACCGCAGAAGCCACAAAAGAGCTGATCGACGCGGGTGTCGACGGCGTGAAGGTTGGCGTCGGGCCGGGCTCGATTTGTACAACTCGCGTCATCGCAGGCGTCGGCGTTCCGCAGCTCACGGCCGTGATGGATTGCGCGCGCGCCGCGGTGGGGACGGGCGTTCCGATTATTGCCGACGGCGGCATCCGGCTCTCGGGCGACATGGTGAAGGCGCTCGCCGCAGGTGCCTCCAGCGTCATGATTGGTGGACTTTTCGCCGGCACGGATGAAAGCCCCGGCGAATCGTTCCTGGTGAAGGGACGCTGGTTCAAGTCGGTGCGCGGCATGGGCTCGCTCGGCGCCATGATTCAGGGAAGCAAGGAGCGCTACGGGCAAGCCGAGGTAGTCGACCGCGACAAGCTCGTTCCCGAAGGGATCGAGGGCATGGTTCCCGCCAAGGGGCCGCTCTCGGTGCTGGCGCAGCAACTTGTGGGCGGCGTGCGCGCCGGCATGGGCTACCTCGGAGCGCAGACGATTGAGCAGCTTCAGAAGCGCGCGCTGTTCTTGAAAGTCACGGCGGCGGGCGTGAAGGAAAGCCACCCGCACGACGTGACGATTACGCGGGAGCCCACAAATTATTATGTAGAAGAGTAAACTCCCGCGCAGTAAGACGCCGTTCCGAATATTACACTTGAATCCGCTCCACGACGACCCCGCCGAACACGGGCACGAGACCGTGCTCGTGGTGGATTTCGGCTCACAGCTCACGCAGCTCCTCGCCCGCCGGCTCCGGGAGGAGCAGGTTTATTGTGAGGTCACAACTCCCTCCAAGGCGATCGAGGAGGCCCGACGCACGCAGGCGAAGGCGCTGATCCTCTCGGGCGGGCCCGCGTCCGTCTACGACGCCGACGCGCCCAAGGCGAGCCGCGAGCTCGTGGAGCTCGGGATCCCGATTCTTGGGGTCTGCTACGGCATGCAGTGGATGGCCCATACGCTCGGCGGGCAAGTGGTGCCGTCGAGCCACCGCGAGTACGGCCGCGCCGAGATCCGTGCAGAGGGCGGCGGCGGGAAACTGTTGGCGGGCGTCGGCGAGACGACGGTGGTCTGGATGAGCCATGGCGACCGCGTCGAGAGACTGCCCGAGGGATTTGTGGTGTATGCGCGAAGCGCGAGCTGCCCGGCGGCCGTGGCCGGCGACCCCGCACGCAAACTGTATGCTGTGCAATTTCACCCAGAGGTGACGCACACCGTCGAAGGGCGGCAGATCCTTCGGAATTTCCTCTTCGGCGTCTGCGCGCTGCGCGGCGACTACCGAGTCGAGAGCTTCGTCGAGCAGACGGTGGCAAATATTCGGGAGCTGGTTGGCTCGGGGTCCGTGGTGATGGGGCTCTCGGGCGGCGTCGATTCGTCGGTGGCTGCACTTCTGATCCACCGCGCAATCGGAAAGCGGCTTCACTGCGTTTTTGTGGATAACGGATTATTGAGGCTCGGAGAGCGCGAACAGGTGGAGCGGACGTTCGGCGGCGCCTTTGAGATGGATCTGCACGTGGTCGACGCGTCGCGGCGCTTCCTCTCGGCGCTCGCGGGGGTGACCGAGCCGGAGCGGAAGCGGAAGATTATCGGCAGGGAGTTCATTGATGTTTTTGCGGAGGCTGCGCGACAGTTCAAAGATGCCCATTTTCTGGGACAGGGGACGCTCTATCCCGACGTGATCGAGTCGGTGAGCGCTTTCGGCGGGCCGACGGCGAAGATCAAAAGTCACCATAACGTCGGTGGGCTTCCCGACGATCTGCAGTTCGAGCTCGTGGAGCCGCTGCGATGGAGCTTCAAGGACGAAGTGCGCGCCGTGGGGCGCGCGCTGGGGCTGCCGTCGGCGGTGGTGGATCGCCAGCCCTTCCCGGGGCCGGGGCTCGCAGTGCGCTGCCCTGGTGAGATCACACACAAACGGCTCGAGCTCCTGCGGCGCGCCGACAACATTGTCACGACGGAGATCGAGGCGGCTGGCGCCCACCGAGGCCTGTGGCAATATTTTGTGGTGTTGCTCCCGGTGCAATCGGTGGGGGTGATGGGCGACCATCGAACCTACGAAGAGGTCTGCTCGATTCGCGCCGTCACCTCTGACGACGGCATGACGGCCGATTGGGCGGCGCTGCCCCATGATCTGCTGGCTCGCATCAGCAATCGAATTGTGAATGAGGTTCGCGGCATCAACCGCGTGCTGCTGGATATCACTTCGAAGCCGCCCGGCACGATCGAGTGGGAGTAACCCGTGGCTGATCGGAGCGAGGACAGGCGCCCGTGGATCGAGGTTCATCGCCCCGAGGAAATTGAGCGGTGGCGGGCGGCGCATCCACAGCTCGCGGCGCACTACGACGCCGCGATCGCGCGGGCGGGCAAGGTCTTTGGCATCTTACAGATCCAGAGCCTGAATCCGGGCGTGCTCGGCGCGAGCATCGAGCTGTACCGTCGGATCATGTTCGGACCGAGCGGGCTCACGCGTGCTGAGCGCGAGAGCTTGGCAGTCGTGGTCAGCTCGGCGAATCATTGTCACTATTGAACGGAGGCCCATCTCCGCGACGTGATCGCGGAGGGAGAGGACCCGGGCTGGGCGCGCAAGCTCGCACAGAACCCGGCGGGAGCCGCACGCACGCTGCGGGAGCTGGCGCTGGTTCGGTTCGCGCTTCGGCTGACGTTGGCGTCGGCGACCTGCTCGCGCGAGACGCTGGATGCACTTCGCGCCCATGGGCTGAGTGACGCGGAGCTCCACGACGCAACACAAGTGATTGCATACTTTAACTACATCAATCGAATTGCCGACGGGCTCGGTGTAGCAGACGAGCCGGACTGGGGTTCGGAGTAGGAAGCGCGGCGTTGGCGAAAAGCAGAGGAAGGGCGACGAGGTCGGAAGGGAGAAGGAACCCGTCTCATGGAGTGAATCCCTGTGGCATCGATCACGATGGCGTGCGCGGGCGACAGCAAGATCTCAACCGGGCACTTGCTCCAGAAGGTGACCTACCCCGATGATGGCGGCGGAGACCGCGGCTACATGCTCTACGCCTACAACGCCCCATCGCAGCTCCTGTGGACCGAAGACCGGGCAACGAATGTCCTGGGGGACGCCTATAACACGGCGGGGCGGGAGACGGCGCGGAAGGTGACGACGCTGGCATCGGACCTCGATGGTGCGGTGCGCCGCGTGGAGCGGAGCGCTATGCCATGGGAAAGTCTTACGGCGCGAGCAGCACAAATCCCGGCCGCCGCACGCTGCAGCGCACGGCGATTTTGCTGCCGAGCTGCCGGCGAGCGGGCCGATTGGCGACACAGAGTGCTGCTTGCGCCTCTCATTATCAGAGCAGCCACAAACTTCGTCGCTAGTGTGCTGGGCGAAGTACAAGCTCCCTTCAGACGAGAATTCCGGATCCAAGACAAATGGGTGGTGGTTGGGGCCAAGCAGCACAGATGCAGCCTTAATTAAGACTCGAGCAGTTGAAGGTGAGTGCGAGAACGCCCAGCTCAAGGAGTGTTGTCGTCTCAACGGAGCTCTACAATTGAAAGTAAAGCATCAGGTTCAAGGCGGCATCTCTCAGCCGTATGGCGTGCCCTGGCACGGTCCTAGGTGCCCTGGGCCGACTTGGACGTGGAACGCAAGCAGTGGGACGGGACCGCAGTCGAATGGTACGATTCCAACTGACATAGGGGGCGTAAGCACAACAGAACAATCTGTGACGACTATCGGTGTGAACTTAGAGCTTAAGTGTGGCAACGGTATCACCGTTGGCTATTGCGCTGAAGGCGCTAGCGGGGTGCCGGCGCCGCCAGCTGGTTCCGCGCAGACCGGCGCGATTCCACCGGGCACTCCACCGCCTCTCCAGCCACCAGGGAAATCCGCTCCAGGAAACATAACAATATATTATTCCATTAGATTTCGTTGCAAGAGATGCGGTAAGCCATACAATGACTACGATCAGCTCCAGGGATCTCATTTTCACAACTGCAGCATTCCTGCTCGCGCTCATGGTCACCTGTCAGGGCGGCAAGACAAGAGTTCCGATTAGGCGAGCAACACTAGATCTGGCGGAGTATGGCTGTCCGACTGACGCAGTCATAGCATCCCTCTGTACTGTGAACGATGTTGATGGCGACGCTTGTGCTGACCTGATCGTCGGCGTTCTCCGCGGCGGCTATGCGCGATACGGTCCCGGTGAAGTGCTAGCAATCTCTGGGGCCAGCATGGGCCTACTCTGGCGTCGGCGCGGAGCGGAAGTTGAACCTGGTTGGGGTGACGCATTCGGAATATGCGTAAGCTCGATCCAGGATGTCGACCTTGATGGTGTGCCTGACCTGGCTGTCGGTGCACCCAGAAGAAGGAACTGGAACGGCGACGTCGATTTGGTGTCCGGTAAGTCAGGAGAGTTAATTAGAACGATTAGTGCCACTCAGGACGTGGTGGGTTTTGGGAGATATCCGGTCAATTGGATCGCTAGATCGCGGACAATTTCTGATGGCTTCTTGCTTGTTCCGCAGGCAGATCCACCAATTACATCAATCATTGACCCGAAGTCTTCTGCGGTGGTTGGGGTGGTTCCTGGCAGCTATTGTGTGATCGTAGGAGACATTAACAATGACGACCAACCGGACTTCATCATGGCGGACTTATTGTTTCCAGGAGAAGGCAATCATGTGACGATTTATGCGTATTGCGGCGCTTCATTTAATAAGATCTTCAGTACTATTCTTGGCGGGGATCTCGCGAGATTGGCTCTTGAAAGTAAGCAGCTTAACTGTATTGCCATACCAGATGTCGACAGCGATGGTGTGCAAGACATCGCGCTTTGCTCTAGGGCTGATGAGGCCGTGCTGATCTCTGGCAGGAGCGGTTCCACACTGATGGAGTTGAGGCCGTCCTCGGCTTTGTATGACTGCAAGTCGGCGTCCATTGTGGGGCTGTCTAGCTCGGAAAGTAATTCAGCGTTTTCGATACTCAGGGCAAGGGCTTCCGACCGAGAAGATGAGATTACTCTCGAGTTTGCTAGTCTCAGTCAACCACAATTATGGCACAGCTTCAAGGAGTGTTCGCTCCAACTTGTCGGCTCTAAGCTGCGAGTTCTCAATCAAAGTCATATTATCTCGTATGCGGAAGGAGGCCGAGTGATTCAGGTTGTTGATATTGGCGGCAAGCTCGGAATACCGAAGTAAGAAGTGGATCCGCCACTCAGTCGCGCCTCGAGTGCTTCGTGAGCGTTCGGTGGCACCCAGCTTTCCCCCGGTGTCAGGGTGGTTGCCGCCTGCAGCTGCGCCCAACCGAGGAGAGACCTCGGTTGGGACCCCGCAGCATTCCAGGCGGCAACCACCCTGACACCGGGGGCCCGCACTCAGGCGACCCCATTCCACCGGCAAGCGGACCGACTACTCTTCCTCCTCCTAATCGCAGCGGGCCAACAACACTACCCACTCCACATCGCCGACGCTAGATGTCCGGCTGAATTGAGCCATAACAGCACCAGTGATGATAGGTAATTGTTCGAGCGCTGCCAGCTTCTCCAACTTAAGTTCTTCTCCTATCGACCGAGGCTGCGTCCAAGGAGTTGCTCCTCGACTACGATTCGCATTGATGCCCACGCTCTTGCCTGATCAGCTCTCGGCACAAATCAATACAATTCCAAATCTGGTTTCTCTATGCGCTGTGCCAAAGGGCGGACTGGTGGCGATTGTAGTGTCCGCTGATCATACACCAATGACCCGGAGTGCTGGCGCGCGTTGCATGCGTTCTCTCAATGGCCTGAAGTTCGCCGTCCTCAAGTTGAAACGGATTGGTGATGACATATGCTAGAGCCAGCCACAAAGCGTGTTCTCCTTCGGAGCATCTTGCTTGGACTCTTGCTTCTAAATGTACCGCTTGTGGCTTCAGGTCTCTGCTCGTTGATCGGAATCGGCACTGGTCAGCGACGCTCAATCAGCGAACGACACGAGGCGGTTGTGCGCGATTTCACCACCATTGCCCAGGCTGGTACTGACCAGGAGGTGCGGCCCACGAGTCGGAGGCCGCGAATTGTGTCGCGGCACGACGCGTCGCGTCTGATTGCGAAGCGTTTTCAGTATGTAGCTAGCGGAGACGGAGTGATCGTGTATTCGAGAAGTCCGCTAGATCCGGGGTTGATCAAGCTGATTGAGGACTCGGCTAGGAGTGCAGATGCCCTCGTGCGAAGTATCTTTCCCACGAGGGGGAGCCGAGTAGTAGGTGAGATGATGTTTGTTGTGGACCAAACCACTTCTGAATTTGAGCTTGAACATACCATTCGAGACATCTTCGATTCGGCTGGGCTGCAGTTTGGCTCTCAACATGAAACGCTTCCTTCCAATCGCGCCAGATATGTTAGGGAGATCGGAGTAGTATTCTTGCCTGAGTTGCATGCCGGCGCCTGTGGTGTGGTTGTTCACGAGTTCGTACATGCGTTGGTTTGGGAGCTTGGCGTTCGCTTGCCGGAATGTCTAGAGGAGGGGCTAGCCGAGCTCGTAGCTGATAGCTTGTCACCTGAGCCGCGTGTCGACTTATCGGCGGCGAATCTACCTATTGGACTTCTTCGCAGCAGGTGCTCAAGACTTCGAGAATTAGCTGATTCTGGTGCGCTTTGGGGACTCGATCAGGTTCTAGAGCTGAAGACTAATGATTTTTCGAAAGGAGCCAGCTCGCAACAGGCCTATGACCAGAGCGCGACACTTGTTTCGTTCTTGGTAGTTCACGATGGACTGCGTCAGATTTCGCAATCGCCGCACAGGGATTGGGGACTTGAATCTTGGTGGAGAACCGAACGTCAGACTAGTCGTCGTGAAGAGCAATCGCCTCATGAGAGCCTATCGGGTGCATATGGAGACTTCGTGAGGGCATTGGTTGGAAGAGCTAGACTTCTAGATTCCCGGTGATTTGCCTCAGGCGTCCTGTTGAGTAGGTCGGGACGTTACCGTCCCCACCTCTCACAAATCCGGACGTGCAGATTTCCCGCATCCGGTTCCTCACGGAGGAGGTTCGCACGTGAGCGTTCGGTCGTACCCGCGGTGCGATCGAATGGTACGCGTTGCGCCATCCCCGCATTTTTCGAGTGCGTGAATCGTGAACTGGGGTTGACCCGGTTCGGTGGAGGGGCCGAGACTGGGGTACTTGGTTAGCCAATAGTGGCTGATTCGAATTGTTGAGGGGACATGAACCGCAGGGAGGAATGGCGCCGACGGCGGTTGTACCAGCCTTCGATGAAGCTG
>JAEUHX010000071.1 GCA_016792805.1 Planctomycetota bacterium
CTTTCTCGCAGGAGAAGTAGGCGTGGAAGCCGCCGCCTCCGGTGCGCACACAAAGCGTCTGCTCGATGTGTGCTTTCCACTCGGGAAGACTCGCGAGCGATTCCAGCCCGCCGTTGCGTGGATCGACATCGACGACGATCAGGCCCGAGGGGCTTCCCGTGGCGAGGCCGACGTTGGCGTCTGGCCAGCGGGTCCACCAATTTCGGAGGGCGGCCTCATCCGTGGTAGCGTCCTTGAACCCATGCGGGCACAGGGGGCGCTTACCGCGGGCCTCACAAGGGAAGACGGGCCAGCCGCGGCGCGCAAGCTCCAGCGCGCACTCAAGCATCGAGGAAGGCGCACTCATCGCTGGACCTCCTGGGCTGCCTGGTATCGTGCGCAACGCGAGCCAGTGAAGCGTCTCACGGCGCCACCTCTGGGTTGACCGAGGCGGGGGCGCCGCAACTGGATTCCACGAGGCCCGCATCGCGCGGGGCTTCTGTGAACTCGCGCAGCAGGCGGTCGATCGCCACGCGCACGACAGCGCACGGCGTGGTGTGAAACTGTTTGGCTAGCTCACAGATTCGGCTGTGAAGCGCGGAATCGATTCGCGAGGTGACCGTTCGAGTCGGGCGTACCGATTCCCGAGAGAGGTCGTTCAGTAAAGTAGTCATGGGGGAGCGATATCCGCAGCTTCAACCGCTCGATCGTCGAGCGTGTCTTCGCTGCGTCTCCCCGAGAGTCGATCTTTATGTACGAGCTGTCCTCATGTCTATGGTAGCGCGAGGGGCCACATAGTAGCGTTTCACCCAGAATGGCTAAATCAGGGCGCTACCCGATGCGCGCCAGTCCTTCGGTCTTCTCGCGAACAATTGTCCCAACTTGGCCTCAAGTTCCGGCGGCAACTTCACGACCCGATAGCCCTTTCGTCCTCTGGGTTCCAAGAAGCCTCGCGCACTCATCTCGCTCAGGTCGCGCTTTGCCGTTCGCAGCTTACAGAGCTTCGTGGACGCTAACCTTGAGTACCGAACATAATATGTGTGTATTTCAGCTGCAGTCATCGGTTGCTTTTTTGATAAAATGAGGCCGAAGGCAAAGGTGACAAGTTCCGTAAGGCGACGCGTACGTCCATCTGCCGCCTTCTCGGGTTCATTCGTGGTGCGCGTGCTGGCGCTGCGTTGATCCGCGCGCGGGTGTGCGCTTGTAATAGTGTCGTTCGCATCCGGCGTCGATTCTTTTGTGGTCATCGTCGCCTTCGAACTCGAGCCCGCTACGAGCACCTTGGGCTTTTCGGCGCGGGAGGGTTGCGCAAGCAGCGGTCGATCGAGCCAGTCGTTGAGCATGCGGAAGAATGTGAGGATGCCGAACTCGTGGGGGAAGAAGTTCGCTCGGCCACCGACTCTACTTGTGATTCTGGAAAGCGACATCCGCGCAGATTGAATCTCAATTTCTGTTGCGAGAATGTTCACTTCGTCGGGGACCCCACTGCGCACCTTCTTGCAGGTTGATGCGAAGATCTCGCGCCCGACGCTTTCTGCTGAAGTCAGCGGAAGCTTACGAATGCGTTCGTGGGGCGGTCGCTTCGACCACGCTTGCCAGGCTTTTGCCAGGGCGACGATACACTTCGCGATTCTCGAAGAATCGGGGATGAGAGTCCCGCGGCTGTAATTTCCGAGTTCGAGAATCTGAATGAGGGCCTCCTCGACGGCGCCCTTGCGTTGAAGAGTTTCACGGGCCGCCGACTGATTCTTGTGGAGCGTGACGCTCTTTCGCTCGACACGGCGAATCGCGCGGCCGATCGCGTTCTCGGCTCGAGGCTGAAACTTCGGGGCGTCAGAAATCGAGTTCATCGAATGGGTACCTCGCTGGATCTCCGCAGGAAGCGATGGCTTCATTCTGCCGTTCGTCCCCGAGGTGCACGATGCGTCTAGATTTTGCCTCCCACCGCTACCGGCTCCACCTGCGTGCCTGCGGCCGCTCGCAGCACACGATGGCGCAGATTGAGCGGCACGTGGGAGCGCTCTGTGCCTTTCTTGGGCCGAGGTCGCGGCTCGAGAGCGTCCGGCCCGCTGCCCTGGCGCGGTATTTCGCGGGCCCGGCGGCGCGCCAAACTGGCGAGGGCAAGGCGCGAAGCGCGGCGACGGTGAACGCCATGCTCTCGACGGTCCGTAGCTTCTTCCGTTTCGCGACGCAGGCGGGCTGGATCCGAACCGACCCATCGCGGCTGTTGCGGCGAGCGCGCTGCGCACCGGCTCCCCCGAGAGCGCTCGCGCCCGACGAGGTGTCGCGGCTGCTGGACGCGGTGCAGGCGTCGGGGCCGCCGCGGGATCGTGCGCTGTTCGCGGTGCTCGCTGCGACGGGGCTGCGTCTTGGGAGCGCGCTCTCGCTCGACGTGGCCGACCTCGACTTCGGGCGGCGGGAGATCACCGTTCGTCGCGCGAAGGGGAACCGACCGACGACGGCGGTGATGCCTGAGGGACTCGCGCGGCAGCTCGAGGGATTTGTGCAGGGGCGCGAGCACGGGCCGCTGTTCGAAGGCGCCGGCGGACGGGCGCTTTCCTCCCGCCAGGCGCAGCGGCTCTTCGCACAATATTGCACTCGGGCCCGCATCCACCGCGCGGCAAGCCCGCACTCGTTGCGCCACTCGCTGGGGCAGCGGCTCTACGAGGCGACGGGCGACGTGTTGCTGGTGCAGGCGGCGCTGTCACACCGATCGATTCGCTCGACGCTCGTCTACGCGCAGGCCGATCGCGCCCGGGTGAAGGCGGCGCTCGACGCGCTCGGAACTGACCTCGAACGCGAGGGCGCCGTGCAGGCTCTGTGCCAGGGGGCGTAGGGGCTGACTCGTCTCGGGGGGCGCTGCGTGCGGGAAGCGCCGAGATCTCCGGTGAACGGCCTGGATGGGGGCCGAGAGCCCTGGCTCCTGGGAGCTGCGAGCCGTGGTGGTTCGTTCCAAGACCCCGGGGTTTCGGGGCGCATCGAGCGATGAAACAAAAGACGAAGACGGTGGCGGCGGCGGGGGCCTTGGAGGCGTTGAAGCGCTTCCGGGCGTTGCGCTGCGGGGCCGATGGATTTGTGGCGATGGATGGCGCAGTGGAGGCGCTGACGTTGACGCGCTGTCGCGGGAATGGCCTTTTGTGGGCGACGCCGATCGAGCCGCGCTATCGGGCGCTCGCGGCGGCGCTGAACGACGCGGAGGTGCCGTTCGATCGTATTGTGAGTTCTGGAGAGATCGAGCCTGCGTC
>JAEUHX010000072.1 GCA_016792805.1 Planctomycetota bacterium
CCGCCACCGTCTTCGTCTTTTGTTTCATCGCTCGATGCGCCCCAAACGCCCGGGGTCTGGCGCCCTCCGCCTCGGAGAGCACGCCCACTGAGCCCGCAGGTGCCCCCGAGAGCGACCCGGTGAACCGACGCGCCACGCGCAACGCCTTCCCACCGCCCAGGGATTCCCTTGCGCTCGGCTTCGCCCCTTGGCTGTCCCGCTCCGCCCGTTCCGCCCGCTCCGCCCGTTGGCGCACCGCGAGTCGCAGGTAGCCCTCCGCGAGGATCGCCGCGACGTTCGCGCACCGTGGCAGTGCGTCCATCACCGGGCCTCCAGCTCGCGGCGGACGACGTCGCGCATCTCCATCTCCAGACGCTCGCGAATCGACCGGTTCTCGGGCGCCGCCACGGGCCAGCGCCTGCCACGTTGGTCCTTTCGATCGGGATATCGAAAAGTGATCTCTCCGTCCGGCCTCCGGTGGACCCCAATCGGCTCGATCACAAATCCCGCAATCTTCAGCCGAACTCGACCGAGTAGCCCGGCGCCAGTCTGGTGATTCGGTGCAAGAGTAAATGTGATGTCGTAGCGGCTCCCCGCTTCACTTCGGATGTGACTCCTTGCGGGATTATCATGTATTCGCTGTCCCATTGAGGTCGCCGCCGCGTTGGGTGTACCTCGCGAAATTGCGCTGCACACGCGGCTCGCCCAACCTGACTGTCGGAGGGTGTCTGGCGACGACTACCGACGTGCAAGGTTATAAGTCCATTCCTCGAAATGATTTAAGTCGTGGCTTCCGCTCGGAGATTTTCGGCTACTCCCTGCGACGTACCCTCCGGAGGCACCTCCTTCCCTCCCGACCTCCGACGGGCTGTGTGCCTAGAAAAGTTTGGAGATTTCTGATTCCAAGTCTATTGAGCACTTCCCGATTGAGCGGTCCTTGATCATTGAGCTTTCGTAACGCTGCTTTCACATTTCCCGTCACGGTCTGCGGGGCGCGACTTGTTTCTCTGGCGACTTGCGCGAAGTTCCCATTGGCGGTCACCGCAGCCTCAAGGTCCCGCTGCTGTATTGGAGTAAGCGAGCGGTCGAGCTTGCGCATCGGCTTTGAGTGATCCACCTTGGGCTTCGCGCAATGCGTCCTCAGGTCACGCGCTTTCTCGCGGAGCACGCGAATCAGTCGAATCGGGACGAGATCATGGAGCTGAAACCTCGGCCCCGGAAGCCCATCGGGACGCCTCTTTCTTTCCATCTTCTCGGGTGTCTGAGAGAGAACATCCATCACGGCCATGAGTATGAACTCAATCTTAGAAACCCCAGTACCAGTCTTATTCGTGGCAGAGTATGCGGTCGGCGTGCCCTCGACACAGTTGGAGACGACTGCCCTCGAGAGGAGGCTTACGAGATAGATCGTACCACAAATATCGAGAACCGCTTGCGCACTAGAATTGAGTTCATCGTCGGCGAAAACCGCCTCGATGCGTCGGTACCCCTTCTTGAAGGGCATGGTGAAGGTCTTGAGCGCTTCCGCAAACTTCTTGATTCGCCGATAGAGCACCGCGAGGTTCCGCGGGTCGAGCGGCTGGTTGGGGTTGGGCAGCTTCTTAAGAGTATTTAGTTGACTTTGCGAAAGCGCGAAAGACTTGGGGAGATTCAATTCTGGGGTATTTGCCATCGGGACTTACTCACGAATCATGTGGTCATCAGCCACCAACGCCGCCCGCTTCTCGAGGCACGCGCGCAGACTGGGTTCGGCAATCGAGGCATAGATCGCCGTGCTCGAGATCGAACGGTGCCCGAGCGCGGCGCGCACGAGTTCGAGGTCGCGCGACGCTTCGTACAGATGCATCGCAAACGTGTGCCTCAGCGCGTGGGGCGACGCTGCCGTCTCAATCCCCGCACGATCGAGCCATCGCCGAAGGCTCCTTTGCGCCTGGCGGGCGCTCATCGCGTGACCGCCGCTTGCCACAAAAAGAGGCCCGTGCTCGCGGCGCCCTGCGAACGCTCGAAGCCGCTCGGTCATCGCGTGGGTGAGCACCACGCGCTGGGGGCGAGAGCCCTTCGTGTGGCGCAGGAGCAACGTCTCGCGCTCGAAGTCCACATCTGCCACGTCCGCGCGAAGTGCACTCGTCAGCCGAACGCCCGTCGAGAGGAGCAGTTCAAACAGCACGGCGTCCCGTTGCTCGGCGGGAGCCGACGCCTGGGCGAGCGTGGCTCGAAACCTCGCGCATTGATCCTCACTCAACGAGCGCGGTGGGCTCGACGCGCCGCGGGCCCGGCGGATGAGACGCGCGGGATCCTGCGCGCAGTACCCTGCGTCGGCGAGAAAGCGCCCAAAGGTGCGCACCGTCGAGCGCAGCGCGTTGAGCGTCGTGGCCCGTCGAGGGCTAGAGCGGCCTGCCACCGGCGCTCGTGCCATCGCGGCCAGCGCGCGCGCGAAGTCGTTTGGTTTGAGCGTCGCAACAGAACGCTGCGCACCCAGGGCGTGCTGCAGCCACGCGAGGTGGCGTTGATACTGCTCGACGGTGTGGGGCGAACGCCCGTCGGCGCGCGCCTGAAGTAGGAACTCGGCGATCGATGTGTGCAGTTGCATGGAGGCCTCCAAAGTGGGCAGCCGCCATGAGGCGCATTCCCGTGCACTCGGCGAGCATTCTCCTTGGAGGAACCGCGAGGCGTTCCCCCAATCGGATAGTGCACTTGGGCCCCGAGCGCGTACGAACACGCGGTGAACAGTACTCTCCGCGAGGCGCTTCGCAACTCGCGAGGGGGTACACGTGTAAGTGTGAAAAGATGTTGCTTGTACGCCAAGCGCGAACGCCATATCTCACCACCGTCGCGCCAGAACCTACTGTGCGGCCCGCGTGGGCCTTTTCTGTGGGCGCCTCACACATGGGAGAAATCCTGTGCCCACAGTTTTATTGGAGCGGATCCGCTCCGAGCGCGTCCGGAACTTCGTTCCCTTCACCGGTCGATTTGAGCGCGAGCACGTCGAGGCGCTTCGCAAGGCGGCCAAAGACAACGCGACGACCACCTGCGCGCTCGTGCGCATCGCCGTCGAGCGATTCGTCGAGGAGCTGAGCCGCGCGACGTCGGCAGGCGCGCCAAGCCCTGAGGCGCAGGAGTCCCAGCGATGAGTGCGCCTTCCTCGATGCTTGAGTGCGCGCTGGAACTCGCGCGCCGCGGCTGGCCCGCATTTCCCTGCTCGCCACCTTACGATTCGAGCCCGCAACGCGGTAAGCGCCCTCTGTGCCCACATGGGTTCAAGGACGCTACCACGGATGAGGCCGCCCTCCGAACTTGGTGGACCCGCTGGCCAGACGCCAACGTCGGCCTCGCCACGGGAAGCCCCTCGGGCTTGATCGTCGTCGATGTCGATCCACGCAACGGCGGGCTGGAATCGCTCGCGAGTCTTCCCGAGTGGAAAGCACACATCGAGCAGACGCTTTGTGTGCGCACCGGAGGCGGCGGCTTCCACGCCTACTTCTCCTGCGAGAAAG
>JAEUHX010000035.1 GCA_016792805.1 Planctomycetota bacterium
GCAACAAGAAAGAGCGTCAAGAAGCTCCACATCGGCCCCGGATCGGGCTCGGAGGCAAGGGCCGGGAGGAAGAGCATGATGAGCCCCGCCAGCGCCGCCTGTAGTCCGAAGTACCGAGAGCCGAACGTACTCGGTAGATGAAAGAACACTTCCAGAGAGCAAGAAAGCGCGTGAAGCGTGAGGAAGGCGAGCTTCCCCCACGGCAGATCCTCGCGCGCCCCATGCGGAGATCGACTTCCGTTCATTACATACCTCCCGAAGGTGCATGCCCTCGGTCCTGAGGGAATTCTGTAATCATCCAGGACTTGCCAGTCGTCTGAAACTCCCGGCCGCGCTGGACGACGACGCCTTCAACCACCCAGCCGTTCTGCGACCCTCCGGTCTTGAGATGCGTGAACACGGAAGGCTGAAGATCCGCCTCGTAGGACTCGCTGAAGCCGGCATTGCTGCTGCCCTCATCGCCATCGGTCCCGAAACCCATCATCCCACCGGAAAACCCCGTGTCCGGGCGGCTCGATCCCCCGCTCGCGAAATACTGTAACGATCGCCCCACAAGCCGCGAAGCCCACTCATTGGTAACGGGGTCATCGCTCGCGTGAAAGACCTTGGTGGAGAGGTTGGCCACGAGCGAGTCGGCTTCGTGCCGCGCCTTCTCATCGCCACCGAGCGCGGCATACATATTGGAAAGGTTCTGCGTCAGATACACCGTCGCCACTCGCGCCGAGCGGCATGTCGTTTGGAATTGCATGTCATGCGAGGGGATGAGAAAGAACTGCGCCTCGTCGGCGAAGAGGAACACCGGCCGCGGGTTGCGCCGCACATCGCGGCGCTCCATGGCGCGCTCGAATGAGTACTTGAAAAGGCACTGCGCAATTCGGCCGACCTCGCCAAACTCAAGAATGGGAAAGTCCAGGAGTAAGATCTTTCCCTCCTCCACGACATCCGGAGTGACGTTCATGCCGGAGCACAGCTTGTCGCGAAGGATGCCGCGCTGAAGCACGTCGGCCATCGAGGTAAATGTGGATAGCACAACACTTCGCGTCTTCTCCGCGAGCCGCGGCCACTCCATGGCGAAGTAGTCTGCGATGAGGTCGAAGTCGGCGCTCTGGCGAGCGTTCTTCGATCGCGACTCCGCAGCGCGAAGAAGAGAGAAGCAGAACGACTTGGCCTGCCACCCCGGCGATCGAAACTCCTCGCTCGAGCTGGGGGCAGAGACCACAAGACGGTACAAATCCGGCACCGAGATGCTCCCTTGAGAGAGCGCAAGCAACCCAATCGCATTCCTGAGCAGCTGGCGGACGGCGCGACGCCAATAATCGCCGTGACCTGCTCCCCAAATTCTGGTCCACCCAAAATGAGAGTCCTCGGCTCAGAATCGACTCCCGAAGACCCTCCTATGCGTAAGAGCAAGTTCAGCGAAGCTCAGATCATTGGCATTCTCCAGGAGCACTCGGCTGGCGTCACCGCGGCAGAGCTCGCCCGTAGGCACGGCATCTCCCAGCACACTCTCTACCGCTGGAAAAGTAAGTTCGGCGGGATGGAGGTCAGCGACGCGCGGCGGCTGCGGCAGCTCGAGGACGAGAATCGCCGGCTGAAGCAACTCATCGCCGAGCAGAGCCTGGATATTCAGGCGCTCAAGGCGGTGGTCTCAAAAAACTTCTAACGCCCGCCGTGAAACGCGCTGCTGTGGATTTCCTGATCGACACCTTCGATTTGAGCCAGCGACACGCCTGCGGGCTGATTCCCGTCCATCGATCGACGGTGCGTTACGAGCGACGACGCTCGAGCGCCAATGATACTCTTCGTGGCAGGCTTCGGAAGCTCGCCGAGGAGCGCCCTCGGTTTGGATACCGGCGCCTTCACGAGTTGCTTCGGCGCGAGGGCTGGCAGGTGAATTCGAAGCGGGTGCATCGTTTGTATCGCATTGAGGCGCTCGCGGTGCGTCGCCGCAAGCGCAAGAAAGTGGCCGGACAAGGCAGGCCGCAGCCCGTGCAGCCCACGCGGGTCAATCAGCGTTGGGCGCTCGACTTCATCGAAGATTCGTTGTCCGACGGCCGGAAGTTCCGCTCGCTTCATGTCCTCGATGAGTATTCGCGCGAGTGCTTGGCGAGCGAAGTGGATACTTCACTTCCTGGACGTCGGGTGGTTCGAGTCCTGGATCGGCTACTTCTGGAGCGAGGAGCTCCGGAGATGCTTGTGCTCGACAATGGCCCCGAATTCACTGGGCGGGCGCTCGACGAGTGGGCTTTTTCCAAGGGAGTGAAGCTCCACTTCATCGATCCAGGAAAGCCCACACAAAATGCATTCATCGAAAGCTTCAACGGGAAGATCCGCGACGAGTGCCTGAATGCGCACTGGTTTCACGGGCTCGCAGACGCCCGGCACCGGATCGAGTCCTGGAGACAAGACTACAATTTCAGCCGACCGCACAGCGCTCTTGGCGGGATGACCCCAGCCGAGTTTGCCCGTCAGTCCCCCGGGGTACCCCGGGGGACTGACCCACTTGTCCCTTCTCCACTCATCCCTAAACTGGCCAACCTCTCGTTATGAGCGGACCAAAGATGGGGGGCAGGTCAGAAGGACGGTCGTAGGCGAAATCGAATCGACCAGTACTTTATTCGATAAGTAACGAGCAATCTCGGCCGTAGTCACGTCGTCGAGACGCTTGAGCTTTGCAAACGCCAAGAATGCTTTAATTCGCGCCATGTCCGTGGCGTGCGATTTCGGGCGCTTGTGGGTTTGGGAGTGGGCGAGATATTCCTCGAGGAATGGCGCGAGCAGAGCGGGCTTGCGCTGCGTCGCCGTCTCGCCGCGGCGGAGCTTTCACTCGAACTCCGACCGGAGGTCTTCGGCGAACTCTCGGTTGGACGTCTCGAGCGAACGGCGAATCTTCTTGCCGTTGAAGTGGCAGCGGAGCCACCACAGGGGCGACCGCGGAGATAAGTGGTGACAAGCACGTGAATTCATCCCGGCTTGCCGCCCGAAAGGGCCTCGGTCGCGAACTCTTTGGGCACAATCGCCAGTTCGCCGGCCGAAAACAAAAAGAGCGGACAAGCACTAAGTGCCTGTCCGCCCGTAGTTTATGATTGGTAGCGGGGGCAGGATTCGAACCTGCGACCTCCGGGTTATGAGC
>JAEUHX010000038.1 GCA_016792805.1 Planctomycetota bacterium
AAATCGCTCGAGCGGGCTCATGACCGATTGCGAGAGCTCACAGGCCGAACCCGGGCGCTCCCTCAGAACGCACTGATCCGGGAACTCAATCAATACCTGCGCGGCTGGCTCGGCTATTTCAGCTTGGCCGAAACGCCCACTCCCTTTCGGGAGCTGGGCAGCTGGCTGCGCCGCCGCATGCGGCAGTGGTATTGGTGCCAATGGAAGACCCCTCGGGCCCGCCGCCGCCAGCTCTGGCGCATCGGCGGGCGGACCGAGGAGCGGCTGCGGATATTTTCGTCTGCACGATCGAGACCGTGGCACATGAGCTGGGTGCTCAACGACATCGTCCCGAATGATTGGCTTCACCGCCAAGGACTGTTGGATCTGTTTGCTACTTATCAGGATCTGCGGCGAGGACGATGAACCGCCGGATGCGAGAAACCCGCACGTCCGGTGGTGTGGGGGGGACCGGGCCTTCGGGCCCGGCCCCATCCCGATCGGGCGATGCCCGCGCCCGACGGCAGGTCAGAGCAATCCCCTCATCCGCATCGAAGCGTCCGCGAAGGCACACTCGAGTCGTCCCTTCTAACGGGTCGAATCGATCCGTAGCGCCGGCGCCCGAGCCAACCTGTTAAGTAGTAGTTCGCCCCGAAGCCTCGCTCGCCGCATCGAGCAGCGCCGACGCGCGGGCGCGGGGATCTTCGGAGCGGACCAGCGATGCGAAGGTCTGGGCGAGGTCGCCGCGGCTGCCGGCTTGGGCGCGCACTTCGTCGAGGGTGCCGAGCGCCACGAGCTTCCCCTTCATGAGAATCGCCACGCGGTGGGCGACCTTCTCGACCACTTCCAACACATGGGAAGTATAAAAAACGCACCGGCCGCGGGCCGCCGCCTCGCGAACGAGCTCGCGCACGACGAGCGCCGCCTCGGCGTCGAGCCCCGACATCGGCTCGTCAAGGATGAGCACGGGGGGCGACGGGAGCAGCGCGCCCGCGAGCGCAAGTTTCTGTTTCATCCCCTTGGAAAAAGTTGCAATGGGCGCATCGGCGACGCGCGCTAGATCGAGCGCCGCGAGAAGCTTCTCCGCCGCCAGCCCGCTCCTGCCATCGGGAATCCGGTGCAGACGCGCCACGAGCTCCAGGTGCTCCCGCGGAGTGAGCACTTCATACAGCTGGGCCACCTCCGGCACATATCCAAAGCGCTCCTTAGCCGACACCGGATCGACGGCGAGGTCGAACCCCGCCACGCGCACGGCTCCGGCGCTCGGCGCGTGGAGTCCCACCAGCGCACGCACAATGCTCGACTTTCCCGCTCCGTTCGGTCCGAGCAATGCGAAGACCTCACCATAGCGCGCTTCGAAGGAGACGCCGTCAACGGCGAGGGTTTCCCCATACTTTTTTGTAAACTGCTCCACCACGACGGCCGCTCCGCCCGCAGCCGCCACGCTCTCTCCGTCCGCGCGTGTCACACCGGCGCCGCCTCGGGCTCCGTCAGCCGATCGCACAGATAGCGCACGATCTCGTCGAGCGTCTCCCGCGGAGTCGACGCGCCGCCGTGGATCCCGACGCGCTTGCGCCCGCGGAACCAAGCGAGGTCGATGTCGCCCACATTTTCAATTCGATGGGATTCGCACCCTTCCATGCGGCAGACCTGCTCGAGCTTGAGCGTGTTGGAAGAGTGGGGAGATCCCACAATCAGCATCACATCGCTTCGATGGGCGAGATCCTTCGCCTCCGTCTGCCGCTCGGTTGTGACATGACAGATCGTATTGAAATGTTTGATCTGCCGGCAGCGCGGCACGAGTTCTGCAATGATCTTCGCAGCTTTCTCTGCGATCAGCGTGCTCTGGAGCACGACGCCGACGCGCTTCAGTGGCGGCAGCGCCGCCACATCCTCAGGCTTCTCGAGCACAAATCCCTCGCCGTCGATTGAGCCGAGAATCCCGATGACCTCGGGGTGGGTGCGCTGCCCCAGAATGCACACCGTCCAGCCTTCGGCGCGCAGCTCGCGGGCGCGACGATGGATAATGTCGACGAGCGGGCACGTCCCATCGACGAGGTCGAGGTTCCGCTGCCTCGCCACCTCGCGCACCTGCGGCGGGACGCCGTGGGCGCGCACCACCAGCGCCGAGCCCTCGGGAGCCTCCTCCGCCGCTTGCACGACGTGGATGTCGTGCTCGCGCTCGAGGCGATCGACGGTGAGCTTATTGTGAATGAGCTCGCCGAGGGTGAACGTGGGGCGCGATTTGTTGGCGGACGCCTCGACCGCGAGGTCGATCGCGCGCTCCACGCCCCAGCAGTAACCGGCGGAGCCTGCCACCTCGATCACCACACCCGACGGCGTCGTCGCCAGAATCGCCGAGTGCATCGACGGGGGCGTGTGGTCCTCGAGCTGGTCGTGGGTGATGTCTTCAGCCATGGGCGGTTCAAGGATAATCGACGCGGGTTGCCGCTCCAGCCGCGCGCCTGCTCGCCGCAGCTGCGAGCGCTTCGAGGAGGGTGCGCGCCGCGAGGAGCCCCGAGCGCACCGCGCTCTCCATGGTCGCAGGCCACCCCGTGGCGACGGCGTCGCCCGCGAGCACGAGCCCCGGGACGGCCGTCGCCGGGGCGGGGCGATGCCGCTCGGCGCCGGGCGCCGCCGAGAAGGTCGCCGCGCGCTCCTTCACGACCACCACGCGCCGCGGGCGCTTCCCGCGCGCCGCGGGCACGGCCTCCTCGATGTCGGCGAGGAGGGCGGCCTCGATCTCCTCGCGCGGGCGGTCGACCAGCGCGCGCGCCGCCGACACCACGATGGCGAGGTGCCCGCGGTCTTCCTCCCGCCTGGTCGCCGCGTACCGGTCGAAAATCCACTGCGCCGTCCGCTCCACGAGCGCGAGTTCACCGGCGGGCGCGGCGACCTCGGGACCGAAGAAAAAGTGAGCTCCGACGATCGGCGAGTGCTCGAGGTCGGGCGCGCCGATGCCGAGGCTCGCAAGCATTTTGGGCCACGTCTCGAAAGGAGTGGCAATCACAATTCCGCGCGCTTCGATCGCTCCCGTCTCGAGCGCGATGTGAAAGCCCGCTTCGCCTGCGCCGCGGACGGAGACGGCCGCAGCTCCGAGCCGAACATCGACCCCCAGGGCCGCAAGCCGCTCCATCGCCACCGCTCCATACAGATCCAAGAGCGGCGCCGCCGGCACGCCGAAGCGCGCGTCTTCCCGCGTGCCGAGGAACGATCCTTGGATCACAAAAAGCGCGGCGCGCGCGCTCGCCCTCCCGATGGATTCGTTGAGCGCGCTCACGATGACGGGCTCCCAGAATCGCGTGATGGCGCGCGGCGGCTGGCGCTGATCGGAAAGCCACTTTTCGAACGAGATCTCCTCGAGCGCTTCGAGCGCCGTCCCGCGAGCTCTTGCCGCCGCCGCGAGCCCTCGGAGCACCGCCCATCGCTCGCGCCAGCTCATGCAAGGAAAGACCAAGAAGGAGGGGAGGAAGCAGAGCGGCGCCGGCAGCCATGACACCGGACCGAGCGACGCCACGGTGCCTCCGCCGTCAGGCGCCCACATTACAAATCGATCTCTCCAAGCGACTTGTGTGTCGGAGCCGAGCGTTCTCAGCAGCGCGCGCAGCTCATGGCAGCAGCCGAGCAGCACATGCTGGCAGGAGTCGACGAGCTTCTCCTCCTTCGGATCCCAGAACGACGAGGCGCGTCCGCCGAGCGCGCGCCGCCGCTCCAACAAAATTACTTTTTCTCCGGCGCGTCCCAAATCGACGGCCGCAGCAATCCCCGCCAGCCCGCCGCCGACGACGACGATTGGCCTCTTCGGTTCCACGCGACTACCGGAGCCGGAAATAGGCTCGCGCAGCGATCAGAATCTTCTCGCGCATGGAGAGGCGCACGGGGCGCGAGAGCACGTCGTAGTCGAGACGTTCAATTTTCGCGAGGATCGCCCGATACATCGCGCGCATCCCGGCGAGCGATCGCCGCGAGGTGTGATCGACCATCGAATCGAGGGGAGCCGAGCTTTCATACAGCTCGCGCGCGCGCTCCGCTTCGAAGGCCAGCAGCCGGCGCAGCCGCTCCGTCGGGCGCGGAGCCAGAAGATCGCTCTCCTCGACGCCGAAGCGCTCCAGATCCTCGCTCGGCAGGTAGATACGGCCGCGCTGCGCATCCTCCCGAAGGTCGCGCAGAATATTTGTGAGCTGGAACGCAACGCCAAGCTCGTCGGCGAGCGCAAGGGCGCGGTCTCCGCGATGGCCGAAGACTTGAATACAAATCCGGCCGACCACCGACGCCGCGCGATAGCAATAAACCCGCAGGTCGCCGAAGGTACGATACCGGCGCGCCTCAAGATCCATCTCGGCGCCAGCGATCGCCTCGTCGAAGTTTTCCCGCGGGATTCGAAAGCGCCGCACGGAGTCGGCAAAGGCCGGCGCGAGGGGCGAGGGGCACGCCGCCGATGAGCCTCCGCCGTCGCCGTAGGCGAAGTTCAATAATTCGCGGCAGGGGGCGAAGCGATCCGTCCGCGCGAGGGCCGCCTCGTCAGGCGTATCGGCGAGGTCGTCGAGCGTGCGCAGGAATGCATACACGGCACACATCCCGTCGCGCCGCTCCGGCGTGAGCCACTGAAATGCAAAGTAAAAGTGCCGCGCCTCGCGCCGCGCGAGGGAGCGCACAAAGGCGTAGGAGCTCGCCACGTCGAGCGGCGGAAGCTCGGCGGCGCGGCTCACGGTGCGCTCTTCGGACGAAAGAAGGGGAGAAAGCGCGCTGCAGCAGCTTTCGCGAGGATCGTCTTGAGCGGCAGATCGCCCGCCGACGGCCGCCGCGCCAGCACGTCGTAATCGACCTCACGAATCCGCTTCAGCAACTCCTGCCCTGCGATTGCGAAGGCAAGAATCGGAATGCGAAGCTTCTTCTCCACGAGGTCGGCCAGCGCGGCGCCGCGGGAGAAGAGCGGGTCGGTCCGATCACACAAATCCTTGAGCGCCGCGCGGAGCGCCGGCGACGCGCTCGCGGCGGCGAGATCGGCTTCGCGCACGCCGTGGCGCGCCATCAGATCGGCGGGGATGTAAATTCTGCCTTTCTTGAGGTCGGGTCCGACATCCTGCCAGAAGTTCGCCATCTGGAGACCTGTACAGATCGCGTCGGAGAGCGCCCCTTTGCGCTCGTCGCTCGGCGCTTCGCCGAGGAGAGCCAACACGAGCCGTCCCACGGGGTCGGCGCTTCGCTTGCAATAATTCAGCAGCTCCTCCCAGCTCTCGTAGCGCGTTTTTGTTTGGTCTTGCCGGAAGGCCGAGAGCAGATCCAGGAAGGGCTGCTTTGGAAGTCTCTTCACGGCGATTGTGTGGGCGAGGGCCGCCATCTCCGGGGTCTTCGGCGTGCCGTCGAAGCAGCGGTGCACTTCGGCCTCGAGCTCGTCGAGGGCGGCCAGTGCTTGCGCGGGCGAGGGAGACTCATCGCCGGCGTCGTCGGCGCGGCGGCAGTAGGCGTAGACGGCCGCGAAATGGGGGATGAGCTCCGCCGGCAGATACTCCGAGAGCACCGGGAAGTTCTCGAGCCGCCGCGTGGCGAGCTGCTCGCAGCGCCGATAGGCGTCGACGAGCTCACGGGGGATGCCGGCCATGGGGTGCCTCACTTGCGAAAGAGTAGCGACCAGCCTCCCAAAGAAGCGGGGCGGCCTCGACGGGTGTCGAGGGCCGCCCCAGAAGCTCGTTGGGAGCCGGAAACCCGCGAGCGCAGGTCTCCGAGTCCGCGCTCAGTCGCCGTAGACCTTTGTGGTCAACGCGCCGTAGAAGCCGAGGATGTTCATCGTCTCGTAGTCGACGTGGTGGATCTTCGTCACGCCGGCCTTGTCCATCGCAGTCTTGATGGACGCATCGCCGACTGCGACGAGGCCCATGATGGACATCGCCTGCGAGGAGCCCATCTTCGAGCAGCCCGCGTTGTCGGTGACGCCCTCGCCCCACTTCACACCGGTGTAGAGAACGCCGATCGCGGGGGTCTTCACAGCGATACAGCTCGTCGTCGCGGCCAGCGCAAGGGCGCCGGCAACGGTGCACAGGAATCGCATCGTTTGCTCCTGAAGGATTAGTGAGAGTCGTTCGGACGCACGCCGCGCTCCGATTCCCAAATCCACAACTGGGATCGGGCGTATCGGCGACCTCGAGCGGGTGCTCGAGAGCGGGCGAGCCCCCGGGTGCTCCGGACGGAGGCCCAAGGGATGGTCGCGAGAATAGCGATGGGAAACGGCGTTACAACCGCTTGCGGCGTCGGGTGCGTGGGGACCCCTTTCCCTTTGGGCGCGGAGCGCTCGGCCCTTTACGTCTCACGGCACTCGCCCGGGCGGCCGGCTTAGGGCGGCCCACTCGAGCTGGCGTCGACGCGGATTCAGGAAGTGCGCAGGCGGCGCCGAGCCGGCAGACGAAGCTGGCGCTCTTGCCGGTGAGCCCGTCGATGGGCTCCAGGATGGCGGCGACTTCGTCTTCCGACTTGCCGAAGAGCGCACCGAGGTTGAGCTGCTGGGAGGCGACCTGCTGGGCGACAGCGACGAGCCGACGGGCACTCTGGAGGGGGAGCCCTGCCTGTTCCAGCTCCTCGACCGGGCGCGGCGCCAGGCCGAGCGGATCCGGGAGGGCTCCGAACTCCTCTTCCTCGAACCAAACCGTCGTGCCGAAGGTGCGAGCCAGAGCATTGCGATGCCCGAGGACGGAAGCGCCCATCCGGCTCCCCTGCTCCGACTTGCCGCCGAGCAGCACTGTCACGAGAGCCTCCCAGGTGCTCGGGTAGCGCTCGAACGGGGCCGGCGGGGTGACGCCGAAAATTCGCTTCAGGCGCGTCACAAGCGCGACGCGCGCGTCGAGGTCGAGCTCGAGCGGCTCCGAGAGGGTGGCGCGCGGCTGCCCACCGTCGATCGACGCGTCGGAGGTGGCGCCGAGCACCTGCCATTGGACGCCGCTCGCAACTGGCTTGGCGTCGACCAGCAGATGCACGAGCTCCGTTCCGAAGCGCTTCACCAGCTCATGGCGCCGATCGAGGTGAATCGGAACGAGGCGCCGGAAGAAGATCCCCGGGAGCTTGGGGCGGAGGACGCAGCCGACATACGCGAGCGAGCTGTCGCGCAGGGCGCGGATCTGGGACGCGGGGACCTCGAGCTTCATCGGCGCAGAATACGCCCCGTGAGGCGACTTCCGCTTGCGGCTAGATTTGACAGCCCGCGATGAAGGTCACGAAAGAATTCGTGTTCGACGCCGCCCACTACTTGCCCAACTACGAGGGCAAGTGTGAGCGGCTGCATGGCCACACCTGGAAGCTCCACGTCACTGTCGAGACGACGGTGAAGGAAGACGGGCTCGCGTTCGACTTCGTCAAGTTGAAGCAGCTCACGATGGATCGCGTCGTGAACCGGCTCGACCACCAAGTGGTGAACGACCTGGTTCCCAATCCGTCGGCAGAACTCATTGCCCTATGGGTCTGGCATCAGCTGCGCGACCTCCCGCTTTCGGCGGTGACGGTTTGGGAGACGCCGACCTCGTTCGCGACCTGCTCGGCGGAGGACTACGCCGCTTGGACGCCGCCGACGGAGCCGGCCGTGGTTCGGACGCGCGAGGAGCACGTCCGGGCCGGGCGAAGTTAGCGAAGCGGGCGCGCCGCAGAAATTGTAAGAAACGCGAGCGGCCGATTTTTGATCCTCTCCCTGTCGGCGCCATGCTGCTTGGAAACGCTTCCCGCGGTCGAATTGTAGCGAAGTCGATTATTGAGATTCCAGGCGGGTTCGCGAAGATCTTTGCATTGGCGCGCCATGCGCCGCTCGCCGGCAAGGCGTTGCACTTCCCTGGACCCGCCGCGTGGGCGGCCTTCGGCCCTGCGGCCGTCGATGTGGTCTTCCTCGACGGGCGAAGCCGCGTCGTTCACGTCGCGGCGAGGCTGCGGCGCTGGCGCGCCGTCGGGCCGATCGACGGCGCACGCGAGCACTTCGTGTTGGAGGCGGGAGCGTGTGAGCGCATTCCGATTCGCGAAGGCGATTTGATCGAGCGCACGCCGCTTACGAGCGAGCGGATTGCAGCGGGAGCGAAGCCTCCCGAGCATTTCTGAGAAAGCCGGGCATCGAAAAACCGCAGCCGCCTCGCCATCCTTCGTCCCATGGCCGCCGCACTGATCCCGACTGTCACGCTCGCCCTTGTGGGCGACGCGGGCGAAGGCGTGCTCGCTGCTGGGGAGTGGCTGCTCCACACGGCGGGGCGCTTGTCGCTCGATGGGCTGGGTGAGCGGCGCGGACCGCTGAGTTTCGCGGGTGGCGTGGCGTCGTTCTGGATGCGCCTTGGCGCCTCGCTGCCACCGTCGTCGGGAAGCCAGCTCGACCTGCTCGTGGAGATGGACGGGGTCGCCGACGATCCCGGACTTGTGGCGCTTCGGGAGCGGCTGCGGCGCGGCGCTCTGCGAATTGTGGATTCGGAGTCGGCGCCCGAGCGCGAAGGGACCGAGCCGATTTGTGAGATTGCGCGGGCGCCGATGCGACGTCTTGCGCGCGACGCCCACGGCACGACGCGCGCCTGCCCGTGGGTGGCCGCGGGCGTGGCCGCCGGAATCTTGGGTTTGCCCGGTGAGGCGGTGGAGCGGCTCATGGCGGAGGCGGCAAGCAGTGCGCTCGGCGCGGAGCGCGAGAGGCAGGCCCTGCTGCGGTCGGTGCGCGCGGGAATGCGTTACGCCGTCGACGAGCTTTCGGCCAAACGCATTCGAACGGCCTTTGCGGTGCGCGAGCGAGCGGCGGAAGTGGCCTCGGTGCCTCAGACGCTGGCGCGCGCTCTCTGGGCGAGCGGGGTTCGCGTGGCGACGGCCGTCGGCGAGACGGCGACGCAGCCGTGGATCGCGGCACTCGAGGCGACGCGCCCGCAGGGGGCGGAAGCCACATTTCAGATTCTTGAGGATGCAAATGCGGCGGCGGCGGCAGCGGTCGGCGCATCCTTCGGCGGGGCGATCTCCTGCGCAGTGCTCTCGAGCGGCGCATTGGCTCGCGCCGGGGAGTGCATTGCTGCGGCCGCGACGGCGGAGATTCCTTTTGTGATCGTGGCGGCACAGAGGGGTGCGCCGCTCGGTGCGCCCGACAGCGCATGGGAGCAGGGTGATTTGTGGGGTTGCGCCGCGGGCGGTCCGGGGCGCACGGCTCGTGCGGTTTTGTCGGTGACGGACGCTGGATCGGTGGCTTTCCAAGCGGCCGAGGCGGTTCGTATCGCGCAGACGTATCAAATGCCTTGTGTGCTTCTCGTGGATGCGGTGTTGGCGGGATCTGTAGCAACGACGCCGCGCGGCGTTGCGTCGGGGATCGAGCCACTTCGAAGGCGCCCTTCCATAGATGCTCCGGAGCGGTTCCAACGATACGCTCCTGCGCCGGCCGGAATCTCCACCATGCCGATGCCGGGCGAGCCGGGGTTTGAGTTTGCGGCGACTGTGCGTGAGCACGATGCCTCAGGTGCTCCGGCGCCGATGGGTGCAGCTCGCGAGGCGGGGATTCGTAAGCGCCAGCGAAAAGTGGATGCCCTGAGGCAGGAGCTCGATATGAAGCTCTCGTGGATCGGACTTGCCGGCGAGGTGGAGCTCGAGGACTACGAAGTTGTGGTCATTGGGTTTGGCAGCACGCGCGGTGCACTTCTCGAGGGCGCGGCGCTGGCGGCTCGCGAAGGGATTCGCGCGCTGGCGCTGCCGTTGGTCGCGATCGCACCGCTTCCGCGACGCGTGCTCGAGCGCGTGCGCGATCGGTTCGAGGAATCACAAATTCTCGTATTTGATGGAAATGCGAGCGGCGATCTGGCGGGATGGCTGCGGGTTGAGGCGGGGCTCCGCGGCAAGAGCATCCGCCGATTCGATGGAACGCCGTTCCGGCCGGCCGACGTGCTGGCGCAGGTGCGCGAGGTGTTCGCGCGATGAGTGAACTTCCCACGGGAGAATCGCCGTCGCGCGCGGACGCAGCGCCTCCCTGGTGCGCCGGCTGTGGGCATTACGGCGGGCTGGCTGCGCTCTCGGAAGTTCGGACGGCATCGAACGTCGCCGAGGAAATGTGGAGTTTTGTCTCGGGGCCCGGCTGCGCCGGTCGTCTCCCCGAGGGGCTGCGGGGCTATCGGCTCGAGGTTCCGAGCGGCTCTGCGCTTGCGGCCGCGGCCGGGCTCCGTTGGGCGCGCCCCGAGCTCACCGTCGTCGCCGTAACCGGAGATTCCGACGGATTCGGAGCGGGAGTGGCGGGTCTGGCGGCTGTTGCGCCAACGCGGCCGAAGCTTCTGTGGATTGTTCTCGACAATGAGCTCGGTGCCGCCGACGGCTCGCGCCGTCGCAGTGCGCGAGCCGCACGCGGTGCGGCATTGGCGATGGCGGCAGGGGTTTCTTTTGTGGCTCGCGGGCTCGCGTCTGACCTCGCCGGCTCGAGCGCGCTCTTGAAGCAGGGGCTCGAGCGGCCGGGAATCTCTTTAGTGATGTTGGCCTCGGGCTGCGTGGCGATGCACCGCCCCGACGCCGACCGCGAGCTCCGCTCCAGGGCGCAGGCGATCCCGCGCGAGCACCGCACCACCGACGCCGCCGCAGCGTCTGCGCTCCTGGCAGACCCAGCGCATTTGTGGACGGGCGTGCTGTACGCCGACGACCGCACCGATTCATAAGGCGCGCGTCGCGCGCGGGCCCGTCGAAGGCAAGTTTGTTCATCCGCGCGCACGCGCGCGAGAATCGGTCGGCGCACGGAAGACGATTCAAAATTCATCCGAACTGTGTACCGGCCCTCCAGGGCAATTCCGTGCCGATGCTCTGGGTAGCGACGAAGGATCCACTTCTGAGCATGATCTCCTACAGGCTTTTCTTCATCCGCGCGCGCATGCGCGCGCGAGATCGTCTCGGGCAAGCCCGAGCCCTACGGCAGAACCCATGCCTGCACAGATGCGGGAAGGCGTCGAAAAGGGCGTGAGTCAATCTTGATGTGCACTGATTTTGATCGGTAGGGTCGGCGCTTGCGCCGAACAATCTCCGCGGGGCTTGCCCCGCGCCGTGGCGATTGAGGCGATGGTCTTGAATCCGTGGGTGGGTTCTTCATCCGGCGGCGCATGCGCCGCCGAATCGGAACGGGCGCGCCCGTTCCCCACGAAAGGAATCGGATCGAGGCAGCCGCGCTCTACTTTACAGATGAGAGACGGCTTCGAATGGGCCAAGGTCGATCTTGGTGTGCACAGATTTCGACTTGTAGGGTCGGCGCACGCGCCGAACGATGGCGCGGGGCTTGCCCCGCGCGATGACGAATCGGCAGCGCGATGCTTCATTCGGCGGCGCATGCGCCGCCAAATCGTCGGTGTGCCTGGCATGTTTCTCCACCCGGAGGTGAAAGTCCTCTGAAGACCCGAGAGCGGCGCTTCGAAGTCGAAGGCAAGGCTTCCACCGCGAGGTGGCGGCTGAAAGAAGCCGGAGACCACAGCTGCGACCT
>JAEUHX010000088.1 GCA_016792805.1 Planctomycetota bacterium
AGGGTCCCCCATGGGGGACCCTGCCACGAGCATCCTGGAAACGCCGGCAATGGGAAAGGAACTCATCCGCTGGGAAACCTCTCGCCCTCGAAAGAGACTGCTATGACGCGAGGTGTCTCACAAGTATTGGCAGAGAGGGAACCTCCACAGTTGATCCGATGCGGAGCTCAATCGGGGAAGAGCGTGCGAGCAGCACTCCATTCGCCGATCGCGCCTCTACAATTCGTAGACCATCGGGACACTTGCCCGTTGCGACTCCAGACTCGTCGGTTGTACCCACAATGACGCCGGAATGTCGCAGATCGGCCGGCGCCACCGAGATCTGGCATCCTCGTGCTGGCAAGCCGTTGATCGTGACGCTCGCAACCAACCCAGCCCGCTCCTGATCGCGGAGATCCAGATCCAAAGTCACCCGCTCCCGCTCACGAATGACAAGGCGAACGGGACATCCCGCGGGTATCCCCGAAGCTCCGCCGGGGCTCTTCTGCCAACGAATCGCGCTAATCGTGTGCTCACCGGCAGCGAGTCCTTCGAACTTGAAGTGTCCGTCGGGGTCTGGCTTGACGCGAACACTCGACGCTCCTCCTGTTCCGGTGGAAAAGGGTGAGATCTCCACTTCAAAGCTCGCCATCGAAGTTCCCGTATCGACGAGCATTCTCCCTTCCAGCGTGGATTCAGGAACAATATCGAGGGCACCGATGTCGGACGGTAAGCCAGCCTTCACTTCAATCTTTCGAATCACACGGACGGCAGCGTGCTTCGCCTGGACCGTGACTTGGTAACAACCTGGTCCAATGTCCTGCACGACAAACGCCCCAGTGGCGTCGCTCAAAGCCATGCTGTTGTCCAAGTACCGATTCGACTGCTTGCTCTCGTGGTCGATCTCAATGGAAATGGCCGCGCCAGCTGCGGGTTTTCCGGCCACGAGAATCCTCCCTTCAATTCTACCGGCGCGATCGAGCTGGACCGTCATGAGTGAGTCGGCCGGCGAGCCGGTCTTCATGTCGCGACGTGCCGGGGCGTATCCCGGCGAGGAGACAATGATCGTCTCTTCCTGCGCCACAAAGAACTCAACCTCACCCGAGGTTGCCTCAGCAAGTGGACGCGCGGTTCGGCCGGATCCCCCACGCCGAACGGAAAAGGCCTCCAATCGCTTTCCGCCGTCCGCATCGACCACCTGAAGGCGAGTCCCGCTCGCCTTTCGCAGGATGATTCGAACGTCACGGGACCCGGGCGGGTGGCCTTCGCTGCTCGTTGCTTCCGACGCGCCGTGGAAGCCATCCTTCGTCGCGGTGAGTCGATAGGGATCGCGTTGGGGGAGGTGAATCGTGAACGTGCCGTCTACTGCGGTTCGAGCGCCAGCCCCGGAGCCGGAATGGGTTGGCCATCCCCAAATGCGAACGTCGGCAATCGGTGCTCCATCCTGATCCACGACCGTCCCGCTGATCGTCGGCGATTCAATCAATTGAAAGTCCACGTCGGCGACGATTCGACCGACCTCTACTGGAATCGACCTTGTGCCGGCGTGATGGAATCCTTGAGCCTCTGCTCGCAGGAGCGCGACACCGGGCTCAACGCTGGCAACATATCGGCCGTCAACATCGGTAATAGAGCCGCCGACTCTGGCTCGAGCGATTGGCCTTCCGTCCGAATCCGTAACCCGACCCGAGACGCCGCCCCATGAGGGAAGCACCAGGTCCCCAAGGTCGTTGTCCCCGGGGCGAAGCGGCTCGCACTTGCGTCCCCCGGCATACCCGAAGTCGCGGTGAACCGGACCGTAGAGCGCAGGAGCCCTCACGTCGAGCATGACCCAATCACTCGTCGGCACAGGCGCGTCGAAGACAAACTCGCCACGCTCGTCCGTCAGTGTGGAGAGGACTTCATGAGAGTGACCATTCACGATCTCGATCGGCAGACGCTCACTCGTGCTCCATGCGCCTGCGACCGGAAACAGCTTGACCGGAACGCCAACGAGAGCTGAACGGCTTGCGTCAAGGACTCGACCCTGCACTCGGCATCGCGAATCCGACCGAGGCGCCGAAGCGACTGGCTCGACGGGGGAACGCTGAGACGCTGGGGAGGGATCTACCGCCAGGTTCTGCGCCGCGGTGACGCCAATGCCGATCGAGGATCCTGAAGGGACACTTGGCGCTGAACTCGTCGTCTCGACTGCTGGAGCGGGCTCGTTTGCCGTCGATCCAGTGTTACCGAGCGCCAGCCAGAGCACGAAAAGAGCCAACGCACTGACTAGCGCGAGAGCTGTGAGCCTCATGAGAGACCTACGTCTGAGCGATCGAGATGTTTCGCGGTAGAAGTCATGGGGGTCGCTTCGGACCGTTGAGGCTCCTCCTTGGAAAGATGGACTCAGGCTAGGCCTTACTGCGCTGGCACCGAGTCGTGGCCGATCCCGCTCAGTTTCGAAGGCCACCCGCACCCTACCCAACCCGCCTTCACTTCCGCTGCCTGAACGCGACCTGCAGCGCGCCCTTCTCCGCGTCGGGCCCGCACGTCGAGCACGGAGACTCACCGCGGCGGGCGCGCGCGACGAGATCTGCGACCCAACGATCCTGCGGCTCGATCTCCGCGCGCTGGTCCGGCACGTCTTCGCGCAGCACGCGGCGCGCGTGACGGCGCAACATCGTAGCCTGCTCCTCCACCTCGGAGAGAGCAGCGCCGTATGGAAGCCCCAGCACGCAGAACGCACAGATAGGAGGCGGTGTCTGCAGCTGGCTCACGGCTTTCCTGTGCACCCACCCCATGCACCGCGCACGATGGCCTCGATCACGCTGGTCGGCATTTGTAGCAGCGCGATGAGCTGCGCGACGCGGGCACGCGAGAGGCGAAGGCGGCGGGCGGCGATTCCAATCAAGCGCAGTGCTCTCCCTGCTCCAGAAAGCTGCACAAATCGCACGGCGTAGCGTGGCAGCTTCGCGGGGGCGCCGATCGACCTTTGTCAGAATTCGAAGTACTCGACCTCGAGTTCGACCGGCGAGAGATCCTCGACAGTCGAAGCGAGCGTCACCTCGAACCACTCGTCGAAGAGCTCGCGCGTTCGGGTTCGTGGCCAGGCGTTGTCGTCGGTGTGCCAGGCGTAGAGTTCGCTCTCGAAGATGCGCTTCCAGGATTCCGCAAGCGCGAGGTCGAGGTCGTCCCGTGGATTCTCAGCCAAGAAGTACGCTCGAGGACCGTGCAACGACTTTTCTGTAAAAGCGACTGGAAAGCAGGAGTCCGCGCGCCTCCATGGTCAGGTAGAAGCGTCCGGTCTCCGGGTGGTCGCAGATCTCGCAAAGGATCCCATGCCACCCGCCGCGCGCCACGAGGCGCCCGCAAGAAACGTGTGGGCATGAGGGTCCAAGTTCCTCGGCGGCGTCTCGAGCGCGTTCGCGAGCATAGGCGCCGCGGTGACGCAATCGATTGGGCAGTACTTTCGCGCGCATCGGATCTGTTCAACTCGGTAGCCATGAACGACGGGGCCCGAGGGTGGAAGTTGCTGGCGGGCGAAACCTGAGAGTGTTGGAGGCACGAACGCCAGCTCGGATGGCAGGTGCGCGAGCCGCGACGGGCGACCCGCTCGACGCGTGCTGACCTGTTCAAGAGACACTCTTTCGTAAACCAATGGCGCAGGACAGAATCTCGTTGTCGCCCACCTCGAGCGCGAGAGTCCAGCTTGGCGCCCTATCCGAAGCTCCAATCATTACCGGATACCTGTATGCTACTAATTCCGCACTTGGTCTCCTGGCTCACATTCGTCGGATTGCCCCAGGGCACGATACAGTTTGGCACTCCCTCGCTCTACGTCACGGACTCGGGCGCATCGGCGCCGGCCACGACAGACATCGATGGCGACGGAAAACTCGACCTCTTGGTCGCCAACTACATCGCGGGAACAGTCTCCGTGCTATTGGGGAGTGGCGCCGGCGTGTTCGGGCCGCCGACGAACTACCCATCCGGAGCGGGCACGCATTGGATCGCAATTGGAGACCTGAATTCGGACGGAACCGACGATGCAATCTCCGTCAACCATATTGAGGGCACTCTTTCAGCGTTCATTGGCCTTCCAGCCGGCTCGCTCATCCCTACGAGCCCGATGGTGGTGGATGCCAAACCGTGGGACGTAGGAATCGCGGATTTGAACCTCGATGGTGCTCTAGACGCCGTCCTCTCGAGCTTCGGTGCTCACACGATCAGCGTACTTATTGGAAATAGTGGCGGCCAGCTGGGTCCGCCGGTGCCCTATTCGACGCAAATAAAGCCGAGCGGCATTACAGTTGGCGACATGGACGCCAATGGGCAACTCGATGTCCTTGTCGCAAACTTCGGTTCTGGCTCCGTATCTGTATTCTCCGGCGGTGGAGGCGGCGTCCTTGGCGCACCGAGCCACCATCCGATCGCCTCGACGCCGATCGACATCGAGGCAGCGGATCTCAATGGCGACGGAACCCTCGACGCCGCCGTGATCGGACAGAGTCCCGCGAGCCTGTTCTCTTTATCCGGTGGCGCGAATGGGTCTATTGATCTGGCGAGCTACCCGCAGAGTTACGGCGAGGATGTCCGGCTCGCAGACTTTGATGGAGATTCGACCTTGGATGTTGTCGTCGGCGACTATCCGGGCGGCGGCGTCACCATTCGCGCGGGTGGTGCCGATGGGACCTTTGGGCCGCTGAGCATGCTCACGGCTGCTTCAGGGGCTCACGCAATCGACGTTGCGGATGTCGATCGGGACGGACGCCCCGACGTCATTGTGGCGGCAACAGGCACCAATTCCGTTGCGATCCTTCTCAATGAAACACCATTTGTTGGAACTCCGCCGGGCACACAAACTTATGGGACCGGAACGCCAGGGTGCGGTGGACCAGTCGCCCTCTCCGCGAACTCGATCCCGAAGATCGGGAACCGGCATTTTCGGCTTACGTGCTCGAATCCTGCGCCGATCACGACAGGCCTCTGGCTCGCGAGCAACGCGCAAGATCTGGCCGGATCCGATCCATTTGGAATCGGCGCGATTCTCCATGTTGGACTCCTCACGGCCAGTGAACTGATCCCCATCGAATCGCCTGCGCCAGCGAGTGGACCTGCCATCCTGCCTCTACCAATTCCGAATTCGCCGAGTCTCGTAGGACGCAACTATTACATCCAGACGATCTGGGCTTGGCCTTTGAGTACGTGTTTCCTCTTCCCCTACGGCATCAGCACAAGCAACGGCCTCGCGATCACGATTCAGCCGTGAGTGCTGCAGAGCATCCTACATCGGGAATGGACTTTAGTGACATCGGCTCTGGACTCAGCCGATCACTTAAGGCTTCGCCTTTACTGATTCTTGCGTAGCGTTCTGCGAGACGGCGGCGTGCACGTCGAGCACGGAGACTCGCCGCGGCGGGCGCGCGCGACGAGATCTGCGACCCAACGATCCTGCGACCCGATCTCCGCGCGCTGGTCCGGCACGTCCTCGCGCAGCACGCTTCGCGCGTGACGGCGCAGAAACGCGGCGCGCACCTCGACGTCCACGACCGGCGCCCCGTTCGGAAGGTCGAGCGCGCAGAAGGCGCGAGTACCCGCGCCGGCCCTCATCGGACGCGGTTCCTACTTCTCTCGCTGCTCAAGCGCCTCGAGCCGCGCTTGCATCGCTCGAATCTGCGCTGCCTGCGCGTCGATTGTCTGCTGCTGTTCGCGCACGGCGCCGACGAGCACGGCTGCCAGACGACCGTATGCAACAGACAGCGTCCCGTTGCTATCCTTCGTGACGAGCTCGGGGAAGACAGCCTGAACGTCCTGAGCCAGAAGGCCGATCTGCTTTCCCGAGGGTCGCCGATCCGTCGTCTTGAAGTCGAATGTCACGGCGGGGACCTGGCGAAGCTTGCTCACAATCTCAGTCAGCGGCTCGACATGGTCCTTGAGCCTCGCGTCGGAGTTCTCCGTGAGCGTTCCTGCGATCGTCAGGTTGCCATTCTTGAGCAGCGTGAAGCAGTCGCTGCGACTGGCAGGATCCGCCCCATTGCCGACCTGAAGGATCGGATCGGTAGCAACCCAATTCTCCGGGTCCCAGCCCGAGTCGACCGCGTTGTATTGCCCGAGAGCCGTCGAGCGAAAGGCACGGCTATTGAGAAAGAGGCCGCCGAGCGCCGTGGACTCCTTGCCCTCTGCCTCACAGAACGGGCCTTTGGCAAGACTACCGAAACCCAAGGCCGATCCGCCGATAGCGAATGCAAAGCTTCCCGTTGCGTGGCCGCCAGCAACAGCGAAGGACTGGAACCCGGTTGCGGTCGAATCCTGGCCAATCGAAACGGAAGAGTTCCCGCTCGCCAGCGCATTCAAGCCCAATGCGCACGAGCTGCTGCCTGTTGCGGTGCTGCCCGTGCCTGCCGCGATCGAGTCATCGGCCGCTTCGGCGTCGGTTCCCAATGCCAAGCCGCTGCCTCGAAGTTTGAACGGTTGCTCAATCGTCAGCTTGTTGCTGACCTTGAGCGTGAACTTGTACTCGGCGGGCATAAGTCCGGATGCCAGGCGAAGCACGATCAAGTCCTTCGTCTTCGTGAGCACGGTTGGCGCGTCGAGCGACACACCGAGCGCGGTTGATAGGCCCACGGACTTGACCATGTTCAGCTTCGTTCCGTAGAGCTCGAATACGACTCCGCCGCCTTCCAGCGGGACTGGATTCCATCGCTGAATGACGGTCGTGACCGCAGGAGGAGTGGCTGCCGTGAGCGCGGCCGGCGCGCCGAAGGCGGGTGCGGTTCCCATGGGCACGCAGAGAGCGAGAGTGGAGACGAGCTGGAGAATCGATTGATTCGTCCGCGGCTGAGGAAGAAGAAGTGAGGATGGGGCGACTTTTCTCTCCCTTGGCCCTCCCACCGGCAATCAGGGTAATGGGACGGCGCTTGGGCTGTCTACCCGTTCTACCCTAGCCGCGAGCCGCGGTCGACGGCCGCACCACCGCAACTCCACATATATCCACTCTCAAAGATCTGCATGGCTCCCCATTGGCTCGTTGGCGCCGATGGACGTCTCCAGGCGGAAGATTCTCTCCGACCCAAGCGGTACGCCCCGAGAAGAAGCAATAGATCCAATAAGGATCACCGCTCATGCGCTATCGCACGGGAACTGCGGTTCGCCTAACGGCGCCGCCGGAGCTCCTTCTGCGTGAACGCGCGCCCAGTCTTGAACTCCGCATTCCGATGACGCTGCGGCCGAAGCGCAGCGCGAGGAGCAGTCGCGACCGCAGTCGGTGTCCGCGCCTACAGCCCGGACAAGTGCGAGTGGAAGTTCCAACAGCCGAGCGGCCGCGTGCCCGAGTCGATCTCATCGGCCGAGTGCCTGGCTTGGACCGCATACGCGCCGCAGCCCGAGGAGGGTGGCGATTGTGCGATGCCTAAGAAGCTCACCTTCCATTCTCCCGCATCGGTGTCAATCTCTCCGCGGGTGCAGCGGAGCGTTCCGCCGCAGGCTTTGGGATGGTCGGGCCGCCATCCAGATGAACACATATCTGGATTCGCTGTGCCGAAACTGGACGCCAACCGATCCTCGTTTCCTCAATCCTCCGACCCCGGCGTGACAAGCTTCACAGGCTGCATCCTCGAAATCACTCCGACCGTTGGCGGCCTCTGCGCACTGTGCCTTCTTGGATTATTGATCCTCAAGAAACCGTCATGGACCTTCGGGATCACCGATCTGCTGTACGGGCTTACTGTTGTCGCGCTGCTGGGTGCCAAGTACTGGACCATCCGCCGACTGGATGCCCCGGGTATCGACGACGCGAAGGGCGCATGGACCAAGCTTCGCAGCTACGCTCTCGTCTTGCTGGGATCGAGCGCGGCGGGCTGGCTTGGCGCACAGTTTCTACAGATCTGAGCCATTCGTCATCCCACTCTCCTCACCTCTCCAAGACACGACGCGCTGAGAGAGGTGAGGGCTGAAGCGCTCAACATCTCAGATCCAAGGAGAGTAAGACATTCTCAACTGTCTCCGGCGAGGCGTGCATCGGCGTAGCCTGGGAGGCACGGGTCACCCGAAGTAGGCCGCAAGTCCACTCCATCGTCCGTGGAGCAACCCCCAAACATCTTTCCCATGAACCCCTTCTCGAGGCGCCCGCGCGATTTGAGGTAACGACGCCGAGCGGCTGCCGGGCGCATGCACCACTTTCGATGAAGATACCCTGCCCGTAGAACTTAGCTCCGACTAGGCAATCTTGGCGCGCTGGCCCCCGGGCCTCCGATCGCGCATCGTGCCCAGGAGTGCTACAGTTTCGCGCGTTGAAGTGAACCTCCTTTCACTTCTTTTGGAGTCCAAGTTGGGTTGTTTCTCCCTCTCGCACGAGTACACCCTTGCCGGCTGAGTCCCATCCTGGCGGCCCTGAGATCGTGCCGCCGCCGAACTGCAACTTCCATCTGCCTGGCAGAAGGCCGCGCAGATAGAAGCGTCCATCCTTATCTGTAACGACGTGGTGTGAATACACCAGGGGAAAGTTGGGATCCTTCAGATCCAGATCGATCTCCGCCGAGATGCCAATGTTTGGCACTGCCAGCCCGGAGCCGTCGGTGACTTCTCCTTGAATGGCTCCGCCTTTCCGCAGAGTCATCGGCTCCATCGTGCGTACCTCACCAGGTTCAAGAGTGAGAATCTCAGAATGCGCCTCAGCACGGCCCGGAGTGTAGGCGATCACTTGCACTGGGCCGCTTGGAACTCCCGTCAGTCGAAAGCTCCCATCCGAAGCGGTTACCGTTGAGTAGTACCCGAGACCGTACCCGAATGTGGGGATGGGGCGCCAGCGAATCTGAATGCCGCCCTTGCGCTTCTGGTCACCTCCCTCAGATTCGTAAACTGTGCCGAGAATTGAGCAGGAACGCTGCATCTCGACGCTCATGAATTGGACGCTGCCTTGGATTTCGGGAATCGTTACACTCACGTCGTCATACCCAGCAGCACGGATGAATAGCAGGTAGGTAGGCTTGTTGCCCGCCCATCGAACCTCGCGGTCATACGAGCTTGTGTATCTTCCAGTTTCGCTCCGCTCCGCGGGGAACACATCGGGAAGTGCCGTGCTGACTCCGAGCGTGGGCAGGATGAGCCACTCGATCGCGCGAATCGGCTGCTGCGAGATCTTGTCGCGGACGGAGACCTCGAGCTTCGTCAGTCTTGGAGCTGTCGTTGGCTTCTCCGCTCTCGAGAGATCTAACAAGTCAGAGGTTTCAACTCCCTGAGCCCTCCAGGCTTGGATCGCGGCTGCATTCGCGGGGGAGACCACAACGCTCTCTTGGGAGAGTGGAGTCCAGGCGTTCATTCGAAGGATCTGTGGGGCGTACTCTCCCGGCAGGACGGCTGGCCAGGAAGCCAACCCGTTTGAATCGGTTCGTGCGATCAGTGACTCCAAAGACCACGACCTTCCACTCTCGGGCTCAAGCCGAAGCAGCGCGTTTCCCAATGGCCTTTCGAGGGAGTCGGTCACCCTTGCTCGAACGGAGGTCGGAGTTGGAAACACCACAATCATAGACTTCCTACTCGACTCTTCGTTCGGGAGCTCCAGCTCCACTTCTGCAGACTCGTGGCTCACAACGAGGGTCGGAGCCCAAGCACGCATCTCCGGGTGCATGCCCCTCTCCAGTAAGAACTCAAAATTCCCGTCCGCGTCGCTACGTCGATCCTGCGGCAGGGAGGCGACGAGCGAGGCTCCCCATCCGCGGTTCTCCGAGCTCGAGATCCATGCGCCAGCAATCGGCTGGCCGTCGGGGCGGATCACTCGTCCACGAACCGTGCGCGCAGGATCCAGTATCACAAGAAACCCGTCTTGGGATTCTGGTGCCCCTACCAATTGTGGACGCTTCGGAACGCAGAGCAGTCCCGGAGCCTCCGCCTCGATGGAGAATCGAACCGCGTCCTCGGGAATCTCGATCTGGAATTCTCCATTCTTTCCGGATCGGGCCGTTCGAGATGCGATCCATCCTCCGTGTTGTCGCACCGTGGATCTGAGTCTCTGATCCTGAATCAGTCGGTCGATTACGGCTTCTCCTCCGATGGCATTCCATGTCTGAGCAAAGTCAACAGATTCATCTCCTGTTCGAAGCAGAAGAAGTGCATCCGAAACCGGGCCGCCGGTATCCGATCGAATCGCGCGCCCGGATAGTGTCCTGGCTCCCGTGCTGGGCCTCGATTGCGGCACAGGATGGGCGGCCAAGCTGTGGCACAAGAGCGTCGCGCTTGCGAGAGAGGCGAGAAGGAGTCGTCGCAGCATGGTGCTTTGGTATTTGAAGCCTAAGCCGAGAGGAGCGCATCTCATCGCGCTGAGGTCGGCTTTGATGTCGTTGCGAGAGCCGGAAGCGGGTCAATCTTGTGGATCCTTGATTCTTAATAATCTCAATGGGTGCTGGCAATGCCGTCGAGTTCAAATACTCGGTAGAGACAGGTCGCCCCATCCGACCACTGTACGTTCGTGGCCTGTCCGGGCATGGGTACTGCGAAGCCGACTGCAGATGCTCCCCCATGAGAAGGCTTCCGAATTCTCCCCTGCTCCCAACGTGCGGACTAGGCCATCGGCCTGGGATGCCTTCGTCGTGCATTGTGCCGGAGGCCCATGAGCTCGGAGCTGCGGCGCCTTGGAGCCGAGCGGCCGCCGATACAAAAGTGATAGCCTCGAACTCCCCCGTCGAACCAAATTTCTGTACTGAGAACTTCGCGAGGAAAAGGAAGAGAAGTGAGTCATGCCTGACGACTTCGCCGTTTCTGTTCACCTACTCGAGCGCCTCCTCGGAGGCGATTTGCGCGCAGTCGCCACGTGCGAGAACCCGCCTCCTATCACTGAGTTCGGAAAACATAGAATGGAGCCTCGTCATCGCTCCTTCCCCGCGAAGTTCATAGATCCCGGACAAGTCCCGGCTCCTAGAAACAGATACCTGGCGCCTCCGCCTCTGTCTGGCCAGTGGGCCAACCCGTCGCATCCCTGGACGGTACGACCGCTCGCATCCACGAGAAGGGACTTCTGCGGCGATCCGAGTGAACGAAGAACGACGGTCGATCCGTCGGATGGAACTTCATGGAGGAGCAGCAGCCCCAGTGACGACGCCAGGAATGAACATCTCCCTCGCACGTCGAATGATCGAAGCTCGACTTCAGAATCTCGCGAATGCACGAGCGTCCACAGATGAGATCCAGACCCTTCAGCATGCGAAGTGAATTATCATTACATTCGAAGACGATCAGTTGGCTCTCTGCAATTGGAGCCTCCACTCGCTGCACACGCTTGCGAACTTGTCGGCTCATGAATCGAAGATCTCGCCACTCGCGAATCGGACAGCGCACCCAGTTGGGGATGAGCTCCGGCGCGACTTCTCGACGACACTCGGAGGAGTTGAGTGCTTCACTGACGTCTAAGCCTCGAAGCGGCTTGGCTTCGAGCGGATCGCCGCCGCCTCATGCCCTCGCGCTGAGCGCGATTGCTGTTGAGCCTCACATCAGGGTTTCACACAAATGCGGAAATAGCGGCGCTTTCCCACCCTCAGCACGCAGCCGTCGGAAAGCCAGATCGTCGCCTTCGGGTCCGACGCCAGGGCGCCGTCGACGTCGACCGCTTTTTGCGACATTAGCTGGCGCGCCGCGGAGGCCGACTCGCTGGAGATCTGCGCGAGGAAGCCGGGGAAATTGGCGAAACCCACCTTTCCAGATGCCATCTGCGACAGATCCGCCCGGAGCGCCGGAGCGCTCGCGTCGAGGCATCCCTCGCGCGCGCTCGGCGCGATGCTCACCGTCGGCGCATCGGCAGGGATCTCCCCCTTCGAGAACTGTGAGAAAAACGCCGTCGCCTCCGCTTCCGCCGCCGCCGCACCATGGACCTCGGCCACGAGAGCCTTGGCGAGCTCCACCTTCGCGTCGCGCGGATTCTTGCCTTCCGCCAGAAGCGCCCCCACCTCCTCGAGCGGCCGCCGCGTCAGCAGCGTGAACCACGGCCGCAGCTGCGCGTCTGGAATTGACATGGTCTTCCCAAAAATCTCCTTCGCCGGAAACGAAAGCCCGATGTGATTCCCGTAGCTCTTCGACATCTTGCGCCCGTCGAGCCCTTCGATCAAAGGCACAGTGATACAAATCTGAGGCTCCTGCCCCTCCTCCTGCTGCAGCACGCGCCCCTGCATCAGGTTGAACAGCTGATCGGTGCCGCCAAGCTCCACGTCGGCGCGCACCATCACCGAATCCCATCCCTGCATCAGAGGATACAAAAGCTCATGCATGTGGATTGGCCGCCCGCCCTTCATGCGCTCCTGAAAATTGTCACGCTCAATCATGCGGGCCACAGTGCCGCGCGCCATCAGCCGCAGCACATCGGCAAATCCCATCCCATGGAACCACTGCCCATTGCGCACGATCTCGCAACGCGACAGGTCAAGAATCTTGCCGATCTGTGACATGTATCCCGAGACGTTCTCCTCGATCTGCTCGCGCGTGAGCGGCGGCCGCGTCGAATCGCGTCCCGTCGGATCGCCCACGAGCGCCGTGCCATCGCCCAGAATCAGCACCGGCAGATGTCCGAGCGCCTGAAAATCGGCCAGCTTGCGGATCGGCACCGAGTGCCCGAAATGCACATCTCGAAACGTAGGGTCGATCCCGAGCTTCACTCGGAGCGGTTTGCCGATGGCGCGCGAGCGCTCAAGCTTCTTGCGAAGCTCGGCCTCGGAAACGAGGTCGACCGTGCCGCGCTGGATGCGCGCAAGCTGAGTGGCGATGTCCGCGAATTCGCTCATGGGGCGCCGAGGGTAGCCCACCGCACCGGTTGTTACCTCTGGGCCGACGCCCAGCCGATCCATGCGCCGAGGTCGAGCCCCTTCTGCTCGTCACCCGTGAGCTGCCGCAGCGCTGCCACAATCGCCCGCGCGCGCGACAGGGAGCCGCCATCCGACGTGGCCGAGATAAGCGCCCGCGCAAGAGCTTTGCGCGCGTCGGCTCGCTCCTCCGCTGGCACCATGAGCGCCGCCGGAAGCACCGATCGGTCGAACGCTGGCTCCGTGCGCTTCAACGCGGCCCGCAGCGCCTCCAGCGGCTGACTCGCCAGCGACTCGAACCCCGAAGGCAGCGCGAGCGTCTCGCCCTGCTGGCAGCGCAGCCGCGTGAGCACGACCGCTCGATCGCCATAGCGCAACTCCGAGGGCACCACCTCGGCCCCGACGAGAATCCGGCGTGCCACAGCGCCTTGCGGCGAGAGCCCTTCGAGACGAAACGCCATCTCGTAGGAGCCGCCCGGTGCGATCTCAATATCCTCGCGCACTCGAATCGGTAGGGTTTCCGTACGGACCGACTCCGCGCCGTAGGCGTCGAGGTCGATCGTCGTCACCGTCGCGAATATCTGTGTCTTCGCCCGCGCGCTCGAAGAGAAGATACGCGATCCGACGGCCTGCGGAATTGTGATCGTCTCCTCGTAGTCGGCGATGCCCGGATTCTCCAGCACCAGCCGAAACTCCACGAGATCGCCGAGGGTGACCTCGTCGCGCGCCGGCTCTACCCGAGCCGTTCGCTCCATCGATTTCTGTAACGACTTGCCGTCGAGGATCCGCGTGAACGCGTCCAGATACTCCTCGACCTCGTCGGGCAGCTCCTCGCTCTCCTGCGCGGCCCGTGCCGCCGCCCGCGCCCGATCCTCATCGCCGAACTCGTAGGCGCGGCGCATCTCGTCGAGCAGCCGCGCGAGCGTCGGATCGAGCGCATCCGCGGGCTTTTCTATGGGACTCTCCACGGCGAGCGTCACCGGCCCCTGCGCGACCGGCCCGCCTTCTGTGGGTGCGGCCGCCGCACACCCGAGGTGCGCGGCGGCCGCCCACAAAAGAATCAACGATCGAAGGCGCACGGTTGCCCCGTCAGCCCTCGAAGATCACTACTCCGGCTTCGCAGCGCCGGCGCCGCCTGCGTTCGCAGGCTCCGTCGCCAGCTCTGCAGCCTTTGCCGCCTCGCGGGCCGCGCGGGTCTGGGCCTTGTCGCGCTCAGCCCGATCGGACTTCTCGCGCTCCTGGGCCTCGCGCTCCGCGCGCACCTGCTCTTCGACCTCGCCACGGACTTCCTTCTCGCGCTTCTTGATCTCGCGCTCGCGCTCCGCACGGCGGGGCTCCTCGTTCTCCTCGAAGTCCGCGTGGACGAACGAGAGACCGAGCTTGCGGTCCTCCGTGTCGACCTTGATGACGCGGGCCTCGACCTTGAGACCGAGCTTCACCACTTCCTCGGGCGAGCTGATGCGATGATCGGCCAGCTCCGTGATGTGGATGAGCCCTTCGAGGTCGTCCTCCAGCTGCACAAATGCGCCGAAGTTGGTCATCTTTGTAATGATGCCGCTCACAAGATCGCCGACGTGATAATTGGCCGGGATCGTGTCCTGCCACGGATCGGGGACGAGCTGCTTCAGGCCGAGCGCAATGCGCTTCTTCTCCGCATCGACGGAGAGGATCACGCAGCGGACGACATCGCCCTTCTTCACCATTTCTGCGGGATGCGAGACCTTCTTGGTCCACGACATGTCAGAAATGTGCAGCAGGCCGTCGATGCCTTCCTCGATCTCGATGAACGCGCCGTACGTCGTGAGATTGCGGACGCGCCCTTCGATGACCGTGCCGACCGGGTAGCGCTGATCGACCGTGTCCCAGGGATTCGCCTCGGCCTGCTTCATGCCGAGCGAGATCTCCTGCTTCTCGCGATTGATGTCGAGAACCACCACGTCGACCTCGTCGCCGATCTTCACCAGATCGTTGGGGTTCGTCACGCGGCGCGTCCACGACATCTCGGAGATGTGCACCAATCCTTCGACGCCGTCCTCGAGCTTCACGAAGGCGCCATAGGTCACAATATTGACCACCTTTCCGCGGTGGCGCGAGCCGACCGGGTACTTCTGATCAATATTCTCCCACGGCGACGGCGTGCGCTGCTTCAAGCCGAGCGCAATGCGCTCGCGCTCGCGATCGACGCGCAGGACCTTCACCTCGATCTCGTCCTCGAGCTTCAGCATCTCGGACGGATGATTGATGCGGCCCCAGCTCATGTCGGTAATGTGCAGCAGGCCGTCGATTCCGCCGAGGTCGATGAAGGCGCCGAAATCGGCGATGTTCTTCACGACGCCCTTGCGGACCTGACCTTCCTCGAGCTCGCGCAGCAGCGACTCCTTCTTGATCGCACGATCCTTCTCGAGGAGCTTGCGACGGGAGACGACGATGTTCTGGCGCTCGGGATCAATCTTAATAATCTCCGCCTCGACTTCCTTACCGATGTACTCGGAGACGTCGTTCGTGCGGCGAATATTGACCTGCGACGCAGGCAGGAACACTGCGACCTTGTCGACTTCGACGAGCAGGCCGCCCTTGATCTTGCGCTGGACGGCGCCCTTGACGCGATCGCCTTCTTTGTAACGAGTAACAATCTCGTCCCAGGCCTTGCGACGGACGGCGCGACGCCACGAAACCGTGACGGAGTCGCTGTAATCGTCGTGTCCTTCAAAGAGAACCTCGATCTGCTGGCCCGGCTCGAGGACCATCTCATCGGGGAACTCGGAGCGAGAGATGGTTCCTTCACATTTACCGCCGTAGTCAACGATCACCTCGTCCTTGCGGATCGAGAGAACCTTGGCGGGGACGATCTGATCGGGCTTGAACTCCTTAATGGAGCCCTGAAGCCGCTGCAGAAGATCATCCTGGGGAGCATTCGCGACGATGGCGTCCGTCTGCCGGTCGAGCTCCTCAATGGATAGGGAAAACTTGCGGACGATGTCCCGTGCGGGCATCGAAAAGAACTTGGTAAAGGGTTGTCAGCACCCCTTCCGCTCCGCCACGCGGCGGAGAGACCGGAAGGAGAGTCATGTTCGGTTTTGTGGCAAGGCGGCTTCGCGGAGTGCGCCGCGAAACGGCTTGCCGGTCGAGCGAGACCACAATTGTCCGGCTCGATCGATTTGTGCAGCGATCGCGAGGCGCAGCCGAGGCAGGGCGTCGTCGGCATCGCGCGAAAGCTCGGCGAGCGGAATCGGCGGCCCGAAGGAGACGACGATCTTCCCCCAGAGTTTCGGGAACTTGCGCGTTCGGGGGAACCCCTCGAAGGCACCAACGATCCCAACGGGGATCACCGGCACCCGCGCGAGGCGCGCCGCCAACAGGACTCCTTGTCGAAGCTCCTGGAGATGGCCGTCGGGAGTGCGCGTCCCTTCCGGGAAGATGGTGACGAGCTCGCCCGCCCGGGCACGCGCTGCCATGGCCCGCAGGGCAGCCACGTCCGCCGCTCCGCGCTGGATCAGGATCGGTCCCCAGTGGCGAATGAACCACCCGAGAATCGGGATCCGAATGAGTGAGGCTCGCGCAACGAAGCAGACCGGACGCGTCTTGATGCAGGCACCGATGGCCGGGACGTCGAGGAAGGAACCGTGGCTCGAGGCGAACAGCGCGCCCCCGGGCTCCGGCACGTTCTCGAGGCCGACCCACTCGATCCGGTAGCCCCACTTCATGAGGCTTCCGAAGACGAGCCGCGCCAACCAGTAGAGCCGGAAGTCGGTTTCCAGTTTCGAGGTTTCCGGTTTGGCGCTCTCAGGCTTCAACGGGCATGTCGCGGGTTGCGGGCGCCGGGTCAGAGAAACGGGCCGAGATTGGCCCTAGCTGGCCGGCAACAGCTCGGCGCATTCCCGCACGATCCGCTCCACGACTTCGTCGAGAGAGAGTCCGGTCGTGTCGATAAGCACGGCGTCGGAAGCCATCCGCAGCGGCGCCACCGAGCGGGTCGAATCGCGCTCGTCTCGCACCGCAATCTCGTCGGCCACTTCTTGCAAGGACACTGCCTCGAGTTCCGGTCGCTCCGCCTTGCGACGTCGCGCCCGCTCTTCGAGGCTCGCTGTGAGAAAGAACTTTCGGTCGCAGTGGGGAAACACGACGGTCGTCGTGTCTCTTCCTTCGGCGACCACCGACCGCCCCGCCGCGATGGCCTGCTGCTCCCGCGTGAGCATTTCGCGCACGATCGGAACCGCAGAAACCTGGCTCACGACGGAGGTGACCCGTGGCGTCCGAATCTCGGCGCTCACATCCCGCGCCGGCCCGGAATCGAGCTGGACAGAGATGCGCTCGCCGTCTTCGGAGAACCGAAGCCGCAGACGCCGGAGAAAGGCGGCGATCGCCGCCTCGTCCGTTCCCATTCCGCCCTTTCCGAGCTCGGCCTGCTCGAGCATTGCCCAAGCGACCGCGCGGTACATCGCACCGGTGTCGAGGAAGAGAATCCCAAGACGCTTGGCGACGGCCCGAGCGACCGTGCTCTTGCCGGCTCCAGAAGGGCCATCGATGGCCACGACGATGCGCCGATTCGGAGTCATCGAGAAGCCATAGGGACCCGCGGGAGAAATGGGCCGAGCAGGGTACTTCCCGCCGTGGCCCCGGGCAATGCGTCCGAAGAAGGGTGATTCGCCTGTGGGGAACCCTCCTTTCCTCCAAGTCGATCCGGGTCGCCCCCAGAGGAAGCGAACGCGAGGAGACCGTCTCAGAATGCATCCGAGCTGAGCGCGGGCCCGGCGCTCGCCCAGTCGAGCACTTTGGAACGTTCTTCAGGCCGTCGACTCACGCTCCGGAGTCGAGGAGCACGATCTCGCAACCCGCGCCGACCAAGACGGCGGAGAAATCGGGAGCGACGAACAGGAGCTGCGCCGTGAACGGCAGGGACTGCATTGCCGGCACAACGGTGGGCGCAGGAATTGTGTAGGTGACGGTCCCCGAGCAGATCGGCGTGCTTAATTGGAATCCAAAGGATTCGGCAAGATCCAGAATGAGCGGACCCTGAACCCCGGGGATGAAAAGCGGCTGCGCCGACGACTTGTCAGAAATCAGCGCATACACAATCTGCGGTGTCTCGCAAACGGCTTCGAAGTTGAGCGTCTGGCCTTCGTACACCGGCGAATTCGCCGACCAGCGGAGATTCGGGCCGCTTTTGAGTATCGAGGTGCCGGCGTAGACATTCGGCGCCCCATTGAAGGTGCAATTGTAGAACTCGACATGGCTGTTCGGCTGGGTACTCACAAAAGAAGGAACTGAGGATCCCGCCTGAACCATGAACGATGTATAGTCTGCGTAGATCTCGCCGCTCTTTAGAACGGCTCCCTTGGCCGCGAAGCTGAGTGGAACCCCGCCCATCATCCCGGCAAAGAAGTTACAGTCAAACAGGCAGACCGTCGAGTTCTCGACTTCAAGTCCATTCGCAGGAAAGAAATAGAGCGATCCAAAGGGCACGCTTCCAGGGCTCCCATGGGCGTGGGTGAGCCGCATCGAAACAAATTCGCAGTTCGAGACTCGAACACCCGGCTTCATGATGCCGGCGTTGGGATTCTGCCATGTACAGTCCTCAATCCAGACGGGGCCGGCGTTGTTCTCGAGTATCAAGAAGGATTTATTGAGAACACCAAGCCCTCGAACAGCCACTTCTTGATCTGCGGGCACATTTCGAATCACACATCCCTTTGGGAACAGGACCGTGAACCAATACCCCTGGCCAACTTCTGGAACGATCTTCAGCCCCTTCCCGTCGATCACGATCTCCTCAACGTACGCGCCGCCGCGAACAACGATTGTGTCTCCGTTCGATGCGGCGTCGATCGCCTGCTGCACCTTCAGGAACGCTCCGGGGACTGACCCACTGCTATCCACTCTCCATACGTTCTGCGCGGCCGAGGACGCGGAAGAACCCGACACGAGGAGAACAAGCGCGAGCGGGACAATGCGACGTAAAGTCATGTGGCAACCTCCACCACAGATTACCGCCCCGCGGCGTCGAGCGCCCGTGTGAGGTCGGAAGCCAGATCGCGCCAATACTCGACACCGATGCTGAGGCGCACGAGACCGTCAACGATTCCGCAGCGCTGCAGCTCGCTTTCCTCCATCTCGGAGGCGGTGGTCGTCCGCGGGTGGCAGGCGAGCGATTCGACGCCCCCGAGAGAGACGGCAAGCCGGACGATGCGCAGAGCGTTGAGGAATCGGAACGCCGCTTCGCGGCCGCCTTTCAGCTCGAGCGCGATGAGTGAACCCGGCGCGCTGCACTGCGAGGCAAAGATGCGCGCCTGCTCCCCCGTGAAAAGCGTCGGATAATGAATACGCTCCACAGCTGGGTGCGCCTTCAGCACATCGACGATTTTTGATGCATTCTTCGACTGCTTGATCATACGCAAATAAAGCGTCGCCATGCTGCGCTGGAGCATCCAGGCGGTGAAGGGCTCACAGATCGTGCCGAGGAAAGCGCGCGTCGCCTTCACGCGCGCGATGAGTTCGGCGTCGCGAACCGAGACGGCACCCGCAACGAGATCGCTGTGACCGCCAAGGAACTTCGTGGCCGAGTAGACGACGACGTCGGCGCCGTGGAGCAGCGGCGACTGGAAGACAGGACCAAGAAATGTGTTGTCGACGACGACGACTGGCCTGCGTTCGGGGCGCGCGGCGCGGAGGCCATCGAGCAGTGCCGACGTGCGCGAGAGATCCAGCATTCGAAGAGTGGGATTCGCCGGAGTCTCGAGATAGAGCACGGCAAGGCGCTCCCCTGCAGCTTCGACGGCCTGGCGAAGTTGTTGTAAGTCATCGCCAGGTGCGGAGCGAACTTCAACGTTCCATTGCGGCAGAATGTGCTGAAGAAGTTCGTGGGTACCACCGTACACAGGGCGCCCGAACACCATCACGTCGCCGGGGCGAAGGAACGTGAGGAGTGCCGTCGTGATCGCCGACATGCCGCTCGAGAAGGCGGCCGCTCCAGCGCATCCTTTCTCCACGGAGCCCAGCGCCTCCTCAAACATCTCAGCATTCGGATGATTGAGTCTTGCATAAATAAGGCTCGCGTGCTCGCCGGGCAGTGCCTGCTCGCGGCCGAGCGCCACGCGAAACCAATGCGACATTTCCTCCGCGGAGCGAAACGCATAGGTCGAGACCGGATAGATGGGCGGGCGCACCGCCATCACCGAAAGCTCCGGGTCGAAGCCCTCCGAAACAGAGCGGGTTTCGGGGTGCAGGCGTCGCGCTCGGTCGTGGGGTTGGTGCATGGCAGGATTGGAGCGAATGCTGCGCCGGAATCAGGCAGCGTGCTTGAGGATTCGCAAGATTCGGAGGCTACCGCGGTGCCCAGTCGCGGGGCGCAACTCCCAGCCCCGGCGCCGACGGTTCCCGCCAGCGCCCCCCATCGAGCTCGATGCCGCAGAAGGGGTCGTCCGCCAGCAGCAGCGAACCGTCGAGATCGACCCAATCGAAGAGCGGCGCAATCGATACCCCCGCAGCGATTCCGAGCGAACTCTCAATCATGCAGCCGAGCATGCAGTGCAATCCGAGGGCGCGCGCCGCTTCCGCCATCTCGAGAGCGCGCGTGATCCCTCCACATTTGCTTAATTTGACATTCACTCCGTGGAACTGTCCGCGCAGCGGCGCGACGTCGGCCACCGTCAGCGACGATTCATCGGCGATCAGCGGGATCGGAGAGCGCTCAAAAAGCCATCGTTGACTCTCTATATCTCGGGCCGGGAGCGGCTGCTCCACGAGTTCGACGCCTTGGGTCGAAAGCCACAGAATCCGCTCGAGCGCCTCCTCCTTTGACTTCCAGCCCTCATTGGCATCGACGCGGAGCGGCACGCCCGTAGCGGAGCGGACCGCAGAGACATTCGCCATGTCGTCGCCGAGCCCGACCTTAATTTTCAGAATTTTGAACTCTCGCGCGTCTCTCGCGCGCGCCGCCATCGCCTGAGGCTGCGCGATCCCGATTGAGAAGCTCGTCGGCGGCGAGGGGCGGCCGGAAGTGCCGACAAGCTCCGCCACCGTCTTCGAGAGGCGCTTGCCGCGCCAATCCCATAGAGCGGCGTCGAGGGCCGCGGTCACTTCGCTCTCGGGGCCGACCATCGTCTCCGCGACCGCGATCCAGGGGCGCGGGCTCCAGGGTGAGAGCTCCGTGAGCCGGGGAGCCAATCGCTCGAAGGCGCGCGCCGCCCCGTCGAAGCTCTGCCCGTAGCGCGTATTCGGCGCCGCTTCGCCATAGCCGACCGCGCCCTCGGCCTCGAGGCGCAGGAGCCCGTTTCGCTTGGCCGTGGAGGTTCCGCGCGCGATGGTCCAGGCATGGGCGAGCTCCAGCGGAAGCTCCACGAACGAGAGGCGCACGGCCGAGTTCATCGCGCCAAGATGGAGCAGGTCAAGGCGCGACGCAAAGGATTGGGAAGCGCGCCGCAGGACCTCACAATCCGATCGTGAACTCCGACCTCCGCCGCGCTGATGTTCCGTGGCTGCTCGCCGCGCTCCTGACGGCCTGCGGAGCCGCGCGATCACACTCCCCAAGGCCCGAGCCCACCGCGATGCGCGTCCGATCCCTTGCATTTGTGATTACCGCCGTGGAACCGCTCCTTTCTGGGCCGTCGGAGGAGTCGTCGGTGGTGAGCCAAGCCACGCTCGGCATGGGAGTCGATGTCCTCGAAGAGCCGGCGTCCGCGGCTCGAGGGTTCTGTAAGGTGCGCACGCCGGAGGGCTATGAAGGCTGGCTCGCAGTGGCGGCGCTGCGGCGCGCGCGAGACGGCGAAGTTGGATATGCCGCGCCGCCGCGCAGCGCCGCCGGCGGGAGGGTGTGCGAGGTCATCGCCGTGCGCGCCCATGTGTATGCTTCTCCCAGCTTTTCCAAGGGCAAGCCGCTCCTTACAGTTCCCATGGGGACGCGGCTTGAGGCACTCGGCTCGCTGGCCGGCGCCGACGGGGGCGGCGGCTTCGAACGCATTCGGCTTCCCGATGAGCGGAATGCTTATGTGGCCTCCGGCGATCTTCGGGATGTGCCTCCGGGACATGTCCCCGATCTCGGGAATCCCGCCCGGTGGCTTGCGATCGGGAGGCGACTGCTGGGCGCTCCTTACACCTGGGGAGGCACGACTCCTCTCGGATTCGACTGCAGCGGGCTCGTTCAATTTATCTTTCGGCAGCACGGAGTGCTGTTGAAGCGCGACGCCTATCAGCAGTGCTTCCAGGATCCCCAGCTCGCGGCGGTCGAACCGGAACGCGTCCGCGAAGGAGACCTTCTCTACTTCGGAACCGAGCAGCGCATCGACCACGTCGCGATGTGGGCGGGCGGCACCTTCGAGCGCGGCGGAATCGTGCTGGAAGCGACAAGGCAGGGGCAGCCATCCACGAAGATCACGGCGTTCGACACCCCGGCTCTGCGGCCGCGTCTTCGATATGTGCGTCGCCTACGGGCGCTCGGCGTGGAGCCCTCCTCCGATGGCGCCGCGCGCGACGGGATGTTTGCAAAAGCGGCTGCCGCCGCGATCACAGAAAGCGGTGTGAGCGCGGCCGTCGTATTGTGGAATCCCACGAAACGCTCGAGAATCGCCATCGAAGGCGACCGCACCGTTCACGCCGCGAGCACGATGAAGCTGGCCGTTCTCCTGGAGCTGCTGCGGCGGGTCGACGCGGGCGAGATCCGGCTCGCCGAGGAGATCGAGGTCGTCAATCGATTCGTCAGCATTCAGGATGGCTCGACTTTTACCGTCGAGCTTGAGCCATCGCAGGAGGAGGGAGTCCAGCCGCTCATCGGCAAACGGGCCTCGCTCGAGACGCTCGCGCGGGAGATGGTGTCGCGCAGTTCCAATGTCGCCACGAATCTCTTAATCGTCCGACTCGGGGCTGACGCCATCTCGCGCATGTGTGAGCTTGCGGGCGCAGGAGAGATGAAGGTGCGCCGGTGCGTCGAAGACATCCCGGCCTATCGCGCGGGGATTCACAATACGACAACGGCACAGTCGCTGGCGCAGCTCATGGCGCTCTGTGTCCCGGAGTCGGCACCCCAAGACGCGCTGTCGAGCTGGAGGCTCTCCGAGAGCTCCAGACAGTTTGCGCAGCGTTGCCTGCTGGATCAGAAGTTCCGCGAGCGGATTCCAGCCGGGCTCCATCCCCAGTCTGGAGCCCTTGTGGGAAACAAGACGGGGCTCACATCCATGGTCGAGCATGACGCCGCCTGGGTGCAGCTCCCCGACGGCGGCACCTACGTTCTCGTGGTGCTCACGTGGGATCTCACCACCGATGCGCTCCACGAGCGCTCGAAGGAACTCTCCCGTCGCATCTCGCGCCTCGCCTGGGAGCACGCGATCTCTCCGGATTAGGGAGCCGGGAACGCAAGCGGGCGAGCCTCCGAGTCCGGAAGCTCGCCCGTTGTTGAGGTACCCGAAGCGACTACGGCAGCCAGAAGGCCGACAGGGCTTTGTTTGTCTTCCAGTTCTTGTGCGAGATCACCAGATCGTTTCCGATCTGAATGCGCAGGAACATCTGTGCTGTAGGCGCCGCGGGGAAGTCGAACCGCTGCGCGCGAATCTGAATGTTCTTCTTTGCCGGGTCGAGCCGAATATTGAGCTTGCCCACGGCGGTCTTCGGGCTCGCATAAGTCCACTTGCCCGCCTTCGTCTGCTTCCATCCCGCGTCGCCAGCCGGTATCGTGACCACATAGGGCTTCTCGGAATCACCCATGCGGATCTCGAAGGTCTCCGAGCCGGGGTTGAAGACGCCGTCGACGGACACCGGTAAGAATTGGTAATTCGCCAGGACCGTGAACGAGTCCCGGCCGCTCTTCGGTGTATTCACCGCGCGGGCGCGCGTGATGTCGAGCGACACCGTCTCGAATGGAACCGCCGGGGGCGGATCTCCATTCGTGAGGTCGGCGACATACACATCGACCCAGTTGTTATCGTCGTTCTCGACGAGGTTGGTCGCGTCGCTCATGAACGCGATCACCTTCCCGCTGGCCGAGACTGCGGGGTAGCTCGAGAAGCCATCGATCTGGACGCCCTGGTTCGAGAGGCTCACGCGGAGCGTCTTCGACTGGAGCCGATCGTAAACAAATACGTCCTCACGCCCGTTGTTGTCCTCCGGGACGAGGTTGGACGCTTCCGTCGTGTAGGTCACATATCGGCCGTCGGCCGAGATCTCAGGGAAGCTCGCAGAAGCGTCGGGCAGCTCGCCTGTGCTGGACTGGTCGGCGCGGCTTCGCACGCCGGTAGCGAGGTCGATAAGCACAATTTCCGTGTGCGCGTCGGTATCTCCCGGCACGAGGTTCGTCGCGGCCGACGCGAATGCGGCCGTCTCGCCATCGGCGGAGATCCGGCCGAAATAGGAGGGCTTGTCGGCCGGCGTGCCATCGGAAGCCTGCGAGAGCCGCATGGTGGTGCCAAGAGCGAGATCGCGCAGGAACACATCCTGCACGCCATTTCCGTCGAGCGCGATCAAGTCGGACGCTTGACTGTCAAAAACCACAAATCTACCGTCGGCTGTGATTCGGCCTCCGGACGACGGTCCATGGGCTTCTCCGCCCCCCGTCGCGACGCTCGCACGCACAGTTGTCTTCAGCATCCGATCGTGCACAAACACATCGGCGACTCCATTGGCGTCATCGGCCACCAAGTTGGTCGCCGTGCTCTGAAAAACCACATATCTCCCGGACGCACTGAGGGAAGGCTGATAGCTTGCGCCGTCGGCCTCGGACCCGTCGGTCGCAACGCTGATGCGCTCCACCGAGCCGGTGGCGAGATCCTTCACATAGATGTCGCGCAGGCCGTTGTGGTCACCCTCGATGAGATTGTCGGCCAGGCTCTCGAATGCCACAAATCTCCCGTCGTCACTGATACCAGGAAAGGACGACGGGGCATTCCCTTGCTCGCCTGACTCGGCGGTCGAGATGACATGCGTGAGCCCCGTCAGCCGGTCGCGCAGAAAGATGTCACGCGCGCCATTGAAGTCTCCGAAGACGAGGTTGTCGGCATCGCTGAAGAATGCAATGAACCTCCCATCCGCGGAGACTCGCGGCACCCCCGACGACCCCGTCGCCTGAGAGACACTGATGCTTGTGCTGACCCTGGTGAGAGTGCCGTAATTCGTGCCCTCCTCCGCACCGGTCGGTGCGAGGGGCCCAAAGGCAACACATAACAAAAGAGAGAATACCGAACGCTTGGGGTATGCGTTGGAGATCATGGTGTCCGGGCGGCCCGTGGGGATCACGGGGCGGGTCCAGACTTAGTGAACCCCGGGTGGCGAGGTAACCGCGTCCTTGGCGAGGAGTCCGGAAAAGATTGCCGAATTCCCCCGAACGCCACGTTCTCGACGCGATCACCCGCAAAGGTCCTCGCGGCTCGAGCCGCTCGTCACGGGCAGAGAACCATCCGAAGGCCGTTGGAGAAGGCGAGGCCTTGAGGCAGGCTCGGATCGAGCGCCACGGACTGGAAGTAGGCGTTGTAGCCCGCCAGGGCGGGCAGCGACGGGATAGCGAGCGCCCAAGGAGCGGAACCCTGGGAGGCGGGCGAGAAGGCGCCCACCTGGTAGCTCGCCAGATCGACGAGGATCTCCCCGTCCAGGAATGGGAGCGAACCTGGGGCTCCGCAGGCAAAGGTCCAGGCGCCGGATCCGACAACGTCAGTGGTTCGCACCTCAATCGTCTGCCCGAGGACAGGCGCGCCGACCGCCATGAGGAGGACGTTTCAAAAGTGCTCCGCAAAGCGAGCGCGAGGAATCGTCGTCCAGCGCAAGGAGCCTATGCCCGGGCGTACCCAAGGAGTTACGACGAGGACGAGGCGACGCAGCGATGGGCGACGAGGCCCGTGCGCAGCTCGGACGACTATTGAAACGTCCTCCGAGCCCGAGCCGGTGGCCGGGAGAGGAAATCCAACCGTAGCCGAGGCAGCCGCAGGGCTGTGCCGAACCACCGCCCGCGGAGAAAGTTACTTGAAGCCGGGGTGGCGAGCCCGATTGGTAATTTCGAACACATCTCCAAGTGTCAAGCGCAGATACGGCGCCGTCGATCACGAATCCGACCGTGCCTCCCGCAGACCAGTCTGGGCGGTCGATGACCGCCTGCAACAATCCCGCGACGCTCGGCGAGCTGTAGGTCTGGCCGGGAACGAATGCCGGGAACGCCCAGGGGACCGACGGGGCCGTGAGCGGCGAGAAGGAGGTGAGCACCGGGCCTGCCCCCGCAACGAACGGTGGCAGTGATGGAGCGTCGTAGCTTCGGATCACGGCGGCGGGAGCCCGTTGCTGGTCCGCCGTTGCCACGAGTTCGAGCGCCGCTTGCGTAATCACAGATCCTGGCGGAATGGGAGCCGTGAACTGGAAGGCCATCTGATAGATGGCCCCCGGAATCGCGTCCGGCGCAGAGTCCGAAGGCATCGAAAAAGTTACTGAGGCCGAGGCCAGCGCCTTGCCAATAATCGGCATTCCGGTTCGATGCAGGGACGCTCAACGTGAGCGATTGGGACGACGCGGTGGCATAGACAGCGGTATGGTTCGCCCCGCCCGCGGGCGCCGTCACCACATGCTGGGAGGCGGCGCCTCCGAGCCACTGCAGAAAGGAGTAGACCGACGTTCCGATGTTTCCGACAGCCAGCGCTTCCACAGTATGCTGATAGCCGACGAGGCTTTGATACACGCGGGGCGTGGCAATCGACGCTCCATCGAGGAAAAGAGAAATCCCGCTGGGAACCGTGTCGAAAACGAGAGTCGTTGTGGTCGGAGAGAGCACCGCGGTCGCCGCGCTGCCCAAGCCCGAAGAGTCGACAGCCGTGAGCCAAACCTTGAAATAAGTATCTTCCGGGGGATGCCCCGTCGCTGGCACTACAAACGATCCGCTGGTAACTCCGGAGATCGGCCCGAGGAACGGGTGGCTGTGGCCGCCGCGAACCAGCACAATATTCCAGCTGAGCGCAGACGCGGGCAGAACGCCGTCTTCTGCGTCCGTAGCTCCCCCGGAAAAGTGGATCGCCTCGCCTGCGATGTACGCCAGGGCATTCGAAGGAGCAGCGATCGTCGGCACCGGCGGCGTGCCAACCGTGATAGGGATCGGCGCCGAAACCGCCGAAGCCGCGCCGTCGCTCACCGTGAGCGTCGCGGAGTACAGGCCCGGAGAGCCATACAGATGCGCCGGATTTGCGAGCGCCGACTGCGCTCTATCTCCAAGATTCCACAGGTAGCTAGGAGCTTTCGGCTCCCCATCGGGGTCCAGTGAGCCCGCACTCGTGAAACTCACAAGAAGCGGAGGAACGCCCTGCGTCGGCGATGCGGACGCGTAGGCCACCGGCGGCAGATTCGCCGCGTTCGAGTACACATAACGGTGCACGGCACCCGCGTCGGGATTGCCGCTCCACGCGACGCCAATCGTCGCGCTATAGAGGGCACCGTCCGGGCTGATCGCAAGGTCGACGACCGTCCCTGCGGCTGGGTCGCGTTCGAAGGGCGCCGTCGCGACGATTTGACCCGCGCCGTCGACCACGGCTCGGCGAATCCACCGATTTGCGTAGTCTCCAAACAGCAGATTCCCCTGATAGGCGGCAGGGAACACTCCCGTTCGAATCACCGGCCCAAGCGTAATCGATCCTTGCGCGAGCGACGGAGCATACAGAGGATCGTTGTGTGCGTAGGAGAACGCTGGAAATGTGACCCCTCGCAGCCGCCTTGATAGCAGGTCGCCCCCTCCTGGTTCGGCCATCCATAATTGGGGCCGGCCGATCCTCGATTGATTCCCTCGTGAGAGTCGGAGGAGTTGCCGCCGACGTCGCCGATCCAAAGCGCCCCGTGAGGGAGTCGAACGTCGCTCGGAACGGGTTGCGCAGCCCGAGTGCATAGATGCGCGGGTCGGCGGATGGGTTCCCAACAAAAGGATTGGACAACGGAACCGAGCCGTCCCTCGCAATGCGCAGGATCTTTCCATAGGGAACGGCGAGGATTTGTGAGTGTTCGGAAGTGAACCAATCCCCCGTCGAGACATAGAGGTATCCGTTGGGGCCGAAAGAGAGCGAACCGCCGTGGTGGTAGTCCGCGGCCGCAGGGTCCCCGTGGAGATGGGTGCTGTATTGTTGGGGTCATGGGACGCGAGCGCCCACTGCCCGTGGCCAGGCTGGCCTGCGAGCAGGAGGCCCGTCGGCGAGCCGGCGCCGCTCGAATCGGCCACCGAGGTCCCCATCCCCTCCTCGAATCGGTAGCTTCCCACGAAGCCCGCCGTCCCCGGGGGGACGACTCGGTCATAGGCGCTCAGGATTTATGCCTGCGTCCGCGCCACGTTCCAGATCCGCACCTCGTCGAGGAATCCCGAGAATGACGGAAACGCGGCGCCGGCATCGTGCTTCTCGGCTCCCAGAACGATGTACGGGCACCAGGGAGTCACTTTTCCTGAAACGCCGCCGTTGGGATAGCTGATATCTGCTCTCGACGCGTTGGCGGCGCTCTCGAAGTCGAGCAGCCCGTCGACGAAGATGCGCTTGCGGCCGGTCGAGGCATCGCGAACGCAGGCGACGTGGTGCTAAGCGCCGTCGAGGCACTGCACATTTCCTTCCATGGTGTTTTCGCTGCGATCGAGCGGCGCAGCCGTCCCGCGCCCCGTACCGAATCGCACAAATCCGCCCTCGAGGCTGATCCCGAAGTCGGGAGATCCCGCACCTCCCCATACATCGCGGTCGAAGACCACATTTCCGAGAATCCAGTCGTCGCCGCCGACCGCCACGCCACCGCCGGCGTTCTGCGTCGCGTTCTCCGAAAAAGCCCTCGCACCCAAAACTCAAGGGTGAAGCTCCCGGCGCCGACGTCGCACGGAGCGCTGGCATCGGGGCCCGCCGCGTTGTCGTCGATCGGGATCCGCACCCGATCCTGCTGATTCACTCCGGTGCCGAAGAACCTCAGCGCCGCCTGGGACCCTTGGGCGTGCGACGTCGTCGAGAGCGTCGAGAGGATGACAAGTGTGAAGAGAGGCAAAGTGGAGGTGCGCTTGGAGTCGAGGGCGTTGCCGTTCGACGCATTCGCGGGGGCGGCGAGATCCTGTTCGACAGTCAACCGACCGGAGCGAAGCGAAGCGCTCCGCGGTCGAGCCAAAGTGTGCCCGGCGGCTCCGGCCAGGCCGGCAGAACGACGAGCTCGCCGCCGCCGAGCCGCCGCGATTGCGGCTCGTGAACGTGTCCGCAGAGCACCAAGTCGAAGCCCTCGGCCAGCCGGCGTTCGACCTCCGCGTCGACAATGCCCATCTCGCCGGTGGTCTTCATGGCGATCTCCGCGCGCGATTTCGAGCGGAGACCTCCGGCGATGCGCAGCAGCACCGGCAGAGGGAGGGTCCGCGACGCCCAGCGCACCCACGGCCTGCGCAGCTTGGCGCGCATCGCTTGGTATCGAAGGTCGTGTACACAGAAAAGATCTCCATGGACCGCGAGGATGCGGCGCTCCCCGCTCACAAATGTGTCCTCATCCCCGGCGACGCGCGCGCCTGTCGCTTTTGTGAATCCCTCGTCGAGGAGAAAGTCGCGATTCCCGCGAAGACAAGTGACGGCGACTCCGTTGGAAACCAAGAGATCCAATGCCCGAACCACAGGCCGATAGCCGTCGACAAATAAGTGCTTTCGCCCGACGTAGGCCTCAAAAAGATCTCCCAGGATGAAGAGCTCCTGGACCGCGCCGGGCAGCTTGCGCGCCAGAGCAACAAATCGGTCGATCCCTTCGGGATCGTTGGGCGTCAGGTGAAGATCTGAAATGATGACAGCGCGATCCACGCGCCGCAGCGCTCGGACCTTCGCCGAGACGGCCTCACTCGCCGCTGCACCCTGCGCCGCGCTCATGGCTCCTCGTCCTCGGGCTCGCCGGCTTGTCCCGGCGACTTGCCGAACGTGGTGTCGATCCCGTGATCACGAATCTTCTCCCAGAGCACTTTTCGGGAGATGCCGAGGAGATCGGCGGCCTGGAGCCGCCGGCCCAGCGTCAGCTTGAGCACGCGCTCCAAGTGCCCGCGCTCGGCCGCATTCAGCACCTCACGGAGAGAGCTTACTTTTTCAGGAGGCTCGAGAGCCGAGCGGTATTCGCTCGACATCGGCACAAGGTGCTCCCGGCGAAGATACGTTGCGTTCTCCGGGGCAAGCGCGATGGCTCGCTGGACGGCGTGCTCCAGCTCCCGGACATTGCCCGGCCAACTGTACTTTTCGAGCCACGCGTAATCTTCCTCGTAGATCTGGAACCGGCGCTCCGAGCCGGTCCGGCGCCCGGTGTCGTATTTGGATAGGAAGTGATCGGTGAGGCGGCGCACGTCGCCTTCGCGCTCGCGCAGCGGCGGTACGACAATCGGCACAACGTTGAGCCGATAATACAAATCCTCGCGGAAACGCCCCTCGCGCACGCGACGATCGAGCGGCACTTTCGTCGCGGCGATGACGCGGACGTCGACGCGAATGGACTTCTCGCTGCCGAGCCGCTCGAGGGTTCGCTCTTGGAGCACGCGCAGCAGCTTCACCTGCGTCGAAAGTGCTAGGTCGTCGACGTCGTCGAGGAAGATGGTGCCGCCCTGCGCGAGCTCGAATCGGCCGCGCTTCTCGCGATGGGCATCGGTGAAGGCCCCTTTCTCATGTCCGAAGAGCTCGCTCTCGAGCAGCGTCTCGGCGAGCGCGGCGCAGGAGAGCGGCACAAAGGGCATCGACGCGCGCTTGCTTTTATTGTGAACTGCGCGGGCGATCCGCTCCTTGCCCGTGCCGCTCTCGCCGACGATCAGTACGGAAACATCACTCTTCGCGACGGCATCGATGCGCTTGAACACTTCCGCCATGGCGGGAGAACCTGCGATCAGCTCATCGCCCGCGGGGCGCTTGGCGAGGTCGCCCGCGAGCCGGCGGTTCTCGATCTCGAGATTTCTGCGGCGATCGATCTCGCCGACCATCGAGACCACGGCTTCATTGAGGAAGGGCTTTTGGAGGTAAGAAAACGCGCCGAGTCGCATGGCCTCCACGGCTTGTTCGATCGTGCCGTAGCCGGTGATCACGAGCACCTCGCAGGGCGGATTCTGCGCCCGCGCCGCTTTCAGAACGTCGAGTCCGGAGGCGCCCGGCATGCGCACATCGGTCACCACGACGTCAAACGCACGCTTGGCGAGGGCTTCGAGGGCTTGCCGACCGTCGGCAAGAGCCGTGACAGCATGTCCCGCCGACTCCAGCGCGTCGCGGAGCGTGACGGCAATCGTGCGTTCGTCTTCGGCGAGGAGGACCTGCAAAGCGGCGATCTCAGCGGTTTCGAGGTTCTTCATTGTGGCGTGGCCGACCCGAGGGCAAGCGCCCTCTCGCAGCCATGCGCCCCTAGCCCGACCCGCCTCGGCGTCTCAGCCCGGTGCCGAGGTGGCCGGCCCACCCTGCCCAGCCGGAGGCGTCTTGGCGGGGTCGCCGACCTCGGCGACGGGACGCTTCTTGGCTCGGATCATTGCGTAGAAGTAGTCCCTCTCGGCCTTTTCTTGTGCATTCGCGAAGCGGCGAATCGTCCAGACGGTCAGTAGAACAAATAGGACGATGCCCAACGCCACCATCGGCCCGTACCGCGATAAAAGTACACCGAACACATTGGTCGCGCTCTTGGGTGCATCCGTGACGTATTCGAAGCTCTTCGCGATGAGGTAGGGCACGGATTTGATCGGGTTGCGCTTGCTGACCGTTTCGTAGGTCGCCGTGCGCAGGAAAAGCCCCTCCACTTCCAACACATCGCGCTTCAGTATCCACTCTCGTTGCGGCGGTTCCTCGAGCGTCTCGAACACGACGGCCTCGTCGGGACTCCGCTGGAGCAAGGCATACACGCGCCATGAGTACACTCTTCCGGACGGCACGTCCGTCGAGTGCGGCACGACCTCCATCGGAATGCAACGCACCGCAAACGTGGATCCGCGATAGCGGCTTGGACCCGCCAGCAGGTCTTTCATCGGCGGGAGCTGTGAGATTCGGCGCTGGAAGAACTCCCGGCTCGCGCGCCCCACATCGACGGCGAGCCGGTGCTCTGCCTCGCTCAGGCCGAGCGGAAGGCCATCTCGGGTTTCAAGCGGCGTGAGGTTGCCGCTCCACTCGACGTTGCGAGCCGCGAGGCTCGCTTCTGTGGGGAGTTGCTCTTCGGGGGAGGGCGCCGTGGGCGCAGATTCCGGCTTCGCCTTCGGTGCGCTCGCAGGTCCGCCCGTTTCCGAATCCCGATAGGTGTCGTAGCCTGAGATGAGCTTTCCGACGAGTGCAATAAAAAGAACCATCATCAGTCCGAGTAGGATGAGTGGTCCTTTCGATGTTGGACGGGACGCTGGCTGTGGAAGAACCATGGGTAGTCACAGATGCAATAGGCGGTAAAAACGCAGCGAGCCGCGCTCAGCGCGGCTCGCCATTACGATCCAGTTCGAGTCCAATCGCGCCAGGAAGCGGGTTCCGGTCATGGCGCGCTTCGTCCTTACTTATCGGGGATCACGAAATCGGTCTTCGCGAGCGAGAACTCCATCTTCGGAAGCTCATAGAGGCGCGCAATGTCCATGACGCGCACCACCGACTCCCAGCTGACATCCGCCTCGGGCTGGATGATCACAGGAGCCTCCTTGCCGGAGTTCGCCTTGTTCGAATCGAACTGCCGCTTCATGAGCTTTCCGAGCTCTTCGTCGTCGGCATATTCGCTGCGGCCGAAGAGCCGCTTCACCCGCCCTTCGCCCTTGTCGTACTGAAGGACGATGCGAATTTCTGTAAGGTTATCCGACTGGGGCTTGGCATTGTTATTCATGCCCTTGTCGGTCGGAAGCCACGCCTCCATCTTCCCTTCCAGCTGCTTGAAGTGGAAGGAGCACATGAAGAAAAGAAGCAGGCAGAAAATCACGTCGATCAGTGGAACGACGTTCAGCGGAAGCGGGTTGTCCGCGTTGGATTCACCACCACCACCACCGGCCATGTTCGTGTCCTCGCGAAACTAGAGTAATTTGTAGCTAATGGAAAAGTATGAGATTCCGGGGATCAAGTCTTCTTCGGTTCTGCGGCGCCGTACTCGAGCTTGTAGATGCCCGCCTGCGCCAGCGCTTCTTGAACTTCTTGAATAAACCGGAAGGGAGCGCGGAGGTCGGCGCGGATCATGACGCGAAGCTCCGTCGTCGTAAGCGGATCGAGCGCCTCCTTCTCCGACTTGCCGTCCTTCTTCTTCTGCTTGTAGGCCTCGTCCTTGGCCCACGTCTCAAGCTGCTTGCTGCCGTAGCGCTTTCCGCGGATCGCAATATTCCAGTGGCTGTCCTCGCGGCAGGGACGCATCGCGTCGAAGTCTCCACACGTCACCGCACCCGACTCCATTTTTGTAGGGGTGTGGTAGACGTTGAGGTTCATTCTGCCCTTGGCCTCTTCTTGCTTGTCTTCGCGGATGGTCCGGCCGGCCGCGAGCTCCACGGCCTCCAGCTCGCGCGCGCCGAAGTCGGCCGTGAGCATGAAGAAGAGGAGAAGCAGGAACATGATGTCCACCATGGGAATCACGTTCATGTACACCGACTCCTCGGTGTCAGCTTTCGCTTTGCGGTGTCCGCCCATCGGAGATCCTTGGGGAGGCTACAGTTGAAATGGATACGAAGGGAAGGAAGGGCGTCAAACGGGACGGTCGAGTAGCTCTTGCTACAGAAGGGACGAAGGCCCGGAAGCGAAGTTCGTCGTGGCTTGCTCTCGGAGCGCCCTTGGGGGGGCCGCGGCGTCCCTCGCTGAGCTCGCTTAGAACCGTCGGCTTAGATGCCGTGCAGAGACGCGAGTTGTCGAGGGGAGGCGCTTGCGCGTCAGCCGCGAAGCGCCCCGAGAGCGACGGCGCCGACCGTCGCGCAGCGCGCAGGCCGGCACCGGATGCCTGAGCGCCCAAGTTTTTAGCGGACGTGAGCCTTCTTGAGGATCTCGACCGCCATCAGGTTCAGCGTCAGCGACATGTTCGTCACCTTGTTCTTCAGCAAGAAGTACGCAGTGAGGAACACGATGCCGGTGAAGAGGCCCATCGTGGTGTTCACGAGCGACTCGTACACACCCTTCGAGAGCTGCGCAGGCGTCGGAGCCGCGATCTTTTCGATCTCCTGGAACGAGGAAATCATGCCTGTCACGGTGCCGAGGAGACCGAGCAGCGGTCCGATGTTTCCAATCAGCGAGAGGTAGCTGATCTTCTGGTTGAGCTTGAACGTCTCCTGAGCGGAAACCTGCTCGAGGCCGCGCACCATTTCCTCGTAGCCCGCCTCCTTCATCACGAGGCCGCCCGCAGTCACGTTCGCCAGGTAGGAGCCGTCGCTCTGGCACAGGGCGAGGGCCTCCTCCAGGTTGTTCTCCTCGACGAGCGTCTCGAGCTCATCCACCAGGGCAGGCGGGCCGAGCTTGTCCTTGCGAAGGGAGACCATGTTCTCGATCAGAAGACCGAGACCCACAGTGAACGTGAGCACCATGAGGTAGCCGACGATTCCGGTCGCCTCGAACAGATCCCACAGCGTCTTGTCCTTGTGGGCGGGATTAGCTCCCGAACCGTGCTCTTGCGCCAGGGCCGGGAAGGCCATCATGGCAACCACGATTCCAGTGACGACGAGAACCTTCGTGCTGGGAACGAAACTCTTCATGAGAACTGTGAGGGTTGAGGGGTTGCCGAGGGCGTCGGACGAACGAACGGGTCGACGTGCGAGGGGAAAAGAATGCCGTGAAATGGGCGTTTGGGAAACCACCGACTTTGGAGGAATTCGCAACGGGAGACCGGGGCCCCCCAGATTCCTCGCAGAGAGTCGAGGAGCGCACTCTCCTCGGCTGCCGGCGGCGCGCCGAGGATGCTTACTTGAACTCCTTCTGGAGGTCTTCCACCTGCTTGAGCAGGCGCGACTGCGGGAAGCGGCCGCGGAACTCCTTGCAGATTTCAACCCCGAGCTTCTTCCAGGAATCCGCCTGCTCCTTCGGCTTGTCGACTTCCGAGAGCTTTTTATAAGCTTTCGCGCAGCCGAGCATGGCCTGCTCAAGCGGATCGGTGGAGTCGGTCGCGTTCGGCGGATACTGCACGAGCGCGCGGAGGAAGTTATCGAAGATGGCTTCGCGCAGCTTCTCGGCGTTGGTCTCTTTGACTCCCTGGGCGTAGAGAGCCTCCCCCATCGCTCCATAAGCGGCGCCGAGGAGCGACGCGTCGGTGCCCTTGAGGATGGGGTCGAGAATCGTCTTCGCACGCGCCGCATCGCCCGACTTGGCGGCGAGGCGCGCCTGGCCAATGTTCGCCATCGAGCCGACGCGCGCCGCATTCGGGCCCGCCGTCGCCGCTTCCCCCGCCACGGCCTTGAACTCGGCTTCCGCCTCGGCAGCCTTGCCTTGCGACTCATAGGCCGAGGCCTTGATGAATCGGAAGTCGAGGACGAGCTCCTTGCGCTTGATCTCCTCAGCGATCCGAACGCCCTTGTCGGCAGTTCCGATGGCGTCGGCGAATTTCTGCAAGCGGATCTGCAGATCCACCAGCGAGCGCACGCAGTCGCGCGCGTAGCGGCTCTTCGCGTGCTTGCTCAGGATCTGATTGTAACTTTCGATCGCCTTGTCCGGCTGCCCCGCAACCTCGTAGGCGCGGCCAAGCCAATAGAAACGGCGCGGAACGAAGATCTCGCGTGTCGGCTGGAGCGTCTCCAGCTCCTTCAGGGCTCCGGCAGCGTTCCCCGCCTCGATGGCTTCTTGGGCCTTGCGGAAGGGCGCATCGCCCTCGCCATAGAGCACGCGGGAGACCCGCGCCTCTGCGATGGTCTGCTTGCCGCCTCCTTCGATCTGCATCACGATCTCGACGAGGGACTCCTCAGTGATCCTGCCGAGCTTGGCCTTATCGCTTCCAAGTTCGAAGACCTTGTCCTTCGAATCCTGGGCGAGGGCCACCGGGGTGAGGACCACCGGGGCTGCGAGCGCCGCTAGGAGCAAGGACTTGAGCGTAACGGACCACATCGACTGCGGCCTCAGGGCGTGCGTCCGGCGGAGCGGAGTCGGAATGTACGAGGTCGGAGAGTGCATTCTGTAGCAATCGCTCGAGGGTCGAGCCTCGGGGTATCCAGTCGAGAAAGGAAATCGGAAGAGATTCCGCCGAATCCTCGCTCTCTCGTCCGCGACAGTCTGCCGTCGGGCAGGTCGGAACGGTCGAGGGCGAAGCGTTCTAGCGGTCGAGTTTCATACGGTCAACAGAGCTGCTCGAGGCAGGGAGCGCCGCTCACTTGACCTTGTCGTAGATGTCGCGAATCAGCTTGTCGAAGCCCCACTTGCCCTTGTCGAGCTCCTTGTCGGTGAGCAGGTAGCGCTCGATCTCGGCCTTACACGCAGCGCGCTCGTCGTTGCGCTGCATGGCAAGGACCTTCACATATCGCGCGATCCAGAACTCCACGGTGGGCTCCTTGTTGCCCGGATTGGTAAAGCTCTCGACGGCCGACGCGATTTTTTGCGCTTCCGTACCCGCAGCACGATCGCCCTTCTCGGCGAGACGCGCGAGCGCGATCGAGCGCTCGTTCAGCACCTGAATCCGGAAGTTCCGCGAACCCTTGCCTGTGGCTTCTGTGATCTTGTAGCCGGTGTCCACTTTTTCGAGCATCTCGCCGTCGTTCACGATGGCGTTCGTCTCGGCGGCAAGCTCAGTCCACTTCGCGAGGAGGCCGAGCGCCTGACCACGGCGGAAGCGCGTAAATGTGACATCAAAATTCTCCGTGGCCGCCTGCTCATTGGCGGCGATGGCCTTCGAGTAATACTCGGCGGCAAGCTCGAGCGGCTCCTTGAATGGGAGCTTCGCATCGCGGTAGTCCCAGAACGAGGTGTAACCTTTCGAAAGGTCGATGCCGTTCTTCATCAGGCCGAGCCGGAAGAGCTTCGTCGCGGCCGACTCGTAGTCGGCGGCGTCGATCACGCCAGCCTGGCGTTCACCATTGGTGATCCAAGCCCGAAGAAGCCGGATGGCTGTCTCTGTGAGCTCCGCGACGCGATCGGGCGGCGTCTCCTTCTTTTGTGCAACCTGGAAACACTCCGTCGCAACGCGGCTCAGCGAATCGACCGTCTTTCGATTCTCGGCAGCCTTTGTGGCCATTCCCTCCACAAGGGCAACGGCCTGATTGAGATTGCCCTGCTTCAGGAACGCGCGGACGCGAATCTCCTCGAGGTCCCACCGCTTCGCCTTGGCGGCCGCCGACTTCGACGTGCGCTCCTCGAGCTGCTGAAGGATGGCCATGGCCTTCTCGGGTTGGGCGCCGGGCTCCCAAAGCCACATATTGGCCATGGCGATCAGGGCATCAGCCGTTCGAGTGTCATTCTTGGCGATCTCCTCGGGGTCGAGCGTCGACTGGGCTGCAGCCCATTCGAGGAATTGTGTGAAGCAGCGCTCTGCGCCGGCGCGGGCTCCTTCGACAAGCTTGCGCCGCTTATCGGCATCCTTGAGGCCCGCCACACCCGAGCGCGCCGTCACGAACATCTTGCCGGCGTCGAACGCCTTCTTGCCGAACTTCGCGTCGGTCTTTTGTGTGGTTTTGAGCGCCTCCTCCTGCAGCGTTGCCACCTCGAACGCATCTTTCTTGTTGAGCTTCTGGAGGGCGTCAATGTAGAGCCCCTGCGCTTCGGCCGCCTCGCCTGCATTCTCGGGTATGCGCTCCATCAAGCCTCGGACGACCGCATCGGGCCACTCCGACTTGACTGATTTCCAATAGGCGCACATGGCCCTAACGGCCTCGAGCACCGCCGCCGGAGCCACCTTGTCACCGGGATACTGCGTCGCCACCGATTCCCACAGAAGTACCGCCTCCAGCGGACGGCCGGCGGCCTGGTAGGCGTAGCCGCCCCAGGAGATCAGCTTGGGAGCGAATTTCGCCTCTTCGGCGTCGCCTCGAATCATGAGGCGCATCCGATCGAAGGCGCGCATCGCTTCGGCAATCTTGCCCTCCCTGAGCGGTCCCGCGACGGGGCCAATGACGCGAGCTTCGGTGAGTTTCGGGCCGCTTCCACCGCCGACGGACACGCCGAGTCGATCGAGCATCTCCTGGGCGCCTCGGAATGCCGCCGAGTCGAAGCTCGCGGCGTTCATCGCCTTCTGTGCGAATCGGGCCGCCTCATCGTTTTTGTTAGCAAGATTGTGCGCGTGGGCGAGCTCCACGAAGTAGTCTGGGCCGCGCTCGAACTTCTCCGCGTCGGGAATCGCCTTCTTCGCGCGCGTCGCGTACTCGTCGATCACTTCCTCGTGGCGCTTCAGGCCGATCTTGAGCCGAGAAGCCTCCACCAGCGCGTCGAGAACGAGCGCTTTCTCGTTCTCTGTGAGATCGTCGCGAACGTATTTATCGCCATTTTCATCGCTGCCTTCCATCAGGCTCAGCGACTGATCGTAGAAATCGACAGCTTTCGTAGCATCGTTGAGATCACGATAAGCGTTCCCCGCCTTTGTATTGGCGGTGTACCAAATCATGAGCTCCTGATCACATTCATTCGTAAACTCCGCAAATCGATCCGCCGCGAGCTTGAGTCGCTGTTCGCGCATCGGATCCTTCTCCGGATAGAGCCGAGCAAAGCTCAGATACGTATCTGCCATCGAGAACTCGGCGAGGAGCACTTCGCGAGCTTGCGACAGATCGATGTTCTGAGCAGTCGCCTCTTCCCTGAGCTTGTCGACTCGCCCCTGGAAATATTGAATCGCATCTTGGAACGCCTTCTCTCCCTGTTTGCGAAGCTCTGTCACCTTTTCGGGACTTGACTCCCGGAGAATCTCCTGGCCGATCTTCTCGCCGAGCTTCTTATCGAGCTCGCCGCTCAGGATGCGCGCGCGATCGGCAGTGGCTCCCTTGGAATTGAGCTTGAGGTAGCCCTCGAGCCCGGCCTTCGCCTTCGCATGCGACTCCGCGGCCTTGGCGAAATCCTTCTCGTTCTCGAAGTCGGCCACGAGGATCGATGCCTCCGCGAAGGCAACCGAAGCCTGTTGCTCCGGCTTCAGGCCGGGCATCGCCTTGAGGCGATTCACGATCCACACCGCCGCCTCTCGATAGCCGCGCGAGGCGAGACGCTCGGTGTACTCGATGTCGCGATCGACTCCATAGGGCGCGGCGGCATTGGGCTCGGCCTGCGCAACGCGCATCCCCGCGGGAAGGGCGGGGACGCCGGGAATTGCCGCCAGATTGAGAGCGCTATGGAGCGGCTCTGTGACCGCGGGAGTCCACGGGACGGTGGCAGGCGAACCGGCGCTCGAACCCGCCCAGGCCGTGGACATCACCGAAGTCGTCGCGAGAAGTCCCAGAGAAGCGAAGGCGAGGAGCCTCAGCGAGAGTGCTTTCTGTGCCACTGGAGGCAATGGAAGTTCGAGTGCGATGGGGAGTTGACGAAGTTTCTTGCGCCGGAGGGGCCCGGAAAAGGGCGGAGAGAATAGCAACCGGCGAAACCGACGCGCGGGGAAAACACGCGTCGGGGGCTGCGAGCAGCGGGTCGGAATCCCGGCCCGGATACAACGCGGGCGGCGATGGAACACCGCCGCCCTGCTGGATCTCAGAAAAGTCCGCGAGCGATCAAGCGACGCGGCTTTTCGATCGCCGAGGTCTTGGGAGATGCCATCCTCGGTCGACCGCGAAGCTTACTTCTTCTTCTTCGTGGTACCGAATGCGTTGCCGTATCGATAATACACTTCGAAGGTGAGCGTATTGATGGCTGTCGCGTAGACGCGGCCGCCCTCAAAGCCCCAGCGATCGTCGCCGTCCCAGGAGCCGTCCGAGCACGACTTCGGATTATTGACCTGGTTGTCGAGGAGCGCCTTCTTGAGAGTCTCGTTCCAGGGCTTCCAGTATTCACCCTTCGTCGCGCGCGGGCTGTCCGGCCCGTCGAACTGATTGAGGGCGAGCGAAGCGTAATACCAATAATAGTAGTCGTTGGTCTTCTTCTGCTTATTCCACTCGGGCAGATCCTTCTTCATCAGATCGGCGCCGAGCTTCAGCATCGGATCTTCCATGTTGTGCTGGGAAAAAGTGCGCACACACATACCGACGGCCGAGAGTGCCGGGTGATTCTGGTAGTCGTCGTTCTTGCCTGGCTGCTTCACCTGCTGTCCGGCCTCTTCGCGCTTTGTGTAGCCAACCTGGCCGTTGGTCTTGTCGGTGACTTCCTCACAGAAGTTGAAGGCGCCTTCCATGGAGCCCTGCGAGAACTTCAGGCCCGCGAGTTCGGCCGACTTCAGCGCCATCACGCACCAGCCGGTCACCGAGATGTCGTTGTCGCCCGACTGCGGGCGATAGCGCCAAGCCAGATAGCCCGAGCCACCGGGCGCAGGGTTCTGTCCCGCGATGAGGTTGTCGATCGCTTTCTGCGCCGACTCCTTCCAAAGCGGCGAGCGCGAGAGACCATAGGCCTCGGTCATGCAGAGCGCCGCGATGGAGTGGTTGTAGCCCCACTTGGCGTTGGCGGACGGCACGAACGACCCCTGCTCATCCTGGGAGGAGCGGAGGAACTTCAAACCATTCTTCACGACGTCGCCGACCTTGATCACGCGCTTCGTGAAGGGGTCCGTCCACTGCTTCTGAGAGCGCTGGTCGTAGCCGGCGCCTAGGAACGCGAGAAGTGACAGGGCAGTCACTCCGACCTGGTGCTCGGGGTAGCCCTTGTGCTCGCAGGCGGTGCCGCCCGAGAAGCAGGCCTTCTGGAAATTCTCCGGCGACCAGGAGCCATCTTCGTCCTGGTGACGCGCGAGCCAGCGGAGACCGGCCTCAACGGCCGACTCCGTCTTCGCCGTCGAGCCCTTGCCGCCACGCACCGTCATATTGCGACGCCCGCCGAAGGGACCGCCGTAGCCACCACGCCCCGAACGACCGGACCCGCCACCGACGCCGATCGAGTCGAACAGGTTCTTGCCGGACGAGTTCGCAAAATTGAACTGCGAACCATCGCCTTTGGCCATGCCGTAGTCCTCGCCGTTGTCCGTCTCGTTGTGATCTCCGTAGACGAAGTTGTCGTCCGGGAAGGTCAGCTCCGGCTCATTGGTATTGATTTCTGTATCGACCGTCTCGACGGCGGCGTCGCGCTCTTCAAAGATATCGCGCTTCTGGATCTCTTCCTTCTTCTCAGGCTCCGCCTCGATCGTCTTCGAGACGGCCGTCTGCATCTGCACTTCGTTTTTCTTGGGTTCTTCTGAGGCGAGCTTCCAGACCGTCGCCAGCGCCAGCAGGGACAGATTCACCGCTGCGGCAATGAAGAAATATGGAGAAGACTTCGCGAACTCGCGGAGCCTCTCCCCCATCGACTTCGACTCGAAGACGTTGGCGCGATACTCGAACTTCGGCTGGTCGTGGTGGTCGTGCTCAGGCATGGAAGGCAAGAGGATGAGAGTTTCGGACGAGGTGAGGATAACCGTGACGCAAGCCTGCGGACAGAGTTCTCTCGGATTCTTGGAAGCGAAGGCACGCGTGGGAGTTACCCATTCGCGCGATCCCTCGGCTCGACCGAGGCGCCCCTCAGCCGTATCCTCCTCGCCCCATTCGCCGGCCTCGTCGATTCGTGAATGGGGCCCTGGCTTTCGGCTCGCGGATTTGGCGAGCACGAAGCCCGCGGGTTCGCGTCCTCACCCTCACACACCCAACAAACTCTCGATGGCAGCTCCCCGCCGTAATTCGGGCCGATCGTCGGCTCCGCCTCCCGAACCCGCGAAGTCCTCCGGCCTCCAATGGGTGTTGATCGGGCTCATGTCCGTCGTCGGCATCGGCGGCATTGCGTACGTCATGCTGTCCAAGAACAAGGAGCCGGAGAAGCCGATCGAGCCGCCGAAGCCCGTGGCGCCGCCTCCCGCCATCAGCAAGAAAGTGGAGCCTGCGAAGACCAATCTCCTGCTCGAGCTGCCGCCGGACGTCCGCAAGGAGATCTACGGGCGCTTGGCCTCGTTCTCCGACCAGGTCGATCCGATCGAGCGAGAGATTGTGAAGATCGAGAAAATTGAGGATCCCGCGCAGCGACGCGAGAAGCTCGACGAGGCGCGCGACAAGCTGTCGGCCATCGCCGATGGCATCACCGAAGTGCTCGAAGACAAGAAATACGAGAAGTACACCAAAGACGAGCGCTACGGCCACAACTTCGCAAGCTACTGGCAGCGGTTGAACTTCTACACGGCTCGGCTCAATCAGCTCAAGAAGAAGAGCGACGACGCCTTCAACGAGATGAAGGCCGCCGAGGCGAAAAGCAAAGAAAAAGAGGGCGGCTAGCACAGTCCGTTGCAACTCGGCTCAAGTACCTGATGAGGCACAGCGCCCACTACGTTCCTACTTCTAGGATGGCAAGAGCGATCCCCTTCGGGCTCGCAGTCTTGACATGGGTGGGCGCTGGCGGCTGTTCGAGCCCATCGAAGGATCTAGAGCCAGAGAGTCGGGAAGCCTCGCGACCCGCATCTTCTCTACTGCTGGACTTGCCTCCGGAGGTCCCCAAGGACCTCTACCGCCGATTGGTGATCTTCTCCGATCAGGTGGGCCCGATCGAGCAAGAGATCGTGCAGATCGAGAAAATTGAGGATCCAAGCCTGCGGATGAAAAAGCTCGACGAGGCCCGCGACAAGCTCGCAGCCATTGCCGACGGCATCGCCGAGGTGCTCGATGACAAGAAATACGAGGGGTACAATATAAACCCACGATACAGCCACAATTTCGCGGCCTATTGGCAGCGCCTGAACCTCTACACGGCACGGCTCAATCAGCTCAAGAAGAAGAGCGACGACGCCTTCAACGAGCTCAAAGCTGCCGAGGCGAAAGGCAAAGAAAAGGAGGGCGGCTAGGGCGTTACTCGCCGAGCTGCCGCGGATCGATGCGACGCGTCTTCGAGGCGCGATCCGGCACGAGTTCCGAAATCGCGGCGCGAACGCCGTCGAGGCTGAGCCCGCGATCGAGCTCGACGCGTACAAACGCGCGGCGGATCTCCCCGCGGTCGTCCTCTTCGAGACGCACCACGGCGCCGCGCACCCCGCGGATGCGCGCCACGATCATGCGCGCAAAGGACTCGGCATTCTCCGAGCCGTGCTCGCCGTCGGCGGCCGTCTCGGCGCGCCCGGGGCGCCGGCCATCAGCCGTCGTCCCGAGAACGCACAAAAGCGCGTCGCTCTCCGAGGGGCCGGGCCCATCCTCGGGATTTAAGTGAACTTCGAACCTCTCGAACTCCGGCGGCAGCGACCCCATTCGTTCTGTAACAAACCGCTGCATCTCGAGCTTGCGGGCGCGGTAGACGCGGTCGGAATGCACTAATTTGTCGACGAAGGCCTGCTGCATGCTCACCCGCAGCAGGGATCCGATCGCGAGCGCCGAAACCTCCAGATCCTCTCCCGCCTCCGGGAACTGCAGCCGGAACTCAGGCGACGACGCGATCGCGACCACCTCGGACGCCAAATAGGGCCCGGCCGAAAGCGGCGCGCGCGCGACCGAAATCCGCGGCGACCGCACGCGCTGCGGGTCGCGAAGCCACAATTCCACCGTGAGATGGCGCTCGGGCTGAACATGCCGCAAATGCGCCTTCACCCAGCGCACGACCGCGCGCCGCGCGGCTTCCTCCAGATCCTGATGGGTTCGCTTGGGCACCAGCGAGCCCGTGCCTGCCAAGACGACGCGCATCGCGAGACCCGTGCGGCCGCCGCCCCAGCGCGGTACGGCGATGCCGGGCAGCAGCAGCGTCGCGTGGAGCGAAAAGTAGGGATCGGGGACCCCGGCCATCACGGCCTCCTCCTCCAGCTCGTGGGCGGCCACCTCGGCAAGCCGGCGGGCGATCTCGTCGGGATGCCCCACGCCGCGGGCGGTCGCCGGGATCGTGAACTGGGGTCGAAGCTCGAAGGCCTGCGAGAGGAAGAGCTCGGCAGTCATCGCCGCGGAGAATAAGGACCGGAGGCTCGCACCTCACGCGTGCGCTGGCGAGAATCCGAAACGAAGCTCCGGCTTCCTCGATGATTCGACTCGCCCTTGCTTTGCTGCAGGCGCCTACTTCGGTTCAGGCGCCTGCGGTGGCCGATCCCTACCCGGTCTACGTGTGGCGTCAGGGCGGCCCGGGCCCTTCGCCGGCCTGGGCGGAGGCCATCCGCGCGCTCGGCTTCCGCGGAACGAACATCCAAGGCGGCGAGCTGCCGACGACGGCGACTCAGCTCGGCCTCGCGTTCTATGCCGACCACCTGGCGCGCCGGGAGGTCTTTCACCGCGACTCCAACGATCCTGCGTGGAAGCTCTGCCTCGAGGAGTTCGAGAGAACGCGGACGCCGGCCGCGCTGCTGCGCACTCCGTCGCTCGACGACCGTAAAGTGCTCGAGGTGATGCGCGCCGATGTCACGCAGCGGGCGGCGCGAGCGGCTGCGGCTGGCGCTCGATTTGTATCGATCACCGATGAGCCGTCCTTCACCGTGGGCGCAAATCCGCTCGACTTCGATTGGAGCCCGCCTGCAATACTGAGCTTTCGCGAGCGACTTCGGGCGCGGTGGCCGCGGGTTGAGGATCTGAAGGCAGCGCTCGGGCCGAATGCCGCCCACCACGACCGAACCTTACCTTTCCTGACCGACGAGGCCGTCGCCCACGCCGCGGCGCCAGGGCCTTGGAACTTCGCTGGCTGGAATGCGACCCGCGAGAGCGCCGATGCCACATTTGCATCGGCCCTCGCGTCCGCTGCGGAAGCCGCGCGAACGGCGGCCCCGAGCGTACCTGTTGGATTCTTGGGCGGACGCCCACCCGGCGCCTTCGGCGGCATGGATTGGCGCGCGCTGCTCCGATGGCGCCCCGACGTTCTGGAGATTTATGACGTGGGCGCGGCGCGCGAGCTCGTGCGGGCGCTCGCGCCGCAGGCCGCGCTCATCGATACGGCGTTTCTCGCCGACGCCGGAGCCGAATACACACCCGATCTCGTCCCGGCACGGATGAGTTGGCTTTTCGCGCGAGGCGGGCGCGCCACCATCCTCTGGTCCAACGCCGCCCTTTTTGATGCATCGGAGGGAGAACAGCCGCGGGCGGCGCTCCAGGCGACGGAGGGGGCGCTGGCTGTCTCGGCGCGCGCGCGCGCGCTGCGGGCTTTGGCTGAGCAGGTGCGCGTCTCGAGCCCCGCGCGCTCAGAGATTGGAATTGTGGTCTCGCAGCCGAGCATCCGCGCGGGCTGGCTTTTCGATGCGCGGCGCGACGGCACCACGTGGCCGCGGCGCTTCTCGACTCACGAATACGAACATTCCACCGCGCTCGCGTCGCTCGACAGCTGGTTCACGCTCCTCGAGGACCTCGGCTACTCGCCGCGCGCGATCGACGCTCGCGACCTCTCAAGCAACCCTCTGCCGCGGATGCTCGTCCTACCGCGCACGCTGGCCCTCTCCCGCGAGGAGTCCGATGCGATCCGCCGCCATGTGGTGCAGGGAGGGTATCTCCTCGCCGAAGGGCGCCCCGGCATCCTCGACGGAGATTTGTGCGGCGGTGCTGGCGGAGCGCTCGACGATCTGTTTCGTCTCGAGCCGGCGAAATTTGTGGGTTTCGCCGACGAGAACTTGGAGCCCTCCGCTCTCGCGATTCGCTCCGCGGCCGGCTCGATCATCCTTGAGCCGCAGCTTCGAAGCGGCGCGAGCCCTTCGCCCAGCATTGCGTTCGCCGGCGCCGAGGACCGCGCGCTTTTGTTGAACATCTCCGTGGCCCTCGACCGCGATGCGCGCCTCGAGCCCGCCTCACCCTCGGCACGAGCGCTCCGCGCCCTGCTGCGGCCCTGGATCGAGAAACATCTCGCCGCGCCGCCGATCATCGCCCGCTCCGAGTCGGGCCTGCCGCTCGCGGTGCACCGCGAGCCCTTCGACGGCGGCATGGTCGCTTTTGTGACTGTCAATGTCCGACGCCGCCCTAAGCTCGCGCGCCGCGACCCGATCGACGTGACACTCGAGCTGCGCGGGCTCTGGAGCCGAGCAAAGGCCGTGCGCATTGACGGCGGAGCTGCTCCCCTTCCGGTCGACGAAAACGGCACCGTTCGGTTGAGGCTCGATCCAAAGCATCTGGCCGCAGTGCGTTTCTCGCTCTAGGGACTGTTTTGTAGCACGCTTGGTTCCTCATGTGAGAGCCGTTTCTGTAGACCTCAGTTGATTCCCGCGCGTCTTGGGACAACCTCCGGAGACTACATCCATCGTCCGTCGGCTTCGAACGGTGCGCGGGCCGGTCTTGGCGCGTCGAGTTCCGCAGACGCGGAGGCGTGGCGCGCGCAGCTCTTCATCGATCTGTGGGGTCGGCGCGTGGAGGACGTTTCAAAGGTCAACCGTGCCCATGGCGATTCGGCGCAGCATGCGCCGCCGAATGAAGTATCTCGGTACCGATTCCTCATCGCGCGGGGCAAGCCCCGCGCAATGGTTCGGCGCGTGCGCCGACCCTACGGATCAACATCAGTGCATATCAAGATTGCCTCATGCCCTTTTCCACGCCATCCCGCATCTGTGCAGGCATCGGTTCTGCCGTAGGGCTCGGGCTTGCCCGAGACGATCTCGCGCGCGCATGCGCGCGAGGATGAAGAAAAGCCTGTAGGAGATCATGCTCAGAAGTGGATTCTTCATCGCTACCCAGAGCATCGGCACGGAATTGCCCTGGAGGGCCCGTACACAGTCCGGATGACTTTTGAAACGTCCTCCGTGCGCCGACCGGTAAGCGCGCGCGTGCGCGAGCGGGTGAAGAAGCCGAAGTCCGATTCGGAACTGCGCGGGGCCACGGCCACGCGACCCGGTTGGCGCGTGCGCCGAACCTACGGATCAACATCAGTGCACATCAAGATTGACTCACGCCCTTTTCCACGCCATCCCGCATCTGTGCAGGCATAGGTTCTGCCGTAGGGCTCGGGCTTGCCCGAGACGATCTCGCGCGCGCATGCGCGCGCGGATGAAGAAAGGCCTGTAGGAGATCCTGCTCAGAGGTGGATTCTCCATCGCTACCCAGAGCGCCGGCACGGAATTGCCCTGGAGGGCCCGTACACAGTCCGGATGACTTTTGAAACGTCCTCCGTGCGCCAACCCCACGGATGAACATCAGTGCACATCAAAATTGACTCACGCCCTTTTCCACGCCATCCCGCATCTGTGTAGGCATAGGTTCTGCCGTAGGGCTCGGGCTTGCCCGAGACGATCTCGCGCGCGCATGCGCGCGCGGATGAAGAACAGCTTGTAGGAGATCCTGCTCAGAGGTGGATTCTCCATCGCTACCCAGAGCATCGGCGCGGAATTGCTCTGGACGGCTCGTACACAGTCCGGATGAGTTTTGAAATGTCCTCCGTGCCAACCAGTTCATATAGAAGTGGGGTCGGCGCGTGCGCCGACCGGTCTCGCGGGGCCGTGGCCCCGCGGAATTTCAAGCCAGCCTTCGCTGCACGATTCCATGCCCGCGCGCAGGCCGGATTTGTTGGTTCTGGGCCCCGAGGCTCGACAGGTGCCCATCGCCTCAGCGGCTTTCGGCGTGTTGACAACTCGTTGACAAAGAAGTCATCAGCTGTTGGCGACTGGCGCCCGGTGGGTTTGGTCGAATGGGCTCCACGAACACGAGGTTCGAATTCCCATGACGATCACCCAAGCACTCGGTCTCACGCTCCCTCTCTTCGCAATTCCCCAGGCGCCTGCCTCTCGGCCCGCGGCGGAGCCGGCAGTCGTTCTCTCCAAGGCAAAGCTCGCCCAAGACCTCGGTCAGGCTGACGAGGCCGAGGTTCTTCTGCGGCAGGCAGCCGCCAGCGGCCGCTCCGAGGTCGCAGAGGAAGCGCAGGCGCGCCTCGCCGTCGTTCGGCAGCCTCTGGGCGGCGGCGCTCAGGCGGAGGAGGCGTCGACCTCGCCGTTGGAGCTGCGCATCCGGGAACTGTTGAGCAAGGCAGATCCCCAGGAGCCGCTGCGCCAGCTTCTGCGGACTGTTGGAAATGAGGCAACTCCGATTCTGCGAAAAGTGATCTCCGACCGCAACTTGTCGGGCACTCGACGCGATATGTTGCTGAAGGTCGCCTCCTGGGCGCTGTCGGGGCCGGAGACTCGCGATTTCATCCTCGAACATCTGCAAGCGGAGGACCCGCTGGAGCGCGCCGCCGCCGCGAGCGCGATCTGGAATGTTCGCATGTCGGAGCCGGAGCGAGCCGCGTTGGTGGAGCAGCTCGCTGCTCACAAGGACGGCCTCGTGCGCGAGTGGATTCCTGCCGAGCTGGTGCAGTTCGCGTCCTTACAGAAGCGCCTCCTGCCGGCGCTCGTCGCGGATCGCGTGCCACGCGTCCGCGCGCGTGTGGTGGAGCACCTCGCGACGAATCTCGATGCCACACAACGCGCGGCGCTCGAGCGCGACCCTGATCCCACCGTTCGCACCGCTGTCGTGTTTCGCATGCGAGAGCTGAAGTGGCCGATCACAAAGGAGGCCGTGATCGCGTTTGCGCAGGATCCCGACTCGGAAGTTGCGACGGCGATGTTGGAGTACAACACTTCCGTTCCGGATCTGCGCACCGCGCTGGGTGAGGTCCTCGCCAAGCGCGCCTCCGATCCGGATGCAAATATCCGTCAACGCGTCGCGCGCAACTCGTCGACTCCGCTGGGCGCTCGGTTGGCGCTTGCCGCCGACCCCGTCGAGCATGTGGCGACCGGCGCGCGCCAGCTGCTGACCAACTGGGGCGAAATTGTGCGTGGAGCGGAGGATCTGCGCGCGGTCGCTCAAGCGCTCCGGACCGCGGGCGATCAGTTCGGATTCGCCGATCCCCTTCGGAAGGAGAACGATACAAGTCCCCGAAATCCGACTCGTGCAGATCTGCTCCTCGGCGCGCTCAGCACGCCATCGACAAAGCTCAAGGATTTTGGAATTGTGGAGTTTCGGGAGCTGATCTTCGCACACCCCAAGCTCCTGACGCAGGCTCCGCGCGATCGTGGGCTGCACCCGATCCTGAGCTCCCTCATGGCGCCCAAGCACGTGCCCGGCGCGATCACGCTCATGAAGGAGGCGACCGATCCGGAGCTCAAGGCAGCCCTGCGGCGGTTCGTGCTTGGCTACGTCGACGACTCCACAGAGGACAACAAGGCAGAGGTCTTTTCGCTGGTGCGCGAAGTCCTGGAGCAGAGCGACGATGAACGGGACGTGAAGCAGGCGATTTCTGTGGCGCTCGCTTTTGGTTCTGCGGAGCTTGCCGACGCCGTTACTCAGGCCATTCAGCGCGTGCCCGCGTCGGTGAATCGGCTTGCGGAGGAGCTCCCGCGACTTCTCTTTTCGGATAAGTGGTCAAAAAACCTCGAGACTGCGGCTCGGATCGGGCTCGTTTGTCTCACGGAGCCAAAAGTTTTGTCGAGCTCCTGGGGCTGGCAACAGTCATTGATGAGACGCCTCCGCGGCGCGGCCCCGAAGCTTGTTGCTGCCAACGCGAAAGCCCTTGTCACTCATCCGTCGATGCCGATGTTTGCCACAAATGCGCCCTCAAGCTACCGACCCTATCTCGATGCGATCTGCGAGTCGCTGGCAGCGAGCGGCGACGCCGCCTCGTTGGAGACGCTCCGGGCGTGGGCGTCGGGGTCCCTTGGGGTGGAATCGTTGGAGTATGCAGCCTTTGGGGCACTTCAATCGCTGCCGACGGCCGTTGAGGACATGCTCACATTCGCAGGCGACGAGAGGTCGACACTATGCGTCGTAGCCGCAAAGGAGATCGCGAAGAAATATTACAAGGATCCTCGAGCGAAGGAGCTGCTGACAAAGCTCCTGAAGAGTGAAATCCCGGCCATCCAGCAGGCTGCGATCATTGGACTCGGAAACTCGCTCTCTCCCGATCTGGCCCCGCTTCTTGTGGAGCAGCTCGCGAGCTCTGATCCAGACCTTCGCAAGGAGGCCGAGCAGGCGCTGGCGCGCATGCGCACGTATCACGAGGAGCGCAAGCGCTGGGAAGATTGGTATCGCGGGCGCGGCATGGATCCGGGCGAGGGCGTGCGCAAGCTGCTCGAAATGCTCGACGACTCCGATGCACAAATCCGCGTTGCTGCGATCGATTCGCTGGGCACCATGAAAGCCAAGGAGGCCCTCCCCATCCTGATCGAGCGGATGAAGAAGGCCTCGGGCGCTGAGCGGGACGCAATCGCGAAGGCGGTCGCGAAGATCAATCAGTAACGAGTCTCGAATCGTTACTTGACGGCAGGGACCGTGTCACCCTGCACCCAAGACCGCGGCCGCTCGTCGCGATTCCACTGTCGCTCCGAGCGGTAGCGGTCTTTGTAATCGCTCGCGATCTTCTCGACGCCGGCGCCCTGCACGACGCGCGGCGTGAGAAGAATCAGCAGCTCGCGCCGCTGAATCTTCTGATCGGTGCTTCGAAACAGATAGCCGAGGAGCGGGATGTCGCCGAGGATCGGGACCTTCCGTTCCTCGTCCACGACTTGCCGCTGCTGGAGCCCGCCGAGATAGAAGGTTCCGCCATCAGCCACAAATACGGTGGATCGCAGGTTGCGCGACTCCACGACGGGGATGCCGAGGAAGAAGCGGTCCACCTGGCTCACCGTGGATTCCACCTCGAGCTTCACGCTGCGGTCGGCAAGAACTGTGGGTGTCACTTTCAAGGTGATCCCGACATTCTTGAATTGAACTTCCTGCAGCGTCGACGTCGAGCCGCCGGTCTGGTTCTGGGAGACCGTATTCGTGGTCTGGATGTAGGGGACTTCCTCGAGAATCTCAATCGACGCGGGCTGCGAGGTCAGCGCCGCGACGCGCGGCGAGGAGAGCAGCTCGACTTGCCCAAGAGTTCGCAGCGCCGCGATCGTCCCCTGAAGCGTTCCCGGATTATTGGACGCAGCTACAGAAAAATTGGTGGACTCCGGGAGAAGCTGCTGCAGCACGCGCATCGTCGAGGCGCCGACATCGAGCGTCGTATCGATGCGCACGCCGAGCTCGAGGCGATCGTCGAACGTCACTTCAAACACTTCCGACTCGATCACGACCTGCAGCTCGCCCGCGGCGATCTCCCGCAGCAGCGACTCGATGCGCGGCAGGCGATCGTCCGAAGTCTCCACATAGACCGTGTGTGCCGAAGGAGTGACAGTCACTTGTCCCTCCTCGCCCACGAGCGGCCGCAGCTTGTCCTCCAGGGAGGCCATGTCGCTCACTTGGGTCGGGATCAATCGGCGAACGGTGCGGCGCGCGGCCGCATCGCGAACGACAAGGATCGAACCCTCGCGGTCGATGCGAAGCCCCAAGCGCGAAGCAAAGGCTCCGAAGGCGTCGCGAGCGGAGACGTCTTTGAGCTCGAGGGATCCGCGGCGATCGAGCCCCTCGTCGACCAGAATATTGATATCTGCGGCGCGCGCTAGAAGGCGCGCAAGCTCGCCGGCCGTCGCGTCGGGCACCGAAAGAGTGATCTTTCGCTCCATCGGCAGCAGCTCCTGCGCTCCGCGGGAGAGCGGCCCTTCTTCCAGGTCGGCGGAGATGCGAGGCGCAGGAGCCGGCTCTTGAACGACCTTCACTTCCGGCGCATCGACAGGAGTGACAACCACCGGCGCCTGCGGAGCGGCGGGCTGCGCCATGGCGTCAGCGTGCTCCATCGGCCGCGGCTCCGATTTGCGGGATTTGCAGCTTTCGGCCACCAAGAGCATCACCGCCGCAGTTGCGGCGGGTAGGGCGTAACGAGTCATTGCGAGTCTTCCTCCAGAGGAAGCGATCCGAGGGGCGGCGTCAGCTCAATCGTTCCGCGGGGCCCGGCGAAGACTGCTTTGCCCGAGGCGATCGATTGTAAAGTAAACTTCGAGCCCGGAACCTCCTGCCCGACGGCGATAATGTGCACTCCGAGCAGTGCAACGGAACGCTCTCCGGATTCAATGATTCCACGAAGAGTGAGCGCGGCCTTCGGCGCTGTCGCCGCCGGCGCGGGGCGTGACGCGGCCGCCGGCTCGCGGCTGCGCTCGGATTCCGCTTGCGCGCGAAGTTCCGCGCGGGCTCGCTCGAGCTGTGCACGCTCCTCCTCGAGGCGCCGCTGCAAGGCGGCCAGCTCTTCGAATGGATCGTGGTTCAAGAAGGCGTCTGTCCGGAATGCTGCTGCGAATCTCGGAGCGAGATCGGGTGCCGACATGGCCGTGGGCCGGCTCATCGGCTCCATCGCGGAGCCGCCGTCGTTCTCGATCGGCTGCGCCGTCGGCAGCCGACTGGCGTTGGGCTCCTCGCCGAGCGTGCGCAGCAGCCCGCGGGCGGAGTTCGCTGCGAAGAGCACGGCGACCGCCAGCCCCGCCAGGGCCGCGACAATCTTCATGGGGGGCGCACCTTTCATGGCTTCTGCACAATCGGCTCCGTCACGAAGAGGGCGCAACCCTGCACGGAGGCGCGCATGGCGTTGCTCCTGGGCGCGCGAGCCGCGTCGTCTCCTTGCAGAGACTCGGAGGAGATATCAATTGTCTCTATCTGTATGATGCGCTCCAGATGGGGGAACTGCTTCAGGATCGATCCGAGCGAGGGTATGGAACCTTCAAAGGTGGCCCCGAAGGGGAGTGCTCTCATTTGTGGCACCTCCAGCGCCGGTGTCTCGATCGGATCGCCGAGCTGGAGCTTGGTGAGGGTCGCGCCGTTCTCCTCGGCCAGCATCTCGAGGAGAACACGAAGACGGTGGCGCTGAGCACCGACGGGGAACCGCCGCAGCGAGCCTTCGATCTCTTTTGTGAGTGCATCGGCCTCGTGCGTATCGGCCGACTCCTTGAGTTCGTCGCGCAGACGCAGCCGGCGGGTAAGAGCCTGCGACTGCTCGACGCTCAGAGTTCGCAAATCGGAGAGCCGCCAGGTGCCCCAAAGGGGAACCCCGGCCACAAGAAGCAACAGAACGCTTGACGCGCCGATTCGAGCCGTCGCGAGAAGCCGAGTGGAACGGCTCATGGCGTCTGCGACACCGCGAGGGAGAACTGCTCCGCGCGTCGGCGCCTTGAGGCGTAGTCCGCTCCGAGCAGAGATGCCTCCACGGGGGAGGCCGAAACCTCGAGCTTCGGCTCCAGGTCTCCCAGTGCGGCACCGAGCCGCGATGCATACCATTCCACCGCTGAGTTCACATCGGAGCTGTCCGAGACGCAGTACCCGCGAACCACTAGTATCTTGCCATCGGATCGCGCCTGCGTCAGGCGTGCCGCCTTGGGGAGCGATTCCAGCGATTCCAATAAATGCCGCACGGCGGAGGCCGGCTGCGGGCCGCGCGCTCGCTCCAGGAGCGCGGCACAGTCCGTCGCGCGCTTCCGCAGCTCCTGCAGCTCCGCGTAGCGGCGGTCGAGTTCGGGATCCGAAAAGTGGTCTTGCCTGAAGAGTAATGTGTACGATTGGAGGTCAGCTTCGAGGACCCGCATCTCGTTTAGTAGGGAAACCATGATGGTGCTCACGACTGCCGTTGCGCCAGCGAGGCCGGCCAGAAGCCAGCGCCGCTGCGCCACGTTTCGCTCGGAAGGCGGAAGCAGATCGAACGCGCCGAGAGACGGATCGAAGGGCTCCAGCAGGGTCTCCATCGCGCCGGCAGGAGCAGAGCGCGCGAGCGGCGCGAGCCCGTCGGACATCAGCTCGGCGGCGGCCTGCTCGCCGGAGCCGCAGAATAGCATTCGGTCGATCTTCAGACCGCGATGGCGCTCGCGCACATAGCTGATGGTGCGACGCGCCTCCTGAAGTAACTGATCTGCCTCGCTATCGCGGTGCTCAATCGTCCGGATGAGTAAGATCTTGCCTCCGGCAACGGCGGATAATGTGAGAGTCCCTGGATCAAACAGATCCACCACGATGGCCGCGGCCCCGTGCGACTGAAGCGCAAGGTTCGCCCCGCAGCTCCACGCGGGCCGGCAGGCGATCGGATTGAGCCCGAGAGTGCGCGCCCATCGCGCCGATTCCATGACGTCGGCGCGCCGTGCCGCGAAGCAAAGCCCAATGGGCCGCTCGCGGTCGCCCATGACAAATACGCCGCGAAGAGCCGGTGCGGAGTCGAAGGCTCCGCGCGTGGCCGACTCGAGCCACTCCGCGGACGGCTCCAGCACGCCGGGCGGCAGCGGCACGGCTCGCACGAAGGTGCGCGAGCGCGGGAGTCCTATGGCGGCCCGCCGGCTGCGGGGGCCTTGTGCGCGAATCCATTGGCGCGCCGCATCAGCCCCCAGCGGAACGTCGCTTCGAACGATCTCACCACTCGTGCGGCGCACGGCAATGCGCGCGACGCCCTCCTCCAGGGAGAAGGCGACGTCACAGGCGGCGGAGTCGTGGCTCGGAGAGAGGAGATCCTTCAGCAGCACGGACAGGGGGCCCCGGGGAAGGGCGGCGCCACTCCGTTCGGCGCTTCGCCAGCGCCGACTGAAGCCTCAGAACGGCGCTTCGCTCGTCGGCTGAGCGGCGAGGCTCGTGGAGCGGACGCGAAGCAGGGGGCTCCCGCCCGCGGCCTGAAACGGGGTACCCCACGCGTCGCGCTCGTGGGTCGGATCGGAGTCGAGCAGCCCGAGGGCGCGGAGTTTCGCCAGCGCGGCGGGCCAGGCTGTAGGAAGAGGCTCCGCCGGGAGCTTCTCCGCCGCGTAGGCGGCGAGGGCGGCATCGATGCGCGCGATGCGGGCCAGTGTGACGTCACGCCGAATCGGACGCAGCGCCACGCGCGCCACAATGTCATCGGCAGTGCCGCGTCGGCGGTCCTCACCCGGGGAACGCAGCGTTCCGATCGATGCTCCTTGGCTCAGAGTCCACAGAATCCCGTTCCCATAGGCATCCTGGCCGAACGGCGCATCGAGCGACCCATCGAATTGTGGGGATGTGTAGGGGCCGCGCCATCCCGCAACGCCAGGATCGGCGCGCAGGTCAAGAATCGCCGAAGGCAACAGAAGCGTGTCTCGCGCATAGCTCTCGGCTGCGCGGCGTAGGTCGGCCACCTTTGCTCTTGTGGCATCGGCACGCGCAACGGAAAGCGTGCTGGAGACGACCGGCATCGCAGCGCCGGCGAGGAGAAGCAGGATCGTCGTCGCCACCATGAGCTCGAGCAGCGTGAATCCGCGAACCGTGCGAGCAGCTCTCATGCTACAGATCCGGTCTATCCACCGCTTGAGGGCGTTGGTGCCAGATGCGTCGAAGCGACGCGGCTCACTGGAGTCGCAGCTGGCGGATCGGGCACAAATGCGTCTCCCCAAGCATCGCAGGAATAGCGCGGATCATTGGGAAGATATCCGCCGGCGATGAGCGCGGCGCGCGCGGCGGCCCAATCGGCTGGCAACGGCGTGGTCGGCAGGTGGTCGCGGTTGAAAAGTGTAATAGCACTATTCACGGTCGACAGACGGCCCAGCGTTTCCGTGCGGAGCACGGGAAGGAGATCCAACAGAACCTCGATGTCGTCGGCGGATCCAACCGATCCATCTTCGCCCGCGCTGACGAGCCGGCCCTGCGTAGAGCTGAGCGCGGCCGCGGCGGCCGCCATCGCGCGGCCTCGGTCCGACGGCGTGGGAAGCGCGAGAGGGCGGAGCTGCAATGCAACAGATTTGCGCGCGCTGAGGGGCGCCGCAGAGGACGCCATCGCCGCGGCGGGCGCCGAGGTCGTCCAGAGGAGTGCGCGCCCAAAACCGTCGGTTCCGAACGCTCCGCCCGGCGAGCCGGGGCCGCTCGACTCAAAGGGCGCGCTGGCATAGGGGCCATTCCAGCCGGCTACGCCTCCAGCGGTGCGCAGCGCCTCGAGAGTCGTGGGCAGTCGAAGTGTGTCTTTCGCATAATGGATGATGGCAGCGCGCAGCTCCTCCATCGTGCGCCGTGTTTGGTCGTTGCGCGCTCCGGAAGCCGCCGTCGCCACGAGCGGCACGAGGGCGCCCGCGAGAATCACGAGCACCGCAACGACGAGCACCACCTCGAGCAGCGAAAAACCGCGGTCGCGTCTCATCGCCGAATCGCCTCCAGCATTCGGAACATCGGGAGGACGGCTGCGAAAATTGCAAATCCGACGCCGGCGCCCGCGAAGCAGAGGGCGGCCGGTTCAGCAATGGCCACGAGGCGCTTCAGCCCAAGTCGCAGATCGCGCTCGAGCTGTGCGGCAATGCGGTCGAGCGATTTGTCCAGTGTTCCCGTGTGCTCTCCCATGGAGATCTGCCTTCCGACGAGCGGCGGGAGCTGGAGCCGTCGCCGCACGGCCTCGGCAAGTGTGATTCCGGTGAGCACGTCCTCGCGAACGTCGGCGACGCGCGCCGACATCGCCCGATTACTGGTGGATCGAGCAATGAGCTCGAGCGACTCCGGGAAGGGGAGGCCAGCGCGGTAGAGCGTGCCGAGGCTCGATGCGAAGTCCGCGCCAGCTGCTTTTTGTACAAGACCACCAACAATCGGAAGGTTCAATATTGCGCCATCGATTGCCTGGCGTCCGCTCTCGAATCGGCGCGCGATGACGAAGCCAACGGTGGCCGTCGCGAGAAGCGCGCCGAGCAGCGGGCCGTAGCTCGCGAGCCCCTCGGAGATCGCAAGTGTCACTTCGGTGACCCACGGAAGCTTCGTCTGCGAGGAGCGCATGGGCGCGGCGATTTTTGGTACCAAATAGAGCGCCACGAGGAGGATCAACCCGAGCGCCGCCAGCAGGAGCCCCGCAGGATAGGCGAGGGCGGGAATGAGCGAAGAGCGCAGGGCTGCGCGCCACTCGAGAAACTCGGCGAGCCGGTTGAGCACCTGCTCCAGCGTGCCGGAGCGCTCGCCGGCGCGGACGGCCGCAAGGAACTGCTCGGGGAATCGGGCGCCGCAGCGCGCGAGGGAATCCGCGAGGGTGCGACCACGCTCGACGTCGTCGACGACATGGGCGAGAAGCTCTCGATGAGTGGGATTCGCTTGCGTCGCGATGTCGCGCAGGCCCTCGCCGAGTGCGACGCCCGTCGAAACAACTGTTGCAAGATCGCGCGCGAGCTCCGCCGTCTCGAGATCACTCCATCGCTTGCCCACTCGTTTGCTGGCGCGCGACTCCTCGGTGTCCAGAAGCCGAAGTCCACAATCCTCGAGCTGATCACGGAGCTGCTCCGGCGTCGCCTCTGTCTCGCCCGAGAGAATGTGTCCTTCCGCTGTGGCAGCTCGATATCGGAGCAAGCTCACAGAAGATCGACCTCCGGCACGCCGATCACGCGCGCCGCTTCCTCCATGGTGGTGACGCCACTCGCGGCCTTCTGTGCCACGGCGCGCTCGATCGGTTCGAGCCCGCATCGGATGGCGATGGCCTCAATTTCGGCGGCCGACGCGCGGCGAGAGATCGCCTCGCGGATCTCCGAGTTCGGAACGAGAAGCTCGAAGGCGGCAACGCGGCCGCGGAAGCCCGTATGGCCGCAGTCGGCGCATCCGACAGTTCTATAGACTTGTGCCGGGGGCGCGACACCGCGCTGGCTGAAGAAACGGGCCATGGCGGCGTTGGGCGCCTCCGCGCGCCGGCAGCGCGGGCACCCGAGACGCAGTAACGTTTGCGCCAGCACGGCGCTCAATGTTGAGTTTAACAAAAATGGGTCGAGGCCCATCTGGATCAGGCGCGCTGGCGCCGCTGCGGCGCCGTTGGCGTGGAGCGTGCTGAGGACGAGGTGTCCCGTGAGCGCCGCCCGAAGAGCGATCTCGGCCGTTTCGGTGTCGCGCGTCTCTCCGACGAGGATGACGTCGGGGTCTTGGCGCAGCAGCGCGCGCAATGCCGAAGCGAACTCGAATCCAATCTCCGGCTGGACCTGCGTCTGGCGTGCGAGAGGAAGCCGATATTCGACGGGATCTTCAACCGTACAGATCTTTCGTTGCATCGCGTCGAGCGATCCGAGCAATGCGTAGAGAGATGTGGTCTTTCCGCTTCCCGTGGCACCTACGACATACACCATTCCATAGGGCTTTGCGATCGCTCGCTGGAGATCCGCAAGAATCGCCGGAGGCAGCTCCAGCGAAGCGAGGCGAGCGGCTCCTTGGCTTCCATCCAGCAGACGCACGACGGCATTCTCGCCGTAAACTGTGGGAATCGTGGATACTCTGCAATCCACAGATCCGGTGGGGCCCTCGTGGCGGAAGCGCCCATCCTGAGGCATGCGCTTGATGGAGATGTCGAGCCCGGCGAGCAGCTTCAGGCGCGAGAGCACGGCAGCCGCCACGTCGAGCGAGAATGCAGGGCCGGCGCACAAAACGCCGTCGACGCGATACCGCGCACGAGTAATTTTCTCTTCGGGCTCGAGGTGCACGTCAGTGGCACGCCGAGTGACTCCTTCATTGAGGAGCTGGTCGAGCGCACGCACGGCGTCGCCGGAAGACTCCACCGTCGTGGCCGCGGCGAGCGGCGAGCCCTGAAGCGAAGCGGCCTCGCGAAGACACTCAAGAATCTCAGCGCGCGTGGAGCCGACGATCTGCCGCGTGCCGGGAAAGAGCGCTGCGAGAGAATCGGCGACGAGGACGTCGGAGGGATCGGAGACAGCAATTTTCCATGTGTCGCCGATGCGCTCGTAGGGCACGGCAACGAGCTGACGAAGCCGGTCGAGGGAGATCCCGCGGAGCAGGGCGGCTTCGATGCGTCGCCCGCGCAGCGCCACGCGCTCGACGTGGGCATCCTCGAAGACGATTGCGTTGACTTGGTCCTGAGTCAGGAATCCGAGCGCGACGAGGATCTTACCAATCGGCTCGCGCGTACGGCGCTGCTCGATGAGCGCGACGTTGAGTTGAGCGCGCGAGACGAGCCCCGAAGCGAGCAGCCGCTCGCCAAAAGGTAATTTCTCGAGATTCGGATCGACGGTGGAAGCCATGGTGTGCCGGAGGCTTCAGCGAAGCTGAATGCCGATGTCGTCGCCGCCGATCGCGTCCTGTGTCTCTGCGGTCTCGACGCGCCCGTTGGCTCCCGCCGACAGAATCCACACATGTTCGCCCTCGCCTGGGCCCCCTTGGACCACCACATAAGCTCTGCCCCAGGGATCGGTTCCCACTTCGCCGAGGTATGGGCCTTTCCACTTTTCCTGAGCCGCTTCCAGAGCGATCGCTTCGCGCGAGAGCGCGTCGGCGAGGCGCTTGCGGGGGCCGGGAGGCACCTCCGACGGGAGCTTCCCGGATGTAAATAAAATGGTGAGCCCTTCATTCTTTCCGGGGGTGCCTGGTTCGAAGCCGACGTCTCGAGTGAACTGGCGAACGGCTGCGCCGATGCGCCCCGCGTCGGAAAGCGCCCGCTGGAGCTTACTGTCTTCGAGGCTGCCGGCCACGAGCGGCACGACGACGCCGCCGACGCCGACCAGGAGCGCGAGGAGCACGATTACTTCCAGAATCGAGATTCCTCGCGTCGTTTTTGTTGGTTCCACAGCGTTTCTCTCCCCAATCACTCGTGCGCGTCCACGAACCGATGGCCGGGGACGCTGCGTGCGAGGATCGTCGCCGGCAGACTCGGGCCTTGAGAGCTGGGGTGGAAAAAGTTGCCCGATGCTGGAAAAAGCATCGCGTGGTATCGCGTCGAGAGGGCAACGGGGTGTGCGCGATATCAAGAATCGACTGCGCGGGCGACGATTCGCGCGCCGGCGATTCATGGCTTCCCGTCGAGCTCCACTCCTCCTGGTTGCGCTGGCGTGCTGCGCGCTAGCACTCCGGGACGTATTGCCGAGCTTTCGGTCGGATCCGTTTTTGTGGCATGATGCGGCAGGGCACATCGCTGCGGCCGAATTCGCGCGCGATCAGCTCTTGCCGGCGCTCTGGGGATGGAACCCGCAGTCTTTGTGTGGGTTCCCCCAAGGAGAATTGTATTCACCGCTCTTCCATGCAATCGCAGGCGCACTGGGATACTTGATACCGGTACCGACCGCCGTCGCGCTGTTGGTCGGAGTCTCGATCCTCGCGGTGCCGCCGACGATGTATGCGCTGGCACGAAGCCACGGCGCCTCAGCGGGAGCGAGTGCCGCGGCGGCCGTAGCGTCCCCAGCAATCTTGTGGCTTGTACCCGATCTCGGATTGGGCGGCAGAGATCCGGGTGGCACGGTTCACTCCGCGTACGCCGTGGGGATGGTCGCCCACGCATTCGCGCTGCCGTGGCTCCTCGGATTCGGGGCGGCATTGCCGGCGGCGCTCATGGGGCGGCGGCGCTGGATCGCGATCGCGACCGGGTCGGTGGCGCTGCTGAGCCATTTGCCGACCGCGCTCGCCGCCGCTTGTCTTGGTATCTGTATGGGGCTTGGGGCTATTGTGCGCGCGCGACCGAGCCGGCGGTCGGCGATGATTCGCAACGCCCTGGCCGTCGCCTTTGGAATTGCTGCTTCGACGGCTTTTTGGTGGATTCCGTTCCTCGCAGATCGAGGCCTGGGCGAGATCGAGCCGACGGGGGGGGAGCTCGGCGTCTTGGCGACGCTTCCGACGGTCGGCGCGTTGGCATGCCTAGCGGTGATGGGGACGGCACGAGCGAGGGCTCGGCTCGCGGGAATCGCCGTATTTGTGGTTGCATTGTCTGCGGTCGCTCACATCGGCAACGCGCGCGGCTGGCCGATGCACACCGAGCGGCTTCTGATTCCAGTCCTTCTGGCAGATGTGTGCATTCTCTTCGCAGCGATCCCGAGCCGCTGGCTTCTCATCGGCGTCGGCTCGGCTGCGGCCTCCGTCGCCATCGCCATCGGATTTCACACATCGGTGGAGTGGCCGGCTTCGCAGGATCCTTGGGTTTCCGATCTGAACGCGCGCGAGGTGCCCGGGCGCGTGCTGGTGGCGACGCGCCGCCATCACGCGCCGTCCGCCCATTATTTTTCCCACGAGATTCCCCGGCGCTTTGGGATTCCGAGCGCGCAAGGTCTTTTTGTGGAATCATCGCAGCTCTCCCGAAGGATTTTTGAGATCACTGCGCAGATCGAGCCGGAGTCCTTTGTGTGGGGGCGCTCCATCGAGCCATCGAGCCTGCCGTGGTTTGACGGCGACGAGTCGTCGATCCTCCGCATTCGTGAGCAGCTGGAGCAGCTCGGCGTGAGCCATCTGCTCACCGACCGATTGCTTCCGGTTGGGCTCGCCGACGCAATGGCTCCCGTGGTGGCGCGCGTCGCGATCTGTGGCAACGCCGAAGCGGGATTTGAGGCAGACGGCGCTTTCTATTGCTTTCGCCTTCATCGAGTGGGGAGCGGGGCTCTCGTGGCGCCGGCGGAGTCCGACCGATCCAGGGGATCAGCAGCTCGAATGCAACTTTTGGATCCTACGCTGCCGGGCGAAATCCGATTTCGCGTTGAGGCGGCGCCCGGCGAAAGCGCGACGGCAGAGGTTCGAACCGCGTGGCATCCCTGTTGGCGCGCCTTCGCGGGCGGGCAGGAGGTTCCGGTGCGCCGGTCGGCGCTCGGATTCTGTGCCGTGACGGGCAACGGTGAGGTGCGGCTGCGCTTTCAACGACGGTCGGTTGACTCGCTTGCGGCGGGGGCGAGCCTCGCCGCATGGGGCGCGCTTGCTTGGGTCGCTCTCGCGGCGGCGCTCTCCCTCGTTCGGGCTCGTTCCGGCGATTCAAGACGGGCTCCAACGCCCGCCGATAGGCAGCGGGCAGCGAGCGCGTCCCGGAAGTCGCCGGACGCCTGAACCAGAACAGTCCGAGGCCTTGTCCATGATGTCCCGTCGATCTCTCACGCGCGGTTTCACACTGATCGAAGTCGTCGTCGTCGTGACGATTCTTGTCCTCTTGGCCGGCGTGCTCATCCCGATTGTGGGGAACGAGATTGGGAAGGCCCGGTCTGCGCGCGCGCAGACCGACATGAAGTCGATCGCCGACGCGTTCGGCCGTTACTTCGCGCACACGGGAAGCTGGCCCACCAACTCCACGTGGAACCCGAATAGTAACGTCACGGAGAATTTGGCTTCCTACGCATGCTTATATCAGAACAGCTCGAGCCTGAAAGGCTGGGCTGGGCCCTACCTCACGAGCGGAGTGAAAGTCGGCGCGAGCTGGGTGATGTCGACGAGCGCAAGCGGCTCCGCGTCGCGCGGGCTTGTCGATCCGTGGGGCAGGCAGTATCAGATCCGAGTGTTCGGCCGAAATGGACTGATGGGCGCGGGCGGCGGCATGGTGCTTTTGTGCGCCGGCGAAAATGGCAGCTTCCAGACTTCGAACGCCCAGGCAGTGGACGGCGAAGCTGGCGGAGATGACATTATTCAGGTGGTCACGCGCCGATTGTAGTTTCTCGATCTGTGGGCTTCGAATCGCGAAGCGCCCAGGGTCGATCCGGGGCGTCGTCGGTGCGGCGGGCTCCCGCGCGCAAGGCGGCGCCCGCGCCATTTCTATCGGTGATTGTGCCGGCGCATAACGAGGAGCTACGCCTCGGCCGCGGTCTTCGGAAGATCCAACAATACCTTCGCTCGCGGCGCTGCGATGCAGAAGTGATCGTCGTTGACGACGGCAGCACGGATAAGACGGTTGCTATCGCGCAAGCGCACGCCGAGTGGTTTCCTGAGCTCACCATTCTCCGGCATGCCTCGAATCGAGGGAAGGGCGCCGCGGTGCGGAGTGGAATGGCGCGTGCGCGTGGGAGTATTGTGATCTTCACCGATGCCGATCTGTCGGCGCCCATTGAGGAGGCCGATCGCCTTCTCCAGGCGCTCGCCGATGGCGCCGTGGTGGCGGTCGGCTCGCGGTGCGCCGCGCAAGCGCGTGTTGAGTGTCCGCAGCCTGCTGTGCGTCGTCTCGCCGGCGCTGTCTTCCGATGGCTTGCTGCGCGGCTTGTGCCGACGGGCGTGCGCGACCCTCAGTGCGGCTTGAAAGCCTTCCGTCGGGACGCGGCCCACGACCTCGCGCGCAGCTCGCGCGTCGATCGTTGGGCTTTTGATCTCGAGCTCCTGGCGCTGGCGCGCAACCGCGGCTGGAGAATCGCTGAGGTGGGTGTCCGCTGGCTCGATGACCGAGGATCGCGGCTCTCGCTTCTCACAGCCGCGCCGGCGATGCTCTTCGAATTGTGGTCTATCCGCCGCCGCTGCCGACGGATGGAGTTGTAAGATCGGCGCGCGGCGGACGCTTGCGTGCGTCACGCCCCGCGATGAGTGATCGTTGGGGGCTTCCTTGTCCGCGCGCGCAAGCGCGCGCGAAATCGTCGCGGGCGATGCCCGCGCCCTACGGCTAGAATTACACTTTCGCCGACTCTCAAATCGTTATAGATGCTTGATGGCTTGGAATGGGGCGTGGGTCGGTCTTGGCGCGGCGAGTTCCGCAGACGCGAGGCCATGGCGCGCGCAGAATCCGACTGGCGCGAAGCGCCGGTCGGATTCTGCGCTGCCGATGAGCCGCCGAGCGTCGAGGACTGTTCGCTGCCGCGCCAAGACTGACCACGCCCCATTCTTCCCAAGTCGCA
>JAEUHX010000015.1 GCA_016792805.1 Planctomycetota bacterium
ATTCTCGAGGCGCGCCGCCAGGTCTACGCGCTCGCTCGCAACCGCCACCCGTCTCGCTGGTCGCGAAATCCTCGACCCTGGAGTCGGGTCATTTCTGTGAGCCTCAACCCGCGCGACAGACGGCCATCGAAGGCCTGCGCATGAGCACATTTCTTCCCCACGATCATGCGGCAACTACCCTGACACCGGGGGCGACCTGTTGAGTCGATTAGGAACGCAGATGGCGCTCCGTGGCGGAAGTCACGAGCCGGAGTCTTCACGATGAGTTCGCCAAGGGCATCGATCGCGAGTTCAGTGGCGGGCTCGCAGCGGATCCGAACCGACGCCAAATCGGCGTCTTCGCTGAGCATCAGATCATACTCGATCTTGCCTTCATGCTCGTACAAGCGCATGTCGACTCCGGGTAGCAATCCCTCGTATAGCGCAGATGAGTAAGCTCTCACCCATGGTTGCCAGAGCTTGGGATCGGCTCCGAGAAGGTAATGCTCAACCGACGTAGGCTCTCCCAGTCCCTTCACCTCGACGTCCTGGCGAGCCCCAAGAAAGCGGTATGTGATCGCGGAGATCTCCACATTTTGGCGTGGCGAGGGTTCAGCGCAGCGGCCTTGTCGAGTTGAGGCACTGTTATCGGAAGCAACCCGAACGATCAGGGAGTCTTTTGTGAGAAACAATGTTGAACTCCCGCGTCTTGCGTACATCTTTACATCTGGATGCGCCTGGCCCCGATTCTCGACAAAAGCGACGGGCAGCGACGACAATGCCGCTACCGAGGGCTGTGCCTTGCCGGCCGACGACTCAGGCCTTTCGGAATCCGGAAGAAGTGAAGCACCAGATGCGGACTTCGGCTTCGATTGCGAAAAAAAAAGCGGTGGTGTTGCATAGAACGAAGACACCAACCGAGAGCGCGAGCAGCGCGGCAATCCGAACGCCGTGATTGACCGTGGCAGACATCGAAATCCCCGTGGGGCCGTTTCGGGCCCGAAGCGCGCCTAGTTCGGGAGCCTCCAGGCGCGTGACTACTGGATCGCCTTCAAGGTTAGCAGGGCGTCTGCAGGCCGCCAATGGCCTTCGGAGTTTAACCCGACAGGCATTTTCTCCTCGAAGACTAGCGCGCCGCCCGGCCCGACTGGGGAGCCGCCTGAAGATGTGTCTGCTGGCCTTCCACACCGAACGGAGGCGAAATGGCCAAGATAGCTAGGGACCTAGGTTCAGCTCCCGCCGACGCCAATGGAGATCGGCAGTGAGTCACCATGTGCCGATGAAGCCGAGACCACCTCGATTCGGTCGCCTTCACCCTGGCGCGATTCCGCTATCGGTTCTTAGAGAAAGTACTCACATCATAGACGGCAACAAGCGAGAGTTCGGTGGCCGCGAATAGGTAGCGGCCGTCGGGGGAGAAGGCGAGCTCATTCACTTTTCCGCCGACGCCGAACACTGCGTCGAGCCGAGACGTCGACGTCTCCCACAGATAGACGAAGCCATCGTTGCCGGCGGCCGCGAGGGCGCGACCGCTTGGCGCATAAGCTACAGCTGAGAGGACGTCGGTGTGTCCCTCGTAGCGTGCGAGTTCCTTGCCGGTGCGATCCCGAGCGATGACGGCTCGGTCGCCGCCCGCCGCCGCCCACGCGGTGCCGTCCGGTGCCCACGCGACCGCGAGCACTTGGCCCCCTTTGTTTTCCGATTTGTAGCTCTCCGCGCCCGAGCGGACGTCCCAGAGACGTGCGGTGCGATCGAAGGAGCCGGAGGCGAGCAGCGTCCCATCGGGAGAGTACGCGAGCGCCGCGATGCCTTCGGAGTGTCCCTCGAGCTCGCGCAGTAGCTCCCCGGATTCGAGACGGAAAAGTGCAATCTTCTTATCGAACCCGCCGCTGGCCACGCCATCTCCCTGCGGTGCGATGGCCACTGCGCGCAGCGGCATGCTCCTGCGCGCGAGCTCCCGCAGGGGAGCGGCGGGCTCGAAGAGATCCCAGATTCGAAGCGCGCCATCTGCACAGGCCGCCGCCAACGTGCGGCCGTCGTTACAGAAAGCAACAGCCGTGGCTTCTCGCGCTTGGAGCGTGCTCGTCGCGAGAGCGAGAGGCGGGGGCGCCGGCGCTGGAGTGCCGCCGCAGGGATGCACTCGGGTGCCAGCGGCGTCTCGCTCCTCCGTCCAGCTCTTCTCACCCCACAAAAGCACCCTGCGATCCTCCGCGCATGTTGCAACAGATTTTCCGTCGCGCGACACGGCGAGCCCCGTGACGGCGGCGGTGTGCCCGGCGTCCGCCCGCGCGTCGCTGCCGCTCTCTATACAGAAGATCGCCGGGCTCGGATCCGCGCCCGCGGCGAGAATGGCAGCCCCGTCGGATGCGAATGCCACCGACGAGAACGAATGTCCGGGGCGGCTGAATCTCCGTACCTCGGCGCCCGCGGAGAGATCCCACAGAATCACAGTTCCTTCACTATCGCAGCTGGCTGCGCGCTTTCCGTCGCTCGACACTTCGAGGCCGAGTACGAGCCCTTTGTGGCCTTCGAGCGTGCGCATGTGTGACAAGTTCACGGCATCCCACAGAATCACTTTTTTGTCTCCGCCCGCGGAAAGGAGCCGCTTTCCATCGGGCGTCCAGCGCACCGCGTAGACCATGTGCTCGTGCCCATCGAGCCGGCCGAGCTGCCGCGTCGTTCGAGGGCTCCAAACTCGCACCGACCGATCCCCGCTCGCCGAGGCGAGCCGCTCCCCGTCGGGCGAGAAGGCCAACGAGGAGACGATTTGTGAGTGACCTTCCAGCTTTGCGATCTCCACCCCCGTGCTCGGATCCCAGAGACGGATTGTCCGGTCACCGCTCCCCGAGGCGAGCCGGCCCGCTCCGGGGGCCCATGCGACGCAGCTGACCGGGTATTCATGACCTTCACAGATAGCTCGCGGGGCACCGGTCGCCACGTCCCAGATGCGCACGCGCTTGTCCGAGCCGGCCGAAGCCAGCCGCCCGCCATCTGGCGACGATGCCAGCGCCAAAACCGCGCCGACGTGACCCGCCATGGGCGCCTCCACGTCTCGACGGCCATCGAGCGCGATGCGTTGAATCGTTCCGTTGGCGCGCCCCAGAAATGCCAAAGATCCGCCCCGGGCGACGGCGATTCCGCCGATCGGCCCGCTGCCGCTTCCCCAGGCTGATCCGAGAATTGCCATCGGAGCGCGCGCGGCTGGTCTCGACGCAGGCTCTTGGCCATCGGCCGCGGCCAGCGCCGCCGAAATCACGAAAGCGAATCGGATCATCGCTTCAGCTCCGGATCGAGATCTTCCTGAGCGTACAGATCGGGGATCTCGCCTCCCCAGTCCCAGCGCTTCGCCTCCTCGGCATCGGGCGCGTGGTATGCCGAATCGCTTGCAGGCACAACCTCATCCTTGGGCCTCCGTTTCTCGAATCGGAGCTTTGCCGCGGCGCCGGTCGCAAGAGTGATCTTCATATCTTCGAACGGAAGCAGGCGGACGCGCCAATCGCCCGCCGGCAGGCCGTGAATCACAATTCCGAGCTTGGAGGGAAAGAGCCACGCCTGCACGAGGTGAGCCGGCAGCCGGTCCTTCGCAGCGGAAAGTACCCAAATACGTCCCGTGCCCGGACCGCCGTCCACGTCTCCGGCGCTCACGTGCAGCGGCGCTTCGCGCTCCAGCGTCCACCGCGGCAGCTCCACGCGCGCGTGCGGCGCAAGCTCCAGTGTCTCGCCGACGGCGCTCGCGACGCGCCACATCGGATCGTACGCAAGCAGCCGAAACCGGCCGGCGCCCGGTACACAGAACGAGAACCGACCCTGGGCATCCGTCGACACCTCCTCTGGGACGCTCGCGAAGAGCGCCGCCCGCTCGGCGTCACGCGCTCGTTGCAGCGCCACGCGAATTCCCGGAAGCGGTGCTCCGTCCTCTCCTGAAAGAGTGCCCTTCACAAATCCATCGGACACATCGAAGTGCACTGTTCGGCTCTGCGCCTCGGACAGCTCGATGCGGCGCGTCTCCACAGCTCCCCGATAGGTTGCTTCGAGGTGGAACGCGCCGCCACGCAGGATCGGGAGCTCGAATCGGCCTTCGGCGTCGGTGCCGGCAGAAACCGCGGCCGGATCGGGCAAGTGAGTACGATCGTTCCGGAGAGGGTCGATCGGCTCGCGCTCCATCGGGAGAAGCCGCAGTGCCGCGCCAGCGACAGGCTTTCCCTCCGCGTACACCGTCCCGCGCACAAACCGCGGCTCCCGCGGAGGCAGGTCCAGCGCAACTGTGACGAGCGGGCCTGCGTCGTCGCGCACCTCGAACCGATTCCTTTGTGTGAGGAGCTCGATCCGCTCGGTCTGCGCCGACGCCGCATCGCCCGCCTCGTGCGGACGCTGCGGGGAGAGGACATACGATCCAGGCGCCAGCCCTTCGAATCGGAATGAGCCGGCGCGATCACAGATCCCACGCGCGACAGACAGCGTCCGGCGCGCGGAGTCGGCTGGCATCAGTCGGAGAAGTTGCAGAGCCAGGGGCCTTTCCGGAGCCCGGCCAGAAAATGTGATCTTGCCTTCGACGGCGCGTGCCGAATGGGCGCGCCAGGTGTTCGGCGGGAGCGCCGGACGCGTCGACGGGCGGCGCCGCCCCGGAGCGTCGTCGACGGGAGGCTCGAGCGCAAGGCCGCCGCCGATCGTCCTTACAGTCCACTCTCCGGGCGCCGGCAGCTTGGCCTCGAAGCGCCCTTCCGCATCGGTACGCACTTCGACCGCGGCAGCGCCTGCCACTTCGATCGCAATCGGCAAGCTCGCAACTCCCTTCCCGTCTCGGTCGATCACCTGCCCGGAGATGGGCTGCGGCGGATCGATCTTCACGCCCACAGTTCCGTCGGCCGGGATCACATCTCGCGAGACGTCGCCGCTCGACACCAATCTTCCATCGGAGAGCCGCGCACGAATTCGATACACATCGCCGATCGGAGCGAGCACCTCGCGCGCACTCTTCGAGAGCCACTCCGGCCCAGGCCCTGCGTGCCCGATCTTCCACCCGTCCTGCGATTTTGTGAGCACCTCGACGTCGATCTGTTCGATCGTCAACACGGTTTCCTGCGATTGAGGTTCGCCGACGAGCTCGGGCCGAATGACGACACCGTTGCGCACGGTCACTTTTCGGTCGCCACCGAGATTTCCGAGTTCAATGGAGCCGCCGACGCCCGCGCCCGCGTGCTCGAGCTTCGCCCGCCGCGCGTCGCCGTCGAACCCGCTCCAGCGGATTCGCCCCTCGGCATCGGTTCGCCATGGCTCGCGGTGCATCATGCCGAGCCCCCGCGCGGCGAGAATACTCACACATACGCCTTTCGCCGGCAAGCCGTTTTCTGTAACGAATTGCACCTCAAGCGGATCGGCTTTGCGCAGCGTCACCTCGAGCGGCGCCCCATCGAGGCGCGCGCCATCGAAATGGGGGAAGAGCTTCGTCGCAAAGCCCGGCGCTTCCACGAGCAGCGACGCCGCCCCTCGCCAAACCCCTTCGAGCCGCACCAAGCCGTCGGTGCCCGCGTTCCCGCGGCGGTCCGGATTGAAGTGCTCCATCGCGGTGGCTCCTGCGATCGCGCGCCCATCGACGTCGACGATGCGCAGGAGGAGCCCGTGGCCGGCGTCGCCGCTCTGCGGCGCCAGCGCCAGGAGAAGGCATCCGATGGCAGTTCCCATAGCAGCCAGCCTACGGTGCCCGAGCCTCATAAGCCCACGGGGTCCCTCGCACGCCGCGCGCTCGCCCACCGTGGAGCACGCCACCGCACACGCCGTCAACTCGGAGTAGGCTTCTCGGCTTCTCTGGCTGCCCCCGACGTGATCGCACCGCACCGCCTCGCGCCGCTCGCGCTTCGCTTCCTCTTACCCATGGCCCTCGGCGTCGCTGCCGCGTGCCGCGCCACCGTGATTCCGCCACCTACCGTGGCGGCAGCTGGCAGTCCGGTGCGGATTGGGCCGGGGCTTCTCACCGCGGGAATCCCGGTGGCGGATGGCGTGCTTTTCCCCGCCACCGACGGCGCCCCCAAGCGCCTTGACCGCGCAACGCGCGAAGTGCTTCCGGCGGCCACGTCGGCTCGCGGCGCCTGGTCCGACGCGGGCGGGCTCCTCTCGCTCGACCTCGAGATGCCCTCGCTTTATGTGGATTTCCAATCTCGCGCCGCCGACGGCCGATTGATGATCTCCACATCTCCCGATCAGGCGCCGAAGCCGGTTTCGCCCGCGGGTGAGCGCGTGACCGGATTCGACCTTACAGCCAACGGCACTTCGACGTGGGTGGCTTGGTGCGCCGCAGATTCGCGCGGCGAAGTTGTGCGCGTCGCCGAGCTCCGCGCCGACGGGCGCCGTGAGGCTGCTCGAATTGTTACCGATGCCGGAATCCCCGGTGCCGCCCATCCCACGATTGCACCCATCGGGCTTGCGTCCGAGAACGCCGTCGTCGTTGCTTATGTGGCGATTCCAGCGCGCGGGAATCACACCGAGGTGCGCGTCGCTCGGGCCGCGCGCGGCAGTGACGGCGCCCTCGTCGTCAGTGCCACCCGCACGCCGGGGAGGCGCTTCGCCTGGATGCGCGCTCCCCATTTGAGCGGCCGCGGCGGAAACGGAATCTTGGTTTTCGAGGGCGCCCTCGAAGGCGACGAGGAAGATCCTTCGTTTTTTGTGGTGCCGATGAATGACCTCGGCGACCCGCTCGGCGAGCCGAGGGCACTCCTGCCGCTCTACGACGGGGGCGTCCGCCGCTCGCGCCCGACGATCGTCGAGCTCGGAACCGAATGGTGGCTCGCCTGGGAAGAGCGCCGCGACCAAGACCCGCCGGTCGTCTTCGCAATGCCGATCGCGGTGAAGTAGCTTTCGGCGCGCGCGCTGATCGCACCTATTTCACAAAATCGGAGAGGCGCTTGCGCGGCTGCGGGAGCGCGCTCAGCACGGCGCCCGCCTCGCGGCGGAAGAGGCCGCCGAATTGTGTACGAAGACGCCAAAGTAGCTGGATGCCGACGGCGTCGTCGTGGATCGCGAGAAGCGCTGCGATCGCCTTCGGATCGGAGCCGCCGCGCGCGAGGATCGAGTCGGCGAGCTCGAGCGCACATCGGAACTTGCCGTCGCCATCGGCGTCGAGCCAGACAGGATTTGTGGCAGCTAGCGTGTACGGGTACTCCGTCTTCCACCATGGACCGCTCACGCCGTCTCCGATCACGACGCAGACGAGGTACGCGTCGTGGGAGGGCACGGGCACGTCGAGCTCCATCGTCGCGTCGGTCGGCTTGCCGTCCTCGGCGGGCACCGGCGCCTCCAGCGCAAGGAGTCCATTCACAAAAACCCGCGCCGTTCGCGGCCGAATCCAGCCGGGGGCCCCCACGCGAAGCGACGCGCCGATGCGCCCGCCCTCGAGCCGCACCATGGAGCCGGGTCTCGCAGTTCCTTGAATTTTCACATCACAGAAAATGCCGAGCCCGATGGTCGTCGTGCCGCGGACAAACTCGCCGCACGCGCCGTCGACGTCGATGCGCGCCGGATCGTCGGTCGTGCTCGGCACATAGGTGCGCCCCTGGCCTACGTTCTCGCCGACGGTGTGGGAGTCGGACGAGCCGACCGCAAAGAACCGCTCTCCGTGGTTCAGCAGCGCAAACCAATCGGTGAACAGTGTCATCGGATCCTTCAGAAGGCTCGTCGCATTCGCGAGCTCGATTCCGTCCACGGGATAGCGCGCGGGGCCGGCCGTGCGTGCGCCCGTCGTCGAGTCGAGCTGCTGCCACTTGAACGGCGCCTCATCGCTCCAGCGAGGATGGTTGAGAATCACAACTTTCGCGCCCTTGGCGCGGATGTCCTCCACGAGCTTGACCCAGTCTTTCTCCGCGGAATCCGGCTTCGCTCCCTTCGGCGGCAGCGGAAACGCGTTCATGTGCGAATGGCTCGTCGTCACCTCGTTGCCGGTCACGGCAGTAAAGTAAGAAGTGAGCTCGGTCTTCTCTTGGAAGGGCCGGTAATCCGTTTGGTGATTATGATCCGTGGCAATTGCGAGCTCGACGCCCTCGCCCGCAAGAGTGAGCATCCGCTCCTCGAGCGTCGAGTCGCCGTGGCCGCTAATGGTGTATGTGTGGATATGGGTATCCGCCGCCACAAATCCTCGAGTGTCCACCTCGCGCCGAATGGAGAGCTTGACCTCCGGCGTACCGGCTCCGGAGACGGTGAGCTCCTGGACATCCATGCTCCACTCGGCGCCGCGGGTGGCGTGGAATCGTAGGACGCCGCGGGGCACCTCGACGCTGGCGCCGCGCTCACCGAGATAAAGGACGCCGGGGCGCACGGCCGTGCGCTCCGACTCGGCAAACCACAGATCCACCGGATTCAATGCGGGATCGGTTACCGTTACACGCGCCGGGATCGCTTTCCCTGTGTCGGCGTCCACCACCCGAAGTGTTACCTTCTCAAGCCCCAGCGCCTCGCGGACGGGCGCCGTCGTCAGCGTGACCTTCCCCACGACGATGTCGTCATTATTGGTGCCCTTCTTCCACTTGTCCGCTTCGATCCGGAGCCTGTTCTCGCCCTCGCGAAGGGCGCCTGCGGGAACTGTGTACACGCGCTTCTCAAGCTTTGGGGCGATGTGCAGCGTCGCCACGCGCGTGCCGTTGATCGTGATGCTCCAAGGATCCTGCACATCCTGCTGCTCGAGCTGAAGTGTGGCTACTCCCGAGTAAGAACCGATCCGGAAGCTCCATTCCACAGATCGACCTTCACCTTTCCCGGGCGCTGCATCGAAACCCTTCGCATTGTCGCCGAGATGGCGATAGCCGGGCTCAACGACGACCGACTCGCCGCGGATCGCCGCGCGGGGCAGTCGGAGCCACGCGAATCCGCCGAGGGAGAGAAGTCCGGAGGCGAAGAGGAGGAGCAGGCGCATGGGGAGGGTCACAGTACTGCCCGCGCCGAGCGAAGCGCACGCTGGCATAGGTGCGAAATCCGAATTGCGGAATCGGTCCTGGAATCGAATGGCGCCGACGGCGCCGCGGGGGAGCAGCGCTGGCTCCCGTGGAGGCTCTCTCGACGGAAACACCCCACCGCGCGGCGCCGCCCGCGGGCGGAACGCCGCTTGCGAAGCAGAGGGCGTCCCCACTGGACCCTTCCTATGAAATCTCTCGCTACGACGTCTTCGGCGGCGCTCGCGCTGGTTACGGCGGCCCCGATCTTTGCCCAGTCGCCGAACCTCTCTCCGTCCGAGATGCTGACCGGAACGCCGATTTTCGGCCCCTCGGCGGGTACGCAGCAGACGCCCGCCATCTGCCGCGGCGCCGGAATGTCGCTCATGGTCTTCGAGGACAATCGCGGCGGTGACCGCGATTTGTTTGGAGTGAGGCTCGACGCGACAGGTGCGCCACTCGACGCGGTTCCGTTCCCAATCACCAAAGACCCGGGCGACCAGACAGCGCCTCGCGTCGAGTGGAACGGCCAGAACTGGCTTGTTCTTTACAATAACCAGGTCGACCCCGGCTCTGGCTATTTCGCGACGCAGATCGCCGCGCTTCGCGTCTCGCCGACGGCTCAGGTGCTCGACCCGGCGCCCATCGCGCTCGGCATGGACGACACCGGGAGTTACACCGGCGTCGCGACCGATGGCAATAATTGGCTTGTCGTGTTCGCGGGATTCTCCGCGGGCAATAGTGACATTCGCGGCGTGCGCATTTCGCCGGCCGGAGCCATCCTCGACCCGAGCGGAGTGATTCTCCAGCCGGGGACGTACTTTATTTACTTCGGCACAGCCGTCACCTCGACGGGGAATGGCTATCTCGTCACATGGCATGACAACGGCACAAAAGGGCGCCGATTCAATTCGAACCTCCAGCCGATCGATCCGTCGCCGATCTCGATCTCGTCGTCGACGGGGTCGTTCGCGAGCAACGGCACCCAGACGTTCTTCCTCTTCACCAAGCAGACTCCCATCTTCACGCAGCAGATTGTTGCGACACGTTATAATTCCAATCTGCAGCCTCTGGACGCAACGCCGATTCCGATCTCGAGCGTGGCTGCGAACCAGTTCGATACCAATCCGAGAGTCGTGTGGGACGGGGCGCAGTGGATTGTCTCGTGGCTCACTTATGGGGAGCAGATCGCGAAAGCCGCTCGCGTGACGACGGCGGGCACCGTGCGCGACCCAGGCGGCGTGCAGCTCCCCGACAACGCTCCGTCGACGCTCTACGGCCCGGCTCTCGGCGGGCTTCCATCGGGCGGCGCGGTGTTTGCCTGGTCCGATTACCGCTACGGCACGGCCCAGGATGTCTTCGGCTGCACGCTCAGCAGCGGCGGCATCGCCAGCGCCGAGCGGATCTACTCGACGGGCGCGGAGTCGATGCAGCGCCCGCGGATCGCGACAGGCCCCGGACAGTATCTTGTTATCTATCGCGCCGAGACCGGCTCGGGCTCGCGCGTCCTCGTCCAGCGGGTCGACCCCTTCGGAACACCGCTCGACGGCGAGCCGCTGACGGCCGCCGCCGCCTCCCACGCAAACCTCTTCAGCGGAAGCGCTTCGTTCAACGGGAATCTGTATCTTGTGGTCTGGGCCGATGCGACCGACGGCAAGATCTACGCGAGGCGGCTGCTGCCCGACGGCAACTGGATTGATAGCGCGCCCATTTTTGTGATGCTCGGCGGCTCGGCCGATGTGTGCGCTCTTGGAACCGATTTCCTCGTGAGCGGCCTGCGCGCGCCCAGCTACCCGCAGTACATCTATTCGTTCGGAACGCGCGTGAGTGAAGGTGGGACAATCCTCGACCCGACTCCGCTTCTCCTCGGCGAGAGCTACGCGACGCGCTGCCGGCTCACGACCCTCGGCGGCCGCTGGCTCGCCGTCACCGAGTCGCACTGGACCCACGACAGCAACCAAGCCGGCCTGCTCTACAAGTTCGTCGATTCCGCCGGCACGCTCAGCGCCCCCGGCAACGCTGGATTGTTGAACATTCAAAATTGGGGCATCGTGGACGTGGCCTCGTCCCCGACGGGGGCCTTGCTCGTCGGGCAGACCGGCAGCAACTGGACGAACGCCGAGATCTACGCGGCTCGGATTCTCCCCGACGGCTCCATCGCCAAGAATCTGTTCAACATTACCGGCAACGACGGCATGGGCCAATCGCGTCCGACCGTCGTCTGGACGGGCGAGGAGTTCGTCGTGGCTTACCAGACATTCCAAAACAACGTTTGGTTCTACGACTTCGAGCCGGACGTGTATGCAGTGCGCCTGAGCGAGAATGCTACACTTCTCGACGCGAACGGATTCGCACTCTTCCAAGGCGAAGACTACGAATCCTCCGTCGACGCAGAAAGCCTCGGCAACGGCCGCGCGATCTTTGGTGTCTCCGCCTACGTCGATAGCGGCTACGGGTCGACGCGCATCTTCACGCGCAATCTGCGCCCGGTCGGCCTCGCCAACTATGGGACCGGCACGCCCGGCTGCTCGGGCTACGAGCGGATGGATGCGCTCGCCACGCCGAAGGTCGGCCAGGCCACCTTCGGCCTCTCGACCTACGGCGCGCCGCCGCTCGCCGTCGGCGTCGGAATCGTGAGCAATCTCCAGGATCTCGCCGGCTCCGACCCGTTCTTTGTCGGCGCGCTCCTCCACGTCGGGTTTGCCGGTGCCACGGAGCTCTACGCCGTCGACATGCTGAGCAACGCGAACGGCCTCGCGCAGGTGGCGATCCCGCTTCCAAATAGCGCGGCGCTCGCCGGGAAGCAGTACTTCGCGCAGTCGCTCTGGGCGTGGCCGGGCGCCTACTGCACGCTGCCGCCCTACCAGCTCAGCACGTCCGACGGCCTGTCGTTCGTAATCCAGCCCTGAGTTGGAGCGGGACGGTTTCGCAGCTTGCTCGTCGGAGGCGCCGGCCGCGGCGCCTTCGGCCTTTCTGGGGCGGCGGGGGTCCCGTGGGCGCGCGCGCCGCGCGCCCGCCGACCCGGCGGATCGGATAACGTCTCCGCCCTTTCCTAGCTGCCGAACCCCATGCGCCAATCTCAGGCATTCCTGCACACGCTCCGAGACGATCCTTCCGACGCCGAGGTGGTGAGCCACCGGCTCCTCGCGCGCGCCGGCTTCATTCAGAAGCTCGCCGCCGGCGTCTATTCGTATGCGCCGGCGATGACGCGCGTGCTGCAGCGAGTTTCACAAATCGTGCGCGAGGAGATGAACCGCGCCGGCGCGCAGGAAGTGCTGCTGCCGATTCTCCAGCCCAAGGAGATTTGGGAGGAGAGCGGCCGCTGGGAACGTTACCAAAAGGGCGGCCAGCTGTTCTCGCTGACGGATCACAAGGGAGCCGAGATGTGCCTCGTGCCGACGGCCGAGGAAGCGGTGACGACGCTCGTCAAGCGGTCGATCGCGAGCTACCGGCAGCTCCCGGTGAATCTGTACCAGATTCATACAAAATTCCGCGACGAGATCCGTCCGCGGTTCGGGCTCATGCGCGGCCGCGAGTTCATCATGAAGGACGCCTACTCCTTCGATGCCGACGAGGCCGGTCTGCGCGAGTCGTACGCCAAGATGCGCGTCGCGTATCAGCGGATTTTTGAGCGCTGCGGGCTGAAGTTCACCATTGTGCAAGCCGACGCGGGCGCCATCGGCGGCTCGACGACGGAGGAGTTCATGGTGAACGCCGACACCGGCGAAGACACGATTCTCGTGTGCGACGGATGCAATTATGCGGCGAACGTCGAGAAGGCGGAATCGAAGCTGCCGGCTGGCGAGACCGGCGGCGAGCCGAAGCCGATGCATCTCGAGGCGACGCCCGGCGACAAGAGCTGCGAGCAGCTTTCGAAGCGCTTCTCGCTCGCCGTGTCGCGCATGATTAAGACCGTACTTTTCCGCGCCGTGTATGCGGAGCGCGAGGAGACGGTGGCCGTGCTCATGCGCGGCGACCTCGATGTCAATGAAGTGAAGGTGGCGAATGCGCTCGGCGCGCTGGCGGTCGATCTGGCCGACGACGTGCGCGTGCGCGCCGCCACCGGCGCGGAGCCGGGATTTGCTGGCCCCGTCGGCATCAAGCCCGGCGTGAAGGTGCTCGGCGATCTGTCGATCCAGGGAATGACCAATTTTCTCTGCGGCGCCAACAAGACCGACTATCACCTGCTGGATGTGAACTTCGGCCGCGACGTGGCTATGCCGGAGGTGCGCGACCTTCGCAAATCGAAGGGCGGCGAGGGCTGCCCCAAGTGCGCGAGCGGCAAGCTCGGCGAGACGCGCGGCATCGAAGTTGGCCACATCTTCCAGCTCGGCACCAAGTATTCGAAGGCGATGAGTGCACTCTTCGCCGACGACCAGCAGGTGCAAAAGCCTTTTGTGATGGGATGCTATGGAATTGGCGTGTCGCGCGTCGCGGCGGCGGCCGTCGAGCAGAATCACGACAAGGACGGCATCGTGTGGCCCGCGCCGATTGCGCCGTGGCAGGTGCACGTGATCTGTGTGAATCCGGAAGACGCCTCGCAGCGTGAGGCAGCCGAGCGGTGCGAGCGCGAGCTCGAGGCCGCCGGCTTCGACGTGCTGCACGACGATCGCGTGAAGGTGTCGCCCGGAGTGAAGTTCAAAGATGCCGACCTCGTCGGTCTGCCGGTGCGCGTGGTGGCTGGCCGCGACGCCAAGGACGGCGTCGTGGAGCTCAAGGTCCGCAGGACCGGCGCCATGGCGAAGGTGAAGCTCGACGCGGTGACCGCAGAAGTGAAGGCGCGGCTCGGGGCTTAGCTGATCTCAACCATGAAGCGCGTGCTCGTTGCCGCGGGGGCGATCTCACTTCTTTCGATGGCGCTTCCCGGGTGTGCGGTCGCGGCGCGTCGTACCGCACTTCCATTCGAACGCCGTGTTGCCGCGGAGTGGGAGCCCGCCGTCGGCGTGCTGGTGACTTGGCCGCTCGCGCTTCCTCGCGAGCTGATTACTGATTTCACTCGGAACACGACGCTCTTTGTCGTCGTCGCCGACGCCGAGCGCGAGGCGGCGGCGCGCAAGACTTTTGCGGAGTGGAGCCTCGATGCCGCTCGCATTCGTTATGTTCGAAGACCCACCAAAGAAGGTCTGTACGGAGTGCGGGACTGGGGCGCCTACGCCGCGTTTGACGAGGCCGGCGCGCTGACACACCGCGATCCTCGCTATCTCGACTACGCACTTTCCGGCTATGAGACCAAGAATCTCACTTGGTGGAAGGCGCTCCAGCCCGGCCTCGATTGGTCGAGCGATGACGAGACGCCGGGTGCCGTCGCCGCCGCCGTGGGTGCGCCGCGGGAGGAGCTTACTTTTTGCTTCACGGGGGGAAATGTTGAAGTTGACGGCATGGGTGCCGCTTTCGCAACGGAGGTGCTCGCGCGGGAGAATGCACAGTTCGGCGTCTCCGAGGAACCGCTGCGCGCCGAGGCGCAGCGGTTCCTCGGAATCCGGAACCTCACGTTTCTGCCCGACTTCGAGCGGTTCCCGGCGGCTCAGCACATGGACTGCGTCGCGCGGCTCCTCGACGAAGAGCGGTTCCTCGTGAAACGCGTTCCCGCGGATCACCCCGACTATGCACAGATCGAGAAGCTCGCGGCGGAGATCTCCAATGCCGTCGGTCCGTGGGGCCGGCCCTATGAGGTACTCCGCATCGACACGCCCCGCTACGAGGGCGCTGCGGTTGCGGCTTACACCAATTCGCTGATTCTCAATCGCCACATTTACGTGCCGATCTTCGGAATCCCGGGCGATGAGGCCGCCCTCGAAACCTGGCGCCGCGCCATGCCGGGATATGTGGTGAAAGGCTACCGATTCGACGGCGCTTTCGCGTGGACGTACACCGACGCGCTCCACTGCAGGACCAAAGCGCTTTGGGACCCGAAGATGCTTCACCTCCGGCATCGGCGGCTCGATCGGACGGTGCCGCCGCGAACCGAGCTCCCGCTCCGGATTGAGGCCTGGGACTACAGCAAGGCAGGGCTCGACCGGAATGCCGTTTCGGTCCATTGGCGTCTCGGAGGCGAACAGCCCTTCCAGGTCCTTTCGATGAAGCGCGATTCGAGCGGTGGCTGGGCGGCCGTCCTTTCTGGCGCTCCCGAGGGCTCCGAGCTCCAGTACTGGATCGAGGCGACCGACCGGGCGGGCCATCGGGCAACGCTTCCGCCCACGGCCCCGGAGGGGTTCTTCCGTGCCGCAGTTCGGGAACGCCGATAGGAGCGCAGCCGCTCGTTTCGCGGGACGCCCGTCCCTCGTAGACTTCGTCCGGCGGCATTGTCCGCCGCGATCCGCACCGAACCCCTACGGATGGTCGTGAGATGAAACTTTCGCTGATTGTCGGCGTCGTCGCGCTCGCCGCGGCCGCGCAGACCAACGCCAACCTCAACGTGGGCGACCGCGTCCCCGCGAAGCCGTTCCAGGACGTCATGTACAACTGGGACGGGGTTTCGACCCTCGAGGATTACCTCGGCGAGCCGGTCCTGGTGGACTGGTGGGGAATCAACTGACCCGGTTGCGTCGGCGGGAGCGTGCCTCACGCCAAAAAGCTTCACGACCAGTTCGGCGCCCAGGGCCTCCACGTCCTGCTCGTCGAGTCTCAGGCGCACAAGCGCGAGGAGACGCTGGCTTTCACGCTCCAGGCGTTCCCCGGCCACGGGGCGCAAGGAGTGCTCGGCGCCGATTCGCCGTTTTCGGTGGAAGGTGCCGGATTGCCGAAGACGGCGCTCGTCGGCGTCGACGGCAAGGTTGCCTGGATCAGCGACAAGGGAGGGAGCCTCGAGAAGATTCTTGAGGATCAATTCTCCCGCCTTCACCAGGTGAATGGTGAGTTGGATAAGTCGCTGAAGAGCGTCACGAAAGATCTCAATACTCGTGCGCTCGGCAAGGCGGTGACGACGGCGCGCGCCGCGGCGGCGAAGGCGGCCGACGGCTCGAAGGCGAAGACCGACGCAGAGGCGCTCGTGGCGCATCTCGAGAAAACGGTCGAGCGCCGCATGGCGATGGCCGAGCGTCTGCTCAAGGCGGGACGCGCCGCGAAGGCGCGAGCCGCATTGGTGAACTTGCAGAAGCAGGTCGCCGGCGAAAAGGATTGGACGCAGAAGGTTACCGATGAGATCGGGTCGATCGACCAAGATCACAAAGACGACCTTGCGGCGGACAAGCTCGTGATGGCCGCCGAGGATCTGATGCGCGATAAGAAAGGTCGCCAGGCGGGCGTCGACAAGCTGGCCGAAGTGACGAAGAAGTTCTCGGGAGCAAAAGTAGCAAAGCTCGCCGAGCAGCTTTCGAAAGCGGCGCAAGACAAGTCGGTGATGCGCTAGATGTAGCTTGCTTTACCGAGGAGTGGGGTCGGCGCGCGCGAGCGACTTCTCCTCGGTGAAGAAGTGGGATCGGCGCGTGCCAGCGACTTTCCCTTGGTGGAATAGTGGGGTCGGCGCGTGCGCCGACCGGTGTGAGCGCGCGTGCGCGCGAAGCTGTCGATTTGTGACTTGGGAAGAATGGGGCGTGGTCAGTCTTGGCGCGGCAGCGAACAGTCCAAGAGGCCATTCCAGGATTCCTCCGAGCTGCGCGCGGGCCTCGGCGCCCAGCGCGGCGTTGCGCGGCCACGGCGGAGCGTCTCGCTACGCCTGCGGCGCGCGCCTTGCGCTGAGCGCCGATTCCTCGCGCTCGCTCTGCGGAGGAATCCTGTCATGGCCTTCCGACGCTCGGCGGCCCAATGGCTGCGCAGAATCCGACCGGCGCTTCGCGCCAGTCGGATTCTGCGCGCGCCATGGCCTCGCGTCTGCGGAACTCGCCGCGCCAAGACCGACCCACGCCCCATTCCAAGCCGTCGCGTATCTGTGAAGTCGTAGGGCGTGGGCTTGCCCGCGACGATTCGGCGGCGCGTGCGCCGCCGGATGATGCATCGCGCTGCCGATTCGTCATCGCGCGGGGCAAGCCCCGCGCAATAGTTCGGCGCGTGCGCCGACCCTACGAGTCGGTTTCTGTGCACACCCAGACCGACCCACGGCCCATTCCTAGCCGTCGCGTATCTGTGAAGTCGTAGGGCGTGGGCTTGCCCGCGACGATTCGGCGGCGCGTGCGCCGCCG
>JAEUHX010000030.1 GCA_016792805.1 Planctomycetota bacterium
CGCCGGTATGAATCCCTTCGACCCGCTGAGCCGCCCTGGCGGCCCCAAGTCCTATCTCTGGTTCGACGCCGCTGCCGAGAACGCCCTCAAGATTCGATTTGTGGACTCGGACGGGATCCTCGACCCTGTCGGCGGCCTCGATCTCACGACCCTCTCCCTCTGGGCAGAGCATCCGCTCTGGGGGAGCGGGGAGATCTTCTGGGACGCCGCGGCGCTGCTCACGGCCATCGATTTCTCCACCGACGGCACCGAGGTAACGCTCACTTATGGCAACATGAAGCTCACCAAAGGGCTCGGCTTCGGCTTCACCGCCTCCGTGCGCGATCTCACTGGTGCGCTCGGGTGGGATTGGCATCTCACGCCGCAGTGAATGGAGCTGGGCGCCTGCCGCCGTAACGCAGCGGCCGGTGGAGCATCGAAGGGGGGCGTTGTCGCCCGCGCGCCGCGGGTGAGCGCCCTCGCGACTCCCTTCGATGTCTTCGAACCATTACGACGTGATTGTGATCGGCACCGGAGCCGGCGGCGGCACCCTGGTGCGCAAGCTGGCCGGCAGCGGAAAGCGCATTCTTGTGCTCGAGCGCGGAACATTCTTGCCGCGGGAGCCGGAGAATTGGAGCTCCTTCGACGTGATCCGCAAGGATCGCTATCACAATTCGGAGAAGTGGCTTGACCGCAACGGTAAAGAGTTCAAGCCAGGAACCGGCTATTGGGTCGGAGGCAATACAAAAGTCTATGGTGCCGCGGTGCTTCGGCTGCGCGAGCGCGACTTCGAGGAGGTGCGTCACCATGGCGGAGTCTCCCCAGAGTGGCCGATCCGCTACTCGGACCTCGAACATTATTATTCGGAGGCCGAACGGCTCTATGAGGCGCACGGGCTTCGCGGGGAGGACCCGACGGAGCCGCCGGCTTCGGAGCCCTATCCGTGTCCGCCCGTCCGCCACGAGCCCGTTCTCGCGCGGATCTCGAGCGAACTTACAAAACGAGGGCTGAAGCCCTTTCATGTTCCGCTCGCGGTGCGCCGCAATGAAGCAGCGCCGGAGCAGAGCCCCTGTGTTCGTTGCGCGACCTGCGACGGCTTTCCGTGTCTCGTCGGCGCCAAGGGGGACGCTGAGACGATGTGTATCCGTCCGGCGCTGGCACAGCATGGCGACCGCGTCACGCTGCGGACGGGTGCCAAGGTGTTACGCATTCTCACGAACGCGAGCGGCCGGGCCGTCACCGGCGTCGAAGCGGAGCTGGACGGCGAAAGAGTGATCTTCCATGGCGAGCTCGTCGTCGTCGCATGCGGCGCCATCAACTCGGCAGCGCTTCTTCTGCGCTCTGCGAACAGCGCACACAGAAACGGCCTCGCCAACGGCTCGGGGCTCGTCGGGCGCAACTTCATGCGCCATCAGAATGCCATCTTTTTCTGTATCACCCGGGAGCCCAATCCCACGGTCTTCCAGAAGACGCTCGCGGTGAATGATTACTACTGGGGAGAGCCCGGATTCCCGTACCCGATGGGCCATATCTCGCTCGTTGGGAAGTCCAACAAAGATATGCTCGCTGCCGGCGCGTCTCCCTTCGCACCCGAATTTGTGCTTCGCTGGGTCGCGAGCCATTCCGTCGATTGGTGGCTCACGGCGGAGGATCTGCCCAATCCGGAGAACCGAGTGCGGCTTCAAGGGGACCGGATCGTCGTCGAGTATCAAGATAATAATACAGCAGCCATGGATCGGCTGATCGCCCGCTGGAAGCACGTGCTGCGCAACATCCACGGACCTGCCAGCCTTTTTGTTACTGCACGCCTCCCGATTGCCGCCGTCGGGCACCAAGTGGGCACGTGCCGATTCGGAACCGATCCCGCCAGCTCGGTCCTCGACGTGAGCTGCCGCGCCCACGAGCTCGATAATTTGTATGTGGTGGACGGAAGCTTCTTCCCCTCGAGCGCCGCCGTGAACCCGTCGCTCACGATCATGGCCAATGCGCTTCGCGTCGGCGACCACCTTCTCGACCGAATGGGTGTGCAACGCACAGATCCGATCGAAGTGCCCGCCCTCGCGGCTGCGGCACGCTGAGGCTCCCATGCGTACTTTTGCACTCGAGCCGTTCCTCGTCGCGGGGCTGCTCGCTGCGGGCGCGGCGGTGAGCGCCGGCTGGACGCCGGCTCCGGCGCGCGCCTTCCCCGCCGCAGCGGCCGAAGATCGCTCGGCAGCCGCAGTCGAGAGCGCGGGCTTCACCGTTTCAGACCTCGACAAATCTGTGGCTTTCTATTCGGAGGTGCTCGGATTCCGCCTCCTCGAGGAGCCCACTGAAATCGTGGGCCCCGAGCTCGATCGGCTGCGCGGAGTCTTTGGCAGCCGCGTTCGTATCGCGCGCCTCGCGCTCGGGGAGGAGCGCATCGAGCTCACCGAGTATCTGGTGCCTCGCGGGAAGCCGTTTCCGGATGGGAGCCGCGGCAACGACCGCTGGTTCCAACATTTCGCCATTGTGGTAAGCGACCTCGATGCGGCCTATGCCCATTTGCGCGCGCACCGCGTGGAGCATGCCTCCACGGGACCGCAGCGCCTCCCCGCGTGGAATCGCAACGCAGGCGGAATTGGTGCATTCTATTTCCGCGATCCGGACGGTCACTTTTTGGAGCTCATCCAGTTCCCCGAAGGCAAGGGCGATCCGCGCTGGAGGCGCAAAGCGGCAAGCGCGATGCCCACCGACCCGAAGTCACTTTTCCTCGGTATCGACCATACGGCAATCACAGCTTCGAACACAGACGCGAGCCGAGCGTTTTATGGCAACCTGCTCGGCCTCCGTCTCGCCGGCGAGAGCGAGAACTACGGCACGGAGCAGGAGCATCTCAATCATGTCTTCGGCGCTCGGCTGCGCATCTCCGGCCTGCGCGGCGCGGCGGGATTCGGCGTCGAGCTCCTCGAGTACCTGACTCCGACCGATGGCCGTTCGCTCGGCGACGGCCCGGCACCCAACGACCTCGCATTTGGGGAGATCACATTTTCCGTCCCGAACCTTGATGCCGCCGAGCGCGGGCTCCTCGCATCGCGCGCGCGGCTCGTCTCGCCCGGAATCGTCACCGTTCCCGCGGGCGCGGCCGGCTCCCGCCGTGCGCTCCTCGCGCGCGATCCCGACGGCCATGGCGTCCATCTCATCGAGCGCGCGCTGCACTGATGTTCGCTCCGCGCGCGGGACCCGTTTCTTGGGGCAGCGGCAGAGATTTGGCTCGCCGCGTTCCCTTCTGGAGAAATGGCCATGAGCTCGGACAAAGGCACCGCGGGCACGAAGCGCGCGCTCTGCGTCGGCATCAATGATTATCCCGGCACCAGCAGCGACCTCGCCGGCTGCGTGAACGACGCCAAGGATTGGAAGGCGGCGCTCGAGGCGCGCGGCTACGGCGTCTCGACGCTCCTCGACTCCCAGGCTACAAAAAGCAACATGGTGACGGCGCTCAAGTCGCTCATCGATGGCGCGCAGTCGGGCGATTCTGTGGTTTTCACTTTTTCGGGACACGGCTCCTGGATTCCCGACGCGAGCGGCGATGAGCCCGATGATCGCGACGAGATGCTCTGCCCGCACGACATCGGCAGCGGCGGCATGCTCCTCGACGACGAGCTTGCCACAATCTTTGGCCGCAAGCGCGACGGCGTTCGTTTGTATTTCATTTCCGATTCTTGCCATTCGGGAACTGTTGCAAAGTTCGCCCCGTCGATCCTCCCTCCGGAGATTCTCAAGCTTCAGCCGCGTCCGCGTTTCCTGCCGCCCCATGCGTTCCTCAAGGAGAAGTCGCTTCGCGACGCCGCCGATCGCGTCGCGATGTTCTTCGGCGCCAAGAAGCAGAAGTACCCGGCGCTCCTCGCCGCGGGCTGCCGCGACATCGAATACAGCTATGACGCCCATTTCGGCAGTCGCCCCAACGGTGCGTTCTCCTACTTCGCGCTCAAGGCGCTGAAGGGAAATCCCACGTCGCCTCGGGTTTGGATGAACGCTATTCGCGAGAGCCTCCCGACGGCCACCTACCCGCAGACGCCGAGTCTCTACGGAAGCACGACGGCCAAGAAAGGGCCGATGTTCTAACCGGCCGCGTTTCGCGCGATCCTCGCACCCGCAATCCCGGGCGCCCGCGGCACGGGCCGCACGGTGCGGGGGTCCCGACTCGCGGCGGCGCCCGGCGCCGCCCCGCACCGTGTTAGCTTCCGGGGTCCATGATCTCGTTTAGCAACGTCGGAAAGCAGTTCGGCAAGCGGCTCGTCCTTGTCGACGCGTCGTTCCAGCTCAACGCTGGTGAGAAGGTCGGTCTCGTCGGCCCCAACGGCGCCGGCAAGACCACCATTTTCCGCCTCCTCACGGGCGAGGAGCTCCCCGACGACGGCGCCCTCTCGATTCCCAAGAATCTGACGATTGGTTACTTCCGTCAGGACTCCGAGGAGATGCACGGCCGCACGGTCCTCGAGGAAGCCATCGCCGGAAGCGGGCGCCTCGGCGAGCTCCACCACGAGATTTCCGAGCTCGAGCACGCCATGGCCGACCCCGAGCGAGCCGACGAGATGGACTCGATCCTCGAGCGGTTCGGCGAGGCGCAGGCCGAGTACCAGGACCTCGGCGGCTATGAGATCGAGGCGCGTGCGCGCGAGGTGCTCCACGGGCTTGGATTCGAAGCGCGGCAGGTCGACGGAGACGTCGGCGCGCTCTCGGGCGGCTGGAAGATGCGCGTTTCGATGGCAAAAGTGCTTCTCACAAAAGCCGACGTGCTTCTCCTCGACGAGCCGACGAACCACCTCGACATCGAGTCGATTCTTTGGCTTGAAGATTTCTTGAAGGCCACAAAAGCGGCCGTGCTCATGACCTGCCACGACCGCGATTTCATGAATCGCGTCGTGACGCGCCTGCTCGAGCTCGACGGCGGCGAGCTCACGAGCTACTCGGGCGACTACGATTTCTATGAGCGCGAGCAGGCGCTGCGTGCGCAGCAGAAGGAAGCACAATACGCCCGCCAGCAGGCGATGCTCGCGAAGGAGCAGCGCTTCATCGACCGCTTCGAGAAGCACGCGGCGAAAGCCGCGCAGGTGCAGAGCCGTATCAAGAAGCTTGAGAAAATTGAGCTCGTCGAGCCGCCGAAGCGGCGCGAAATTGTGCCTTTCGATTTCAAGCAACCGGGGCGCTCGGGCGACGACGTGCTGAAGATCCACGGGCTCAACAAGCGCTACGGCGACAAGATCATTTATGAGGATTTCGATTTCGAGATCCGCCGCGGCGAGCGCTGGTGCGTGATGGGCGTGAATGGCGCCGGCAAGTCGACGCTGCTGAAGATCGTCGTCGGCGCGCAGCAGCCCGACTCCGGCACCGTGAAGCTCGGCGCGAGCTTGAAGCTCGGCTACTTCGCGCAGCAGGCGCTCGATTTGTTGGATCCCAACCTCACGATCTGGGAGCAGATCGAGCACGACTTCCCGATGGAATCGATCAGCACGCGCCGCAATCTGTTGGGTTGCTTCCAGTTCTCGGGCGACGACGTCGAGAAGCCGATCCGTATCCTTTCGGGCGGCGAGCGCTCGCGCCTCGTGCTGGCGCGCATGCTGATGGATCCGCCCAACTTCCTCGTGCTCGACGAGCCGACGAACCACTTGGATCTCATTACAAAAGAGATGCTGGTTCAGACGCTCGCGAAATATGAGGGAACGATGCTTTTCGTGAGCCACGACCGCACGTTCTTGCGCGGCCTCGCGACGCGGGTCCTCGACCTGAGCGGCGAGACCGTCGTCGGCAAGAGCAACGCGGGGGCGGCTCTGCCGAAGACGAAGTCGGGTCGGCCTTTGCCGGTCGCGTTCCCGGCGTCGTATGCCGAGTGGGTCCGCCACACCGGCCACGAGGCGCCCGGCGTTCACGCGTAATTTCGGCCGAAGAATCGGCGGCGAGGCGGCTCGAACCGGGTGGAGAAACGACCGATGGATCTCTCCTCCCCAAGCGATTCCGAGCTTCTGCGGCGATTTGTCGTAGAGCAGGACCATGCCGCCGCCGCCGCTCTCGTGGAGCGCTGGCAGCGGCCCGTCTACGACCTCGTGCTGCGCATCGTGCGTCACGAAGCGGATGCCGCCGACGCCACGCAGGCCGCCTTTCTCGCGGCTCTGCGCGGAGCGCGCGGCTTTCGCGGGGAGGCGGCGTTCGGCACCTGGCTGTATCGCATCGCCGTGAACGAGGCCCATCGGCAGCTCCGCCAACGCCCAAGGAGAACTGCTATGGAACCCGACGTCGAATCGCTTCCCACGCCCTCCTCCGAGGACACCGCGCGGCACCGCGAGCGGCTCGACGCGCTCGAGCGCGAGGTGGCCGCGCTGCCGGAGGCGCAGCGGCTTGCGGTCGCGCTGCACTATCAGCGCGGGCTTCGCTACGAGGAGGTGGCGGAGGTGCTCGGCATTGCGCCGGGAACTGTCGCTTCTCGTTTGGCGGCGGCGCGCGAGCGCCTGAAGGCGCGGCTCGCGGCGGCGAAGGTTGCGGCGGCGGCGGCGTGGGATCTCGAGGCCGATCTGCGCGTCGGCGCGTGGCATGAGCCGCCGGCTTCGCTGGCGAGCCGACTCGCAAGCGCAGCACGCAGCGTGAAGCCGGCGCTTTGGCCGACGTGGGCGCCCGCGGCGGCAACGGCAGCGGCCGCGCTCGTCGTGGCTTCGGTGGGGATCGCGTTCGCAAGCGGCGCGATCGGACCGAAGGCAACCGATCCGCTCGGGCCGGCAGCTTCGGGTGCCGGCAGCCTACTCGCGGCGCAGCAGCCTGGAACACCAGCGACGGCGCCGGCTGCGCGCACAGGTGGTGGGCGCGAGGCCGCTGAAGAAGTGAGCTCACAAAAACCGGCGGCCGGTGCGGCCGGGGAAATTGTGCTCCGCATCGAGGGCGTCGTGCGCGATGAGGCGTCGGGGGCGCCGATCGCCGAGGCGTTGATGCAGCTCGGGGTCGTCTGGCCGGAGCTCCCGGAGCCGAAGATTCGGAAGGGATTCCCAACGGGCATCCTGGCGAAGACCGATGCCGAGGGACGTTACAAAATCGAAGCGAAGATCCGAAAGCCGACGATCTTCCAGCTGGAGGCGATTGCGCTGCTGCCTCCCGGGGCGGCGAGAAAGGAGCCTTCATTTTTGGTGCCTCCTCCGCCCGGCGTCGACGCGTCGCTCGCCTCGCTCTTCGACCGCCGCGATTCGAGCCGCGGAGCCGATCTGCGCGTGATGGCGGTGGAGGAATCGACCACGCTCCGCGAAGACTTTTTTGTGCGCGCGAAGGTGACGCCCGACGGCTCCGAGTTCCGCAAGGCGCGCAAGGAGCTGATCGGACTACTGCGGGCGCGCTTCGATCGGGAGTCGCTGCCGTATCTGTGTGGTGTTTTCCAGCGCGAGGACGGTGCGAGCGTGAAGGGCGTCTCGTGGAGCCTGCTCGACGAGCGCGGCTACACGGGGTGTCCCGGGGCGCAGGAATTGTTGGATCCGGCGAGCGGCCTTTTTCTGATTGGCCCCGTGACGGCGGCTCCCTGGAATCTGCAGGCGGTGATGGAGGATGGTGCGTACGCGGTCGCGCGGAATATGCAGCCTTCGGCGGGCAAGCCGGTGGCCGACCTTGTATTAACTCTCCGGGCAGGCAATGCGCCGATCGCTGGAATCGTCGTCGACGAGGAGGGGAAGCCGCTCGAAGATGTTACGATTTCGGTTCGGCCGACGGAGCTCTCGGAGACACCGTTTCACTATCCGACGGGGTCGTTTACTACAAAAGCGGATGGGGCGTTCCGTATCGCACACGCCGCCTTCGCGGGCGCTACGGTGCAGCTCACGGCGAGCACACCCGACGCCGACCTGCGGTCGACGACGCTTCCGTCGGTCGCGGCCGGAAATGAGACGCTGCGCATCGTGCTGCGCCGCAAGCCCGCAATTGTGGGACGCCTTGTGGTGAAGGGGACCGGCGCGGTGCCGAGCGGACATTACTCGATCGATGTCGATCCCGTCGGCGCGCGCCCTGGGATCCGATCCAACCTCCCGGTGCAGACGTTCAAGATGCATGCCTCGATGGATCCAAGGACGGGGGAGTTCACTTATCGTGTCAGCTCTCCCGGCACCTATGAGCTCAAGGTGCTGAAGGGGATCGGTAACGCTGTGCTCTCGAGGACGGTCGAAGTGACCGACTTAGGGATCAACATCGGCGCGATCGAAATCGAGTCGACGGAAAAATAGCAGCCAAGCCGATAGGTCCTTCAGAGCTGCGTTCCCCGCCAGGAAGAAGCGTCGCGATGCTGCTCCGATTTCGAGATTGACCGCGCTCGGGCGCGCATCGATCCTCTTCACTTGACAACGGTGGCGGTGGGCGCACCGAGCGCACTTCCTTTGAGGACATGTTTCTAGTGAGGTCGCATCGACTTTCGCGATCGTCTTTCTCGATTCTGCTCACCAAGAAGAGAGGAATCCGTGAATCGTCACACCGATCTTCCCGTTCCGTTTCTCATCGCAACGGCAGCGTTCTTTTGTGGCCTATTTGCTGGAGCATCGGCCCAGAGTGTCCTTGTCGTAGATGACACCGCGGGGAGCGGCGCTCCTTACAGCACAATCCAGAGCGCGGTGATCGCCGCGGCTCCGGGCGACATCGTCCTCATCAAGCCGGGAACGTATCCGCCATTTACGATTGACGGAAAGGGCATCACTGTTTGTTATGACACCAGCGCAGGTGCCGCGAGTCAGATGGTGATCTCGGGAAGCGTACCCATCGTGGTCCGAAATGTGCCATCTGGACAAACTGTGACCTTTCAGAACATAACCGTGCGTCACGGCCGAGGAGTGAGGTGCGAGTCGAACCAGGGAACTCTCTGGTTCGATCGATGCGACATCACTGCCAGCGCTGACTACAGCGTTCCGCAGCTCGAGTGTGTTCAATGCGCCGATCTTGTCATCAGCTCGTCGACGCTCAACGCGTCTGTGAAGTTGACGAACATTGGTACCCTGCCAGCTCCCGTCCTGCGCATCGTCGACGGCTCGACCCGAGTCGCCATCTTGGGGAGCCAGGTGAGGGGAAACTGGTTTGCTTCTAAATACATCCCTGGATGCGACGCGGCGAACCTGATTTGCGAGAGATTCTTTGCTTCGGCAACGACCTTCGCAGGGGGCAAGGGAGGCCCTAACTACGGCATCGGAATGCCTGGCGGCGACGGATTGGTGATCGGTACCCAGAATGGTGCTACGCTGCTGAACTGTGCACTTTTCGGCGGACAAGGGGGAGGGACGTGCATCCCGCTTGCTGATTGTGGGATAAGCGGTTCGCCTCCGCTTGGCCCCACGGGAAAAGCGCTCATCGTCGCGGGCGGGACCTTCACTCAGCTCTCGGGCCCCTCCGAGTCCGTCCAGATGCCCTCTCCGATTCGCGAAGCGCAATCTGTGACTTTCTCCGTCTCTTGCGGCTCGGGCGATCTCGCGTGGGTGCTCGTCGCAGCCGCTCCGGCACCGATGCTCACAATCCCTGGGATCGTCGGGCCGTTGATCCTCGATCCGACGAGTACGGCTCTGCTTCCCACAGCGCTCCCCATCGGCTGCACGGGAGCTCCGGTCAGCTTTTCGATTCCTGCTCCTACGCTGCCGGCCCCGGTGCTCGGGAAGGACTTATTCGTTCAGGGCGTCTTCATCGATGCTCTTTTGAGCCGGATTCGAGTCAGCACCGCTGCGGCACTTGTGATTCTGGACTCCGCGTATTGACTTCATACTGACTTCGCAACGGGAGCCGCGCAGCGAGCGCCTATTGCGTCCTCGGCGCGGGTGTGCGATGAAAGCTGCGCGGCTCGACGCCTCGGACGCGGCGGCCGCATCGGTGACATGATGACTGTGAGCTCCTACGAAACGCGCGCCTTTGCTGCCCAGAGTCCCACGTCGGGGCTCGCTCCCGCGACGATCCGCAGGCGCGATCCGCTCCCGAAGGATGTGCAGATCGAGGTTCTTTTTTGTGGTGTCTGCCACTCGGATCTGCATCAGGTCCGCAATGAGTGGGGGAAGACCATGCCGACGACCTATCCCTGCACGCCGGGGCACGAGATCGTTGGCCGCGTGACGAAGACGGGGCGCGATGTTCGCAAGTTCCGCGAGGGTGACATGATCGCCGTCGGCTGCCTTGTCGATTCCTGCCGGACGTGTCCGGGCTGCCGCGAGGGGCTCGAACAGTATTGTGATGGTCCGGCGATGTTCACTTATAACGGCGCCGACAAGCACTTGGGCGGCGTGACCTATGGCGGCTACTCGGCGAGCCTCGTCGTCGACGAGGATTTTGTGCTTCGGCTCCCAAAGGGGCTCGATCCCGCCGGTGCCGCGCCGCTCGTCTGCGCGGGAATCACCACCTATTCGCCGCTTCGCCATTGGAAGGTCGGGCGCGGACAAAAGGTGGGAATCGTCGGTCTCGGCGGGCTTGGCCACATGGCAGTGAAGTTCGCCCATGCCATGGGAGCCCGGGTCGTTCTGTTCACGACGTCGCCGGGGAAGTCGGCCGATGCCATGCGCCTTGGCGCGGACGAGGTGGTGGTCTCGAAGGATTCGGCCGCGATGCTGAAGCAGGCGGGATCGTTCGATTTCATCCTCGATACAGTCTCCGCTCCCCACGATCTGAACGCCTACGTGGAATTGTTGAAGCGCGACGGCACGCTGACGATGGTGGGCGCGCCGGAAGAGCCGCTGCCCGTGGGTGTGATTTCGCTACTTTTCCGACGCCGCCGCATCGCAGGTTCGTTGATCGGCGGGCTGCGGGAGACGCAGGAGATGCTCGACTTCTGCGGCGAGCACGGCATCACCTCCGACATCGAGAAAATTGCGATTCAGGACATCAATCGCGCCTACGACCGGCTCGTGAAGAGTGATGTCAAGTATCGCTTTGTGATCGACCTGGCATCGCTAAAACGCTGAAGGGCAGTCGTCCGGGCGGCAACGCTCGTCGCATCGGGCATCTGTTGTTCCCATGGGGGCGGCAAATGCGGTCGGCCTGGTTCTCCATAAGTGGGGTCGGCGCTCGCGATGCTCCGCCTAGTTGAAGTGGGGTCGGCTCTCGCGCCCAGTCTCCTTGTTTTTAGTGGGGTCGGCGCGTGGAGGACGTTTCAAAAGTCAGCCGTGCCCATGGCGATTCGGCGCCGCATGCGCCGCCGCATGAAGTATCTCGGTACCGATTCCTCATCGCGCGGGGCAAGCCCCGCGCCATTGTTCGGCGCGAGCGCCGACCCTACCGATCAACATCAGTGCACATCAAGATTGCTTCACGCCCTTTTCCACGCCATCCCGCATCTGTGCAGGCACAGGTTCTGCCGTAGGGCTCGGGCTTGCCCGAGACGATCTCGCGCGCGCATGCGCGCGCGGATGAAGAAAAGCCTGTAGGAGATCCTGCTCAGAAGTGGGTTCTTCATCGCTACCCAGTGCATCGGCACGGAATTGCCCTGGAGGGCCCGTACACAGTCCGGATGACTTTTGAAATGTCCTCCGTGCGCCGAACGGTGTGCGGGGCCGTGGCCCCGCAGATCCCGAGCTAGAGCCGCTGTCCTAGCCCTAGTCCGCACCCGCCGAGCCCACGTCTCAAAAGCTAGGCAGCACGCGGCGACCCCTGCGCCTACCGGATCGACTTCGCGCGCATCACCAGATCGATGAACTCGCGGCGCCAGCCGTCGCGATCTTCACCTTTCGAGGCCTCGGCCGTCGAGAGCACCCAGTCGAGCGTCGCTGAGCCGCTGTGGCGCGAGCCGCGCAACAGCATCCCGAACGCCGCCACCGAGGCTTGGAATCGGAAATCGATGTCGGCCTTCTCGATCGACTGCACGGCCGAGTCCTTCAGCGGGATCTCGAGCTCCTCCGCCTTCTCGCCCTCCGGCTGCTTATACCGCACAAATAGCGTGAGCAGCTCATTCGACAGCTCGCCACCGACCTTCGGCTCCGCCGCTTTGTACTCCTCGCGAACGGCCGGCGCATACTTGAGCTTCACCGGCGCGCGGTCTTCCTCGGCCGACGTGAGCGCCGCACCCACCGGAACCACTTCATACAGAGCGGTCACCGTGTGGCCAGCGCCAATGTCGCCCGCGTCCTTCGCATCATTGCGGAAGTCCTCGGCCGCCATCGTCCGATTCTCGTAGCCGAGCAGCCGATAGGCCGCCACTTTTGTAGGATTGAATTCGACCTGCACCTTCACGTCCTTCGCCACCGTCACGAGCGTGCCGTGCATCTGCTCCACCAGCACGCGCCGCGCCTCCCGGAGCGAATCGAGGTACGAAAAGTTGCCATTACCGCGATCGGCGAGCCGCTCCATGGTGGCATCCTTAAGATTCCCGCGGCCGACGCCGAGCACCGTCAGGAAAACACCACTCTTCGCCTTTTCAGCGATCAGCTTCTCGAGATCATCGGGGTTCGTCGTGCCGACGTTGAAATCGCCGTCGGTTGCAAGAATCACGCGGTTCACTCCGCCCGTGATGAAGTGGCGCTGCGCCATCTCATAGGCGAGCTGAATGCCCGACGCGCCATTCGTCGAGCCGCCGGCAGTCAGGGACTCGACCACCGAGAGAATCTCGGCGGCGCGGCTGCCGTTGGTCGACGGCAGCGCCACACCGGAGGTTCCCGCATAGGTCACAATTCCAATGTTATCATTCTCGCCCAGCTCCTTCGTGAGCAGGCGAAGCCCCTGCTTCACAAGCGGAAGCCGATCGTCGGGCTGCATGGAGCCGGAGACATCCACGAGGAAGACGAGGTTGCTCGGCTTGCGCGTTTCGACGTCGACTTCGCGGGCCTTGATGCCGACGCGCACGAGCCGGTGGCTCGGCTGCCACGGACAGGCCGCCACGTCGAGCGCCGTGGAGAAGGGGACATTGCCCTTCGGCGGCGCGTAGCTGTAGCGGAAATAGTTGATCATCTCCTCGAGACGCACGGCGTCCCGCGGCGGAAGCTGCCCCGCCTGTAAGAATCGGCGCACGTTTGCATAGGAGGCCGTGTCGACGTCGAGGCCGAAAGTAGAGAGCGGCGCATCGATGGAGCGCAGGAAGGAGTTCTCAACAATCGGCGTGTAGGTCTCGGTGCCGACGATGCGATCGCGCCACATGCCCAGGGAGCGCTCGTCGTCGAAAACATTATTCGTGCGACCGAGAATTGAGAGCCTATTCGTAGAATCGAATAAGTCCTTCGACTCGGTATCAGTGGACTTGTCCTTGTTGGGATTTCCGCCTGTGTACCCAACAGCCTTCAGGAGCCTCTCCGTATTCTCATCGAAGAATCCTCCCGCAGAAGGTGCCGACGCTCCATTGCCCGGCTTGGGCGCCGGATCTGTGAAGAGGCCCGCCGGCGGGATTGCTGGAGGGGCCCCCCTAAAACCGCCCGGCGTGAGTAAGGATCCCGAGGGCTGCGCCCCAGTCGCTCCCGCCGTCGGGCTGGGCGAGGCGGGCCCCGCCGGACCCACCGCGGGCGTCGTCGGACCACCCGGGCTGCTCGGCCCCACCGGACGGCCCGCAACGGGGACCTCTTTTGTGCCTGGCGGACTCGGTGCCGCGCCATTCTTGCCTCCCGGGGCGCTGATGCCTCGGGTCCCTCCGGTGCGTCCACCAAAGGTGTCCTTCGACGTCTCGCGAGGCGCGGCTCCTCCGCCGCCCGATCCACCGGCAACAGGCTCCACATAATACAGTTCACTCTTGGCCTCGGCCTTTCGCTTCTCGGCGGGGATGTCCCCTTCGAACAGCGAATCGAACCGCAGCGTCTCGACGATCGCTTCACCCTTTTTGGTGCCGCCGTCTTGGTCGCCCGCGGAGCCGGCCTGGCCCAACTTCTGTTGCTTTCGATCTCCTTCGGATTCCGAGGAGAATCGCGCCTTGATCGACTCGGCCGACTTTTGCTCCTGTTGCGCCGTCGCTCCGGTCAGCGACGACTCGTCCTTCTTGGTGAGGCCGAAACTGGACTCGGGGACATTCAAGGAGGGAACCGGCACCTTGGCCGTGCTGGGCGCTGCCGCGAGGCCCGCTCGCAGCTTTCGATCCGCGGGAGGCGCAGTCTCCGCCTCGACGTGATCGGAGTAAGCAAAGCCGACGTCCCCCTCGTCGTTTGGAGCCTCTCCGGAGCCGGGAGCACTCCCCGGCTCTTTTGCCGAAGCAGCGGCGAGTTCGTCGCTCAGCACTCCTCCCGCCGGCTTGGCGGCGCGCCGATCGTCGCTGCCGGGCGATGCATCCTCGAGTGCCACCGACGACCGCAGCGTCATTCGAGGCGACTTCGACATCTCGTAGAAGCCCACAAAAATGAGCATCGAGGCCGCCATCAGAATGACGCTCGTGAGCGTCCGCCGACGCGACCACCCCGCGGCACTCCCCGGCCCAGGAATCACTTTTCCTTGGAGCCTTGCTTCAATCGCAGCCCGCTGCTGATCCCGCAGCGCGGGGGCGGGCTCTGCCGCAAGTGCCTCTGTCAGCTCGCCCGCTGCGGCGCGAATCTCCGCCACGGCGCGCTGTGCCTCCGGGTGGCAAGCCACCCAGGCTTCCATCTGTAGCCTCTCGTCGCCGTCCAAGTCGCCGAGCGCGTAGGCAGTGAGGCGCGGATCGTCCAGGTCAAAATTGGTTTCGTAAGCAGTCATGTTCGTGGCCCTCAACTCGGGCCGAAGGAGCAGGAATTTATATGGACTGATTCGTAAAAAGCTTGAGCCAGGCAGTGCGACGCTAGGCAGGACGAACTGTGGGATCGCCTGCGACCCCGGCTCGGGACCGCAGCGCCTTGATCCCTGTATGAATGAGGAATCCCACATTCGTGACCGTGAGCCCCGTCACCTCGGCGATCTCCCGATAGGAGAGCGAATGTTGAAATCTCAATCGCAATACTTCGCGCTGGTTGTCGGTCAGCCCGTCGAGCCAGCGCAGTATGCGTCCTGCCTCCTCGCGCACCTCGACGGCTGCCGAGGGGGCGCCGCCCGGAGCGGCCGAGCCTTCGAGCCATTGGTCATCTTTCATCTCAGTTCTCCGCCGCTCGCGGCGGCGCACGTCGATCGCTCGGTTGCGGCAGACCGTGTAAAGCCACTCGGCCAGGTGGGGCTCCACGAGAGCGCGCTCCTGGTCGCAAAGCTTCAAGAAGGTGTCTTGCACGACGTCGCGGGCGACTTCGATGTCGCCGACGATGCGCCACGCGTAGAGCGTGAGGCGCCGCTCGAACCGCTCGAGCGCCGCTCGGATCCAGTGGTCCCGAGGTTCCGGGTCGTTCATGGGGCACCGCTCCCAGCAGGAGCGCACGGTTCGACGCCGCCCCGGCACGCCCCCTTAGAGGAATCTTCTACCGGAGCAGGTCGGCGAGCTTGCGTTCGAGGGTGTCGAGCCGCGACTCGAGCGCCGCCACGCGCGCCGCGAGCCCAGGCTCGGCAGGGGCGGCGCCATCCATGGCCGCTGGCGAGACCTCTTCGGTCGCCGCGGGGCGCCCCGCCTCCTCGGCGCGGATACGCTCCAGTTCGCGGTCGGAGTAGCAGAGGTGAGTCCAGCGCACGCCGCGCGAGACGCCCTCGGGCGTGAGCCGCGCCACGAGAGGCGGCGTGAAATTTCTTAGTTTTGTGAGAATCGACCCGAGCGTCTCGAGGTCGGCAATCGGTTTCATGCGGCTCGCGTGGATGCGAAGCTCGCCCTCGGTCTGCGGGCCCCGAAGCAATAATTCTCCGAGCACGGCGATCTCGACGCTCGTGAGCTCAAGCGCGCGGCCGACGATGGAGCTGTAACGTTCCACTCTTCCGCTGAACCCCGTCGTGTTGGCGGCGAGCCCACGCTTGATGAGCGATTGCAGCGCCCCGTCGACCGTCGGCTCGTCGTAGGCCACGATCGGGTCGCGGTTGCTCTTCTGGTTGCATCCGTTCACGAGCGCATTGAGCGAGAGCGGATACTGCTCGGGTGTCGTCATGCCCTTCTCGATCAGCGTGCCGAGCACGCGGCGCTCGACGGCGCTCAACACGAGGCGGGCGGGTGCGGAGGAGGAGGGCGTCGGATCCACCATGGACAGCGACTCTATCAGCCTCGGGGACTCCCCGGAGTCGCCCTGAACATCCCGTCTGCGCTCGGCCTGCTGGGCCAGGCATTCACGGGCTCGGAGGCCGCGGACTCCCCAAGCAGACCGCGTGCAGCCGGCCGTGGGTCGCCACCGGGAGATCGCGGGGGAGGCCGTCGAGCCATCCCGCGAGGGAACGCGCGTCGGCGTCGTACAAGGGGGCCAGCTCTCGACCTCTCGGCGGCTGGAATCGCGCCGGGCTCGGGGGCCTGCAGTTCACAGATTTGCGCGCCGACACGCCGAGTACCGTGATGCCGAGAATCACCATGCACCACCGCCCCGTCCGTACCCTCGCCGCCGGTCTTTTTGTGGCTTCCGCGCTCCTCGCAGCCGAGCCCGCCGCCCAGGATGCGCGCGAGCTCAATGAGAAGTTTCAAGCCGGCATGGCCGCCCACCAGGCCAAGAACTATGCGAAGTCGATTCCACTTTTCGAGGAATTGTATGAAAAGCTGCCGGCAACGGAGCAGTTGAAGCGCGTGTGTGCCTACAATGCCGCCTGCGGTCTCGCGCTCCAGGGCGGAAAAGTGGACGAGGCATTCGCATGGCTCGAGAAGGCTGTGGAGGCGGGATTCGGCATCAACTCGGAGAACGGCGATCAGCCGGGCGATCTCGACCTCGCGAAGACCGACACCGACCTCGACTCGCTTCGCAAGGACCCGCGATTCGAAAAGTGGATTGCGAAGGTGGCGGAGGTGCGCGCCCGCGCCGAGGCGATTCTCAAGGATCTTGAGACACCCCTTCTCTATGCGCCGGAGGTTCTTGACGCGAAGAAGGCTGCGCCGCTCGTAGTTCTGTGCCATGGCGCCGGAGATAACAAAAAGAATTTCCTCGAGCGCAACTGGAAGGATGTGGCCGATGCGCTTGGCCTTCGGCTTGTGAGCGTGCCGGGGCCCGAGGCGACGGCGGCCCAGAGCTTTCGGTGGTACAAGCCTGGCTCCGACGGCATGGAGGCCGTCCGCAACGGCGTTGAGGCGCGTGTGCTCTCGGCCGTCGAGGCGGCGAAGAAGCAGTGGGCCGTCGAGCCCACACAAGTGATCTTGGCCGGTTTCTCCCAGGGCGCTTTCATCGCGCTGCACACGGCGCTTCGAAATCCCGGAGTGTTTCAGGGTGCCCTCGTGATTGCGGGTTTCGCCGATGACGCTGCTCTCGCCGAGGCGCTCGCGAAGCCCGAGACCAAGAAGCTTCGCATGGTGGGAATCGCGGGAAAGCTCGACAAGCGCAGCCATGAGCAGTTGTCGAAGACCCACGCCGCTATGGCGGCGGCGGGGATCGCGAGCGAGTTCCGAGAGCACGATGGAGGCCACACATTTCCGAAGGATCGCGCTGCAGCGATTCAGAGCGCCCTCGCATTCCTTACAGGGAAGAGCGGCAGCGACGGCAAGCCCGCCTCGGCTCCGTCGAGCAGCGATAAAAAGTAAGGTTCTGCTCGCGCGCAAGCCGTGCTGATTGTCGAAGGCCATGACGGCCCCTATGCGAAGGTCGGAGGGCGCCGGCTGCTGTCGTTCGCGGGGTGCGATTATTTGGGTCTCGCCAGAGACCGCGAAGTGATCGCCGCGGCGGCTCGCGCGCTCGGCCGGTACGGCCTGAGTGCAGGGGCCTCGCGCACGACGACCGGCAGCTCGGCCGAGCACCGGCTCCTTGAGGAGGAACTCGCGAGCTGGCAGGGCTGCGACGACGCAGTTTTGTTGTCTTCAGGCTGGCTTTCCGACGGAGCTGTTGCTTCCGCGCTGGCGCCAGAGCACGACGGCGTCGTGCTGCTCGGAGCCGCCCACCCGGCGCTCGAGGCGGCGGCCCGAGATTGTGGACTTCCCTTGGAGCGGGGGAGCTGGCCGGAGAGCTCTGCCGGCGCTTTCTGTGGGAACGCAGAGCGGTTCCAGCGGCCCCTCTGGATGACCGACGCGCACGACCTAGCGCGCGGAGTGGCGGCGCCTCTCGCAGATCTCGCTCGGCGTGTCCAGCGAGACGGCGGATCGCTTCTGGTGGACGACGCCCATGGCGTCGGCGTCCTCGGCCCCGGGGGGCGCGGTACGGCGGACCGCGACGGGGCTCGAGGCCCGCGAATCGTCGTGGCAGGGACGCTCAGCAAGGCGCTCGGCGTCCAGGGCGGATTTGTTGCAGCCTCCGTCGATCTGTGCCGTCGCATTCGCGAGCGGTCGCCGGCCTACGGCGGCGCGACTCCGATCCCGCCCGCCCTGGCGGCGGCGGCGCGCGTCGCGCTGGAAGTCGCGCGCGGGGAGCGCGGGGAGGTTCGCCGCGCGCACCTCGGCTCCCTCGCCCGCCTCGCCGCGGAACGGCTGCGCCCGCTCGGCTTCGCCGGGAGCGGCCAGGAGCCCTGGCTCTCCTGCTCGAGCGGCTCCGCGGAAGCTCTTCGCCGCCTCTCCGAGAAGCTCTCCCTGCGCGGATTCTTGGTTCCGTATCTAAAGTATTCTTCAGCCCACGCTGGCGGTTTCTTGCGAGTCTCGATCAGTGCACTTCACGAATCCGCCCACGTGGAAGCGCTCGCGCAAGCCGTCGCGGCGGAGCGGGAGCCATGAGGCTCGCAGCCGGGGCGCTGCTCTCGGTGGCCGCCGGCTGCGCCGCAGCCGGTCCCCAAGCGCTCACCGATCCCGCGCAGGCGCGCGCGCAGCTCGTCGAGATCGGTTCCATCGACCCCACGATCTGTATTGATCTTCGCTATTCCACGAAGTTCAACTTTCTGGGCGAGCCCATCTACGGCGAGCCACGCGCTTACTTGCGGCGAGACGCCGCGGAGCGACTCGCGCGAGTGCAGAGCGCACTGGCGCTGCGGGGCCTCGGGCTGAAAGTGTGGGATGCCTATCGTCCGCTTGCGGCGCAGCGGCGCATGTGGGCCCTCGTCCCCGATGAGCGATATGTGTCGAACCCACAAAAAGGCGGTAGGCACACGCGCGGCGCCTCGGTCGATGTGACGCTCGTCGATGTCCACGGCCGGGAGCTCCCGATGCCCACCATTTTCGACGATTTTACAGAACGGGCGGCCGTCGACGCGCCGGCTCCCGAGGTGGCGCGCCGAAACCGCGACCTTCTACGGGACGCCATGGCGGAGGGCGGCTTCACCGTCCTCTCCTCGGAATGGTGGCATTATGACGCCGACGGATGGAGCGCGCTCGCGCCGATCGACGTCGCGCTGGAGGCTCTCTCCGGAGACACCCGTTATTCGAAGCCGGCTTCGAAGCGCGACACCACGTCGACGCGCGAGGTCGGCGCGCCGCTTGAGACGGCGAGATAGACGAGCGAGAGAAAATATTGGGCTTTCAGCGGGAAGCCCGTCGACGAGGTCTCGGTGGGCGATGTGAGCTGAACGCCGTCGAGAAGCAGAGCGATCCGATGAATACACTTTACGGCGCCGCCCACGACTTCGTAGTGGACCGTCGACGGTCCGGACTGGTATCGCGGCGTCCCGGCGGGCGCCGTCATGATGGCGGCGAGCCCAAGCCCCGACGGAGGAGATGCCGCCTCCATGGCCGCAAGGAGAGGCCGAATGAAATCCGAGGCCTGCGTGCGGTTCAGATGCCCGGTTGCCGTCGTCGGAATTGTGGGGAGATTCTGCCAACTATTCGCGACCGTCGCAGGGCAGACCTTCCGTGCGAATGCCCCGAATTTCTGCTTGAGCGCCTCCTGCTCCGCGTCGGCCAGCGAGTAGAAGACATTGAGGTCGTCGATCGAATAGGTGAGAGCGAGATATCCCTTGCGCATCGAACGTCAGCTTGGGGAATCGAGAGGGAGTGCGGACGGAGCGGCCCGGCCGGAATGGTGAGTGAGTCATTCTATGTGAACTCACCGGGCGATGAGCGTGGCTACTCGATGACGCTCTTGGCGCAGCGGAACCCCACATCAAACGTCTGGAGATCGATGGGGGCGAAGCCGCCGTCGGAGAGCCGGAACTCGCGCGAGCTGCGCCACGAGCCACCCTTCGTAATTCTCCAGAAGCGGTCGACGCTGAGGCGCCCCGCGATGCGGCGCGACATGACGGAGTCCGTCCACTCGCTCGCGTTGCCGAGCCCATGCACGAGACCGTCGGCGCTGGCGCCTTCGGGGACCCCGGCGACGGGCCACGCTTCGGCGATGTACTCGCTCCATTGGCTCGCGAATCCGCCCGCACGCCCATCGCCTCGTCCGAGGTTCAGGACCTCCTCGGGTCGGGCTGCCGCATCGGCCGACGGCCACTCGGCGCCGGCCGTGCCGCGCATCGCTCGCTCCCATTCGAGCGCCGTGGGAAGCCGCTTGCCGGCCCACTCGGCGTAGGCGCGCGCGTCCTCATAGCTCACAAATGTTGCGGGAAGCGAATCCCACTTGGGTTCCCAAGCGGCGGGCCAGGCACTCGGTGGCTTTCGCCCTGTCTGCAACAAAAATTGCCGATATTCGCCCGCGCTCACTTCCCGCTCGTCGATCCAGAACCCGTCGAGGCGCTCCTCACGCCGACCCGCCAAAAGTGCAATCGGATGGTCGGCGACCGCGGATCCGAAAAGGAAAATCGAAGGGGGGATTCGGCGCATGCCGCGCGTGGCGTCTGCCGTCGGCCGTAGAACTGGCTGGATCTCCAACGTCTCTCCGAGGCGATCGAGCGTGCGAACGACCTCGGCGAAGCCTCCGGGACCGCGCACGACGAAGCGATAGATCCCGAGGGGCCAGCGCATCGTGAGCTCGGCTGCCGTTGTGAGCCGGCGCCCCCGGAGCCACCGGCCCGTGGAGACCTCCAGGCGGGAGACTTCCACCGTCTCTCGAGCGAGGTCGGCTGCGATCCTCACGGAAGGCAAATGATGTTCGAGTGAGGCTTCGGCAGCCGCCGACGCGTCATCCGGGACCAGCGCCGACGCCTCCCGAAGCCGCGAAAGCGGAGTGTACCAATCATCCACCGCGGGGTCGGCATCGGCCGCCTCGAGCGCTTTCTTGAGCTTCACTTTTTCTTCCGCTCGAACGGCAGCCGCGAGAGCCCGCGCTTCGCCGCGAATCTGCTCGACCAGCTCGCGCTCTCCATTGCTCAGGGAGAGCTCCGCGGAGGCTGACCGCGCCCGCGCCGCGATCTCCGCGACGGCGTCAAGCGGCAGGGCGGAGAGCCCGCCCGGCGCAGCCAGCGCCGATCGCAGGGGGGCAAGCGCCTGCTCGCGCGCCTGCGCCCGCGCAGTCGCTGTCGCAACAGGCCACGCGAGCGCGATGGCCGCGGCGGAAGCCGCGAGCACTCCCGAGGCGGCCGGATTCCGACGCACCAGTTTGCGCATGCGGGCGATCGGCCCCGGTCTCCGAGCTTCGATCGGTTCATGGGCGAGGAAATGCCGCAAATCGCGCGCGAGTGCCTCGGCGGTCGCATATCGCTGGTCCGGGTCCTTCTCCATCGCCTTCATCACGAGGGTCTCGAGGTCGACCGGCACTCTCGGATTCAGCTCCCGCAGCGCCTTCGGCTCGCGCGCGGCAATTTGAGACAGAACTTCCTGCGACGTGCTCCCCTCGAAGGGTCGCCGCAGCGCCAGCGCTTCATACAATACAACGCCGAGCGAGTAGACATCGGTTCGGTGGTCGATGCCCGAGCGCTGCGCCCTCACTTGCTCGGGGCTCATGTAGAAGGGAGTGCCGCCGAGCTCGCCGGTTTGGGAGATGGTGCCGTCGTCGAGGTGCCGTGCCAGCCCGAAGTCGGCCAGACGCGCGCGACCCGCGGCGTCGAGCAGAATATTGCGGGGTTTCACATCTCGGTGAATGACTCCGGCTCCATGGGCAAAATGCAACGCATCTCCCACCTCGGCACCGATTTGTGCAATCTCCGCGATGTAGCTCGCGGCGCCTCGGGAGGTGAGCCGCAGGTCCGAAGGAGGGGATGTCTCCGACCGCAGCGACGCGCGAGCCTTGGACAGCGCGTCGGCGAGGTCGAACCCGTCGACGAAGTCCATCGCAAAATAGTGAATTCCGCCCGACGTGCCGACGGTATGGATCCCAACAATTCCCGGGTGCTGGAGGCGAGCAGCGTGGGTCGCCTCGCGCTGGAACCGCTCGAGGGCGATGGGGGAAGCGGCGCGTTCGCGCGGGAGGACCTTCACGGCGACGCGCCGCTTCAGGGAGCTCTGCCACGCGAGATAGACGACTCCCATGCCCCCGCGGCCGATCTCGCGCAGCAGCCGGTAGTCGCCAAGCTGGGAGCCGACGAGTTGCCCTTCAGGGCGGCGCTCCGCCGGCGTCGCATCGGTCGAAAGCAGCATTTCCATCCGCTCGCGCGCTTCGCCGGCAACGGGGGCGGCGTACTGGTCGCAGAACGAATCGACGTCAGGGACCTCGCCGCGCTCGAGCTGCCGGAAGAAGTCGAGGACGAGGTCCGACAGCGGATCGGAATCGGGTTGCGGCGGCTTTGCGGTCACGGGGTCGGAAGCGGCAGGGTACTCGTATCCGTGGCAAACGCGCCGTGAGCGCCGATCGAACAGGGGACGCTTGCACCGGGAGCCCTGTCCGAAGAGGGAAACGCCTTGCTGCCACTTCTCAAGCCCAGGTGGAATGCCGTATCCGGGGAAGCGACCATTTCGCTCCCATGCAGAATCCGACCCTCACCCCGATCCTTTTGGGCCTTGGCGTTCTCTCGCTGGCTGCCGCGGTCCTCTCCGCCGCTTCCGCTGAAGGCCCCCAGGACCGCAAGACGTCGAAAACGCCCGAGGACCAGGCGGTTCGCGTGAATGGCACCAACGTCGCCGGCGACAACGCGCGGCCGGGCACGCGCCCGTTGGCAGAGATTCAGACCTTCCTCGCCGATGCCGAGAACCATCGGACGCTGGATGTGAACGATCCCAAGGATCTATGGGTGCCAGCCGGTGTCGATCGTGAATACCTCGCGGGCCGTATTCCGGCGAACAATCCACTCACAAAAGCGAAAATTGAACTTGGGCGCCAGCTCTATTTCGACCCGCGGCTTTCCAAAGACCTGACCGTCTCGTGCGCCACATGCCACAATCCGGCGAAGGGCTGGACGGACCACCAAGCGACCTCGACGGGGATCGGCGGGCAGCACGGCGGCCGGAGCGCGCCGACGGTGTTCAACCGCGTTCTTTCACCGACGGGGATTCAATTCTGGGACGGGCGAGCGGCGTCGCTCGAGGAGCAGTCGCTCGGCCCGATCGGCAACCCGATCGAGATGGGCTTCAGCGTGGCCGAGGCCGCGGCGCGGCTCAACGCGATCCCCGGCTATAAGATGCAATTCGACAAGGTGTTCGGCGGCGAAGCCACCGGCGAGCGGATCTCGATGGCGATCGCGAGCTTCGAGCGCACGATTCTCGCGGGGGGCGCGCCTGAGGATTACTTCGCGGCCGCCGAGCCCTTCCGCGGCGCAGCCGACCCGGAGGAGACGGCCGAGGAGAAGGCTCGCCGTGAGCAGATTCTCGCCGAGGAGAAGGCGCACCCTTTCTCCGAGGCTGCGCTGCGCGGCCGAAATCTTTACTTCGGAAAGGCGCAATGCAACCTTTGCCACGTCGGACCGAACTTCAGCGATGAGAGCTTCCACAACTTGGGAATCGGGGCCACGGGGACCGATGCGCTCAAGGACAAGGGGCGCGAAGACCACACAAAGCAGGAGGCCGACCGAGGCAAGTTCCGCACGCCGACCGCGCGCAACTCGCGCGACACGGCGCCCTTCATGCACGACGGCTCGCTGCTCACCCTCAAGGAAGTCGTCGAGCATTATAATAAAGGCGGCAACCCGAACCGCTGGCTCAGCAAAGAGAAGCTTCGACCGCTCGGCCTCACGCCCCAGGAAGTCGCCGACGTGGTGGCTTACCTGGAGCAGGGGCTCCAGGGCGAAGTGACAAAAGTCGACGTCCCGACGCTTCCGTAGTCAGCGGACGCCACCCAGCTCGATGCGGGCGTGCGTCGGTCTTGTGCACAGAAATCGACCCCACTTCTCCGTACGGTGAGGAGCTTGCTCTCGGCGCTCCACCGATCGTTCCCGCGCCCATCCTTCCCTCGGCTCATCGCCGCCAGGTTCCGTCGCGGGGGGATCGGTGGCGCCGAGGCGGCGCGCCCCGATCGGGCTTCGCCCGAGCGACCTTGTTACTGTCCGAGTGCACCCATCGCCCACGGATCGATCCCATGATTTTCCACCTGCGGAGCACGCACTTGTCCCCGTTGTCCTCGGCAGTCGCTATCGCATTCGTCGGTGTCTTCGCTGCGCCGGCCGCGCGCGCGGAGAAGCTCCTCGTACCGAAGGCGTTTCCCACGATTCAGGAGGCGGTGACGGCCGCGGCGGTCGGCGACGAAATTGTGATCTCCTCGGGGATCTATAACGAAGACGTCCTCGCCGAAGCAAAGCAGGGGATCACGATTCGCGCTGCCGGGAATGTGAGAGTCCGCGGCTCGGCCTCCTCCGACGGGGCGCTCTTCCTCAAGAATTGTGTGGATGTGACCGTCAAGGGCATCCGCTTCGAGCAGACGCCGTCGACCGCGGTCCGCATCGAAGGCGGGAGCGGAATTCGCGTTGAAGTGTGCAAGCTCATAAATCCTGGGGGCGACGGAATCGCGGTGGTGGGCTCCTCGGATGCGGTCCTGAAGAGCTGTTTCATCGACGGCGCGGCAAACGACGGCATCGAGATCCATCAATCTCCGAACGCGCTCGTGACTTCCTGCAGAATTGAGGACTCGGGCGTCCACGGCGTGCGGCACGAGGGATCCACCGGGCTTCTGCTCGAGAAGAGCAAGATCGTCCGCGCCGCGCTCGACGGGGTTTCCCTCTCTGCTCAGTCGTCGACGACCTCCGTGCAATGCGCGGTCCGGCAGTGCGCGATCCAGGATTGCGGGCGCGACGGAATCGCCCTACGCGGAACGAACAATACCATCGAGAAGAATGTGATCTTGAAGGCCGGAGACGACGGCATCGAGTTCGACTCGAGCTTCAATTCGACCGGGAACTCGCTCCTGAAAAACACGGTGGTGAAGAGCGCTCTCCAATCGATCTCCATCCACGGCACCGCAAATACGGCTGCAGAGAACAAGGTTCTACAGTCGTCCGACGACGGCATCATCGTGAGCGGCGCGGGCCAGCATGTGCTGTCGAAGAATGTCGTTGCGAACCCACGCTTCCATGGCATTCGGGTGATCAGCACGACGACCGCCTGCACGCTGACCTCCAATGTGTGCACGAGCGCCGGCACGAACGGCTTTTTCATTCAGGGCGACTCGACGACGCTCACGGCCAATAAAGCCTTCGGGGCCGACCAGAACGGATTCGCAGTGACCTCGACGCTCAACATCGTCTCGTCCAATTCCGCGTCGGGCAGCGGCGTCTTCGATCTCAACGATACTTCGGGCGGCGGAAATATCTATACTTCGAACAAGTTCAAGACTTCGAATATTCCGCTTTGAGATCGGCGTAGACGAAGCCGTCGCGCTCGAGCCGTTCTTCCACGGTGACCGCGATCGGCCGGGAGAGCATCGGCCCTGCGGTGCAGAATGTGTGAAACTCACCATTCTCGCCGCACGGATCCACTTCTGCCGGAAGGTCCGACAGGAATGATTCGTCGTAGACGCGCCCCGCGAAAGCCGCGGAGAGAGCCTTCGTGTCGACGCACGTCACGACCGCCCGCAGGCCGGATCGCAGCATTTCTCGCGAGAGGTCCGGAGTCGGCCGCTTCCAGAGCGGAAAGAGCGGCCGGATGCCCGTAGGGGCGAGCTTCTCTTCCCGGTAGCGGCGGATGTCTTCGAGGAAGAGATCGCCGAAGGCGACCGCCTCGATCTGTTCGTTCCGCGCGCGCTCCATCGCGGCGCCCATGCGCGCCTCATACTGCTCATTGCTGCACGGGAACGGAAGCCACACTTTCCAGAGCGGCAGACCCGCGCCGGCCGCCTGTGCGTCGAGGAGCTCCTCCCGCACGGCGTGCATGGCGACTCGACCGGCAGACTCATTGAGCGTCGTAAGCAACCCAACGACCTCGACGTCGGATTCGCCCCTGCGCGCCTGCTCCCGAAGAACGTGCAGCGCGAACGCGCAATCCTTGCCGCTGCTCCAGGACAAAAGCGTGCGCATCTTACATTTCCGTCCCGGCGCGGGAAAAGTGAAGCGCCCGGTGCTCGTCATCGATCCGGACGCGCACGCCGAAGGCCGACGCAATTGCCGGCCCGCTCACGACGTCGCGGACGGGGCCGTCGGCAGTGATCTTTCCTCCGTCGAGGAGCACGGCGCGGCCGAAATGTTGCCACGCCAGGCGCAGGTCGTGGACCGCGGCAAGGATCGTTTTTCCCTCGGCGTGTAGCCGCGCCAGGATCTCCACGAGTTCCATCTGATGCCCGATATCGAGAGCGCTCGTCGGCTCGTCCAGCAGCAGCGTGGGCGACCCCTGTGCGAGCGCGCGCGCGATGAAGACGCGCTGCCGTTCGCCGGCGGAGAGTGTGGGGAGCCGCCGCTTCGCGAGCGGTTCAATTCCCACAGATGCCATGGACGCTCGCACCGCCTCGCGGTCGGAGGACGACGGCGCCCGCATCCATCCGACATGGGGGTAGCGCCCCATGGCGACGGCGTCCTGAACTGTAATGTCGAACTCCGTCCAGGTGTTTTGTGGCAAGTAAGAAATCTCGCAGGCGATTTCGAGGCGCGTCAGCGATTCGAGGGGGCGTCCGGCCTGGAGAATTCGCCCAGAGGTGGGGCGGCGAATTCCGACGAGCGTGCGCAGCAGCGTTGTCTTTCCCGAGCCATTGGGCCCAAGCAGCGCTACGCTCTCTCCGCGGCGCAGCTCGAGCGAAACATGATCGAGGATGGCGCGGCCGCCCACTTCGTAGCAGACATCGAGTGCTGCCAGGACCGGGGCCGCCGCTGCGGAAGTCGACATCAGACGGCTGTGCGCTGGCTACGGACCAGGAGAACCAACAGAAAGGGAACGCCGAGGAACGCCGTCAGGATTCCAAGATGGATCTCCTGCGAACGGGAGAGCAGGCGGGTGCCGGCATCGCACGCGACCAAGAAAGCACCGCCGCCGAGGAAGCAGCAGGGGAGCAGCACGCGCGTGCTCGAGCCCACCAGATAGCGCAGCGCATGGGGGACGATCAGCCCCACGAAGGAGATCGAGCCGCAGACGCTCACCGCGGCGCCGGCTGCGAGCGCGCAGGCGCAAAGCAACAGAAGCCGTACCCGGCCGACGCTCACTCCGACCGACCATGCGTGGTCATCGCCGAGGGCCAGCACGTCGATGGAGCGGTGGGCGACCAAGAGAACGAGCCCGCCGGCCACAATAAACGGCATGGCGAGCCCGACGTCGCTCCACGTGCGTCCCTCCGCGCCGCCGACGAGCCAGAAGATCACCTGCTTCACTCGGTAATCCTGCGTTCCGATGAGCAGCCATGACATGCCTGCCGCAGCGAGGGAGCCGATCGCGACTCCGGTTAGGAGCAGGGCCGTGGAGGAAGGCCGTCCGCCCAAGTGGGCGAGCGAATACACCAAAAATGCAGCGGAGAGCGCTCCGGCGAAGGCAAAGATCGGAAGCGAGAGCGGCACCGCCTCGGGGAGACCCAAATAAATGGCCAAGACGGCACCGAAGGCTCCGCCGCCCGTGACGCCGAGCACCCCGGGATCCGCCATCGGATTCTGAAACATCGCCTGGAGCGACGCGCCGGAGATCGCGAGTGCGCCGCCGACCAACGCCAGCAGGACCACGCGCGGGAACCGGATATAGAGGAGAATGACCTGCTCGTTTTGTGGGACACCCTCGGCGCTCGCGAGGCCGATCCCCGAGAGCGCCGTGCGCACGACGCGGTCGGGAGCGATGTCGACGGATCCCACAAATCCCGCAAGCGCCAGCGCCACGGCGAGGGCAAGAATCGCAAAACGAAGCGCGCGGGGCAGGGCCATGGTCTCCGGCAAAGCTGGGGCGCTAGCGTCGCCCGCTCGGGAACCGGTCGGGGTGCAGCGCGCGCGCCAGCGCCTCCACTCCTTCCACAATATGGTGGCTGATGGCCGTGAGCTGGCTGCCGGGAATCGAGATCACACGTCCCTCCCGCACCGCGCGCATTTGTGCAAGCTGAGGCGGGAGCTCCCGCCCCGGCAGCTCCGCGAGGCTGTCCCGGCCGTCTCGAATCAACACATCGGGATCGAGGTTCACAACCTGCTCGACGGAGAGCTCAAACATCCCAGTTCGGCCGGCAGTGATGGAGCCCGGCTCCGACGCAGCGTTCAGGGCGCCAGCGCGCTCGATCAGTTCGCCGATCGTCGAGCCGCGGCCGGCCGTCCACCCGGCGGCCCAATAAAAGACGCGGGGCTTTTTTTGCACTCCGCGCAGCCTCTCGTCGACGGCCGAGAGCCTCTCATGCATGCCGGCCACGAGGGATTGTGCGCGCGCCGGCTCGCCGACGCGCTCGCCGAGCGCAAGAATACATTTCTCGATTCCCTCGAAGCTCGTCACGGCATCGAAGCGGAACGTGGCAAGCCCCGACGCCCGAAGCAGATCCAAGAAATCGGCAGAATTATAGGGATTGGCGCAGACGAGATCCGGGCGAAGGCCGACGATCCGCTCCAGGTCCGCCGTCACCCGCACGACCTCGGGCGGATACTTCCCTGCGGCATTGGAGAGGGCGGGATCATCGACGAACCGGGAAACCGCCACCATGCGCGACGGGTCTACGAGTTCGATGAGAATCTCGTCGGCTCCTAAGTTCACGGATGCGATCCGCGCCGGCTTCGCGGCGCTCACGGGGACCGCCGTGCCGCCGCCGGAACAGGCGGACGCGGCCGCCGAGAGCGCAAGCGCCGCCGCGAATCTCACAGTCCGATGTACTCCTCGGACCAGCGCTTCACATTCAGATCCTGCTCGATCTCGATCACCGACTTCGAATATTGAATCCGAAAATCTCGGAACTGCTTTGGATGGATGCAGGCGGCCATGATCTCGAGCGAATCGACGATGCGCGGGCCCGGGCGGTTGAAAAATTGATTTCCGTCGGCCGCGTAGACGCGCCCCTGGAGCGGAGCCGTCCAATCGCTCCACGGAAGATTGCGCTGCAGCACCGGGAGCTCCGCAATGATCCGATCGATGCCGAATCCGCAAGGCTTGATGAGCACCACCTCGGGGTCGATGCTCTCGAGCGTTTTCAGGTCGACCGTCTGCGCTTGTTTCCCGGCTGTCGCCAGCAGAGCCTCCGCGCTCGCGAGCTCGGCCATCTCCGGCATCCAGGTGCCGCCGATCATGACCGGGTCGAGCCACTCGATCGTAAGAATCGACGGTTTTGTGTTATTGAACTTCGCCCGGTCCGCCAGCTTCTTCACGCGGCCGTCGAGATCGGCGAGGAGCTTGGCTCCCTCCGCCTCGCGCCCGATGGCCGCCGCGACCTTTCGGATGTCGTCGAAGATCTCGCCGAACCGCGTCGGGTGGAGGCTCACAATCTTCACTTCTTTGCCGGCGATCTGCTTTGCCGCCGCACACACCTGGTCGTAGGAGACGGCGCACACATCGCACAGATCCTGCGTGACGATGATATCGGGTGCGAGCTCGGCCAGCTTGCGCTCATCGACGTCGTAGACGGCCAGCGCCTGCTTCAGCACATCGCGCACCGACTTGTCGATCGCGAGGCTGCTCGGCGAAGGCTTGACCTTCGTCGATGTGAGCACCGGGAGCGCTGCGACATCGGCTGGAAAATCGCACTCATGGGAGCGCCCCACGAGCTGGTGCCGGGCTCCGAGGGCGCAGACGATCTCCGTCGCGGAAGGAAGTAAAGAAACGATTCTCACAGAAGCCTCGTCGCCGGGAAATGTGGGGTAGGAGATGCGGTCTCGATCGGGCGCGCTGGCGCCGAATCCGAATGCGGTGCGTTCAAGCTCGACTATTCCACGTGGGGTCCGTGATCCCGCGCGTTTTGTTCTCGTAGCGAGCCATCACAAAAAGGGCATCGCTCAAACGATTCAAGTAGCGAATCGTGAAGGCGCCGACCGGCTCGTGGTGCGAGAGCGCCACGACGCTTCGTTCCGCGCGGCGACAGATGCAGCGCGCCACATGGAGCTGGCCAGCGCCGAGCGAGCCGCCCGGCAGGATGAAATTCTCGAGCGGTGCAAGCTCCTCGGAGAGCTGGTCCATGATCTGCTCGAGGGCCGTCACATGGCGCTCTTCGATTTGCGGCACCGGCATGGTGGCCTTGTCCTCCTCGAGCACGCAGAGGTCGCTGCCCAGATGGAAGAGCTCGTTTTGGATAGTCCGGAGCGCGCCCGCAAGCGTCGGGTGGAGCCCCGCCGCGATCGCCGCGCCAATGCACGAGTTGAGCTCGTCGACGTTGCCGTAGGAGTCGATGCGCAGCGCGTCTTTTGGCACGCGCTGGCCGCCGCCGAGGGCGGTCATTCCGTCGTCGCCGGCACGCGTGTAGACGCGAGTGATCCGAGGCATGGAGCGGTCCGAGTGGAGGATGGGTCTTCGGGAGCCCCCGTGGCGATCGGATCGAAGCCGCGATGCGCCGCCGGCTAAGAGCCGACGCTCAACGCGTCCTGTACCCGAGGCGCACGTGGGAATGTGGCGGCTCGAGGTCGGTCTTCTGACTCGTGGATCAGCCTCGCGCGCGAACCTTCCCAACAGTCGTCGGAAGCGCCCAAGCGGGCATCTGCCGGACGGCGGCCAGTGGCCCTGCGGGGAGCACCCGCAGGCCGCGCGCTCGTCACCACTTACAGCGGCGGGTCCGTGCCGGATTCGCACCGGCTTCCCGGAACCTCGAGAGCGGCCAAGAGGCTAGCACGGGGCTTCGAGATTTCTTGCGCGCTCCTTGTGCGGCCCACATCGCGGGCGGAGGAGGGCGGGGATGGACCGGAAGGCCGCGGCGGGCCAGCGGGTAGATTCTCGACATGCCTGCGATCGCGCCTCGCGAAGCCGCCCGACGCATGACCCATGCCTGCGTAGGGCTCCTGGCCCTCGGGTTGCGCTGGCTCCCCTGGCCGGCGGCAATCGCCTGCTGCTTCGGCGGCATCCTGCTGAACTTCGTTCTGCTGCCTCGGGTGGCCCCACAGATCTTTCGCCCCGGCGAGACGCGATTTATTGGCGTTCGGGCCTACCCGCTGGCGGTGCTGCTGCTGGTGGTGCTCTTCCCGCTGCGTGCCGCCGCCGGCGCCTGGGCGGTGCTCGCCCTCGGCGACGCCATGGCGGCTCTCGTCGGCCGCACATGGGGAAGCTCGAAGCTTCCTTGGAATCGTGACAAAAGCTGGCAGGGGCTCGCGGCATTTTTGGTGTTCGGAGCCTGCTCGGGGGCGATCGCCTATGCCTTCGTCGAGGCGCGTCCCGAGCGAACCTTTGGGTTCTTCGGCGAGATCTATGCATTTCTCGATTCGCGTCCGTGGATGAGCGAGACGGTGCCTGCCGCGGCCAGTGCGGCGGTGGCGGCGGCCGACGCGGCGCGAAATATTGGCTTCGTGTTTCGGCCTGAGGTTGGAATCGCCGCGGTGGCTGCGGCCGCCTGCGCGGCCTTCGCCGAGTCGATCGCTGTGCGCATCGATGATAACTTTCGGACGGCCATCACCGCAGGAGTGATCTTCACTCTTCTCGATCCCCTGGCCGCTTCCTACGGGGCCGCCTAACAGCCCGTGGCAAAAGTCATCCGAGCTGCGCACGCGGGCTTTTTGGCGATCTCATCGTCGGACCGCCTCGCCGGAACTCCCTGGCTACGCCTGCGGCGGACCTCCTCGATCTTGCCAAAAATCCTCGTGCTCGTTTCGCGGAGCACTTTTGCCACAGGCCGCTAACGTGGATTGGCAAGAGCTTGCGATCGGCTTCGGCGTCAATCTCGCCTTCGGCGTGGCTGCGTTCGCGGCGCGCACGGTCGGCAAATCGGGGTTGATCGCGGGCACCGTGCTCGGCACGGGAGTCTGGGCGCTCGCAGGCTGGCGCGGCTGGGTGATGCTGGTGGCATTCTTCGTTGTGGGGTCCGTGCTCACGAAGTTCGGCGCGAAGGAGAAGGAGGCGCGCGGCATCGCGGAGGCCGAGGGCGGACGGCGCGGGGCGCGCAATGCGCTCGCAAAAGTGACCCCTGGGCTTTTGTGTGCGATTGCCATGAACGCGCTGGGTGATCCCAATGGCGCCTGGGCAGCCGCTTTCGCCGCGACGTTTGCCACCGCCGCGGCCGACACGGCCGGGACGGAGGTTGGGAAGGCGATCGGCAAGACGCCCATTCTGCTCACCACATTTCGTCGCGTGCCGCCCGGCACGATCGGGGCGGTCTCCGTGGAAGGCACGCTCGCCGGGCTCGCGGCCTCCGTCGTCATGGCGGCGATCGGAAGCGCTCTCGCGCTCTACGGCCCGCTCGGCCCCTGGAAAGGGGCAGGCGCCGTGATCGTGGCTGCCTTCGGCGGAAATGTGGTGGAGTCGTGGGTCAACGCTTTCATGGCGGGGCGCAGGAAGCTCGACCACGAATTGTCCAATTTTCTCCTCTGCGCCGTCGGCGCGGCGGTCGCCTTCGGCCTCGCGCATCTGTTGGAATGATGCCAGTGAGCTGCCCGCCCTCCTGAATCAAAGACTGTTCACCGCCTCCTGAACACATCCGCTTCGAGCCCATCCCGCCGTGTCCGTCGCCACACCGATCCAGAACAAGCCCAAGGAGAGCATGCTCGCTCTCTATTGGCGCTATGCCCGTCCGTTCACGCTTCTGCCGCCGCTGCTCGGAATGCTCTCGGGCTCCTTCTCGGCGCTCGGCGCCGTCGCGCAGCACGAAGGGCGCACGCGGCTCGATCTCCTGGCCGATCGTTGGCATTTCTTGGTGATCGGATCGCTGATGGCGGCGGCGTTGAACGCCGCGAGCAACGTGCTCAATCAGTGGACCGACCTCGAGAACGACAAGATCAATAAACCGACGCGGCCGCTCGCGGCGGGGGAGGTGACGGTCGGCGAGACGATTGTGTACTTCACGATTCTCTATCTGATCTCGCTCGCCTCCGCCTACTTCGTGACGCCGCTCGCGGGGCGTTCGGCGGAGCTCGGATTCTGGGGCACCCATGAGTGCTTTGTGATCGCGGCCCTCGGGGCGATTGGCACGCTCGTCTACTCCTGCCCGCCGATCCGCACGAAGCGCTGGGCGTGGCCGGCACAGATCACGATTGCCATTCCGCGTGGCTGCCTGCTGAAGGTGTGCGGCTGGAGCTGCGTCGGCACGGTCTTCGCCGACGTGGAGCCTTGGTTCATCGGCGCCGTCTTCATGTGCTTTCTGCTGGGGGCCTCCGCGACGAAGGATTTCTCCGACATGAAAGGCGATGAGGCCGCCGGATGTTACACATTACCGGTGCGATACGGCGTGAAGAGCGCGGCCTGGCAGATCAGCCCGTTCTTTATTTTTCCGTGGCTGCTGATTCCGGTCGGAATGCACGTGCACCGAAGCTACGGCGGGCAGTCGATCCCGATCCTCACGGGGAATCCGTGGATTCTGTATGGACTGACGGCTTCTCTCGTCGGTTACGGCGCCTATACCGTTTGGCTCATTCTTCGCGATCCCGATGCGCTGGCAGCCACGGAGAACCATCCCTCATGGGTTCACATGTACCGGATGATGATGGTTGCACAGATCGGATTCGCCGTGGCGTACCTCGTGTAACGTCGCTCGACGATGGCCTCCCGCGTCGCATCCCGCCTGCTGCCTTGGTGGCTCGGAGCCGGGGCGCTCGGGCTTACGGCTGCCGGCTGGGTCGCCGTGGCGAACGACCTGTCGGTGGCGGAACTCCGGGCGCGTGAAAAGGCCCGGGAGCAGGTGCGGATAGCGGCGCAGCGCGTGGCGGCCGACCTCGACCGGGAGAGCGCTGCGCTGGCGCTCGCGCCGTCGCTCGATGAGTGGCAATCCGTTCATCCGCATCAAGTGGCTTTTGAGGTCAACGGCACCGGTGCAATCGTGTGGCCGGAGCGCCCGGCGCCTGCGGAGCCCTCGACCGATGAGCGCCGCCTCGTGGAGGCGCTGCTCGACGAGGCAGCGGCGCAGGCGCGCTCGGACGGGGCGGCGGCTCGGCGGACGCTCGAGCGCGCCGCGACGGCCTCGAACCATCGGCGGCTCACGGCCTCGGTGGCGCTGGCGCGCGCGGCGTTTGAGCTGCGCCAGGGCGAGCCGCAGGGGGCGTTGGCGTTTCTTATAGATCCGCTGACGGCGCATGGGCTGCGCACGCTGCGCGCGGAGGTCTCGATTCCCGCGATTGCGAATATTCTCGCGGCGCGGTGCGAGGCGGCCCTTGGCCGCAGGGAGGAGGCGCAGCGGGCGCTCGCTGCGGCGGGGCTGGCGGCCGTCGATTTGTCGCGTTCGGCGCTGGTCGCACTGCGCGAAGCTGCGGAGGACGCGGCGCGGACGATGCCGGGGCTTACAGTTCCGGAGTTTGATGCGAGTTCACAAAAGAAGGCCGAGCGATTCGAGGCGTTGGCACTGCTCGAGTCGCGCGCTTCGGAGCTTCGGGCCGATCGCACACGCCTCGGGCTCGGGGAGTGGCTCGTGCTCCTGGCTCCCATGTCGGCGGACCGACGCCGCGGAGTGGTGCTCCTCGACTCTTGGTGGGAATCGCTGCCGTGGCGCTCGGGCGGCTCGGGGGCGGGCGGCGACGCAGCGGCTCCTTGGACCGTTGCGCGCAGCGCCGGTGAAGTCGTCGACGCAACGAGTATCGAAGGGGCCGACGGCATGCTCTGGGTCGGATATCCCCTCGGATTTATAGCATCGGACCCGACGGCGGAGACGCGCGCGTGGGCGCAGGCGGCGCTCGTGGCGATGCTCGGCGCTTCGGTGCTCGGGGCGGCGTGGCTGCTCGCGAGCGCGTCGCGGCGCGAGCTGGAGGCGGCGCGCGCGAAAAGTGAGTTTCTCGCGGGAGTGACGCACGAGCTCAAGACTCCGCTGGCGTCGATTCGCCTCTATGCGGAGATGCTCGACGATGGAATGTTGACCTCGGAGGGTGACCGTGCGAGCGCCGTGAAGACGATCGGCCGCGAGGCGCAGCGCCTCACGCGGCTGATCGACCGCGTGCTCGCGCTGGCGCGTACCGAGCGCGCGCGCCGGCCGACGCGAACGGAACACGGGGCGATTGCCGCCGCGGAGCTCGTGCGGGCGGCGGAGGCTACATTTCTTCCGGTCGCAACGCGCGAAGGAGTCGCCTTCTCGGCGGAGGTGGCGCAGGGCGACACGATGCTCGCGGTGGACGGCGCCGCCGTCGGGCAGGCGCTGTTGGATTTGTTGGAGAATGCGCTGAAGTACGGCGATGGGAAGCCCGTGTTGCTTCGCGGCGAGAGAACCTCCGGCGGATACCGGCTCTCGGTTTTGGACCGCGGGCGCGGGCTTCCGCCTGGCGATCCGGCGAAATTGTTTCATTGGTTCAGCCGCGGCGACGACACGACGACGCGCGAGCAGCCGGGGCTCGGCATCGGGCTCGCGCTGGCGGAGCGGCTCGTGGAGGGGAGCGGCGGGACGCTCGCGGCGCAGCCGCGCGAAGGCGGCGGAAGCGTATTTGTGATGGAGCTCCCGCTGGCGCAAGCTGGCGCGGGAGCAGAGGCAATAAAGGATTCTGAGGAGCAGCCATGAGCGCGCGTATTCTTGTGGCGGAGGACGACGCGGCGCTGCGGCTCGGAGTGGAGCAGGCGCTGCGCTCGCAAGGGTATGAAGTGATCGTGGCTTCCCACGGCGACGAGGCGCTGGCCCGCGTGGCGGGCTGCGATCTGGTGGTTCTCGACGTGGCGATGCCGAAGCGAAGCGGTTTTGAAGTGTGCCGCGAGATCCGCGCTCGAGGGCTTCAGGTGCCGGTGCTTTTCCTGACGGTGCGGAACGACGAAGTGGACCGCGTGCTGGCGTTTGAGCTCGGCGCCGATGACTACATCACTAAACCATTCTCGGTGAGGGAGCTGTTGGCGCGCGTGGCAGCGATCCTGCGCCGCACGCGGACGGCAGTGAAGGGGCAGGCGGCTGCGGCGGTTGCTTCTCGGGTTCGTATCGGGGAGCGAGAAGTTGATTTTGACGGATTTGTGGTGAAGCTCGGAAAGAAGGAGACTCCGCTGGCGCCGAAGGAGGCCGCGATGCTGAAGCTGCTTCTGGAGCGCGAAGGGCGCGTGGTGTCGCGGGAGGAATTCTTGAAGTCGGCCTGGGGGAGTACACTATTCTCGGGGCCGCGGACAGTGGATACTCATATGGGTCGGTTGCGCGCGAAGCTGGAAGACGACCCGGAGTCGCCGAAGCATTTGTTGACGGTACACGGAGTGGGATACCGGTTGGTGCGGTAGCGCCAAAGGCGCGCAGCGGCTTGGCTTGCCGGGAGCTCGATCGGTGGGACCGGCGCGTGACGAGCTAGTTGATCGAGATGGATGGTCGGCGCGTGCGCGCGCGACGGGAGGGTCGTGCCTCGGGAAGAATGGGGCGTGGTCAGTCTTGGCGCGTGCGAAGCCTTCTCACACAAAAGTGGGGTCGGCGCGTGCGCGATTCCTAAATGATGTAGTGGGGTCGGCGCGTGCGCCGACCGGTGAACGCGCGCGTGCGCGCGTGGCTGTCGACTTGTGCCTCGGGAAGAATGGGGCGTGGTCGGTCTTGGCTCGGCAGCGAACAGTCCAAGAGGCCATTCCAGGATTCCTCCGAGCTGCGCGCGGGCCTCGGCGCCCAACGCGGCGTTGCGCGTCCTCGGCGTAGCTTCTCGCTACGGCTGCGGCGCGCGCGTGCGCGCGAGGCTGTCGACTTGTGCCTCGGGAAGAATGGGGCGTGGTCAGTCTTGGCGCGGCAGCGAACAGTCCTCGATGCTCGGCGGACCAATGGCTGCGCAGAATCGGACCGGCGCTTCGCGCCAGTCCGATTCTGCGCGCGCCATGGCCTCGCATCTGCGGAACTC
>JAEUHX010000032.1 GCA_016792805.1 Planctomycetota bacterium
CGTAGGGAAACCGAGTCTTAAAAGGGCGCCGAGTCGCAGGGGGTAGACGCGAAACCGGTTGATCTACCCATGGGCAGGTTGAAGGGAGGGTAATGCCTCCTGGAGGACCGAAGCCGTGAACGTTGAAAAGTTCTGGCATGACCTGTGGGGAGGAGTTAAAGTCTAATCATAACCGGAGATATCTCGTTCTCCTCGAAATAGTTTTTGGACTAGCCTCACGATTCATCATGCGGGGGTAGAGCTACTGGATGGGACAGGAGGGCCACAAGCCTATCCGTTCCAACCAAACTCCGAATACCGTATGAGCGGCCGTGGGAGTAAGTGTATGGGGGATAATCTCCGTGCACAAAAGGGAAACAGCCCGGACCACCGGCTAAGGCCCCTAAACAAGTCTAAGTTAGAAAGGTAGTCAGATTGCTGTGACAGCCAGGATGTTGGCTTAGAAGCAGCCACCATTTAAAAAGTGCGTAACAGCTTACTGGTCGAGGAATCTGGCGCCGATAATTATCGGGAATAAGACTTGTGCCGAAGCCGTGGACTGCATTTGCAGTGGTAGAGGAGCGTTGCTGTCAGCGTTGAAGCTTTCCCGGTAAGGGTTGGTGGAGCGGCAGCAAGTGAATATGCCAGCTTGAGTAACGATTAATGGAGTGAGAATCTCCATCGCCGAATGCCCAAGGTTTCCTGGGGAAGGTAATTCCGCCCAGGGTTAGGCGGATCCTAAGGTGAGGCTGAAAAGCGTAGTCGATGGACAGCCGGTCAATATTCCGGCCCTCTCGTGTGCGGTTGAACCACCGTGACGGATTCCAAAGGTTTGCGGGACAGTGAAGCGTCCAGGCCCTTGAGGCCGAAGCAAGCTGGCGGAGTTCCAAGAAAAGACGGCTGGGGACAAGCACGAGATCCGTACCAAAACTGACACAGGTGGGCGTGGTGAATAACCTCAGGCGCTCGAGAAAACGGTCGTGAAGGAACTAGGCAATTTGACCCCGTACGTTCGCAACAAGGGGGCCCTACTCGCAAGAGAGGGCGCAGAGAAAAGGCTCTGGGAACTGTTTATCAAAAACACAGCACTGTGCCAACTCGGAAGAGGACGTATACAGTGTGACGCTTGCCCAATGCTGGAATGTCACGGAAGGGGGTCAGCGAAAGCGAAGCTCCCGACCCAAGCACCAGTCAATGGCGGCCGTAACTATGACGGTCCTAAGGTAGCGAAGTTCCTTGTCGGGTAAGTTCCGACGCGCATGAATAGCGTAACGACTGGAGCACTGTCTCCACGACCGACTCGGTGAAATAGTAGTGGCAGTGAAGATGCTGCCTACCCGCGGCAAGACGGAAAGACCCCGTGCACCTTTACTGCAGGCTTCCGCTGGCCATGAGCATATGTTGCGTAGGATAGGTGGGAGGCTTCGAAGCCCCGGTTCCGGCCGGGGATGAGCCGTCGTTGAAATACCACCCTTCATACGCCCGTGGCCTAACCTCGATTCCCGTGAATCCGGGCGAGGGACACCGGGTGCTAGGCAGTTTGACTGGGGCGGTCTCCTCCTAAAGTGTAACGGAGGAGCGCAAAGGTCGGCTCAGCACGGATGGAAACCGTGCCATGAGTGCAAGAGCATAAGCCGGCTTTACTGCAAGACCGACGGGTCGAGCAGTCTCGAAAGAGGGCTCTAGTGATCCTGCGATTCTGAGTGGAAGGGTCGTAGCTCATCGGACAAAAGGTACGCCGGGGATAACAGGCTGATCGCGCCCGAGCGTCCATAGCGGCGGCGCGGTTTGGCACCTCGATGTCGGCCCATCACATCCTGGGGCTGAAGGCGGTCCCAAGGGTTCGGCTGTTCGCCGATTAAAGCGGTACGTGAGCTGGGTTTAGACCGTCGTGAGACAGGTCGGTCCCTATCTGGCGTGGGTGCAGGACGATTGAGGAGGCCTCTCTTTAGTACGAGAGGATTAAGAGGGACGGACCTCTGGTGTTCCAGTTGTCGCGCTAGCGGCAGTGCTGGGTAGCTATGTCCGGAACGGATAAGCGCTGAAAGCATCTAAGCGCGAAGCCATCTCCAAGACTGGTCGTCCCCATCAGGGCCCTAGAAGACTACTAGGTTGATAGGCCGGGCGTGGAAGTGCAGCGATGCATGGAGCGAACCGGTACTAATTGCCCGATTGGCTTGGCCACATTTTTCTTTGAGATTGATCCGTGTTTGCGGACCATTCTCGCAGAAGAATCAGAGGGCGCGGATTACACTTTCCACACTGGTTGTTATTTCTCTACGCAGTTTGCCCGGTGACCATAGGCGGCTGGAAACTCCCGTTCCCATCCCGAACACGGTCGATAAGCAGCCGCTGCCGATGATAGTCCCTTCGGGGGCGAAAGTAGGTCATTGCCGGGCTTTTGATTGAGGCTCGATGAGGCGACTCATCGAGCCTTTTTTATTTCACGCGACATTCGTCGATCCGGGATGTCGCCCTCGGAGATGATTAGACTTCGAGGGGTAGAGGGCGCTTTACCCAGGATGCCACTGGGGCGGGTCATTCAACGGGGCCGATGGACAACTGAGGGTGTTGTTCGCACTATTCCTCGGCCATGGCCATCGCCCTAAGCCTGTGTTTTGTAATGGTCTTGCTCCAGACGGGGGGAGAGTCGGAGCCGATCGCAGCCCTGCTCCCCACGGCTTCGCCTGCTCAGGAGCGTCGGGGGTTGGAGGTTCCGCAGGCGCCGAAGAGCGCTGCGAGCCAGCCGGCGGCCGCGAGGCCGCTCCAACCTCTCCCCGGGGGCGTCGCGTCCCGTCCGACATCGGCGGCAAGAATGGAGATCCCGGAGGGGACCGAATCCAAGGATCGGGCGGCCTTTGTGCTCCGAGCATTCTCTGCGGGTCCGAGTCCGAGCGAGCTGCTCACGACTCAAGCGCGCACCGAGCTTCTTCTACTCGGTCCGGACTCCATTCCAGCACTGCGCGACGGACTGCGAAGTCCGCACGGGCCCACAGTACTCCTCTGTGCGCAGATGCTGCTAGAGCTCGCCGCCAAGGATGCCGCCCCAGAGATCTTGGGCGCTCTTCAACGCGCACGCTCATCGGAATCCGCCGGCTCACTCTTCGACATCTACATGAAGCTCCTCGAGTCCGACGCGGTCCCGTCGTTGATCGCTCTGCTCGAACATCGCCTCGGTGCGATTCGGACTCGCGCGGGCAACGCGCTCCTTCGCTCGGTCAGCGATCGGCATTTCGAGGAGATTCGCACCCTCGCGAGATCACCACGCTCCGAGTCTCGCACGCTCTCCGTTCCGCTTCTATTGCAGTCAGCAGGAGAGCGGGCGCTTCCGGAATTACTGGTATTACTTGGCGACGCATCGACCGCAACCGCAACCGCCGCCGCCAGCGCGGTCGCGACGCTTCCCCAGAGCGCAACAATTCCCCACTTGCGTGACCGTATCCTTAAGGGAAAGGCCGACCGATTGCTTGGTTATGATTGTCTGGCGCTTGCATTGAGTGATGAACGCAATCCTGTCGAGGGCCTCGACGACCTCGTCGCAAAGCTTCTTGAAGCTGTCAATTCTCGGGAGCCGTTTGTTTCCGCCTCGGCGGCGGCACTGCTTGCCGCGATCGGTTTCCGCACGGAAGCCACAGAAGCGAGCAGCTACCTCGAGAGCCAAGTCGTGCCGGCTCTCGTGGTAGCCGCCGGCGGGCAGTCGTTCTTCGCCGACTTCAGCGCTGTGCATGCGATCGCAATTAGGAAGCTCACATTGCTCTCAGACCGAACGTTCGGATCCGACGGCCCCGCATGGGTTCGGTGGTGGAAGGAGAGCGCCACGACGTTTCGTGCGAACCGGGCGACGTTTGCGATCGACGCATCAAACATTTCGGAACTCTCCATCGATCTCGCGCGCACTGACAGGATTTTCACTCTTCGAATGAAGGGCGGAACACCTGGCCCCGGTGTTGCTGAAGGAGACGATTTCATCCTCGAGCCGGCCGAGATCAAGGCGCTTTGCGCTGCGCATCTCCGGCCCCACCTGTTCCCGGCGACCACGCCTCCTGGAATCCGCCAAGCGACGGTACAAAAATCGAATGCCGCGGATTCCCGCCCCTGGGCGATTCTTACATTTCGAACGAAAGGCCAGCGTAAGCTCGTCGGCATGCATGAGGGGGCTCAATGGCCCCAGTTCCAACAGGCAGTTGCAGCATGCGAAGCCCTCGTCGCAAGCAACCGCTGGCAGCGGTACCGCAATCCCGCCACAACACCCGATCGCGAGGCCGATCTCTCAGCAGAGCGAGAGTTTCTCTCCCGAGAGCAGGATGAGCAGGCCCGGGCGGGACGCCTACTGAAGCGCATTCTCGAGGCCCTCCCATTGCTTCCGTCTTCGCGGCTTCCGGAAGCCTGGTCCGATCTCGCGAGCATCCCCGATCTTCGCGCTCGCATGACGGAATCTCAGTATTCGCAATTATTGCCTTTTCTTGCCGTGGGCGAACGCGCGACCGAAGGGGCGGCGCAGCTCGTGCCGATCCTCTCGACGAGTTCGAATCGTGCCATCTTCGAGAAGACCGCATCGGCGCTCGGGAACCTGCGCCGCGCCGAAGCCCGTCCGCTCCTTGACCTCGCAATGGTGAGTTTCGGAAAAGAGCACGCGCTCGCCGCACTGGATCACCCGCGCGCCCCCGTTCGCGCGGCGGCGACGGCCTACCTCGCGAAGACCGCTGGTTCAGGCGCGGCCGCCGCGCTCCTCGAGCGTCTCCAGGACTCCTCGGAGGAGGTTCAGCTCGAGGCTGCGGTTGCGCTTGGCGAGCGCCGCGAGGCGGCGGCCGTCCGATTGCTCGCGGAGATTGAATCGGATTTGAGGACTTCGGCGGGGCTGCGCCGAGTCGCGTTGTCTTCCTTGGGGCGCATCGGAGGACCTGACGCACTTCCAACCATTTGGCGAGCGACGGCCGACTCCGATCTCGCCATCCGAAAGGCCGCCTATGGGGCGCTCGCTGGCCAGCCCGATCCCGCAACGGGCACTCTCGTCGCAACCGCCTGGCTTCGGGCGCTCGCCCTTGGCGACGTCAAGGCTGAGGAAATTGCGGTGATTCGAGATGCTCTCGTAACGTCGCCCACCGAAACCGCTCGAGAGGCACTTCGGCGTACTGTTGCGACGGCTCGGCCGGCGACGCGCCGCGATATCGCTCTCGCTCTCGCAGACCTCGGATGCGCCGACGCTGTCCCGCTGCTCGCCGAAGAGCTGAAGTCGGGATCCGAAGCCTCGATCCGAGCTGCGCTTACGGCCCTTACCTGTGTCGACCTCTTTGATGGTTCCGACCCAGCCGTGATGTACCGGGGCTGGTTCGAGAAGCACAAAAACGAGTCTGCCGCGGAGTGGTTCCTGTCGGCGTGCCGCGAGCGCAATCTCGGACAGGGGCTTTCGGCTGATCGCCTCGACCTCCCGCCCCAGAAGGAGGCGATCGAAGGGCTTTGCGACGTGCTCGTACGCGCCGATGATTGGTTCCTTCGCGTTCGAGCCTACAAATTGTTGAGATTCTCAACACCCACGTTCTTCGGCGAGGTGGATCGGTTCACCGGTCCTGAAGAGCGCAAGCGCATCGCAGCTTTGTATGCACAGAGGACGGGACGTTAACATCGAATTGTTGGAGCTGTGACAATTCATAAAAGCTCCGCTCTTCCGCTGTTTGCCCTCGGCGCAACCTTTGCGGTCACTTATGCGCTTCTTCGCGCGAGTTCGCCGGTGCACGCCGTCGAGTCTTATCGGCCGCTGGCATGCGAAGCCGCAGAGCGCGCCGGAATCGATCCCAACCTGCTCCTGGCGCTCGTGACCGTCGAGAGCCAAGGCGATCCACACGCCAGAAGCAGCGCTGGGGCTCTCGGCCTGACACAGCTCAAGCTCATCGCGGCTCGAGACGCAGCTGCGCAGCTCGGGGAGCCGCCGCCCACCGCGGAGGACTTGTTCGTTCCTGCAACGAGCCTGCGCCTCGGCGCGGCTTACCTGCGCTGGCTCATACAGCGATTCGGAGATACGCGCGTCGCGCTAGCCGCCTACCTCAAAGGTCCTGAGTGGGTCGCGCGGTCCGGCGGTGTTGAGGAAGCCTCGAAGCGACTTCGCGCGCCAAGCGAGGTCTCCCACTACGTCCAGCGCATCCTCGAGCTTTCCGCGCGCCTATCGGAGCGCGCTACTCCGGCTCCTCCCAAGGGACATTGAGTTCCCGCAGCGCCACTCCCGCGGCATCGAAATCCAGCGTTGTGCACGTGCTGGGCGCGATCTCCATGCGGCTGCTGAGCTGCGGGTAACCGAGCAGCTCCGCACAGATTCTGCGGCAGTCCAACGGCGTGAACGCCGCGCAGATGGTTGAACCCTCGAGCCCTGTGCCCCTTTCCCGCACACTTCGAATCAGACCCGCGGAATCCAACCACTGAAACGGTGCTTTGTCGCTCGACATTCTCTCTTCGAGTGCGCGGCGCCATTCCTCGGGGGCAGCGATCGGCGCGCGAGCCGCGTGTCGGGATTCCAGGACTCGAACCAGCTCCTCGCCTGGTGTCATCGCGGCGACAAGCACGAGCCGCGTGCGACCCTTGGAGGAGCCTGGCCACTTCGGACCTTTCGACGACGACGACATGGGAGGGGAAGCTACCAGCGTACTCACATCCTCGCGCGCTCTTCCGTCATCCGCATCGCCTTGTGAGGTCCCATCGCATCGAGGAAACTGACCGTCGGAACGCCCCCTGAGTAGAACCTATGCCCAAAATCGAATTCCGCGCCGAGTCCCGCACGGTGGAGTGCGCGCCCGGCACCCCGCTCCGCGATGTCTGTGATCAGTCGAAGGCAAAGGTCCCATTCGGATGTCGCAACGGCGTCTGTGGGACTTGCGAAGTCATCGTGATGAGCGGAAGCGAGAATCTATCGCCAGTTGTGGCCCCGGAGAAGGAAACGATCGAATCGTTTGGAATTCCGAAAGGCCACCGCCTGGCCTGCCAGGTGAAAGTTCTCGGAGATTGTGCAGTTCAGCCGATTTGAAGCCGGCCGCCAAGGCCTATAAACGAGCGCTCTCCATGTCTACATTTGCCGTCATTCTCTCCGGCTGTGGCTTTCTCGACGGCGCCGAGATTCATGAATCGGTGACGACGCTCCTCGCGATCGAGCGCTCGGGATCCCGCTGGATCGCCTACGCGCCCGATGCAGCCCAAGCCGATGTGGTGAACCACTCCAAGAAGCAGCCATCGCCGGGCGAATCGCGAAACATCCTGCACGAGTCGGCGCGCATCGTGCGCGGTCGCATCGAGCCGACCACGGCCCTCGATGCGGCGAAAGTCGATGGCGTCATTCTTCCAGGCGGCTTCGGCGTCGCCAAGAATTTATGTAATTTTGCTTCGGCAGGCGCCGATGCGACGGCACGCCCTGAGATCGTACAATTCCTCCGCGCGATGCATTCCAGCCGCAAGCCGATCGGTGCGATCTGTATTGCGCCCGCCCTCGTCGCGATTGCATTCCGCGGCACCGACGTCCATCCGAAGCTCACCATTGGTAATGATGCCGGAACGGCCGCGGCCCTCGAGTCCATGGGCTCCAAGCACGCCGCCTGTGAGGTGAGCGACTGTATCGTCGACGAGACCAACCGCATCGTGACGACGCCCGCCTACATGCTCGCCACGTGTGTCTCAGAGGCCGCGCCCGGAATTGAAGCGCTCGTACGCGAGGTCATTCGGCTCGCGCGAAAGTAAGAGATCCAGCGCCCGTGGCTCAGGAATCGAAGCGGGCCTCTTCCGCCCATCGGCTCGATCCTCGCTGAATCGCGAGACGAAACGAATCCGGCTACGACCGTCGCCGGTTTTTTGAACCTCACCCAGGCTGGAGCACCGGGACACCGCGGTCCGATTCGGCGAAGAGCGGTTGCGCTTCAACTCCGACGCGCGCCAGGAACTCCTGCGAGATCTGCTCCAGAGCCGGGCGCGAGAATCCCACCGCCGTCCGAAGGATGACGCCATGCTCATCGAGCAGGAACAGCGTCGGGACATTTGTGATTCCATATCGGTCGGAGACTTCATACGGCTCCGAATCGGCAGCAAACGGAAACGTCGCGCCCATCCGCTCGAAGAATTGTTGAATCTCGAGCTCGGAGTTCTGCCCGATCCCCAGAAACCCGCAGCCCTCGCCGCCGCTTTGTGCGCGATGCCAGATGCGTTCGATGAACGGAAATGCGAGCCGGCAGGTCGGGCACTCGGTCTTGAAGAACACGACGAGCGCGGGGCGCATGCCCCGCACCAGCTCTTGGATGCTCGCCGCACCGATCGCGGGCGACTGAAGTCGAAACTCGGGAGCCGGAGTCCCCGGCTGAATCACAGTTTGTTGGTCACGCATGGGCTGAGGGCTGAACGCCCGAAGGCCGGGCGCGCGCATAGATCTACGCCGCGGTCGCGGGCTCGCCACCGATAATCTACGCCGCCATGGGACCCGACCCTCGCCGCCGCATTCCTTCCGGATATGCGTCTGTGCGGTCCTTCCCAGTCGTGCACGTGGAGTCGGCGCCTCCCCTCGACCTCGCCACCTGGGACCTCCGGATCGGCGGCGCCGTTGAGCGCCCCTTCAGTGCAACCTGGGAGGAGTTTCGCCGTCTGCCGCATGTCGTTCGCGAAGCCGATTTCCACTGCGTTCAGGGATTCAGTCGCCTTGGCAACCGTTGGGAGGGCGTCCTGCTCCGCGACCTCCTCGCTCGCGCCGCGATGCGACCGGTCGGTCGATTCGTGAGAGTTACAGATGGGCGACGTTACGATACCACAATTCCTCTGGAGGTCGCGCTGCGCAACGATGTGATGCTGTCGGACGTCCACGACGGCCGTCCGCTCGACCTCGATCACGGAGCGCCGGTGCGGCTCGTCGTGCCTGCGAAGCTCGCGTGGAAATCGTGCAAATGGGTCCGGACGATTGAGGTGCTCGAGCGCGACAGACTCGGATTCTGGGAGTCGCGCGGCTACTCCAACGACGCCGACCCGTTCGCCGAGCGGTAAGCTTCGACCTCGCGGAAGCGGCGGGCAGGCCGTGTCGTCCGCCGCGGAGCGAGAATCCAATTCTACTGCCGCGTGAACGGTGGGATCTCCTGCTGCGGCACGTGGCACTGCACACAATTCCGGCGCTCCGGATGAGTGCACCGAATCTCCTCCCGCGCCGCGGGACCCGTGTGACAGGCGGAGCACTGCTCATGAAGCATCATCCCGTGAGGGACCGTTGGCGGTGCGAGCGGGTGCAGCCGATCACCACGCGAGACGCCCTGGAGAACGCCCGTAAATGTGGACTCTCGGAAGAGATCATCGGTCTCGCGAAATACATGACACTGCACACATCGAGCCGTGCTTCCCATTCCCGGAGTTTGCCCATGGGGCGATGCGGGAGCGAATCCGAGTCCTTCGACGGCGACGCCCTGCTCATTGTGGCATGCGATGCAGCTCGCACCGATCGGCCGATGGGGGATCACCGGAGGCGCTCCGTCGTAGGCCCGCCTCGCGGCGCGAACACTCGCCGTGCTCTTCGAGACCTTAGCCGTCGGCTCGGTTTGGTTCGAGTCGCCCCCCGTACACGCCGCGAGGAGGACGGCGAGCACACCCAGGATTCCGGCTCGGGCATTCATGCGCGCTCCAATCGGACTGCACACTTCTTGTAGTCCGGCTCCTTACTAATCGAGTCCATGGAGTCGAGTGTGAGCGTGTTTGCGAGGCGCGCTTCATCAAAGAACGGAATAAAAACAGTTCCTCGCGGAGGCTTACCGCGGCCGTCGACCCGCGCCTCGAGCACGATCGCACCTCTGCGGCTCACGACTCGAACTGACTCACCGGTTTGAACTCCAAGCTGCTGCGCATCGGCGCGGTTGAGCTCCACATAGTTCTTGGGCATCGCCTGGTGCAGCTGCCGGATGCGCCGCGTCATCGAGCCCGTGTGCCAATGTTCGAGCACACGGCCCGTCGAGAGCCAGAAGGGGAACTCGGCGTCAGGTGACTCGGCCGGCGGGTGGTAAGGACGCAGCCACACGGCTGCCTTCTCTCCATAGCCTTTCGCCTTGTAGAAATGAACACCGCTCTTTTTCTTGACGTAGGGATCGAAGCCCGCCGCGTAGCGATATCGCGTTTCCTTTCCGCCGACGACCGGCCAGAGCTTTCCGCGAGAGGCGCGCAGCTCGTCGTAGCTTGCGAGATCCTTGCCAATACCAAGAGTGAACTTTCTGTACTCCTCGTACATCGCGCGGTGCCAGTCTTTGTCCGTCCACGGGAACAAATTGCCCATGCCCATGCGCGTCGCCACATCAATGATCTGTTGCGCATCCTCGCGCGCTTCGCCGGGCGGATCGACGGCCTTGTCCCAGTGTTGGGTGCGGCGCTCGGTGTTCCCGAAGATCCCTTCCCGCTCGACCCAGGCGGCGGACGGCAGGATCAGATCCGCAACATCGCTCGTCGGAGTGGGGTAGATCTCGCTGACGACGAGGAATTGGTCGTCGCCGGGCTTGCGCTCGAACCGCGGGAGATTCGGCAGCGAGACCCATGGATTTGTGGTTTGAATCCATAGAGCCTTCACGTCCCCGCGGCAGAACGCGCGGAAGAGATCGACGGTGTGATAACCGGGCTTCTCGGGAATCGTTCCCGCGGGAAGTCCCCAGATTGCTTCGGTCTCCTCGCGATGTTTAGGATTTGTAACGACGCGATCTGCAGGCAGCCGGTTACAGAGCGTCCCGACCTCCCGAACCGTTCCGCACGCGGAGGGCTGCCCAGTCAGGCTGAACGGATTGTTGCCCGGGCGGGAGATCTTGCCTGTCACCAAGTGGAGATTGGTGATAAGGTTATTCATCCACGTTCCGCGATTGTGCTGGTTCACTCCCATGCACCACATGCTGAGGGTGGACCGATTCTGCTCTCCATACATCTGAGCCAGCAGCTCGATCTGCGCCGCCGGGACACCCGTCGTCTCCGCTACCGCCGCAGGCGAGTAGGCATCGAGGAATGCTTTGAAATCTTCCAACGTGGCGTCCTGAGGGACGTCCTCGAAGGTGTATCTATTCGCCTGCTCTCCGTAGCAGCCGTGGCCGATCTTCTCGAGATCCTCAATGCCTCGCTTGAACACCACATTCTCCGCGACGAAGGATGTATGAATCCTCTTGTCGCGTACAAGCACATGAAGCAGCGCGTTCGCAAGCGCGAGATCCGAGCCCGGCTTAATCATGAGCACGACATCCGAGTAATCGCTCGTCGCCGTCCGCCGGGTCGAGATGTCCACGATTCGCACGCCAGGATTCTGGCGTTTTCGCTCGAGCATGCGGCTGAAGAGCACGGGGTGCATCTCCGCCATATTGTTGCCCCAGAGAATGAAGTCGTCGGCGACATCGAGGTCTTCATAGCAGCCCATCGGCTCGTCGCTCTGGAACTGCGTCAGGAAGCCCGTCACGGCGCTCGCCATGCAGAGCCGCGCATTGGCTTCGAGATTATTGGACTTGAGTCCGCCCTTCACCCACTTGAGCGCTGCGTACCCGTCGAAAACCGTCCACTGGCCGGAGCCGTACATTCCCACGGCTTGGGGGCCATGTTTCTGTAGCGTCTCGCCATACTTCTTCGCGATCAGATCGATGGCGGCGTCCCACGAGATGGGCGTCCACCCCTTCCCGTCAGCCGCACGAAGCAATGGCTGCGTGAACCGATCCTTACCGTAGAGGAGCCCGGGAAGGTGGTAGCCCTTCACGCAGAGCAGCCCTCGATTCACGGGACTTGCAGCGTCGCCGCGTACGGCGAGCGCCTTGCCGTCCTTCACGCCGATCTCGACGCCGCAGCCGGTACCACAAAAGCGGCAGGGTGCTTTCGACCATCGAACGCCTTCGAGCCCGGCCTTCGGCGGATCCTCGAGGCCGAGCAGCGCAGCTTCCGCGCGCTGCTCGGCGCTGAACGCAGCCACGCCGAGCCCGGCTGCACACGACTGAATGAACTCGCGACGATTCATGGGTGAACCTTACTTCTGCTTCAAAATGTATGAATGCTCGGGGCGATTCAGGATCTCGTTGACAACATCCTCTACCTGCTTGGCGGCATCGGTCTTTCCCTCAGCGCGAGCTTTCTCCACGATCTCTCGCACCTGCGGAATCATGTGCTCATAGAACCGCTCGGCGACCTCGAACGTGCCGTGCCAGTGCGCGTAATCGGGAGCCATCATCGAAGCGCCGTGCCGAGCGCGCCGCCCCTCGTGGTGCCACAGCAGATACCAACTCCACTCCACGGGCTCATCGAACTGCTTCTTGGTGATGAGATCGGCCTTCACCAGGGTGTCCATGATGAGCTTGCCCGGCTTTGCGAACTTCTCGTTGTAGAGAGCAACGAAGTCGTCGTACTGCTTGTAGAAGAGGTTCACATAATCGGATGTATGGCAATGGGAGCACACCTCCTTCATGCGGGTCCGCTTCGCTTCCGCCGTGTCGGCGATCAGCTTCGCACGCTTCTCCGAATCCGCCTCTGTGATGACGCGATGCTCTGCATCAGTATCCATCGGCAGGCTGATCGGCGGCCGATTGGTCCAGGAGATGCGCTCGCCCGGATCGTGCGTCACGCGCCCGCCGTTGCGGAGATTGCCTGACATGTGGCATGTCGCGCAGGTCGGCGCCTGGGTGTAGTCCTTTCCGAGAACCCACTTCGGCGCATCGAGATTCATCTTGTCCTTGAGGTCTCGGTAGGCGACGCCGTGCTTGCTCTCCTCATAGATCTCTTTCTGCGGGTGATCCGGCCCGAGGTGACACTTCCCACAGTTTTCCGGCTGTCTCGCCCTTCGCGGCGAGAAATCATGGCGGCTGTGGCAAGCGGAGCAAGAGCCCTTCGAGCCGTCGAGATTCAGGCGCCCGATCCCGGTATTGGGCCAAGATCCTGCGTCGAACATTGGCTTCCCGTTCTGATCTTTCAGCACTTTTCCGACGGCATCGAGATTCGTGGGCTTGCCATCGGGTCCGGGCTTCAGATCGTCCACAGTCACCTTCGACCCATCGGTTGCCTTCAACGCCACTTTGCTCCCGTGACATTGTTGACAGCCAACCTGGGCGAATGCCATCCCGTTCACGGGTTCGGCCTTGCGCCCGGCGACTGGCGCTCCATGGGGATCGAAGGGCGTTCGGCTCCCCTCGACCTGCTCCGCCAACGTGTTGTCGAGCGACGCCAGAATATTGCCTGCGGCGGCGTGGTGGCTTCGGGCGAACTCCGACTCGACCGCCGCGTGGCACCGCGCGCAATCCCGCGGCGTGACCACTGTCGCAATCAGCGCCCCGTAATGGTCGAACCCATCCACATCGCCCTTCTCAGCGCGGTGACACTCGACGCAGCCCACTCCCTTCTCCGCGTGCGTGCTCCCTTTCCAGTGGTCGAGGATCGCCGGCGTGAGCTGCCCGTGGCACTCGGCGCACTGCTTCGAACTTGCGGGAATGGAGATGGAGTGAGACGTGAGGCCCACCTCTACTCTGCGTCTCGTGACCTCTTCGTACTGAACGAATAGCAGAGAAGCGAGAAAGGTGAAACCGAGAAAGGCGATGATCCAGCGCTTTGCGTTGAGGGTCATTGGAAGTTTTAAATCTCGAAAAGTGACTAATGGGCGACGGAAGCTTCCCAAAGAGTGAGGCCGATGATCGCGAGCGCGGCGATCGCGCCGATCCAAACGCTCGCCTCGGGAAAGCGAGTGCGCCTTCGGATCCAGGCATCGACAAAGGGCCAGAAGAACATCGTGAAGACGATGAATCCCATGCTCAGAATCGCAGCGGTTCCGGAGAAGAGCTTGAGCCAGCGGAATGCAACGTAAAAGTACCACTCCGGCTTGATGATCTCCGGCGTCGTGAGCGGATCGGCCCGCGGCCCCATGGCTGCAGGGAAAATCGTTGCCAGTGCGCTCAGGAGGATCATCAGCAAGAGCCCGATCATCAGCTCGGTGTAGAAGTGGTCGGGGAAGAAGTTGAAATGTGACTGCTTCTCTTCCTCGGGTTCGTTCTCGAACTCGAGCTCCGTGACTCCCTGCAGGCGAATGATTAAGATATGTAAGACTACCAGGCCAGCCAGCGCCATCGGCAGCAGGGCCGCATGCAGGATGAAGAATCGCGGCAGCGTGTGATCGTTGTAGGTGTCGCCGGCCAGCAGGAATCGCTTCAGCATCCCGCCGATGAGAGGAGTCCCTTCCGCCACATTTGCGGCCACGGTTGCGCCCCAGAAGCTCAGCTGCTCGTACACCAGGCTATAGCCGGTGAACCCAAGCATCAAGGTGCACAGAAGCAGGCACATGCCGACCATCCAATTGATTTCGCGCGGCTTTCTGTAGGCTCCGGTGAAGAAGACGCGCATCTGATGGAGAATTACGGCGGCCACCATCAGCGTCGCTCCCCAGCGGTGCACGCCCCGGAGAAACCAACCGAATGCAACATCTTCCGTGATGCTTCGAACCGACTCGTAGGCAGTTCCGGGCGCGGGCTGATAATAAAAAGCCAGGAGAATGCCGGTCACGATCTGCACGACGAAGAGGTATGCCGGCGTGCCGCCAAGCGCGAACCACCACCGCTTCAAATGATGGGGCACCGGCTCATTGGTGAGCTCCCGGAGCCGATCGCCCGAGATCGGCAGTCGCTCTCGCACAAATCCGATAGGGGTCTGCATGGTCAGCACACCTCCCCAGAATTGGGCTTCACCGGATCCGTCGCGGCGAGCTTGACGTCGGGAACTTCCACAAAAAGAAGCCCGTTCTCGAGCTTCAGGGGATACCGGAGCAACGATTGGCCGGCCTCGCCGGGCGGTCCGCCGGTCGCTCGCCCGCTCGGGTCGAAGGTCCCGTTGTGGCACGGGCAGAAGAAGCGATTCGCTGCCCCTTCCCAATGCACTTGGCAGCCGAGATGGGGGCAGACGCTCGAGAGGGCGAGGAAGTCTCCCACATTTCCCGACTCCGATTGGCGCGCGATCGCAACCGAGGCTCCGTCGGGGGCGCGGAAGACCATCGAATCTCCGCTCTTCATGCGCGCGGCCTCTACGACGAAAAGCCAACGCTTCTTCGCCGGCTCGGAAGGATACAAATATCGCGCAGCCGCCGCGCCGAAGGCGCCATATCCCGCCACGAGCCCTGCCGCCATGGCGAGCCCCGAGGCGCCCGTGAGGACCGTGCGGCGATCCACACCCTCCGAATCGGCCGCCGTCTCGTTTCGATGCGCCTCAGCCACGGAAGCTCCTCCCGCACAGGCCGCTCGTGGTTCGGAATGAAACAGGGGATCGCCCACGGCGAAGACACGGCTGTGCCCACCGTGGGGTCAGTGTGGAGTAGGGGTACACGCGCTCCCCTCGTAGCACGGTTCGTGCCGTGACCTCTGTCCCGGCGCAAGGACCGCGGCTCAGGAGTTGCGTTTCACCACCGACCGCATTCCGAGCTACCGACGTGCATTTCTCTTTGCAGGGCTGCGCCGCGTCGTCAAGTCGCCGTTTGCGCGCACTGAAGAGTAACATTCTCGAAGCACCTCGCGGAGCACCGGCTCGAGGTGCTTCCGTATCGCATTGGAAGCAAACGCCACGCAGCTCACCGGCGTTTCCAGATCGAGAGGAACCTCCAGGTCGCGCCAACGCTCCTCGACCGACGGCGCCACGACGACGGCTCCGGCCTCGGTCGCCACCAGAAGAGCGCATAGATCGTACGGGTGGCTCGCCACCGTCGACGTGCCGGCCGCCGCCGCAAGCCACGCGCGCAGATCCGCAAACATTCGCGTGCGGCCGAGGGCGACGCCCATGAGCTGGCCCGCAGCGCAAAGCCACTGATCGTCGTAGGTTCGCTCGGGAACAAGCCCGACCGCTTTCTGTGCTTTCCGAAAGAACTCCACCTCGAGCCTCCCGATCGCCGCGCGTTCCGAAGGGAGGTAGCGAAGGAAAGAGTAATATCCGCTTCGGACGTCGGGGTTCTTACTTGTCCTTGCCCTCTCGAGGCGCGGCGCCGACGACCCGCTGCGCGCGAGCTTGAACTTCCCGACGCGAACACCGCGGCTTCGCTGCGCGATCCACACCGATCCATGGACCCGGTCGCTCGGCGGAATCTCCGTCTGGACGGAGAGAAGGAGGTCGCGCGTCGTCGGAACTCGATCCTCTCGTTCGGCAGCGACACCCGTCAGCACCCAAGCGCTTCGCAGGTCGGCCATCCAATTGCGCGTTCCATCGATCGGATCCACTAATACCCGGATCTGAGGTTCTCCGCCCCCGGCGACGATCTCTCCCGGCCCTTCGCACAAAACACGCACCGGCGCGATGCGGCCGAGGCGCTCGGCAAGCTCCTCGACCGCAGCATCCGCGACGGCATCGACGCGATAGGTGATATCACCAGCACCCGGCCCATGGATGGCCATGGCGCTTTCATAGTCGCCTCGGGCCAGAAGCGGCGCAATGTGGCTTCTCACGTCCCGCACAATTCGCCGGTGGCAGCGCACGACCGCCGCAGTCACCGCGGCCCGGACAGCGGCTTTCTGGAGCGGGTGCTTCATCGGTTGGGGTCGGGGCGCAAGACCAATAATCGAGGCTCCGTCATCTCCTCCATCGCATAGCGCAGCCCCTCTCTTCCAATGCCCGACTCGCGCACGCCGCCGTAGGGCATCGGGTCGGCGCGGAACATCGGCACATCATTATGGATCAGCGCGCCCACGGTCAGCCGCTCATGGGCACGGAGCACGGCGGCGAGATCATTGGTGAAGATTCCCGCCTGGAGGCCGTACTTCGAGTCGTCTGCGATTGCGAGCGCCTCTTCCAAAGATGAGTATGTTTCGACGGTGACGACCGGCGCGAAGATCTCCTCCGCGTAGGCCCTGCAGGTTCGGGGAACATCCGTCAGCACCGTCGGCGGAAAGTAGCTGCCCCGCGGCTCGCCGCCGAGCAGCCGCCGCGCGCCGGCTTCTATCGCCTCCGCCACCCAGCTCGCCGCTCTCGAAGCAGCGGCCGCATCAATCATCGGGCCGAGATCTGTGCTTTCCTCGAGCGGGCTCCCCATGCGCAGCGCAGCGCCGCGCGCCAGGAACGCCGCGAGGAAGCGCTCCGCGACGGCCTCGTGCAACAGAATCCTCTGCGAACGAATGCACACTTGCCCTGAATAAGTGAAGGCGCCCGCAGTGCAGCGCGCCACCGCGGCGCCGAGATCCGCGTCGGAATGAATAATCACCGCGGCGTTGCCACCCAGCTCCAACGTTACTTTTTTCTTTGGCGCACGCCGCCGCAGCTCCCATCCGACCTGCGCGCTGCCGGTGAACGACACCATCGACACGCGCGGATCCTCGATCAGCGGGTCGATGACCGGGGGCACGCCCGGCGTCACGGCGATGGCCTCCGGCGGACACCCGCAGTCCAACAGGATCTCCGCCAGCGCAAACGCGCTGAGCGGCGTGCGCGGCGCCGGCTTCAAGATCACCGCGTTCCCGCTGGCGAGCGCCGGAGCGACTTTGTGGGCTGCCAGGTTGAGTGGAAAATTGAACGGCGTAATCGCGGTAATGATTCCGACGGGAAACCGCCGCACGATCCCGAGACGTCCGGCGCCATTGGGCGCCGCATCGATCGGAATCACTTCTCCGCCAAGGCGCGAGGCCTCCTCCGCCGCCGTTCGAAAAGTGACTTCACATCTCGAGACCTCGATGCGCGCGTCGCGAACTGGCTTTCCTGCCTCGAGGGCGATTCCGCGCGCGAGCGCGTCGGCTCGATCAGCGACGGCGCTGGCGGTGCGCCGAAGGATCTGTGCCCGCTCACAGGCCGTGAGCCGCGCCATCGCGCGCGCTCCATGCACCGCGGCTGCTAGCGCCGCCTCCACGTCCTGCTCTCGCGCGTCCTCCACATCGGCCACCCACGAACCGTCGCCCGGATGGAGCACCGCCCGTCGGCTGCCGCCTGGGCGGCGTGCGCCAGCGACGAGGGAGGAGAAAACCGAATTCGCCATAGGGAGCGAGTTTCTCACACGCGCGCCCTCCGATCTCGGCGAACATGGCTGCGATGCCTCCCGAGAATCGCCGCTTCGAGCCCGGCCCGCTGAGCTGGCTGCCACCTCTCCCGCAGCAGCGCGCCGGGCGCGCCTGGGAGAGCCTGCGCGCCGCGGTGCGCCGCCGCTCGATGCGCCTGCTCGGCGGCGACCCCGCGCCGACGAGTTCCCTCGATCTGCGCCTCGTCGGGCGTCTCCACCTGAGCGTCGACGGCTGCCGCGCCCTCTTCCTCTTCAACGAAGCATTGCGCACGGAGCAGCCGCCCGATCTGCCGGCGCTTGAGCTCTCGCTCGCGTCGTGCATCGCGCGCATCTCCGGTGCCACCGCGCGCGCAGCGCGCCGCGGCGTCGTCCACGACTTCGTCCTCGAGCACCTCGGAGACCTCGCGCTCGAGGAGACCGAGATTGCGGGCGAGCTTCGCATCGCCTTCGGCACCGGTCCCGAGGGATTGTGGATTGAACTTACAGATCTCGCCGGCGTGCCGCTGCGCGAAGCCGACGGCGCCGAGCTCGAACTCCAATTCGACGGCGGCCCCGTGCTCACGCAGCCGCTCCGCGACGGCGCCGCGCTCTTCCGCGCCGGAGCCGCGCTCATGGAGCAGCGCGGGCTCGGCGGCGCGCTCGTGCGCTTCGGTGATCTCGGCCGCCTCGACCTCGAGCCGTCGGCGAGCGGGGCGCCCGCCCACGCGGAGGAATTGTGAGGATTCGGCGTGCAGGCGCTCTCGCGCTGCTCGCCGCTGCCGCCGCCTGCGCGGCTTCGGGCGCCGCGCGCCTTCTGCGTCCGCGCATCGCCGAAGGGCAGGGCGGATTTGTAGTTTCCGACGAAGAGCGCGCCTCGCGGATCGGCGCAGGGATGCTCGCCCGCGGAGGCAACGCCGTCGACGCCGCCGTCGCCACCGCCTTCGCCCTCGCGGTGACGCTCCCCGAGGCGGGGAACCTCGGCGGGGGCGGATTCCTCGTGGCCCACATCGGCGGGAAATCCCACGCGCTCGACTTCCGCGAGACCGCCCCAGCGGCGGCGCGCCGCGACATGTATCTCGACGCACGCGGAATGGCGACGGAGCGGTCGCTCACGGGGCATCTCGCAGCTGGCGTGCCTGGGAGCGTTGCCGGCTTATTCGAAGCTCATCAAAAGCTCGGACAGCTTCCCTGGCCGGAATTAGTGCAGCCGGCGGTCGAGCTCGCCGAATCCGGATTTGTGATGGATGCCGGGCTCTCGGCAGTCATCGCATCGGAGCGCAAGCGCCTCGCCCAGTTCTCCGCGTCGGCAGATCTGTTCCTTCCCGGCGGCGCACCCGTAGCGCCGGGCACGCGCTGGCGCAACCCCGGCCTCGCGGCGACGCTGCGGCGGGTCGCCGCGCAGGGGCCCGCCGGCTTCTACAGCGGCCCCACCGCCGAACTCCTGGCCGCCGAGATGGCTCGCGGCGGGGGAGCGATCACAAAAGACGACCTGTTGCAATACAAGGCGAAGTGGCGCGCGCCTCTCGAGATTTCGTATCGAGACCACCGAATTATTACAATGCCGCTGCCCTCGTCGGGCGGGCCGGTTCTGGCGATGGCGCTCGGCATCCTCGAGCCCTACTCGCTGCGCGCTCTCGGCCATGGCTCGCCGTCGGCGATCCACCTCCAGGCCGAGGCTCTTCGGCGCGCCTTCGCCGCGCGCAATGCACTTCTGGGCGACCCCGAGTTCACTCCCGACCGCACGGCGCGGTTGCGTTCGCCCGAGTGGATCGAGGCGCAGCGCGCCACGATGCGTCTCGACCGCGCCACCCCCTCGCTCTCGATCGGGCCCGGCACGGGCGACGACGGCGGCTCACAAAAGCACACCACCCATCTGAGCGCCGTGGATGGCATGGGCAATGCCGTCGCCCTCACCACGACGTTGAACACGGGGTTCGGCTCGGCCGTCGTTGTGTCCGGTGCAGGATTTCTTCTCAATAATGAGATGGACGATTTCGCCGCAAAGCCCGGGGAACCGAACACCTTTGGGCTGGTGCAAGGCGAGGCCAACGCCATCGAGCCGGGCAAGCGCATGCTCTCCTCGATGACGCCGACCGTCGTGCTCGATCCCTCCGGGCGCGTCGTGCTCGTGACCGGCGCCGCCGGCGGACCCACGATCACGACGGCTGTTTTCCAAATCCTTACAGCTCGGCTCGACTTTGGCGCCAGCGCCGTCGAGGCGGCCGCGGGCCCGCGGTTCCATCATCAGCATTTGCCCGATGAGCTTCGCTTCGAGCCAGGGCTCCTCGGCGAAGAAGACAAGGCGCATCTCGAGTCGCTTGGGCACCGGCTCGTGCCGCGCGAGAAGATTGCCGATGCGCAGTCGATTCTGTGGGAAAACGGCCGGTGGGTGGCCGTCGCCGATCCGCGGCGGCGCGGCGCACCCGCCGCAGCAGATGCAATAAAAATCGCGCCTAGCGCACGGTGATCGAACCCCACCAATCGCGCATCAGTCGGCTTTCGAAGGGATCCTCGAACTTCGGCAGGTAGAGCTTCGCCTTGGCGGCGCTCACGGTCGTCGTCGAGAGCGTCTTCCCATCAGCCGACTGGACGCGCACCTGGAAATCGCCGAGCCCAGGCACGTCGCGCATCAGCTTGAGGCTCATGCGCACGGCGTCGAGCCGCGCGTCGGAAGATGTGAACTTGGCGTGCTCCAGACGAAGGTTCAACAAAAGCCGATCTCCGTCGCGATCCACGGTCGGCTTCGTTGCGCCGCCCTCGCCGTCGACGACCTGCTTGGCTTTCGAGATTTGTGCATTCGTGACCGGCGCCGCCGTGGGCATCGGCGGTGTCGCCGTCGGAGTGGGCTCGGGCTTCGCGGGAGCCGGCTGCGGCGTCTCCACCGGCTTCTTCGGAGGCGTCGGGGTCGGAGGCTGCGGCGTCGGCTGCTCCGGCACAGAATCTACAGATCCGCCGCGCTCCAGCACCGGAGCCGTCGCGAACCAGGCCGGCGGCGTCGTCGCAATTCTGCGCAGCTCCTCGCCGCGCAGGAGCGCCGGAACGCCGAGCGCCACCATCGCGACAAGCGGCCCCACGGCGGGCAGCCGCACCAGCGCCGCGGCCCCCGCGCCTCCGAGGACCGCGACCAGTGCCGCGAGCCCGAGCGTTGCGCGGCAGAGCGGGATCCCTGCGGGGCGATCCTGCACAGAGGGGATCGCCACAAATGCACCGATCGCGACGACGGCCACGACGACCGCTGCGCGCGAGCGCGCCGAAACGAGCCCCGCGAGCGCACCGACCGCCGCGAGCGCGCACCCCACAAGTACCCACGCCGCATGGGGGCTCGAGAGAAGCGAATCGTGGGAAACGAGCAGCGCCGTGTTGGCGGCGTCGACACCCACCCAGTCGGCGAGCGTGCTGCCCGGAGCACTCTGGAAAAGTGGGATTCCGTGGAGTTCTGTGATCCCGCCCGCGCGCTCGGCTCCGATGAGCGGCGACCCCGAGACCACAATTCGGTGCGCCGCCAGCGGCGAGAGCCCGACGCCCGCGCCGAGGAGGACGCCGAGCGCCCCTCGGAGGCTCAGCCGCGAGGCGGCCGCCAGCAGCGTCGCCGGCACGAGGAGGCCGAGCGCCGGGTGACACGACGCGGCGAATCCCGCCAGCGCGCCCGCCGCCACCATTCCCATGAAGTGGATAGTTTCGCGGCAGAAAAGTGCAGTTGCCGCGACTACGCTCAGGGTCGCAGCCGTGAAAAGTGGCGTCGGCGAGAGCACGCGGCACGCCTCGATCTGTTCCGGCCAGAAGGCAAGCAGAGCCGTCGCGCCCGCAGCTCCCCACCATCCGCACGCCGCGCCGCCCGCCGCCGCCGCGAGGAGCAGGGCCGCAATCGAGAGCGCCGCCTGGAAATACACGGGGCTCGACGGGCGGTCCCCGAGCACCGCATGGGAAGCCGCGATCATGAGCGGCTCTCCGGGGGCAAGCACCGTCGGGCGACGTCCGCCCGGCGCCGCGACCGTGAGCCCGAGCCCTTCGCGCAGCGCGCGCGCCGCTTCGAGCGATTCGCCGGCGCGAGAATCGGCGGTATTGCCCTCGGCGACGCTCGGGCCGTGGGGCCATCGCATGCCGCCGCCGGTCAGCAGCGCGAAGACCAATAATATGATCGCAAGAATCGGCGCGGGCGCCGACGCTTTGGTCGGGCTCTTTTTGGCCGGTTTCTGCCTCTCGGCCGGCACCTCAGCCTTGGTGGGTTCGGGCACCCCGAGAGCCTACCGCACGAGCGCCGTCCGCCAGCGTCAGCTCAATTGTCTCCGTCGAGCATCCGCCCGAGGCCGCCCAGCACCGACCCCTCCTCGCCGGAGCCCCGTCCCGAGTGTCCGGCCGCCGTCACAATGCGATCGGCCATGCGGTTGAAGGGGAGCGATTGAAGCCAGATGCGCCCGGGCCCGGTCAGTTTCGCGAACCAAAGCCCCTCCCCGCCGAAGAGTGCAGTTTTCAGCTTGCCGACGTACTCGATGTCAAATCCCACAGAAGGCTGGAAAGCCACGACGCAGCCCGTGTCGACGCGCAGCACTTCTCCCGCGGCGAGTTCCCGCGAGTAGAGCGTGCCGCCCGCGTGCAAGAACACAGTTCCGTCGCCCTCGAGCTTCTGTAGCACAAATCCTTCGCCGCCGAAGAATCCCGCGCCAAGCTTCTTCTGAAACGCAATCCCGAGGGAGACGCCCTTGGCGGCCGCGAGAAACGAGTCCTTTTGTGCGCGCAGGTCGCCGCCGACCGTCCTGAGGTCGACTGCAATAATCTTTCCCGGGTAGGGAGCGGCAAACGCCACGCGCTTCTTGCCCGAGCCGCCGCGATGCGAGTAGACGGTGGTGAACATCGATTCGCCGGTGAGCAGCCGCTTCCCGGCGCCGACGAGGGCGCCGAAGAACCCCGTGCTTTGACCCGAGCCGTCCCCGAAGACGGTCTCCATCTCAATCCCGTCGTCCATGAACATCATGGCGCCCGCTTCGGCGACGGCCGCTTCGCCGGGGTCGAGCTCGATGGCAACGAACTGCATGTCGTCGCCGTGGATCTGGTAATCGATGACGTGCATCTCAGGCATGGTCTGGATTCTAGAAGTCGCCCCGTGGAAGCGGATGAGGTTGCGCCGTTCCGGGGCCCGGCGTCGGTAGAATCCTCCGCACGATTTCGCCGTCCTGCGTACGAAGCCCCGCCCCGAAGTCGCCCTCGCGGCTCGACCACGCATGAATCTCACATTCGCTTTCGCGCTCCTCGCCCTCGGCGATGGAGCCGACCCGTCCGCAGTCGAATCTCGCCTCCGCGAACTCGCCGCACAGCCCGGCCCTGCGAAAGTGCAGTCGATCGGCAAGTCGCTCAGCGGCAGAGATCTTTGGTGTCTCACGCTCTCCGAAGGAGACGACGCGGGGAAGCCCGCGCTGCTCATCGTCGGAGGAGCGCACGGGGCCCACGCCTTCTCGACACAGCTCGCGCTCGAGAGCGCGCGTGATCTGCTGGGGCGTGCACAAAACGACGGTGCCGCCAAAGACCTGCTGAAGGCGCGCTCGATTTATGTCATTCCGCAGCTGAACCCCGATGGCGCCGCCGGGCTCGTGGGGAAGCCCGCTCGGGAGCACGCAGCGAATGCTCGACCTGTCGACGAGGACCGCGATCGCAGAATCGATGAAGATGGGCCCGACGACGTCGACGGCGACGGAGTCATTACTTGGATGCGGATTCCCGATCCGAAGGGTGAGTGGATTCTCGACGAGAAAGATGGGCGAATCCTGCGAAAGGCCGATCGTACAAAAGGCGAGCGTGGGACACACCGGCTCGTGCCCGAAGGGCTCGACGACGACGGCGACGGCCAGTGGAACGAAGACGCCGTCGGCGGCATTCGTGTCGACCGCAATTTTGCACACGGCTGGAAGGAGCACGACCGGGCGACGGGTACGAGCGCCATGTCGGAGCCGGAGTCCCGGGCACTGGCCGATTTCCTTTTGTCACACCCCAATATTGCCGCATGTGTGGTCTTCGGACCGCACGACAACGTGCGCAAGGCGCCGCGCGCTGGCGGCGAGGGCGGCGGTGAAGGGGAGGGCGGCGACGCTCCCGCCGCGGGAGGAGGCGGCGGTCGGGGCGGCCGGGGCCGCGGTGGACCCGGCGGCGGAGGAGGCGGGGCGGGAGCGCCCACGGCCATTCTGCGCGACGACCTCGCCATCCATGAGCGAGCCTCGAAACTGTATAAAGAGCTGACGGGAATCGAGGGCGAGGTGGAAGATCCGGGCTCCGACGGCGCGCTCCACGCCTGGGTCTATTTCCAGCGCGGGCTGCCGGCCTTCGCGATTCGCGGCTGGGTGCCCCCGAGCGGAGACAACAAATCGAAAGACGACGCCAAAGGCAAGGAATCCGAGGGCAGCGATGCGCGCCCTCGAGGAGGCCGCGGCGCCCGTCGTGGCGGCGAGGAGCGTGCCGATTCGAAGCCTGCGGAGGGAGAGGGAGAGGGCGCGAAAGAAGAGGCCGCGAGCGCTCCGGCTTCGAAGCCCGTAAGAGCGCCTGCGGCGAAGCCCGAGGAGGACAAATCCAAGGCGGAGCGAGCGCGTCTCCAATGGAACGACGAGAAGCTCGGCGGCGCAGGATTTGTTGCATGGAAGCCGTCGGAGCATCCTGCGCTGAAAGCCAAAGGCATCGAGATCGGCGGTTGGAAGCCGGGCGTTTTATGGAATCCTCCGGCAGCCGAGATTCCCGAGCTAGCGCGCAAGCACACTGATTTCCTCCTCGCGCTGGCTCCTGAGCTTTTCCCCAACGTGGTCTTCGCATCGAGCGAGCTGACTTCCCACGGAGGCGGCCTCGCAACGCTGAAGGCCTCGATCCGCAATGACGGTAAAGCGCCCGTCATGTCGGCCATGGCGCGGCGCGCGGGATCCGTTCGCGCGCTGCGCGTGAAGCTCACGGTCGACCGCGGCGAGATCACCGTCGGAAGACCACAATTTCTCGTGAGCGACCTCGGGCCCGAGGATGCGCCTGCGGAATGGACTTGGGTGCTGCGCGGTGAGCCCGGCGCCAAAGTCACTCTTGAGGTGAGCGGCCCCTTCACGGCTCCGCTTGTGTTCCAAGGAGAGATTCGATGAGCCCCACCACAAATTGGCGACTTTTCCCGAGCACAACGATGCTGGCAAGCACACTTTTCCTCACGGGCTCGATCGCCGCCGCCGCGGGCGCGCAAGACGCTGCGAAGCCTCCGAAAGTGGACATCGCCTGGAATCGCTTCTACGACTGCGCCGGCCTTGAAGGGCATCTGCGCAGGATCCAGCAGGCCTACCCCGATTTGTGCACGCTCTCGTCCATTGGCAAGAGCTACGAGGGGCGCCCGATGTGGGTCATGACGATTCAGAATTCCAAGACAGGCAAGGAGATGGAGAAGCCTGCCATCTGGATCGACGGAAATGTGCACGGCAACGAAGTGCAGGGTGGCGAAGCTTGCGTCTACCTCGCCTGGTACCTCACGGAAGGCTACGACAACAATCCGCGGATTCGTGAGCTCCTAGACCGCTGCGTTTTCTATGTTCTTCCCTCGCAGAATCCCGACGGGCGCGATTATTGGTTTCACGCTCCAAACACGGCGTCCTCCTCGCGCAGCGGCAAGAAACCGACCGACAACGATGGCGACGGGCTTTTCGACGAGGATGGGCCCGACGACTTGGATGGCGACGGCGAACTCGTCTCCATGCGCAAATATGTGCCCGGGCGCGGCAACTACCGCATCGATCCGGATGACCCGCGGCGCATGATCCGCGTCACCGACGGCAAGCCGGGCGACTGGGTGATGCTCGGTTCCGAGGGGATCGACAACGATGGCGATGGCTCGGTGAACGAGGATGGCCCTGGCGGCTACGACATGAACCGAAACTGGCCGAGCGATTGGCAACCCAACTACATCCAATTCGGCGCCGGTGAGTATCCATTCTCGTTTCCGGAGACGCGCGCGATCGGCGAGTTCTTTTTATCGCATCCCAATATTGCGGCGGTCCAGTCGTTCCACAATGCGGGCGGCATGATCCTTCGCGGCCCGGGCGCTTCTTACGTGCCCGAGTATCCTTCGCGCGATCTCGGCGTTTTCGACGATCTGGGGCTCCAGGGCGAGAAAATGCTGCCGTTCTACCGCTACATGGTGATCCACAAGGATCTGTACACTGTACACGGTGGATTTGTGAACTGGGCCTACGAGGGACTCGGCGCCTTCGCCATCACTAATGAAATGTGGGCGGGCGACCAGATGTTCCAGAACAACCAGGCGCGCCGCGGCCCCGCGTTCGGCGGCAGCGGGGGCCCGGGCGGATTCAGCTTGGCCGACATTGAGGACGGCCCGACGCGCGGCCGTCCGGCGGGGCTCGAAGACCCAACCTTGCAAGACAACTATGTTTTTGACGCGCTTGTGATGGCGGGCGCGAGCTTCGTGCCGTGGCACAAGGTGCAGCATCCGCTGTACGGCGAGGTGGAGCTGGGCGGGTTCCGGAAGATGACGGGGCGCGTTCCGCCGAGCTTCATGATCGAGGAGATGCTCCACCGGAACGCACTCTTCTGTGTGTATCAGGCGGAGCTGCTCCCGCAAGTGATCGTCGAGGAGACGAAGGTCGAGAGGCTCGGCGATGGCGCGAGTGCCGTGACGGTCACTCTCAAGAATCTGCGCCGCATGCCGACGCGCGCCGCTCTCGCTTCGCAGAAGAAGATGGGGCTCCCCGATTTATTGACCATCGCCGGCGACGGCGTCACGGTCGTCGCGGGAGGCATCGCGTCCGATCCATTCCGCAAGAATGAGGTCTCGCTGGTGGAGCGCGAGCCGGCGCGCCTGCTGCTCGACGACGGAGTCGGTTCCTTCGGCCGTCTCACCGTCCGTTGGATCGTCCGTGGAAAGGGCAATGCCACCATTCGCTTCGAATCGGAGAAGTGCGCGCCGCTCACGGCAGCAGTCACAATTTCGTAGCCTATACCGGCATCGGAGCGCCTCGGCTCCGTTCGGTTCGTCGTCGAGGAGCGTTGTCACCGCCAGGATTCCATGCCCCAGCCCACCCATCCGCGGTCGCGCTCCCTCACGATTGTGGCGCAAGACCCGAGTGTTCTCGGCGCCGACGGCGACGTGTTGCTTTCGCGCGTCGATCTGCCCGGCGAGCCGCTGCTCGATGGACCGAGCGGTCACCGCGTGCAGATCGTCGACTTCGACGCGACGAAGGCTTTGTATTATCCGCCGACGAAGGCGTCTGCCGAGGATCTGTACGCTGCGCGCGCAGGAAGCGAGCTCATCCGAGAGCGCGATTTCCACGCGCAGAATGTGTATGCCATTGTGATGTCGGTGGTCTCGCGGTTCGAGTTCGCTCTTGGGCGCCGAGCCGGCTGGGCTTTCCCGAGCCATCAGATCCAGGCGATGCCCCACGCTTTCGCCGACGCGAACGCCTTCTACTCGCGGCGTGACCACGGACTCTTCTTCGGATACTTCTCGTCGGCCGACCGAAAGTCCACAGTGTACTCATGCCTTTCCCATGACGTGATCGCCCACGAGACGACCCACGCGCTCCTGGATGGGCTTCGGCCGCGATACACCGATCCGTCGTCGCCGGACCAGGCGGCCTTCCACGAGGGCTTTTCTGATATCGTTGCGATTCTCTCTGTATTTTCTCTGAAGGACGTCGTGCGGCGGGTTCTCTCGGCGAAGCTGCCGGCACCGCGCGGAGCAGACATGGTTGAGCGCATCTCCAAAAGGGAGCTCACGCCTGAGAAGCTCGCGGCGCTCTCGCTGCTCTGCCTCGCGGAGCAGATGGGGAAGGAGATGGGGATCGCGCGCGGCGGGGCGCTGCGTGCCTCGGCGACGCTCGCACCGTCGAAAAGTTGGCTTTCGAGCCGCGAGTTCTCGCAGCCGCACCGCCGCGGAGAAGTGCTCGTCGCCGCCGTGCTGCACGCGTTTTTATTGGTTTGGAGACGGCGCATCATCGGGCTCGGCGGAAGCGAGACCGATTCGGTCTCCCTGGATCGCGTCGTCGAGGAAGGGGCTGCGGCCGCCGCACGGCTCCTCTCGACGGCGATCCGCGCGCTCGACTACTCGCCGCCTGTGGATCTCCAGTTCGGAGATTTCTTGAGCGCCATGCTGACGGGCGAGGGCGAGGTGCTGCCCGACGACCGCGGATTCAGCTATCGCTCGGAGTTGTTGCGTGCGTTCCGCGAATACGGCATCGAGCCGACGGCGCGCGGGCGCCATGCGCTCAGCGAAGGTGCCTGGTCGCGCGCGCCGCGCTCGTTACAATATGCGGGCACGCACTTCGAATCGCTCCAGCGCGATCCCGACGAGGTCTTCCGCTTTCTATGGCAAAACCGCGACGACCTCGGCCTCGAGGATGAGGCTTTCACAAAAGTGCAGTCGGTGCGCCCTTGCGTCCGCGTGGGAGAGGATGGATTCGTGCTGCGGGAGACCGTCGCCGAATATGTGCAGCACCTCGAGATCCGCGCCGATGACCTCTCGAAATTCGGCGTGCGCAAGCCCGCGGGGATCGGCGCCGACCAGCAGGTGGAACTCTTCGGCGGCGGATGCCTGATCTTCGATGAGTTCGGCCGCCTGAAATATCATATTTCCAAGAAGCTGCTCGGCGATCGCCACAATGCGCGGCTGCGCTATCTTGCGGAGTCGGGGCACTTCGCCAAAGGATTCAAGCCGCGCCAGGGGCTCGCGCCGCGCACCTTCGCGTCGCTCCATCGCCGAAGAGCGCTCGATCTCCGCACCCAAGCGCGGGAGGCCTGGTAGCCATGGCAAAGAAACCCTCCCCGGTCGGGCTGACTCTCTTTGTGTATCAAGTGGGTTTCGGCGACTGCTTCCTGCTGCAGTTCCAGTATCCGGCGCCCCACCCGACGCGCCACGTCCTCGTGGACCTCGGGTCGACGGCATCGCCGAAGAACGCGGGCGAGAAGCTTCTGTTGCGTGTCGCGAAGGATGTTCGTGCGCGGTGTGGCGGCAAGCTCGACGCGGTTGTGGCAACCCATCGCCATGAGGATCACATCGGTGGATTTGCAACCAATAGGACGGGCACGGCACCGGGCGACGTCATCGCTTCCTGCAAGCCCGACCTCGTGATCCAGCCATGGACGGAGGATCCCGCAGCAGCCAGGGACGCGCTCAAGCCGACGCAGACGCTCGCCGCCGGGCTTGCACACATCGCGGGATTGCGCGCCATGCAGGGGTTTGCATCGAGCGCTGTCGAGGAGGCACGGCGCCAAACGCAGGTCGGCTCAGCCGTTCCGGGGCGGCGCACCTTCCTCGAGGATGTGGAGTTCCAAGGGCTCGACGCCATCAAGAACGAATCGGCCGTTAAGAATCTGGCGCGCATGGGACGGCGAGCCGGCGCGAAGGCGGCTTATGTACATTTCGGTTCCAAGTCCGGGCTTGAACCGTTGCTGCCGGGTGTCAAGATTCAGGTTCTCGGTCCGCCGACTCTCGAGCAGACCGACATAATCCGTCGCCAACGCGAGCGCGACGAGGCGGAATATTGGCATTTGCAGCCGGGAGGAGCCCCTGCGGCCGGATCGGCTGCGGAGCTGCGCGGACCCGCCGGCCGACAGGAGATTCCCGAGCGGCACCAGTGGATCGTCCGCCAGGCTTTGAGCGTCCGCGCGGAGACGCTCTACCAGCTCGTGCGCGCACTCGACAATGCCATGAACAATACGAGCGTGATCCTTCTGTTCACCGTCAAGGGAAGGACCTTACTCTTCCCGGGTGACGCACAGATCGAAAATTGGTCGTATGCGCTCGCCAAGCCCGAAGTCCGCAAGAAGCTCGCAAAAGTGCATCTTTACAAGGTCGGTCACCACGGGAGCCTCAACGCCACGCCGAAGTCGATGTGGAACCTCTTCCAGCATCGGGGGCCGAAGGGGGCCGCGCGGCTCACGTCGATCCTCTCGACCCTCGGAGACAAGCACGGAGACAGCCTCTCGGGCACTGAGGTGCCGCGCACGACTCTCAAGAAAGAGCTCGACGCCCACAGCGAGCTCCTCTCGACACAGGACATGCGCAGCAAGACGGCCCTCGTGAAGCCGATCGTGCTCGACCTCACCGCCGCGAAGTGGACTCCGGAGAGCCTGAAGATCCACGACGCGCAGCCGCTGCTGGAGTAGGCGCAGGGACGCAGCTCTCGCGAGAAAGGGGACCGAAGCCTGCCCGCCGTGTAACTTGCGCGCTCTTCTGCTCTAGGGCCCGCCATGACACGCCTCTCCGGTCGGACGGCACGCACCCTCGCTGCCGTCGTCTCCGCTGCCGCGCTTCTTTTCTCCTGCGCCGCCTCCCTGGCGGCTGGCGATCGCGGCGCGCCCGCGCTTCGCTCGGCCCCGACGCTGGCCGATCGGCTCGAGCACCTCGACCGAGTGCGGCGCGCCGACTTCTGCGCGAAGTGCCACCCGGAGGCGACGGCCGAGCACCGGATGAACACCCACGGGCGCGCGTTCTCCGACAAGGAGGTGCGGCTCGCCACGGCGCGCTTCTCGATCGACGGGTGCATCGCCTGCCACACGCCGCGCCCCGTATTCGAGACGGGGATCGGGATGAATCCGCTGAAGCGGCTGCACCACCTCGAGGAGGCCAATGATTGCCTTTCGTGCCATGCGCGCGAAAGTTACGATTACTCGGCGTTCCAGGGAGGCAAGGAGGATTGCGCGGCGGCGTTCGACGGGCGCGTCGGAATGGTTGAGGCGTGCGCGTCTTGCCACCGCAATCACGGCACTCCTTACCAATGGGAGCACGCCAAGTTTGGCAAGCAGGCGGGCAACCAATGTGTGGATTGTCACATGCCGGAGGTGGTGCGCCCCATCGCCGTCGGCGGCGAGCCGAAGAAGACGCGACGCCACACCTTTTATGGCGCGCGATCGGAATCGCAGGTCGGGGCGGCCTACGGATACGACGTGCGGCTCGACGGCAATGAGGTGGTCGTCAAAGTTTCCAACGAGGGCGCAGGTCACAATATTCCGACGGAGCTGAAGCAGCGCTCCATCGAATCGTTGGTGATCGTTCGCGACGTGACCGGACGCGAGGTCGGGCGCTCGCGCCAAGTTTTCCGCGATCCGTACAAGCGTCCCTACGGGCTGCATCTCCCGGTAAACACACAGATCCCGTCGGGAGAGAGCCGTGAGCACCGCGTGCCGATCTCGACTCCGGTGGGCACGATCGAAACAACACTTTTCTTCAAGCTCTATTATCCGATCGAAGATACTCATCCCGACCTGACGCGCGTGCTCGAGTCGCGCTCCATGGCGTTCGGGCCGATCGAGCCGTCGACGAAGCCGATCGACAGCGCCCCCGAGGTTCATGCGCGGCTTCCGGAGGCGATTCCGGTTGAGGCCGCGAGCCCGGCGAACCTCGCCGACTTCCCGCACCCCAAGATTGCGGCGGTGCCGCTCGACGTGCCGGACGGCAGTAAGGAGGGCGACATCGAGAAGCTCGTGAGCCTGTTTCAGTATCCTGTTCCGCAGGCGAATCGGCAGGCGCAAGACGCATTAGTGAAGATCGGCGAGCGCGCGGTGCCGGCGCTCATGACGGCGCTCGGATCCTGGGATAACAAAACGTGGATGCAGGCACAGGGCGTGCTCGCGCGGATGGGGGCGAAGGCGCTTCCGGCCGTCGTCGCCGCGCTCGACGATGGCCAGCTCTACACGCGGTTCCACGCTCGAGAGGTTCTGCCGCGATTCGGCGACCTCGGCGCGCAGCGCGCGACGGCGATCGCGCATCTGACGAAATATCTGACTGTCAAAAATGCGGTCGATCGTTACTCGTCCGCCGAGGCGCTCGGCCGCATCGGCGCGAAGGATGCGGCTCCCGCATTGCGCGCGCTGCTGGAGGACCTCGACTACGACGCTTGTGCAGCAGCGGCGCGCGCGCTTGCGATGCTCGGCGATCGGCCGTCGGCGCCGGCAATTCGCGCTGCGCTCGACCTGCGCCGCAAGACGGTCGAGACGGCGCGCGACCTCGCCTGGAGCCTTGCTGCGCTCGGGGATCCCGCGGGCGTCCGTGCGCTGATGGATGGCCTCGACTACCCCGACGACCTCGTCCGCGAGAGTATCTTTGAGGCTTACTTCGACGTGACCGGTGCATCGCACGGGTATGCGCCGAACCTGCCGTTCGAGGAGCGCACGGCGGCGCTCGCCGAGCTGCGCGCGTGGTGGGCTGATGTGGAGCGTGATCCCGCGCGCGTCGCTTCCGCGATGCGCAAGCCGCGGTCGCTTCAGACGACGGCCGCACAAAAGGCAGAGATCGCGAAGCACCTGCGCGACGTGGGCGGCAACGACATGGCGCCTGCCGATGCCAAGAAAACGCAGGAGGCGATGGCGAAGCTGCGGGAGATCGGCCCTGCGGCAGTGCCACAAATCATGGAAGGCCTCAAATGGCCGGCCGGTTTCGCGGAGAAGCGGGTCGGTTACATCCAGCTCCTGATGGAGATGCGCGATCCCGACGCGGTTCCGGCGCTGCTAGAGGCCACTTCGGATCCGGTCGTTTCTGTTGCTTTGTGGGCGTGCGCGGCGCTGGAGGCGCTCGGCGATCCGGAGGCGACTCCGTGGGTGAAGCGTGTGCTCCAGCGCGTCGAAACGCTGGCGCCGGCCGGCAAGCTGCCGCCGAACGTCGGCCATCCCGAGGATGTGCGGGCGAACTTGGGACGCGCGCTCCAGGCGCTCGGCGACTCCGAGGGCACGCGGCTTTTGTTGCGATTGCTGTATAGCGGCGAGGCGACGGCGCGCGCGAGCGCTGAGGCCGCGTTGACGGCGCGCTTTGCGACGCCGTCGGCCCATGAGCCGCCGATCGCGAAAGAAGTCCGAGAGGAGCTGGCGCAGCTCTCCGAGAAGCGCGCCGCCATAGTTACAGAAATGCGCCGTGTGTGGGAGAAGCTCCAAGAGGAGGCCGAAGCGGCGGCGGCGACTGTGAAGACGCGCACGGAGGCTTTCGCGGCGCTCACGAAATTTGACTTCGCCGAGGAGGCCGGCACGCGCTACGCGCGTCTCGACCCGCGTGCCTTCGGCGTCGATTTCCGGCGCACGACCGTCGCGGCCGATGCCGTCGGCTCGGTGATTTATGAGGATCGCGCCTACCGCGATGCGCTGCCGGCGCGCGATCTCCATTCGATCGTGGAGCGGCAGGGCTGGGCTGTTCCGGCGACCGGCATGACGAGCACGATCAGTACAGAAAGCATCGAGCTCGAGACCGCGGCGGACGGCCCCGGCGGTGGAGTGAGCTTCGGCATCGGCGGACCGGGCGGGCTCACAGTGCCGGTCGAATGGTGGCGCGACTACGAGATCTCGTTCGAGGTCGAAATTGTGAAGTCGGGATTCTGGATCCTCGATCGGTATGATCCGATCTGGGCGATCTTCGCAGAGACCTGTCTCACGCAACAGCCGGCGACGCGGGCGGGCGTGCTGAATCCCACAGTTCAGGAAGGCAAGCGATACGAAATGGTGCATTCCGTCGAGGGCAGCACGGTCGTCCATCGCCAGCGCGAGCTCGCGGCGGGCACGGCTCCCGGCGAGTGGACGGAGCTGCAGGCGTCGACGCCGCAGAACGTCCGCAAGGGCGGCATGGTGTTCCAACTCGACCCCGGATCGAAAGTGATCCTGCGGAATTTGAAGCTTCGCGTGATCCGCACCGACGCGGCGGAAGCTTACAATACTGTGATCGCCACGCGGGGCCGATGAGCGGAGCAGCCGGGCGTGTCCATTCGATTCAGGTCTCCGGCGGCGGCGTGCCCAAGCGCGCCGTTGCGCGGGCGCGGATCGGCAAGCTCGGCCTCGAAGGGGACCGCCAGCGAAATTTGAAGTTTCATGGCGGCCCCGACAGGGCTGTCTGCCTGTTTTCGCTGGAAGTGATCGAGCGCTTGCGGGCGGAAGGGCACCCCATCGAGCCAGGCTCGACGGGAGAGAATCTTACACTTGCGGGGCTCGACTGGGCCGCCGTCGTCCCCGGCGCGCGCCTGCGCATCGGTGCCGACGCGCTGCTAGAGATTACACAGCACACAAAACCCTGCGCGACGATCGCCGCCTCATTCCAAGGCGGAGCTTTCCAACGGATTGCGCCGCGCGAGCATCCGCACGAATGTCGTCTCTATGCCCGCGTCCTCGCGGAGGGCGATGCCGCCCCCGGCGACCCCGTGGAGCTTCTCCCGCCGCGCGCCGCGCTCGCGCGTAAGTTCACTTCTCTGCGAGATCGGCTGCGATGAAGCGTGAAGCATGTGACGTACTGAGTTGTTCCGCCGTGCGCTTCCCCGCCATGAGCTGATGAGGCCAATGAGAGCCAAGCTCAGGACTTCGGGAACAGCTTGGCTCGCGATCGACCACCGCTTGTCATGGGTGGAATTGTATTTTCGTCGACGTGACCTCATGGGCTGAGATGGAGAATCCATTGACTTCGGATCGTCGGTCTGCTGGGAGTGAGTAGCCCGTGATCCAGTAGTCGCCGACAACGAGTTCGGTCAGGACATAGGGCGCACGATAGAACGCTATAGAAAATGAACCCGGCCGCCCCTTCATTCCCAGAGTGAGCACAACCGGGCCGTACTCGTTGCCGCCGCCAGCATCACTTGAGCGCTCAATGGTCAACGCCAAAGACCCTGTCGCTTGCACGGTGGTGTCGAGATCGACGATTGTGTGCTCGGAGGCGCGAATGGAGACATTGGGGGGAATCGTTGGGATCGTTCGGCCGCGAAGATCCAGCTCAACTCTGTAGTCGCCAGCCGGGATACCCGGTATCTGTAGCACTCCTTCGCTGATCGAATGCACGGGACTCGAGAGGCGCTGGTTCCTCTCATGGGGGACACCCGCCGGCTCGAGCCGCAGCCAGGCTGTTGGCTCAATCAAGCTCACTCTTGTGTGTTCTGGTTGTGTGGCATGAATTCTTACCTGAAGTGTTCCAACGCCCATCGGGGAGCTTCCCAAGGACACCTCTTGCGCAGGCCAGGCAGCGTCCTTCACCCGATGCGCGAATAAGTCGATCCGCCGCGAGATGTGGCCCGGCGCATTTACTTCCAGCTCGACAGGTCCAATCGATTCACGGTCGAGCGAGGAAGTGAAGAACTGAAGTAGGCACTGCCTCCCCGCACCTGAGCGAGAGGACGTCTCGATTCCAAGGAATCTCAACAATGACGATGAAAGCGAGATCTCCATGAGAGAGGCACTCTGCGGCGACTTGCTCCACCACGTGGAGAAGCCGCTGAAAATGTCGCCGCCGCTGCTCATATCGACGGCCTTCGGCCAACGAAGGTCAATCACATAAAGCGGCGCGACGGTTAGGCTGATCTGTGGCGTCTCTGACGGAAGAATGGACGGGGTCTCGCCTTCAATAAATGTGCTCGAGTATCCCTGGCCTCCGGCGATGATTCGGTACCGACCCGATGACTGAAGCTCGGCGAAAGTGAAATTGCCGTCTGCATCGGTCCGAGTGGACCGATAGATGGGGTTCTGCGCGCGGTCGACCCCGGCCGCGCTCCATGACGGGGTCGGAAATCGAGATTCCCACAGAAGGACATCCGTTCCGGCGAGCGCGGGCTTCGCATCGGGACGCAGGACGCGCCCGCTGAGGCGAGCACCGCCGCTCTTGAGTTGAAGTATGATCTCTCGTCCGTCGTTCGCCGGATCGAGCGAAGAAACTACAGGTTCATAAGTGGCTTTGTTAGCGACCAGGAAGTCTCCTGGAAGCTCGGAGAGAAGCTGAAATGTCCCGTCGAAGGAACTCGTTGTTCTGCTCACCACCGCCCCGCTCATGTCGAGGAGACAGACCGTGGCGCTCTCCACGGGCGAATCGGTCTCGGACACCACGCGCCCGAGGATCTGGTGTCTCGATCTACCTTGTGTCGACCGGAGCTCAGAAGTGACTTCCTCACTCCAACGCGTGCCAGGGATCGGTGCTTCTGCGGGAAGCTGCCGACGAGCCTCCCCTCCGGCCTCCGGAGGCGGCTCCGGGATCTCCTCCGAGGCGCTTCCGCTCGGGATGAGCGCCATGAATGCACCAAGAAGCGCAACGGTCACAAGCCCCACGACAAACCCGCCGATCGCAATGACCCTCCTCATGGAATAGGGCGGACGGGCGGACATGTTGAGATGCACTCTTGGCCGGAGCATTCAGTTCGGGTCGTGCGATGAGGCGAGGGCGCAACGCTGGCAAACGGTGGAGAGACTCCGGAGGTTGCAGCGGTCTTCAAGTCGAACAGCCGTCGAGAGGCATTCTAACTCTCGAATTGGAAACGAGGCAGGTGACGGGACTTGGGTACATTTGATTCAGCGGTAATTGCCCATGCGGAGCTTGCAGAAGCTCGTTTCGATTCTCGTTCTCGCCGCTGCCCTTGTTCTCGGAGGCGCAGCGATCGGAATCGTTGTGATCAGCCTGTCTCAGCGCGAGGAGGCGCCGCCGTCTCCCCTGGGTGCTGAAACTGAGTCCGCCTCCTCGCGCGCATCCATGGAGAGGCGAGCTGGTCCGGCTTCCATGCTGGGAGCGAGCAAGAAGTCGAGTGCACTTCAGGAACAGCCAGATGGCGAAGCCTCCAAGGACCCGCGGAAAGAAGCAAGCCGGACTATTGTATCTTCCGAGCGCCGGATTCGAGGCCGAGTCATCGACGAGAAGGGAACCGGCCTCAGCGGCTGGTTCATCAAGGCCGGTGTGTTCCCGCAGGACGGAGCGAACCAGGGGAGCGCGGAGTCCGTCTCGGGGGCAAAGGGCGCCTTCTCGATCGAGTGCTGGCGGGCTGATCGATATTGGCTCGGCGCGATCGATCCAGCCGGACCTCCGCTGATTCGGGCCGTTATCAATGATGTGCACGTCGGAAGTACAGATGTAGTTCTGACAGTTCCGAATGTTGATTTTTCGACTGGATCGCTCCATGGGCAGCTTCGGCATTCGCGGGGAGGGATTCCTCGAGGTCCGCGCATTGCGATCGAAGATCCGCAGGGCGTTCGTGTTTCGGTCGAGGTTGATGCATGGGGTCGTTTTGGAGTCGCGAAGCTGCCTCCACAGAAGTATTTCTTGATGATTGCTTGTGAGGAGGTTCCAGAATTTGAGAGGGGACCCTTTCTAGTTGTTGAGAGAGAAGATCTTGATGTCGGATAAATTGTGGTGCCGGAGTTCGGGCATCTCATTGTGCATCTCCGCGGCACTGGTGAGGCTTCGCCGCCTGGCGAGCATTCTCCGATCGGCTTCGTGGCGGACCGCGGGATTCGAAGTGTGCGACATACCTCACTGAAGATGGGTCCCGCTGGCGATGCAATGTTAAAGCTCGCGCCCGGCCATTATATGATCATGGTGGGGGGCTTTGGACATTGGGCGCTGGTTCGGCATGAAGTTGACATATCTGAGTCGGAGACGAAACACCTCGACATCCAGTTGATTCCAGGGGTGGCTCGGCTGATTCGGCTGCCTGCTGGTGGTCATGGGAAGATCGAGCGATTTGACCTCCTGATGAAGGATGCGGCAGGGCGCGTGATATTTGATTCCACCGAAACCGGCACAAGGATCGATTCGGAATCGAAGATCCACTTCGTGCTGCCGCTCGAGCGGATTGAACTCGTCGCGACAATGTGGAACTCGACTCGGATCTTTGTTTCGTCTCTGGATGGAAAGAATCTGCCTCCGGATCAGGAGAAGACGTTCCTTGAGTGGCGCGAGTAATCCTAATCATCGCAGAGCATGCCCGTGGATCGCTTCGCTTGCGCCGCGTTGGCGATTTGAAGGAGCGCCCGCGCGCGATGCGCAGCGTGCGGCCGTAGGCGCGCATGGTGAGGCCGAGCTTCTCAACGGCTTCCTCCAGCAGTCGCTTGCAGGGCTCGTCGAGCGCCGCCACTCTGGACGGCGCGTTGTGATTCCGACGTTTCTTATCGGATTCCCGGAGGTGTGATTTGCCAGTCAGCGCCGTGGAGGCCAGCTCGATCGGTCGCTCGCGCCGTGAGCTTCGCTTGGAGTCCATCGGGCAACGGCAGGCCTCCGAACTCTAGATCGAGCTGTGTGTTGCCTCCGGAGAGAGTCGCAGAAGTGATGAACGGAACAAGGATGGGCAAGATGTCTCCATATCCCTCCAGCTCGAGCGTGAGCGTGTTGAGCCCACCCGTCGCGCTGAAGAGGCCGTCGGGATCTTGGACCCGCATCTGGATCACATTCGATGAGCCGAACATGAGATAGGCCTTTGGGCCCGAGGGGCGGCTCAGGGAATCATAAGGATCACTCATCGCGAGCGTCTCATCTCCATTTGAGATTCCGTCGCCGTCGGAGTCGCCTTCTCGATCGATGACGTTGGCGCGAATGAAGCCAGTGGGATCTCCGGACGAGATATTCAATGTGGCCTGCTTGACCGGGTCCGCTGAGAGGGCCGAGTACACGCCCGTTGTGAGGTTCAATCGAAGCGCGTAGCGTACGCCTGTGTTCGGATCACCAACCACCGAGAAGAGCTCCTCGCCTGACGAGCCTAGAGCGAACTCAATGATAGAAAAACCCGGAAAATCAACCGTACTCTTTACAGTCAATGAATCCCGATCCAGGCAATGAAGCTTCGAAGACTCATTCGCGGATACGGGGATCCACACATCGCCGCGCCCATTCACTCGTATGGAGGTCGTCCAACCACTGTACCCGCCCGGGATCGGGACGTATGGAAACGGCGTGGTCCCATGGATACGGACCATGGCGTTGCTGCCCAATGCCGCAGAACTGACCGTTGCAAGGATGCTCCCATCGGGAGCCCCTGCGACACGCCAAATAAATGTCCCGTAGGGAAACGGTGCAGGCGGAAAGAGTGAGTGGAGGTCGATGGTACCGATGAGCGAACCGGTCGCGGGATCCGCCCGAGTAACCAGTGCCTTTTGTGGATAGCAGTTGCATGGAGCCAGCGTGGAACCGCCGATATGGATCACGCCATCCGTTGTCACAGCGAGCGTCTGCGGATAAAACCCCTGGAACGGCACGAGGGCATCGGGCTTCTGCCAGGCGATCGTCTCGTCAGGAAGGATGCGCGTGAGTGGCCCCCAGCCGGTGAGTCCGGCCCTGGAGAGAGACACGAGCCCGCCGGTTTTGACGACTTCGCTGTACAGCGGCAGAACGCCGATATCGAGAGGCGGATTTGTGATCTGACCGTTCGCTTGGATGTGCAGAACCGTGGTGAACCCAAATGCCACCGTGGGAAGCCAAAGCGAGCCGTCGCCATCCCAGGCGTGGGGAGCGTAGCCAGCGGAGCCGCCGCCTGTTCCCGGCTGGACGAGGGTAATGTTCCAGGCCGATTGCAGCTCAAGCTCATTATTGAACTTTGCCACCACGTAGGAAAACCAGCTGCCAATGGTGAGCGATTGATCGCTGTAGCTGAGCCAAGGTCCGCTGGTCGCCTGGGCATAGACCGGCGACGCTGCAGCGGAAATCAGCATCACGTAGGCGAAGCTCGATCGGAAAAGTAAAGATCGCTTCGGAGGCGTTTCGGATCTCCCGAAGGTTCGCCTAACGACGAACTCGATGCCAGTAATAGGATACATGGGAGTCTCTCCTAGTTCGCAATGAAGGAATACGCACGCCCTGCTTGAGAGACGCCGTTGGGAGACTCCTCGCGGCCAGAGATCACAAGTTGTTCGGCGTCCAACGGAGCCAAGATATTGTTATATCTCAATGCGACCATCGACGCACCAAAGTGACCCGCCAGTGACGGATTCGGGCCGTCCATCGTCATCACGGGGGTTGCTCCGGGGTTGAGGGTAAGCTCGTAGAGATGCACCTTGCCTGCTTCGCAGTTGCCATGGGCATACGCGCCTGGCTCGCCGACGAAGAAGACGTTTCGTGCGACGCCATCCAGGTACTTCCAGCGGCAGACTGTGGCTCCTCTCCCAAACCGCGCAAGCGGAGCAATGGAAGTATTGATGATGGAACTCGTCAGCTTGAAGTACCCATTGGGTTGCGTCGCCGCGTTGTAGGCGAGCGTTTCCATGATCTTGGTCGGTGAGGTCGCCGACACGTTAGTATAGATAAACAATGCGCCGATGCGTGGAGTGATCTCTCCGCAGGATGGCGGCTGAGACAAGGGAGGCTGGATATTCTCCGTCCAAATGGCCAAGTCCGTGCGGCCATCGCCCCGAAGATCTCCGGGGAAGATCTGCCACCCAAAGGTGTCACTGATCGATGCTTGTGCAGGGCCGGGAGCAAGCTCCTGATACTGGGGATACGACGCGCTCCCAGGTCCTGTCGGGCCCACAATCGTGCCGTTGGGAATGTTCGCCACCGATGCGCCGCGGAAGATGCTGACTCGACCTGTATTGACTCGGCGTTCATAGGAGGCCACGACGACTTCCGCCCCAGGTTGACCATCCAGCTCGACGATCTGTATGGTGACGCCGAAGGCGTTCGTAGGAGCGCTACCCGCAGGAATGGGTGCCTTGAAAGCTACCCATCGTGTGAGATATCCCGGTGGGCTCGTCTGAAGAAAATTACTATTTCCAAAGAACACGTAGACGCGGCCTGCGCCGAACTCAGCCTCCTGAGCTCCCACGGCCAGGTCGTTGATTCCGTCTCCATCCACGTCGCCGATAGCAAGGCCATGTCCGAATCGTCCCACGCAGTTCGAAGACGACGCGCAAGGTGCACAGTTGCCCGGATCGTTCGGCGGAGCGATGGTGGCGATGGGAGATCCGGGGCTGACCGGATGATTCACGTCGAAGACTTGCACGGCACCCATTGCGGCAACGGTGGCGGGCGTACACCCACTGAAGACTCCATCTCGACCGTATTCACCGAGAAAGACCATGTTTCTTGCGCCCGTTCCGACACAATTCCCAACGGCATCCCCCAGCGTCCCTAGACCGTGCTCGTTTTGGTAGGGAGCTGGAGGAAGCAGAGCAGCCGATAACTCGCTCAAGGGCTGATCTTGAAAGACGTGTCCGGCGCCGAGCGTCTGTGCAGAGCCAGTCGGTGGCGTCACGGTGTAGCCGATTGCGGCCAACACCACATCCTCTTCAACGTCGGTTATGGGGTTGAGGCCGAGTTTTCCTTTGGAGACGGTGTAGCCAAGTGTTGCACCCGGGCTCGTCACAGTTGTTGAGACGAGTGTTAAGTCCAGGATAGGAGACGATGGCGTCTGCGCCTGTGCACCTGCCGCTGTTACAAAAGCGACGTTACAGACCGAGAGACCGAGAGACCGAGAGACCGAGAGACCGAGAGAGTTTCCGGGAGATCGTGGCGGTCAACATGAGGATCCTCCAAACGCGAGGGCCATGCCGAGGTTGCGGTACACGAAAGGCCAGGTACTCGAGAAGGCTCCTCCTCGGGAGCGGATTCGTCAACGAGGAATCCTGGATCCATCGCTCTGCGCGGCAACTCCAGCTCCCGTGGGAACTGGAGCACGAGGCTTCTTCGCCCCCAAGGCGGGGCTTTGGCCGCGATGCAGCGCTGCGTCCACGAAACCCGACAAGCCTCCGGCTCCCTCACACCAACGGCAGCCGATAGCCCATCGCTTCCGCCACGTGCTCGGCGGCGATGCGCGGAGAGGAAGCGAGGTCGGCCAGCGTGCGCGCGATGCGCAGCGTGCGGCCGTAGGCGCGCATGGTGAGGCCGAGCTTCTCGACGGCTTCCTCCAGCAGGCGCTTGCAGGGCCCGTCGAGCGCCGCCACTTTATTGAGCGAGCGCGCAGGAATTCTTGCATTCTCGAAGTGTGCACTTGAGATCCGAAGCTCCCGCGCGCGCTCGCGCTGGAGCTCGCGCGCGGCGGCGACGGCCGCCCGCGCCTGCTCGGTCGTCGGGCCGGCCACGGGGCGTGCCAAGTCGCCGCTCGTCACGGCAGGCAATGACACAGAAAGATCGATCCGATCGAGCAGCGGACCCGACACGCGCGATGTGTAACGAGCGCGATCCCGCGGCAGGCACACGCAAGGACGGATCGGATGGCCCGCCCAGCCGCAGGGGCAAGGATTCATCGCCGCCACTAGCTGGAACGACGCCGGCAGCGAAACGCTCCCCGACGCGCGGCTGATCACGATGCGCCGATCTTCGAGCGGCTGCCGCAGCGCCTCGATGCACGCGCGATCGAACTCCGGAAGCTCATCGAGGAAGAGCACACCGCGGTGCGCGAGCGTCGCCTCGCCGGGGCGCCCTTCGGCTCCGCCGCCCACGAGCCCCGCGCGCGACGCCGTGTGGTGAGGCGCGCGGAACGGCCGGCGCTTCGCGAGCGGCGCCCCCGGACGCAACAAATCCTGGATCTGTGTGATCTCGAGCGCCTCGTCTTGCGACGGCGGCGGCAGCAGACCCGGAAGCCGCTGTGCCAGCATGGTCTTCCCCGCCCCCGGCGGACCGACCATCAATAAATTGTGACCTCCAGCAGCGGCCACCACCAAAGCGCGCTTCGCCGCCGCTTGCCCTGCCACCTCTTCGAGCCTTGGCTCCTCATCGCTCGGCGCTTCGTCGCGCTCTTTCCAAGCTGCTTCGTGCGACCAAGGCTCCACGCGCGATGCACCCGTGAGGACCTGCATCGATTCATACAGATCGCCCACGGCGAGCACGCTGACTCCCGCCACCAGCGCCGCCGTCGGCGCGCATCCGCGCGCCACATAGAGCTGTGGGATTCCGGCCCGTACCGCGGCGCGCGCCACCGCGATCGCGCCGCGCGTCGGCCGAAGCGATCCATCGAGCGCGAGCTCACCGACGAGCAGGGCCCGTGTCAGGTCGGCGCGCGGTAGAAATCCGCCCGCCGCCAGAATCGCGACCGCAATCGGCAAGTCGAACCACGGCCCTTCCTTGCGCGTGTGAGCCGGCGCCAGATTCACCAGCACTCTCCCCGTCGGGAAGTCGAGGCCGCTCGACAGTACGGCCGCCCGGACGCGGTCGCGGCTCTCCCGCACCGCCGTGTCGGGTAGACCGAGGATCGAGATGGAGGGGAGCCCGGGATCGATGCGGACCTCGACGTAGACGATCTCCGCCTCGACGCCGCGGACCGCCGCCGAAAGGACACGCGAGCGTTGGAGCATGGTGCACAACTGCAAGGCGCGCACGCGGCCCCCGTCGTCGCGTGCCGAGGGAAGTGCGACGCTGCGGCCGCCCTGCGGCGTGACGTAGAGTTCACACGCCGTGTCGACGCCGCAGGCCTCTCGCGCCCTCCCCGAACCGATCGCGCTGCTGGCGCTGCTTGCCGCGGGGCTCTCCAGCGCCGCCGCCGCCTATGCCGTCGCCATCGACGACGCCTTTTTCGGCCGCCACCTCGGCGCCGGCCGCTGGGCGCTTGCTGCGATGCTCGGGCTCGGCGCCCTCGCGTCGTTCGCACTTCTCGTCGCGCGCCGCCGCCGCCCGCAGCCGCCGGCGCTGGCGCTCGTGCACCTTCGAATCGCGCTCTACGTATTTGTGGCGTCGGCCGCACTCCAGATCGTCTTCGTCGATCGCTATCACCCCGCCGTTCCGCCGCTCAGCCTCGCCCTCGTGCTCCTCACGCCGGTGGCCGCCCTCGTGCTCACTCCCGCGTGGCGCGCCGCCGTGCCTGGCCGGCTTTCGCGCGTAGCCGACCTCGTCGCGATGAATCTTTGTATTTTCTTACTCTTGGCGGAGCTCGGCTTGCGCGCGCTGGCGGCGTTCTCTCAATCGCCCATCTTCGAGAGCGGCGCCGTCGGCACCCTCGAGCGCATCCGACGTTACGGATATCGCCCGGGGCGCATCCACTTCGGGTTCGCCTGCAACTCGAAGGGCTTCTATGACGGCGAGTTCCGCCGCAAGGAGCCGGGCGAAACCCGCTATCTGGTGGCTTCCATCGGGGATTCCTTCTCCGCGAGCATCGTTCCCCATTCGATGCATTTTACAACAGTTTGCGAGCAGCTCCTTCCCGGCACCGACGTGATGAACATCGGCTGCTCGGCGGCGACGCCTTGGGACTACGCCTACTGGACGCGCACCGAAGCGATTCCGCTCGGCGCCGACCTGGTCGTCCTCCAGATCTTCCTCGGGAATGATATCTCCGAAGCGCAGGATCCGTCCGCCGACGGCGGCGGCGCATGGTGGTTTCATAAGGATTCGACACTTTTGTGGGCTGTGCCCTCGCGCGTCCGAAAGATACTCATAGAGCGCTCGCAGCCTCAGAACGCCGTGATGTCGACGGGCATGGCGCGCGAAGGAGAGATCTCCGACAAGCGCGGCGAGTGGGCAATCCCGCGCGAAGAGTATGAGCGCTCCTATCCGGCGCTGCGCGACCCGAGCCTTGAAGTGGCCTCCTTCAGCGAGGAGGCGTTCCTCGAGATCGAGTGCACGCGTGCGCTGCGCAACTGTACAGAGACTGAACAGGATTGGGATCCATTCTTTCGCGCGATCTCAACGGCCCGAAACCACTGCGGCGAGACACCCATGGCGGTGGTGCTGATCCCCGATGAGTTCCAGGTGGAGGATGCGCTCTGGGCGAAGGTCTCGGCGCGGCTCGCCGACCGCAAGCTCGACCGCGAGCTCGCACAAAAACGCACGTGCGCTTGGCTCGAGCGCGAGGGGATTCCCTACGTCGATCTGTTGCCTCTGTTCCGCGAGCGGCCGGCCGAGCCCGACGGCAACCGCCACCTTTATTGGCTGCGCGATACGCATTTCAACGCGCGAGGAAACGCGCTCGCCGGGCGCGCGCTGGCGGATCTGATCACGCGCGTTCGAGCTGCGAAAAAGTAAGAATTTCAGCGCTCGGTCGGAATGCCGTCGTCGAGTGGCGCCTCTAGCTCGGCGAAAGCGCGCGAGAGAAACCAATCGACGAGGTAGAGCTCAAATGTGGCTTCCGCGCTCGCGTCGCCACCGGTGATCTTCTTGCGGAGCTCACAAAACTTTGGATCGCCGAGGAGTCGCTTCTTGCAGGGCTCCTGGCCCTCGCCGGCCGCCTTCGTCTCGCGCGCCGCCGCAAGCTCGCGTTCCAGCAGCTCGCGCGTGAGCGCAAGATGCTCGCTCCCTCGCAGCGTCGCGCCATGCCCGGGGATCACCACGTCGGGTCGCAGCGCTTCGAGCTTGCGCAGGGTCGCAATCCAGCCGCTCGGATAGCAGAAGAGTGCAAACGTGACGGGGTAGATCAGGAGGTCGCCCGCGACGAGCGCCTTCTCCGCGGGAAGCCATAGATACGCATCGCCCGGCGTGATGGCCCGCTCCTCGTGGCGCACTTCCACCGAGCGGCCGCCGAGGTGGATGGTGAGCCGGTCTCGAAAAGTGAGATTTGGAAGTGTGGGGTGCACGCCCCGCTTCTGTTGCAGAAACCACCGATCCATGGCCAAGTGCCGCTCCAGCGCCGCCGCGTCCTTCTGATCCGCAGCCCCCGAGTCCGCGCGCCGATCCGCCACGGCCTTCTCAACGGCGGCGATGTGTGCGGGGAGGTCGCGCTCGAGGCCCGGCCGATTGAATTCGATCGCAGGCCCTGCCATCAGCTCCCGCGTCTTCTCGTGGGCGATGAGCGTGAGGCCGGGGAATTCGCGCGCATAGACCTCGGCGCCATACCAATGATCCCAATGCCAGTGCGAATGCACCAAATAGCGCACGGGCGCACGGCTAATCTTGCGGATCTCGGACAGCACGGCCTGCGCGGCGTCGGGCGTGCCGTTGGAATCGAAGACCAAGATTCCGTCGTCTCCCACGATGGCGATCGAGTTGCCGTCGAGGCCGACATCGCCGTAGGGCGCAGTCGAGAAAACGTGGATTCCTGGCAGCGGCTCGGCGTGCGTTGGGGCCGGGCGGCTCGGCCGCGACTCCGTCGTGATTTGTGACTGTGCGCAGGCGAGGAGGCTCGCGACCGCCAGAGCGAGAATGGACATGGCCGGCGACGCTGGCTCGCCGCCGGCCCGCGCCGCTACCGAAACCTTCGCCGCTCCCCCCGTTACTTGCGGGCGCGCTCGAGCGAGATGCTGCCGCTCCGGCTGCGCAGCGTGACCATCGGCCCGCCGCCGCCGAGCTTGCTCGTGAGCCGCTTTTTCGACGCGCGGTCCTCGGCCTCGGCTTGGAGCGAGGAGCTCACTCTTCCGAAGCCGGTTTCGGCGTCGATGTCGCACGCGATGCCGTCGGGCAACGCCGCCGTCACCGAGCCGAATTGTGTATCGACGACCCACGGCGCCTCGACGCGGCTTCCCGGCTTTGCGTGCAGCTGCATAGAGCCTGACTGGCTTCGCGCCGCGACCTCGCGGAACACGCCGCTCAAGCTCACGCTACCGAAACTCGTCGTGGCTTCCACCTTTCCGTCGAACTGTTCGATATCAATTTTGCCGCTCGAAGTCACGGCGGTGACCCAGCCCGAAGCGCGCTCGGCGTCGATGGCACCGAAGCTGCTGCGCAAGTTGTAGGTTGCGCGGCCGCCGCCAGCGACCGACACGCGTCCGGACGAGGTGATGCACGAGACGTCGTCCGCATGCAGCTCTTTGCACTCGATCGACCCGAAGCTTGTCTTCGCGTCGATCCGCTTTGCTGTAATGTCCTGGAGCGCAATGGAGCCGGAGCTGGTTTCCGCTGTGAGGTCACCGCGGAGGCCGCGAATCGCGAGCGCGCCGAAGCTCGAGCGAATTTCGGAGTTCGCGAGCGCGCCTTTTGTGGTAATCGAGCCCGAACTCGAAACGAGCTTCGCTCGCACGCCTTCGGGCACCATGGCGCGGAAGGAGGCTCCCGCCTTGCCGCTCCAGCGGCTTCGGTCGACCTTGGCAGCGTCCGCGTCGGTAACCACGCGCGCCGCCACCGTGCCGTCGGTTTTTATGATTTCGACCCTTGTGGCGTCCATCAGCCGGCGCGCCTCCTCCTCGGTCTCGGCCCAGACCGTGACCGTGGTCACGAGCTGCGCGCGGGGGGAGCCGGACGCAGCGACCTCGATGTTTCCGAAGCTCGTCTCGAGGTCGAGCAGGTCGCCCGATGCGAGGTCGAGGTCGTTCTTGCGCTCCTCGGTGAGCCTCTTCTGCGACGCGTTGATGACGAAGGAGCCCTGGACGTCGCCCCCTTGGATCGTCATGCGCACGCAAGCGGGCGCGAGCAGGCCAAGCGCCAGCGCGCTTGCCGCCACCGAAGAAGCCGCAATCCGCCGCCCTCGGGCGGCGCGTGTCGACACGTCGTTCATTGTGATCGCGCGGGGGAACCCCGCAGTCGATCGGCCCGGGGAGAGAGTACGCGAATCGAGGCGAGACGCCAGAAGGTGGTTTCCGGGCTGGGCGTTCGCCTGGACAGTTGCCGGGAGGTTTGCGCCGGCTCAGCGACGGTCGCCGCCGCTCACCCGCGCTTCATGGCGCCGGCCGAGCCAGAGCGCGATGAGACCCCAGAGAAGCGACCAAATCCCAATCAGCGTGGCCGCGACGGGGAGCGCCGAGGCGATGCGCCAGAGCTGGCTGCCGAGCGCGTCGCCGCCGCGGTAGACGAAGGTGTCGAGGAAGCTCTTGGCCTTGTATTTGGCGTCGCGCGGGAGCGAGGTAAATAGTATCTCCCGCGATGGTTTGGCGAGGGCGAAGTCGACCGCTTTGCGGACCGATACATATGCGCCCACGAGGAAAAGCGACGGCTCGAGCGCGAAGACGCCGTAGCCGAGCGCCGTGACGGCCGGGAGCAGCGCCAGCGTGAGCCCGACGCCCCACCAACGCAGCATGCGCCCGGCGAGGAACACATGGAGCGGCAGCGCGAGCGCGTTGGTCGCGAGATCCATCGCCGAGAAGGCCTCTTTTCGAAGGGCGCCCGTCGCCACTTTGTCGGCTCCCACAATGAGCCGCTCCACCGCCTCGTTCTTCCCCATCTCGACGAAGCTGGAGGTGAGCGTAAATAAAAGAATCAAGGAAGCGAAAGCCAATAGATCGGGCGAGCGACGCACGAGGTCGAAGCCGTCGAGAGATGCGCGCCAGGACGGGTCGACGGTGCGGACCTCCACGCCGTGCCCGAATCTCGCCGCGGCCCGATCCAGCGATCGAACGCACAAAAGAGTCGCCTCGAGTGCGGCCCACGGCAGGAGCAGCGACTCCACATATCCGAGCCGCGTCGCCGTGAAAGTTGAAAGTGCCGATCCGGCGATGGCTCCGAGCGTGCCGCCGACGCCCACGAAACCGAAGAGGCGCTTTCCCTGGTCGCTCGTGAAGACGTCGGCGAAGAATCCCCACAAAATGGAGATCATGAAAATATTGATCGCCGCCGCCCATGGATAGAAGACCGACGAGAGCGCGACGCGCCACGCCGGAAGCCCATGGAATGCCGCCCCGAGCGCCAGGAGCGAGAGCGCGAAAAAGCGGTATGCGATCGGCATGAACTGCCGGCGCGACGTGCGCGAGACGAGCGTCGAAAAGAGCGGCGTCAGCACCAGCGTCGCGACGCAGGTGTAAAGCCATAGATTCGGGAGGTTCTTGGAGCCTCCTTCGAGCCCCATTGCGTCGCGGATGGGGCGAATCAGGTAGTTGCAGAGAAGAATACAGAAGGCCGCAGCGCTCGCCGATGCCAGCGCTGCGCCCTCGCCCGGGCGAACATCGACGACGCGCCGCAGGGCGCCGCCGGACAGGCTCACTTCTCGGCCTGCTTCGCTTTCCACGCCGCGAGCGCTTTCGCCTCGGCGTCCGCCGAGATCGCGCGCACGAGCTTCGCCCGGTCGGCCTCCGGCTTCGTATTCACCCAATCCAGCGTGTCGCGGCAAGTCTCCGCCATCGGCCGGAAGGCGAGTCCCGCGGCAATGGCCTTTTTACAATTTACGCTTGCGAGCGCCGCCCCGTCCATCGTGCGCGGGAGCCACGCCGGCAGGTCGGCCCATGCCCGCACTTTCTGCTCCTCGAGGAACGAGGCGGGCACCCAAGTGAGCGTCGCGCTCTTGCCGCAGGTTTCCTTACAGATTTCAAGGAACTGTTTCCACAGAAGCGGCTCGGCAGGTCCAACCGTATTGTAGATACCCGTGAGCTGCTTGCTGACGCACACTGCAACAAATGCTCCGAGGTCGCGCACGTCGATCACCTGGATCGGATCCTGCCCGTCCCCCGGCGCCAAGACCTCGCCGCCGCGCGCGAGACGCACCGGCCAATAGGTGAACCTTCCCGAATTGTCGCCCGGGCCGACGATCAGGCCGGGGCGCACGACGCACGCCTTCCCCGGGAACCGCTTCTCCGAAGCTTCTTCACAGAGCGCCTTGAGCGGGCCGTAATAGCGGCGGTAGTCCTCGGACTTCGGATCCTCGAGTTTGCCCGTCGGTGCCGACTCGTCGGCGCCAGGCCGCGAATCCTCGGCGAGAACGCTCAAAGAAGAAATAAACAGATACTGGCCGCTGTGCTTCAGCACGTCGGCGAGCTCATTCACATGTCGCGGAATGAATACGGCATCGTCGATGACAGCATCGAACGATCGCCCTTCGAGCGCCTTCAGATCGCCCGCGAGCCGGTCGCCGCGCAGCTTCTCCAAATCGGGAAATAAGTGAGGATTGGTCTTTCCCCGGTTGAACAGCGTAACTGTGTGACCTGCCTTGGTCAGCGCCTCCACGATGTGGGGCCCGATAAAGCCCGTGCCGCCGAGCACGAGGACGCGCTTCCCGGCGGGGCGGGATGCGGCGGGCGCCTGGGAGAAGGCCAGCAGAGAGCGCGAGAGAAACGCCGCGGAGCCCGCGGCTGCGGCGGCGCGCAGGGCGTCGCGACGAGTGAGATTCATGGGCGGGGAGTACCGAGTTCAGGCGGAAGCGTTGGGGAGAGATTGCGGCGCGCGGGGCCCACTGCGAGCCGGCGAAATCCGGCTTCGGACCAAGCGGCACGCTCCCCGATGCGTGCGCGCAGCGCTTCCAGGAATCGCATGGCGGGGGCGTCGTCGCGCCAGCGGATGCCGGCGGCCTCGAGGTGCGTCGGCGCCGTGGAGCGCGCCGAGCGAGCGCCGCGCCCGGTGCCGTCGCCCGCGGTGAGCGTGTCGACCGTCACGAGGTCGGCGTAGTCCGCGAGCCACGCTACAAATTCGCCCGGATCGCGCAGGGCGAGCATGGGGCTGACCGCCACATGAACCGGGATGCCGAGACGCGAGAGATCCTCTACGGCGCGCCGTCGCGCCGCGATCGACGGCCCGCCGCCTGGCAGGCAGCGATAGTGGACGTCGTCGTCGGTCTCAAGCGTCATGCTGATAGTCAAGCATCCGCGCAGCGAAGCACACTCTTCGCGCAGCTCGACGACCCGCGGCATGCGCGTTTGCAGCACCCATGACGCAACCGGGAGCTCGGCGAGCACGCGAAGGCAGCGGCGATAGAGCTCGAAGCAAGGACCCGCGAGCGGCTCGGTCGACGAAGCCGAGAAGACGCGCAGCTTCGACAAGTGGGCTTTGTGGGCGAGCGGCCGCCGCGCGGCGCGAAGCAAGTCGCCGCGCAACGCCTCCGGAGCGTTTTTCTTGACAAGAAGATACTCGCCCCAGGCTCCGTGGGCGGCGCCGCGCAGGCGGTGGGCCTGCAGGAATGCGGCATAACAAAAAGATCCGCAAGCGCTCGAGCCGAGTGCACAGCCGATGGCCGGCGAGAACGTATGTGTGAACCCGGCTGCGCCGTCGCCGAGGAAACCTCCCGTGGACGTAAGGGCCGATTTGGCTTCGATCTCGACGATGCGCACGCGTGGATCCTATGCGCCGCGCGGATTTCCGCGCGCTATCGCCGCGCGACCCATGGGAGTAGCCTTCGGGCGCTGGCCCCAACGACATGAGCAGATGAACGGGGTCGCGCCGAGGCCACCATGATTCGCCCAACGATCCTTTTCCTTGCGCTCTTCGCCGCCCCCGCTTGGACGCAAGGCGCCTTTTGGGTCGATCCCGTCTCGGGCAGCGACGCCAACGCAGGCACGTCTCCCGGAGCTCCGTTCAAGACGATCTCGTTTGCCATGTCGATGGCGCCTTCCGCCGTGCCCTCTCAGCCGGTCACCATCCATCTCACCCCCGGGCTGTACTCTTCTGCCACGGGCGAGCAGTTCCCCGTGCAGTTTCGGCCGAGAGTGAAACTCATCGGGGACGGCGGCGCCGCCGTGACGCGGATCGACGGCGGGGGAGCTTCCGCGATCCTCGCCCTCCTCTCGGATACAAATACGCAACCGGAGCCGCTCGACAGCAATACGCAAGTACGGGGCGTAACACTACAGAATGCCGTGGTCGGAATTGATCTCGCTACAGATGTGAAAGATGTCGTTCCGGTCATTGAGGACGTGGTCGTCAGCGGTATCTCGTCCGTGGGCATTCGCCTGCGAAAAGCGGCGGGATCCGGCGGACTTGGCCCGTCGATTCGGCGCACGGCGATTCATGCGGCACCCACCGGAATCGGGATCGAGTCGATGGGCTCCACGTCGTGCTCTATCTCGGAGTGCATTCTGGAAGGGGGTGCGGCCCGAGGGATCGATGTGCGGTCGACGGGAGTTGGGTCCGTCGCCCTCTCCGTGGTTCGCTCCAGCCTTCGGGGATTTGCACAAGAAGGGATTCGTGCAGAGTTGCTCTCGAGCGGAAGTGTTACGGAGACGCTCGAATCGAGCCTCGTGGCGCAGAATGGCGGCGACGGAATCTCTATGATTTCCATGGGAACCGGCGGAGGCGCGGCCCTGCTCTCGGCGTGCACCGTTGCGCAGAATGCCGGAGTTGGGTTGCGGACGGTCCATACGGGACTGGTGACCTCCTTCGCCGCGGCGTCGATCTTCGCAGGGAACGGTTCAGGAGACCTTTCTTCTCCCGGTGCCATCGTCTCGGATTGTTGTATTCAGGACGGCACGCTCGCGGGATCGAGCGGGAACTTCGCCGCCGATCCGCAATTCCGAAACGCCCCCGGGGGCGACTTCCGCCTGCGATACCGAAGCCCCTGCGTGGACCGGCTCGCGCAGAGCTTCGAAGTGGATTTGTTGGGCATCCAGCGTCGCGTCGACGGCAACCTCGACACGGGCCGAAGCATGGATCTCGGTGCCTACGAATTCGAGCCGATGGAGGCGAGCGGTACGTTTGCAATTGCGACGCCCGTGACGTTCTCCTGCTGGGGGCCCAATGCGGCCACGTCTGTGATTGCAGCTGACGGCGAGGTTCTCACGAATCCGCTCGCGACACCGTTCGGCGACCTTTCCATTGCGTTCACAAATGCCCACGTGATTGCAACCGGCTCGGCGACCGCATCGGCTCCGACGGCGCACGTCGTCGTTGTGCCCAACAATCCAGCGCTGAGCGGCCTCACGTTCAGCTTTCAGGCGCTCACCGTTTCTCCGCTCGCCGCTGCTGGCGCCGCATTCACCAACGCCTTCACGCGAACAGTTCCTTAGAAGCGCGCGGGCGGCGCGGAGAAGTCATCCATCCAGCTCGTGGGAAGCCCTCTACCGAAGAGTGATTTCTGTGATCTCCTCGGCGTCTGCAGCTCCGCGCCCCTCCATCGACTGATCGCCCACCGAGCGGTGAATCTCGAACGCGCCCGCAGGCACCGAGATCCGATCGGGGTCTGTTTGAAAAATCGCTTCATCCACAATTCGAAAGCCGCCCGCGCGGCCGCGCCAGCTCCATCGCGCGCTGCCCGCGTGCGCGCCCGGTGCCAGACGCGGAGCAAGGCGCGCACGCGCCAGCGGCGGTTCCAAGTTCACATGATGGCGGCCCCCGGGCTCGACGGCGACAACGGACGAACGGCGCACCGCCCCGGCACCGGCGGGGATCTCGAAGCGATAGGTGCCCGCCGGGATACCTTGAACTATGAAGTCCTGCGGCAGCCCCGGATCGGCGCCCGGCACCAGGAGTTCGAGACCGCGGCGCGTATCGAGGTTCCAGAGTTGAACTTTTGAAGGACGGTTCTCCGCGGTCTCCAGCGGTGGCAACAAAAGGGTAAGAGCAGCCGACGGCGGCTCGCTCTCAATCTCCACAGTACTTCGGCCTCCGGATCCGAGGCGAATGGCACGCCCGTCGAAGGCGCCCTGCCCCGGTGGAACGGCGAGGAGCGGCCAGGCCGAACGAAGGGCATCATGAATCAGCACGGTGCCGGCGGAGTCCGACTCCGATCGGGAGAGAAGCCCCTGGAGCGAACCGTCGATCGTCCAACGGCTGAGCGGCCCCGCATTCGACCGCAGATCGAGCACGCTCCTTCGCGACGACGGAAGCCTGCGCTCCAGCTCGTGGATCCCGGCACCGAGCTCGAGGCGTTCGTAATGCAACGGATGGCTTCCGCCGCCAAGCCATAGATCCACGGTGCCGCTCGGGAATCCCGGTGAATAAAATTGACCTTCCCCATTGCTGAGGCCGTCCATGCGCCAGCCGCCGAAGGGTCCGCAAAGCGATACGGCGGCACCGGCCGCCGGACCGCCATCGGCAGATCGTATCGTTAATACACAAAAGGCATGCGGGGGCTCCTCTGCGGGGTTTGGAGTCTGCGGCGCCTCCGCGCGCCGATGCGCGCTCGGGATCTCCGCATTGTCGAGGATCTCTATCTCGGGGCCGTCGAGTGCGCCGCGCGCGCGAAAGCAACTATTCCCGTATGGATCCAACAGAAGAGGCGGAGGACCACCGATCTGGCTGAAGAAGTGCCCAACGATCGGAACGTCGCCGAGCGTCATTTGCATGGAGGTCTCGATGTCCGCTGCGGGCGGGCGAATACCGAAGGAGCGCCCGCGCGCGCCATAGAGCGGCATCACAATTCTTGACTTCCCCGCCTCAAGAGAGACCCGATGGAGATCCGAGTCTCCGATGTCGTTGCGCCGCGCCGTCAGCACGAGTTCCGTTTGGGGCTCGAATCCGCGGAGCTCGATGAGAAGCCGGCCGTGCCAGGGCGTGGATCCCAGGCGGTGGAGCACAATTCCCGTGGGCGCTCCGAAGATCTCCACACCGGCGACTGCGCGCCCGAGCCGATCGGTGGGGATCAGCTCGAGGGTGAATCGGTAGGGGGCCTCCCCTGTCGAAGTGATGATCCCAGCCTCGGCGCGGGATTCTGCACCGGCCCGTCGCGAGGTCACTTCTGTATGGGCGGGAGCCGCGGCCGCAGTCGGCGGCTGAGCGCTGAGCGCGGCAGGAGCCGCGGGCTCACCCGATTCCGGCGGCGCCGCTTTGCCGTCTGCCTGCCACAGGAACGCAATTAGGACGGCCGCCGCAGCCGCGAGACCCGCCGCCGTCGCAGCTCCCCACGGCGCCCTCCTCGTCGGCTTGCGCGCCAACATGATCAAGGAAGCCACATATCCTCGCGAGCTGTCGAGACGCCTCTCGAGCTTCGCGCGCAATTGTGCATGGGCGCGGGTCAAGCGGCTCGAGACGGTCGCCACGGGAAGACCCGCCTGAGCGGCAATCTCGGTCGGCGTGCGCCCCTCAAAGTATCGTTGCAGCACCGTGCTTCGGTAAGGTTCTTCCAGCGTCAGCACGGCATCGGTCACCTCGCGCAGCGCGAGCGCCGCATCGGGGCTAGGGTCGCCGCCATGCGAGCCAGCGAGATAGTGAGCTTCGCGCTGCGCGCGACGCACACGCTCGCGACGGAAGCTCTGCGCGATCCCGCGCGCCACATGGCGCATCCACGCTCGCAGCGGACGCTCCGTGTCGGGCTGAGCGCGATGTGTACGAATCCAAGTTTCCTGGAGGACGTCCTCGGCGGCGTCGGCGTCGCCCAGCAGATCGAGCGCGATCGCGCGGATCGCGGAGGCGTGGGCGAGCAGGGCGTCTTCGGTCACGGTCGGCTTGGTCATGATCGCCGCGTACCTGCCGCGCGCCAGGCGCCGCTATGCAGGAAAATCGCGGCGGCCTACCGCCCGCGCACTTTCACGGGCGCCATTCCGGGCACCCCCGCGGATACTGGCGCTCCATGCTCTGCGCCCGCCTTGCTGCGTTCGGCCTCCTACTGGCCGTCGGCTGCCGATCTGCGGCCACCCTGGAATCAGACGTCCGCCGAACTCTCGACTCCCAAGTCGCCGCGTGGAACCGCGGCGACATCGACGGATTTATGGAAAGTTACTGGAAGAGTGACGGGCTCTCCTTCCTGTCCGGCGCAACGCTCACGCGCGGGCACGCCACGACCCTCGCACGCTACAAAAAACGCTACCAGCCAGGCGCCATGGGAACGCTCGAGTTTACAGAAATTGAGGTGCACGCGCTCCCAGGCGGAGAAGCGGCATATGTGCTCGGCCGCTACACGCTGTCGGGGACGGCCACCCAGCGCGGCGCGTTCACGCTCGTCCTACGGGAGATCGACGGGCGGTGGGTCGTCGTCCACGACCACACGGGGGCCGAAGATCCCCGATAGTCCGGTTACTGAATGCGCACTTTCAGCAGATTCGAGAGGCCGAAGACGGAGGATCCTCCTCCGCCACCGGCCGCGATCTGTAGATAGTGGTCGGTTCCGGAGAGGGACGGCACATTGGGAATGTTCACAGAAAGCGTCTGCGTGGAGCTGCCCGGGGGAAGTGTTCCGGTGAGCACCGTGTCGATCGGCAGCAGCGGATCGACGTAGAGCGAGCCGAACGGTGCGATCGGCAGCGGTACTCCTGGCGTCCCCTCGAACATGCCCCAGCCGTCGCCAGGGTTGGGTCCGTCGATGCGAAACGTCCAGAGGCCGCCGACGGATGTGGTGGTTTGTAAGGTTGTGAGTGCCGGACGATACACATTCCAGGCGGCACCGAGCCGCGCTACAAGGAATGTCTGTGCGGCGTTGTCGACGGCGGTGCCGAGGGTGCCGTGGCCCGCGCCGATCACCGGCGTGTAATTGTGTATGACGCCGACGGCCGTGAGGGCCGCATCGAGCTTGGCGCTCTGTGCCGTGGGGACGACGACGTCGGCCGTTCCGTGGGCGATGAAGAAGGGGGGATCGCCCGGGTCGACCCATGTGATGGGATTCGCCCACTGCGTGTGCTGCACGAGCTGCGGATACGGAGCGGCTGGATTATTGATGTTTTGCTTGATGTTCCCGATACCCTGCCCGGGTCCGGTCCAGCCGATCAGCTTCGATTCCGGCGAGGCCGGGGAGTCGTGGTCGATGTTGCTCCCCGGTGGATTCGTAACATCATCATTCATGTGCAGAATGTCGGTCGGGCCGAAGTAGTCGACGCACGCTTGGACTGCGCTCGAATAGGCGAGATTGCCGCCGATCGCGCCCTCGATCTCCGCGGCTCCTCCCGACGTGGCGGCGAGTGCGGCGAGGTGACCACCGGCCGATTCTCCGCGCGTCGCGATGCGGCGGGGATCCAAATTGTATAGATGCGCGTTGGCGCGCAAGTATCGGATGGCGGCCTTGATGTCGTGGATCTGTGCCGGAAACGTCACGGGCGCGCCCGCATAGAGCGCCGCCTCGCTCGTGAGCCGATACTTGACACTCGCAATGGCGAATCCCTGGTTCATCAGCGCGATGTACTGGCCTGGGATCGGCTGGTTCGTGCCGCCCGCCCAGCCGCCGCCATGGATTCGCAGGACGACGGGGTACGGCGCGACTCCCGCCTGGGGAATATACAGATCAAGAGTAAGCTTCGTGGTCCCCGGGCCGAAATCGTGATAGACGAGATCGTTGTGAGTCGGTGAGGTCTGCGCGAGCACGGGGCCGGAAAGCAGCCCGAGGAGAAGCAAGGTGTGGAGTCTCTTGTGCCGCATGGGGCTTGGGAACCGGCCACAGCGCAGGAGGTTCCGAACGGGAAGCGTGACGCAGCGGGAGCTGGGCGGGCGAGTGGGCGCGTGAGTGGCGGGTTGTGTCTCGGGAAGAATGGGGCGTGGTCGGTCTTGGCGCGGCAGCGGACAGTCCGAGAGGCTATTCCAGGATTCCTCCGAGCTGCGCGCAGGCCTCGACGCAGGACGATGGATCATGAGGGGTGAGGCATGAGCGTTCCTTCCCGATCGATAAGTGGAGTCGGCGCGTGCGCCGACCGGTGAGCGCGCGCGTGCGCGCGCGGATGACGAAGCCCGCAGGCGATTGGTCATCGCGCGGGGCAAGCCCCGCGCCATGGGTCGGCGCGTGCGCCGACCCCACGGATCGAAATCTGTGCACGCCAAGACCGACCCACGCCCCATTCCTAGCCGTCCCTTATCTGTGAAGTCGTAGGGCGCGGGCTCGCCTAGAACTGTAAATGATGCCGTGGGGCGCGGGCGTCGCCCGCGCCGATTGCGCGCGCGCGTGCGCGCGCGGATGACGAAGCCCGCAGGCGATTGGTCATGGCGCGGGGCAAGCCCCGCGCCATGGTTCGGCGCGTGCGCCGACCCCACGGATCGAAATCTGTGCACGCCAAGACCGACCCACGCCCCATTTGTTTCGAGTCACAACCCGCCAGCCCCGCGCGCACGCGCGCGCACACCGGTCGGCGCACGCGCCGACCCCACTTCTCAGTGAGCGAATGGCTCGCATGCGCCGAACCCACTTCTCAGTGAGCAGATTGCTCGCGCGCGCCGCCCTTCCGTTTTCAGAGCGAGGACGGGCCCACCCAATGGTTTCCCCCAGAAGCTTTACCAACTGGATCGATCCAAGGGGACGCTGCGTCATTCATCCGCTTCAGCAGGACCCATCGCTACCGCAGCAGCACCCATGTGAAGCCTCCCGCGGCAATCTCCACCGGGATTTCTGCGGTCGTCGCGGCCAGCGGCCCGACGTCCTTCCAGGGGGCGCCTTCCGCCGACATCTGTGCTTTCCCGCGGATTCCGGAATAGTAAAGATCAATGCGCAGCGTCTGTCTCACCGCCTCCTCGCGAGGATTGAATGCCACGAGCATCGCCTTGGTCTCGAGCCGTGGATTCACATGCAGCATCCAGTCGATTTCGCGGCCGTCGGCGCGCCGGCCGTGGATGAGGTCCGATTCCAACAGATCCCGATACGTGCGGTACCACTCCACGCGGCGTCTCACGAGGTCGCGGACGCGCTCGGTGTCGTAGAGCCTCGGGCCGCGGTAGCAGGCCTGCACGCCGAATGCGAGATTCCCCATCAGCATGCGGTCGTAGTGCTCGCGGTGTTCGTCGAGCGGTTCGATCGTGGCCGCCGCGCCTCCGCCCTGATACTCCGTCAATGGCACGAACATCCAACCCATCGAAGGCGTCTTCTCCCAGGTGCCGTCGTAGATATTCTGTCTTGTATGAAGGATCTGCTGCGCGCGGGGAAGTGACCAATTGCTCTCGCGGTACCCCATGCCGTTCTTCGAGGAGCCCTGCAGGAAATACCAATCGGGAACGTTCAAATAAACGCCTCGCGCTCGGCACTCGCGATAGAACGCCGAGATGGCAGCATGCTGTTGCCACTGCGAGTCGTCGAGTCCGCGGTGTCCCGGATGCTTGTCCGATGCGCAGGGATCGCCCGGGTACGACCCGTCGTGCTCCAGCACGTCGAGGCCGCCGTCCCCAAAGAGCGTCCTCAGCTTCGAAAAATAACGAACTCCCCAGGGGCTTCCTAGGCAGGGCGCGTCGCCGAACACGGCAAAACCACCCGGCTTCCCCGTCTTCGGGTTCACCACGTCGTCGGCGTCGCTGATGCGCCGGCTCGAGAGAAGCGAGTAGCCGCCGAGCTCAATCTTCTTCGATCGCGCGTAATGATGAAGCTCACGAATGCGTGCCAGTTCGTCCGCATCCTCGGTCTCTGCGTCGAACCCGCTGCCGAAGGAGAGAATCGCCATCTCGAAGCCCACCTCCGCGCACTGGTCGATCGCCTGCCGCACGGCGCCCGACTCAGCCGTGCGCACGTGCATCATGAGTGGATTCTCCGTTGCCCAGGGGGCGAGCGTCCGATAGGCGCGCCGCACCGCGAGGCCGCGGCGCTCGCGATCGGTCGAGTCATGCGCCAGCTCATAGACGCGGAACGACTCAAACGTGGCGCCCGCGGCGACCTCGGCCGCAGGCCCAAGCGGCGGCCCGACTTCGAGCAGGCACCGCGTCTTCCGCTCATAATTGACTTGCGTGGAATATTGAGGATCTTCCACGAAGCGCACCGCGTGCGACGACGCGTCGCCGGCCGTCATGGCGTGGAACGCGTAGTCCGTCTCCACATGCAAATTATAGGGGACGGTCGGCGTGCGCGCGGGATCGACGCGCGACTCGGTCTCCACGAGCGCGAGCTCCTCGAGCACAAATCGATCGACGCGCATCGGCGTCTTCCCGGCATTCTGGACTCTCAGCGATTTCGACAGGAGCGGCAGCCCGTCGTAGAGTTCATAACAAAGAGTGATCCGCGCGTCGGGAAGCGCCTCGGCGCGGAAATCGAGTTCCACGCTCGCACCCTTCGGCGGCCACACGGCGTCGGGGGCGACGTGGCGCACGCGCTTCCAAGGGAATCGTTCGCGAATCGGTCCCAAGCGCGTCGCCACGAGCTTCGCCGCGCCCGGCGGCGCTTCCATCGCTTTCAGATCGGCTTCTGTAATGAACGCGTGATTGCGCTGCCCCACGAGCCCGCCCACCACGATCTCTCGCCCGTCGATCGTGAGCCGCGCCTCTGGCTGCACCGCTCGCAAGAAGCTCTCGCCGCTTCGAACACAGACCATGGAGACCGTCGCCACGGCCGGCTCCAGCACGAGCACGCGTCGCAGGAGCCCGTTGTCGAGCACGAGCTCGCGCCCATGGGTCTCGATGCGGCTTTGCGCCGGAGAGCTCGCAACGAGCCAGTCGCCTTCGCTGCTTGTGGCGAATCCTGCGAGCCACGCCGCGGCCAACGCCGCCATTGCAATCATTGCCATGGCGCCAGCCTAGCTGCGCCTCGACACATCCTCGTGACAAGGCTCACCCGCGCGGCGTGGTCTAATCCCGCGCCCCCGGCGCGCGTGATGAGGCTGCGTCCGCATCGCGTTCCCTGCCCATTGAATTTCTCGGAGGGCGGCGCGTCGAAGCTGTCCGCCGCTTTCGCCCCGACTTCCTCGGTACCGGCTATGACCCTCGCGTCCTTCTGGGCTCGTCCCCGCGTTCTCGTCCTTGGGCTCCTTCTCGGAGGACTGGCTGCAGTCGGGGTTGCGGCCTCGCTGCCGGGCGCCGACGAGACGGCGCGAAAGGCCAAGGTGCTGCTGATGGACCGGCAGTTCAAAGAGGCAGCCGAGCTGCTGGCCCAGGACCCCGGCACAGGCGACGACGCCGCGACGCGGCGATTCCTCCGGGGCCATGCGCTTCTGATGGCGGGCGACGCCTCGGGGGCCGCCGACGCCTTCGAGAGCTACGGCAAGGACTTCCCGACGGGGGCCGACGCGACGCGCGCCCGCCTCGCGCTCGCGGCCGCCAAACGTGCACAAAAAGAGTTCGCCGCGGCGGCCGCGATCGACCGCGACCAGCTGAAGGCGCTCCTCTCACCGGCGCGCCGTCTGGAGCTCGCCAAGGTCTACCTCGACTATGCCGAGAAGGCCGAGAAGGGGCCCGAGCCGGTCTGGACGCGTGCGCGCACCTTCTTCGACCTCGCGCTGTCGCTCGAGCTTCCGCCGGCCGACGACGCCCGCGTGCGCGAGAAGGCGGCCGAGATGTCGGAGAAGGCGGGCGAGCTTCCCGACGCGCTCGCGCGCATGCGTGCCGTGAAGCAGGCCCACGGCGACGGAAAGGACGGGATGGTGCGCTTTCGCATCGGCGAGCTCGAGCGGCTCACCGGCGACGTGCGCGGCGCGCGGCGCACCTACCAGGACTTCTTGAAGGATTTCGCGAAAAGTGAGAAAGCTCCGAAGGCGGCCTATGGCATCGCGCTCTCCCACGGTATGCCGACGCCGGGCGACGACGAGTCGCTCGCGCGCGGCGTGGCCGCGGCCAAGGCGGTGATCTCACAATTTCCGGCGGCGCCCGAGGCGCGCGATGCGGCGTTCGCCATCGCGCAGGCGGAGCTCCACCGCACGCGATTCGACGAGGCGGTGCGGGATCTGCAAGCATTTGTGTCTTCTACGGCCCAAGATCAGGCCGCCAAAGATCCGCGCGTCGCGACGGCGCGCGCGTGGGTGGGCGATGCGCTCGCGGCGCAGGCGCGCTACGCCGAGGCGATCGAAGCGTGGCAGCTCTACCTGCGCGAGCATCCGACGCACGGCGAATTCGCCCGAGTGCATCGGGCGATCGTCGACGCGGAGCACGCGACGGCGATGGCGGCTGTGAAGGAGGCGATGGAGAGCCCCGAAAAGGCGAAAGAGCTCGGCGACCGAGCGCGTGCGGCATTGTTGGCATTTCTCGGTGCGCACCCGCTCGACAACCGCCAGGCGGCGGCGTCGCTCTGGCTTGGGAGCATCGAGGAGGCGCGCGAGCGCTATGACGCTGCGCGCGATGAGTATGCGAAGCTCGCGAGCAAGTATGCGAGGACGCGCGAGGCCTCGGAGGCGCAATTCCGAGTCGGACTTTTGTATGAAGACAAGATGTTTGACTTCGAGAAGGCGCTCACGGAGTACGGCAAGGTCCAGGGGCCTTTCGCCGACCAGGCGCGGCGGCGGATTGCGGCGCTCAAGGAGAAGTCGCTTTCGGTCGCAACGAAGCGTACTTATCAGACGGATGAGGAGCCGTCGATCGAGATTACTTCTCGCAATCTCGAAAAAGTGAGAGTGCGGGTGTTCCATCTCGATCTCGAGGCGTTCTTCCGCGCGAAGCTCGCGAGCCCGGCGATCGAGTCGCTCGACGTGGAGGTGATCGCCCCCGATGCGCAGCGGGAAGTTCCCACATCTCCTTACGTGCCGCACCAGCAGACGACGCGCCCGATCGCGCTCGCGGAGCTGCGTGGAAAGCCCGGCGCCTACGTGGTGAAGGTCGACGGCGGTGAGCTGGAGGCGACGACGCTCGTGCTAGTTTCCGATCTGGTGCTGATCAGCAAAGCCGGACGACGCGATGCGCTCGTGTTTGCACAGAACGCGCGCACCGGCGAGCCGATGCCGGGTGTTCGCGTCGTGGCGAGCGACGGCAGCAAGGTGCTTTTCGAAGAGAACACGGGGGCCGACGGAGTGCTGCTGAAGCGCGACGACGCCATCGCAAGCGCCGGGCGTCTCGTTCTGTATGGAAGCTCGGCGGGCGGCGCCGCCGTCGTGGGGCTCGACTTCTCGTCGCTTGGTGCTGCTGCCGCGCTCACGGCGCGCGGGCTCCTTGTCACAGATCGTGCGAGCTATCGTCCCGGGGAGACGGTGCGCGCCTGGGGCGTGCTGCGGACTGTGAAGGACGGCAGCTATGCAGTGGAGGAGGGGCGCAAGGTGCGCACGGTGCTGCGCGACGCGTCGGGCGCGGAGCTCGCGAGCGTCGCGGGCGCGCTGTCGGCATTTGGTACTACAAAAGCGGAACTCACGATTCCGGGCGCCGCGGCGCTCGGCACATGGTCGGCGGCGGTTCTCGACGCGGCGAACGGCGAAGTGCTGGCGGTCAAGTCGGTGGATGTAGAGGAGGTGCGCCGGGAGCGGCTGCGCCTCTCGGTCGAGCTCGATCGAGCCGTCGTGATGCGAGGCGAGACGGTGAAGGCGACGATTCGAGCAAGCTACTTTTCCGGCGGCCCGCTCGCGAGGCGGGCTCTCATGGTGCAGCCGCCGGGCGCCGATCTGCTGACGCTGACGACCGATGAGAAGGGTGAGGCGAATTGTACGATTGAGACCCGCGACCTCGCGGAGGAGGGCACGCAGGTCGTGTCGGCGCGACTCGCGGAAGAGCCGGTCTTCGGCGTCGCCGAGCTCGTGGTGGCCACGGTAGAGTTTCGGCCGTCGGTCAGCCTTCTCCAGCCCGTCGCGCTCGCCGGCGAGGGATTCGATGTCACTGTCGAGACCAAGAGTGTGGCGAGGAAACCCGTGGGCGCAGAATTGAAACTCAATATTTTGCGCCGTGAAGAGAAAGGCCTTCGCAAGGTGGAGGAGAAAGCCATTCAGACGGAGAAGGACTCCGGCAAGGCGGTCACTCGCGTGACGCTCGCCAAGGGTGGCCGCTACGTCCTTCGCGCCGAAGGGGCCGACCGATTCGGCACGGCCGTCGTCGGTGAAGCGGAGGTGGAGATCTCCGGCGACGACGATTCGCGTAAGTTGCGTTTCTTCCTCGATCGCGATGAGTGGAAGCTCGGCGAGGCGGTGCGCGCGCGCGTCATCTCGCGCATGGGCGCGGAGCGCTCGGCCTTGGTGACCGCGGAGGGCGCGGGAATCCTCGCCTACCGAGTCGTCAAAATTCCCAAGGGCGAGAGCGCCCTCGAGTGGACGATCGACGAGGTGCTTGCGCCGCAGGCGACTCTCGCGATGGCGGCGGTCGACGCCTGGAAGCTCTACACCGCGGCGAAGAAGATCACAGTTTCCAAGGATCTTCGGGTGGAGGTCAAGGCGCCGAGCGCGCCGGTCAAGCCCGGGGCCGAGGTCGCGCTGGACGTGACGGTACGCGACGCCCGCGGCAATCCCGTGGCGACCGATGTGTTGCTCTCGGTCGTCGACTCCGCATTCTTGGCGTTGCGTCCGGACAACACTCCGTCGCTCACGGAGCACTTCTTCTCGGCGCGCCGCGACGCGGGAACGGTTGCGGCTTCGTCCTGCGGCTTCGAGTACAAGCCGCCGACGCGAAAAGTGGCCTCTGATCTGGCGGCGGAGGAGGAGCGCAAGCGCCAGGTCCCGGCGCCGGCTCCCGCAGCGCCGAGCGGCGATCCCGCGGCGTTCGCGCTCGACGATGCCAAGAGATCCGAGGAACTTGTCGGCGGGCTCGCCAAGGAGACGGATTCCGGCCCGCGGATCCACAGGATCACCGGTCCCAAGGAGGGCAAGTCGGACGAATCTGGGGAGCTGGGAGAGGAGCTGTCGGATAAGCTCGCTGCCGTGGGATATGTTGCAACCGGAGGAGGCGGGGGCGGCAAGGGCGGCCAATTCGCGGGTCGCTCCGGCAGCTCGTCGACTCGAGGAGCCAAGGCGCGACAGGCTCTGAAGCCTGGCGCGTTCCAAGGTGCCGCGGGAGAACCGGGAGGACGCGAAGCATACTATTTTGGACTCACGCGCGAGGGCGGGGCGCTCGAGCTCGGTCGCGGATTTGTTGAGACGGGCGGGCTGCCGGGATGGGGTGAATCGAACGGAGCGCTCGCCGATCCGATCCGTCGCGAGTTCTCGGCGACGGCGGTCTTCGAAACGGTTGTGACCACGGCAGAGGGAGTCGGGAAGCTGGTTGTGAAGTCTCCCGATTCGTCGACGGAGTGGACGGTCCGTGCGCGCGGCGTGAGCCGCGCGACGGAGCTCGGCGAAGCGAAAGCAACTTATATCGCCCGCCGGGAGCTGGAAGCGACGCTGCGTCTACCCGGCGCCTTCGCCGAGGGCGACCGCGTCGAGTCGGTGGGGCTTGTCCGCAACGTGGGCACGGAGAAGCGCTCGGTCGAGACGAAGCTCACTCTTACCGGCGCATCCGGCGGCGGCGACGGCACGCTGGACCTCGACGGAGGCGAAGAGGAGTCGCTTCCTCGGCCGATTACGATCGGCGCCGATCCGACGGTGAAGCTGAGCTTGACGGCCCGCGCCGGATCGGAGAGCGACGGTGTCGAGCGCGAGCTCGCGGTGCGTCCGGCGGGGACTCAATATACGGACCGGGACGCCGCGGTGGTGCGAGATGCGGCATCGTTGAAAGTCACACTTCCAAACTTCACGGAGCTCCGGCGCCCCACGCTCGCCATCACGGTCGGGCCGCCGCTCGAAGCCGAGGTCATGCACGACCCGCTGCTGCGTCCTCTGGTGGACCGTGGATGTGTGATATTCCCCGATTCGCTCGGTTGGACGGTCACCCGCGGCGTCGTGGCGCTTGAGCGCTGGAGCTTCCTCGGGCGAGTCGGCGGCGCGGATGACGCGGCGCAGGCGCGCCAACGGCAGCGCGCCTCGGAGGCGGTGGCTCGGCTCGTGTCGGAGCAGGCCGAGGACGGCGGCTTCGGCTGGGCAGGCATCAAGAGTTCCTCGCTGAGCACGCAAGCAGATCAGCGGGGACGTTACTCCGATCTGGCCACCTCGGCTCGCGCGATGGGCTTCCTCGCGCGCGCGCGCGCGGTGGGAATTGTGGTGCCCGAGGCGACGATGGAGCGCGGCCAACGCTGGCTGCGCGAGCGATTGCGCGGAGATGTGAGCTCCACAGATCGCGCGCGCATCGCGCTCGCGCTCGCAGAGGGCGGATCCCAGGACTTTGAGCTCGTCAATCGGCTCCAGCGCGGAAAGTCGGAACTTACAGATGCTGGAGCGGCGCTTCTGGTCCTGGCCGACCTCCGGATGGGGCGGCGGGATCTGGCGGCCGAGGCGGCCGACGAAGTGCGGCGCCGCGCCAAGCGCCAAGGGAGCAAGCTTACTTTTGCAGTGAAGCTTGAGCCCGCAGCCGACGCGATCGAGGCGACCGGACTCGCGGTCCTCGCTCTATCGCAGGTCGATCCGAAGGACCCGCTGCTCGCGCCCGCAGTGGAGTCGCTGCGCGCGGCGCGCCAATCGGGGTTGAGCGATCGGGCGGAGGCGGCCGCTGTGGCTGCGCTCGCTGCATATCATGGCATCACAAAAACCCAGGCGGCGGAGTTCGAGCTGACGCTTTCGCTGAACGGCGAGCCCCTGCGCACGGTGCGCAGCTCGGAACTCGCGAGCCCGCTCGGCTTCGAAGTTGAGACCTCGAAGCTCCGTGCGGAGAATCGTATTGACGCACAAATCCGCGGACGCGGAGAGGCGTCGGTTCAGGCCGTCTTTACGGCGGTCGCTTCGAAGTTCGATCCTGCGGCGCGCAAGCGCTTTGCGACGGTGTCGCGCGGCGTGGAGCCGGCTGCGATCACGTATCACGGCAAGGAGATCCCGCGCGGCTTCTCGGTCGTGGACGGTCCTTACTCGACGTTCCGAAATGAGATGAAGAATGTGGTCTCCGGCTCGGAGGTGCAGGTCTCGGTCTGGTTCGCGGCTCGAGAGAAGGAGTCGCAGCAGATGGACTACGCGGTGTTGGAGGAGCCGATCCCGGCGGGCTGTGAGGTCGTGCCGGGGTCGCTGAGCGGCAGCTTCGAGCGGGCGATCGTGCGCGACGGCGCCATCATCGCAGCGTTCCCGGCACGCCAGACGAGCGGCTCGATCCATTATCGCCTCCTCGGCGCGCGGGCCGGAGATTACTTGTACGCGCCAGCGGTCGTGCGGGCGCTCTACAGCCCCGAGCGCACAAGCGAAGGGGAGGATCGCCGCCTCAAGGTGCTCCCGTTCGGCACGGCTTCGCCGGATGAGACGCGCCTCACCCCCGATGAGCTGTATCATCTCGGCATCGCGCGCTACGACGCGGGGGAGCGGAAGGAGGGCGCAGAGCTGCTGCGGCAGGCTGTGAAAGAGTGGCGTCTGCGCGAGGAGCCGCTCAAGGAGGCTTCGCGCCGCATACTGTTGGAAGCGATGGATCGGGGCGACGCGCCGGAGGCGATCGCCGCCTTCGAGCGTCTGCGTGACCGGTTCCCGGAAGTGATCTTGCCGTTCGAAACGGTGCTGAAGGTGGGTGAGAGCTACTTGGCCGCGAGCCAGGCGGAGCTCGCCGATCTGCTCTTCCGCGGAACGATGAGTGCACTATTCCGTCGCGAGGCCAACGTCGCCGGCGCGCTGCTGAAGGAGGGGGAGTTCCTGGCGGCGGTCGACTTCCTCGAAGGGCTGCACCGCGTCTACCCGGACCTGCCGGAAATGTTGCAAGCGCTTCATCAGCTGGCCGGACTTGTGGTTTCGGCGGCCGCCGACGGCAGCGCGAAGTCGCCCGATGGACGGCCGCTGGCGAAGGACGGCCTCCTCGGGCGTGCGGGGCAGATCGAGCTCGAGTTTCTCGTGCGGTCGCCGCAGGATCCGGTGGCACCGGAGGCGGCCTTCGGCTTCCTCTCGACTCAGCTCGATCGCGGCGTCTACTCGGGAGTGGTGGAAGGGTGCGCCGCCTTCGCGCGCCGCTATGGGGAGTCGCCGCTTCTCGACCAGGTGCTCGCTCTGGAGGGCTACGCCCGATTCGCGAGCGGCGACCCAAAGGGGGCGCTTGCGGTGCTCGACCGAGTCGTGAATGAACAATTCCCAGACGGGCGAGGGGCGCGCAAGCCAAGCACACAGAAAGATCGTGCCGTGTTCCTGAAGGCACAGATCCTGCACGCGACCGGCGACGCTCGGGGCGCCGTGGCGGAGTATGAAAAGGTGCAACAAATGTTCTCGGATGCGTCCGATGCGCTTGCGTCGTTCCGCAGGCGCAAGCTCGAACTGCCTTCGTCGATCTCGGTCGCGGGCTCCGATCCGGTGTCGGTTTCAATCCAGTCGCGCAACCTGGCGAAGGCTTCGCTGCGCGCCTACCGCGTCGATCTGATGCGTTTGTATCTGATGGAGCGGAATCTGGACCGAATGACGGGGATCGACTTGGCCGGCATCGCTCCGCTCGCGGAGAAGGAAGTGGCGCTCGGAGCCGTGGACGACTTTACAGATCGTGAGACGAAGGTTCCGCTCGAGCTCCCACAAAAGGGCGCGTATCTCATCGTAGTTCGCTCGACGGGGGACGCTTCGAGCGCGTCGCTCGCGGCGGCGACGTTGGCGCTCCGCACGGATCTCACGATGGAGGTTCGCGAGGACGCGGCGGCTGGGCGCGTGTGGGTGAATGTGCGCGACGCCAAGGGTGCGAGCGTGCCGCGCGCAGATGTGCGTGTGGTGGGCTCACGCGACGGCAGCGTGCGCGTCGGATCGACAGACCTCCGCGGCGTGTTTGTTGCGGAAGGGATCCATGGGAAGTGCACAGTGGTGGCACAGGTGGTTTCCGGCTCGGATTCGAGCTTCGCGTTCCATCGCGGGTCGGTGGACCTGGTTCCGGAGCCGGCAAAGATGAAGGACGCCCGGCCGATGCAACAGACGGCGGATTTTGAAGTTCAGAATACTGCGGAGTTCCGGAAGGTGAACGAGCAGGTTCAGAATAAGAATCGCCGCGCGTTGGAAGATCTGTTGAATCGCCAGCAGGAGGGCGTGGATCTGCAGCGCGTGAAGTAGAGCGGATGGCTGGGCGCTGTCGACGCCACCATGATGCGCTCGAAGAGCGGCGCGCGATCGCGCGTGCTCGCTTGGCTTCCGACTTCGTCGAAAAGTGGGGTCGGCGCGTGGAGGACGTTTCAAAAGTCATCCGAGCTGCGCGCGGGCCTCGTCGCCCAGCGCAAGAAGCGTCGCCGCATGCGTAGCCAAAGAGTTCCGAATCGGCGGTCGGCTTCGCATCGCGCGCGGTTTGCACAGCGATGCGGCTCGCTGAACGCGCGGGTGCCACAAATGGGCTGGAAGCTGGCGCTCGCGCGCCGCGGAGCGCATCGGTGACTTCGGGGCGGCGATCCGCGCGTTCCTTTACTTATCCGGCTGCGTCGGGCCGGGAAGAGTCTTTGGCTTTTGTTGCGACTGGAACCAGGCCATCCAGGTCTTCGGGTCGTCACCGAGGTCGCGACCGGCGAGACGCGCCAAGGCGCCGCGCACGACGGCGACCTCCTGGCCGATCACTTTTTGCCACTGAACGCTCAGGACCCGGGCGTCGAGGACCACGCCCGACTGGAGGACGGAGATCACAGGCTCGGCGATGGCGGAGGCCTGCGCCACTTCGACGTTGTAGTCAGAGACGTAGGCGCGTTGCTCCCCAACGAAGAGCGAGGCTGTGGGGTGGCCGCTGGCGCCGCTGGCGGCGGCCTGTTGAAGTCCACTCATCCGATTTACGAGGGCCGGCACGGCCTCGATGCGGCCGAGGGCGCCGAGCGCCTCGGCGCTGTGAAATCGAAGAATCGTGGACTTTTCCCACAAAGCCGACGTGAACCGCTGGAGCGACCGCACATCGTCGGCGCCCTTGAGCCTCGCGGTCGCAACCTCGCGCACGGCGGGGTCGCCGTCGTAGAGGGCATATCGGTAGAAGACCTCCAGCCCACGCAGATCGCGCGCCGGCTGCTCAGCGCGGAGCTCGAGCGCCATGCGCCGGACCGCGGCGCTCTTGGAGCGAAGCGCGCGGTCGATCTCGGTGCTCCGCTCGCCTTCCGGCGTCGTGGCGAGCGCGAGGCGCGCGTAGCGAACGGCTGCAGCCGACGCCTTTTCGGCGGAGGCATCCTGAATCAGCCGCGTGAGGCGCGTGCTGCGAACGGAACCGGAGAGAGGCCCGATTTCGCGCTCGAGGAGTTTGCCGAGCACGTCGTCGACGGCGCTCGGGTCGGACCCGGCGGCCAGTGCCCGCTCCGAGGCCTCAAGGCACTCGTCCCGCAGGAGTGCCCGCTCCGCCATTTTGGCGATCTGCAGGGCGCGGAAACCGTCCTTCTCGCGGAGCTGGGAGAGGAGCTGAATGCACTGCTCCCGCAGCGCTCCCTGGCCCACCGAGGTCATCACCTCCTCTTCTCCGAGCTGGCGCTCCTGTGCGCTCGGGCCGGCCAGTGAATGGGGGCGCACGAGGAGCTTTCCGCCCTCGCGCCGAACCGTCCCCACCAACGTTTCGCCCGATCGAAGAGTCAGTACGGTTAAGTCGGCGGCTGCGAGGCCGACGGCGAGCACCGAGGTGAGAATCGAAGCCCCCAAGGGGGCCACCAGCGAGAACGTGGGGGTAGCCATGGCGTTCGTGAATGGAGCTGGTGCGGGAGCGCGGCCAACGGAAGGTCGTCCGCGCAGGTTGCTGCATTCTTCAATGGCCGCGCGCCAGACGCCATGGGCTGGGCGGGGGGGCCGGCCGTCGCTCCGTGGGAGGAGGAAACGGAGGCGATCCGTACCTTGTACAACGCTCACGACAGACGCAGCCCACAACCCCCGCGGTCGCACGCGACAGCAAGCCCACCCGCGATCGCAACGCAAGCCGGGCTCCCACGGGCCAATCTGGCCGATTCCCACTGGCCGCGGCGTTCGCCGCAGCCGCCCCCTTGGAGGTTTTTCTCCCGATGTCCCTATCTCGACTGTTCTCCGCGTCCGCTTTGCTCCTCTTTGCCGTTCCGGCGCTCGCGCAGGAGGCGAAGCACGAGGACGCCAAGCCGGCTTCGGCACCCGCGGCCGCCCAGGCCCCGAAAGACTCCGCCAAGGCGACTGCCGCGCTGGAGCGCGTCATGGGGAAGCTGGCAGCCAAGAAAGACTCCCCGATGTCCTTCGACATGGAGATGTCCATGTCGATTATGGGAATGCAATTGAAGGGCACCGGGAAGGTCTTCGTCTCCGGCGGCAAGCAACAGCGCATGGAGCAAACGATGGAAGGTCCCGGTATCCCGTCGGGCATGAGGATCACCATTGTCAATGATGGTGAGACGGTCTGGATCCTTCAGCCGGCGCCCGGTGTGGGAAACGTCGTGATGAAAGGCACACCTGCCGATTACGAGAAGATGCAGAAGTCGGGCGGCATGGGTGGCGGCACCACCATGGATCCGATGAGTAGGATCAAGGAGATGACGAAGAGCGTCGCGTTCGACACGATCGAAGAGACCGTTGCGGACGACGCGACGGTGTGGGCGATCTCGGGCGACTTCGACCCGGCCAAGATGCCCGCACAGATGAAGCAGATCCCTGGTGTGAAGCGCATGCGCCTTCTCTTCAGCAAGGAGAATGATTGGCTTGTCGGCGAGACCATCCTCAATACGAAGGGCGAGCCCGTTGTGACGACGCGCACGAAGAACTTCAACTTTGAGCCGAAGTTTGAAGAGTCGACCTTCAAGTTCACGCCGCCCGAGGGCGCGCAGGTGATGAACCTCGCCGACCTGATGCGCGGCGGCGGAATGGACGACGACGAAGAAGAAGAGGATGAGGACGAGGACGAAGACGCTCCGGCATCGAAGCCGGCTTCGAAGCCCGCCAAGTAGACTCTTCGCGATCGCTTTAGCTTCTGTAAGAAGGCCTGCCGCTCTGCGACAGGCCTTTTTTTATTGAGAGCTTATCCCGGGTCAGGCCGTTGACCTCGAGGAGAAGTTACTTCTTCAGCGCGTCACCAGCAATTCGCCAGCCTTCGAAGCTCCGCTCCTCGATCGTCCCATGGAAGATCGTCACGATCGGATAGTCCGCGAGCTGCGCCCGCACGAGCTGCAAGTGCTCATCGGGCACCAGGAGGATGCACGGGCGCTGCTCGTGGCGGGCTCGCTCGACCTCGGCAGCGAGATCGTCGGACGGTTTTCGCTGGCGCACGCGGCCGCGGCGATGGCCGTACTCGATGCGGCCGACAAGTGCGATGGCCTCCGAGGCACCATCGAGACAGATGAAGTTGGAGTTGGTGGGCGCTTGTGAGAGCAGCGCACGCGCGAGCTCACAGCGTGGCTCGATGGGGCTGAACCAGCGCTTCTCGGCGAATCCAAAGTAAAACGATGTGCAGAGGAGAGCTGCCGCGGCGCCGATTGAGATCGCTTTCGTGACCCATGGAAACCGGGGTGAGAGCCGGGTCGCCGCGCTCACGCCCGCGAGCGCCGCGAAGGGATACCAAGGCAATAAATAGTGCAGGCGCTTGCCGGGGACGCACGAGAGCACCACGAGGATGGCGATCGAAGTCACTGCTGAGGCGGAGAATCGGCGGCGCAGCTCTTCGTAGGCGACCGGCAGCAGCAGGAACCAGGGCGTCGTCGAGGAAACGGCGGTGCCAAGATACCAATAAAACGGACGCGAGTGGCCGGCCGCCCCTTCTGTGAGATCTTTGTTGAAGAGCACCGATTTGAGGTAGACGCCGCTGTCGCGCAAGTAGACCGGAAGGGCCCAGCCGAGCGGCAGGAGAAGCACCAGGGCCCCGAAGAGACTCCACTCGCGAAGGCTCGGCCTCGAAAGTGTGCGTTTCTCAAAAGGCGCGACGATCGCGAAGGTCAGCGGGAAAAGGATGCCGTACGGGCCTTTTGTGAGCACTCCGAGCCCGCAGGCGAGGCCTGCTCCGGCGAAGAGCGCGGCACGTTGGAATGCGCGCCGCGCCGACATCCCCGCCAGCAGCAGAAATGACGCAGTCACAATCGCCATCGCGAGAATCATGTCGGGACGCGCCTGCCGAGCCATGTTGGACCAGCCCGGAATCACGACCAGCACGAGCGATGTGAGCAGCGCGGCTGAGCGCGTCGCGAGCTGGCGGCCGATGCCGTAGAGCGCGCCGATAGCGATAGCCGCAGCCACCACTGACGGAAGCCGCGCCAAGAGCATCGACGGTCCGCCGAAAACTGAGAAAAGCGAAACCGCCGCCGAGTGGAGAACGGGCGGTTTGTAGGAGTAGGGTTCTCCGAGCAGCGTCGGGAAGAAGTAGTCGCCGGTCTCGGCCATCTCTGCGGCAATGAGCGTGTGCCGATCCTCATGGGAGGCCCATCGATACTCCGCGCTCAGATTCGGGAGATAGCAAACGAGTGCCGCGGCGAGGAGCAGCGCGAGGTCGAGGAGGACAGCGCGTGCACAAGATGACTTTGCCTGCGCGCTTTCCGGTGCGGCCGGGGATTCCATAGGGGTGGTTGGGACATTCTCTCACCGCCTCGCCCTGGCAAGCAGGAGTTCCTGCCCGCAGTACACTCCGCCTGCCGTTCCCGGGCTACCGTTCGCGCAGCGAGTGACCGACGCCACGACCCTCGAGCCGACCCCGTCCGCACCGCGCCGTGGCCCCGCTGCGAGCGAGGCGCGCCCGCGCGTGAGCGTTGTGCTCCCCTGCTTCAACGAGGAAGAGTGCATTGAATCCGTGGCGCGAGAAGTGGTCGAAGCCATGACGGCCTCCGGAGAGCCCTTTGAGCTACTTCTGGTCGACGACGCGAGTACCGACCGAACCCTCGACGCCATGGGGCGCGTGGCGAGCGCGGCACCGCAAGCTCGAATCCTCCGCCACGCGATTCGCAGCGGCCAGAGCGCCGCTCAGGCCACGGGCTTTCGTGCCGCACTCGGCGAGATCGTCGTCACGCTCGACGCCGACGGGCAGAACCCGCCGCACGATATTCCCAAGCTGTTGATGGCACTGGCCCCAGGCATCGACGCCGTCTGCGGCGTCCGGCGAACTCGACACGACAACTTCGTTCGCAAGCTGTCGTCGAAAATTGGCAATGGGTTCCGAAACTGGGTCACGGGCCACCACGTGACCGATGCGGGATGTGCGTTTCGAGCGATTCGGCGCGACGCGCTGAATGAGGTCCCGGTCTTCAACGGGCTGCACCGGTTCCTTCCAACGCTTCTTACTTATCAGGGCTTTCGCGTCGCCGAAGTCGACGTGGGACACCGCCCTCGCAAGGCTGGCGTTTCGAAATATGGCATCGGCAATCGCATGTTTCGCGGCATCGCCGACTGCATCGCCATGCGCTGGTGGCGGCGGCGGGCGGTGCTCGCGAGGCGGACCCTTGGAACCTGACAGGGCGCGCACCTCGGACACGATCCTCGACGCCCACCTCGATCTTACAGAACGGGCCGACGGCGCCGACACCTCGACGCCGCCGGAGCCCCTCACTGTATGGCGCCCGATTGCACTCGCACTTCTGGCCCTCGGATGCGTGGCGCTCTTCTCGTTCACTTCGCTCGGAGAACGCTTCAGCCTGTCCCACGCGCAGGAACTCGTGGAGCAAATCCGAGCGCAGGGTGCCGCGGCACCAATCGTATTCACGGGCGCAGGAGCTCTCGCGGTCGCTCTCGGAGTCCCGCGCACCGTCCCATGCTGCGTCGGCGGAGCGCTCTTCGGATTCTGGGGCGGCAGCGTCCTGAGCGTTCTGAGCTCACTCCTCGGATCGGCGGCGACCTTCCTGGTCGGGCGCCAGCTTGGCCGCGAATTTGTGGAGAATCGGGTTCGCTCCAAGTTTCGGCGGCTCGACTCACTATTCCGATTTGTAAAGATCCACGGCGTGAGCGCCTGTGCCTTTCTGCGGCTTGTTCCTGTCGGGCATTGCTTCTCGCTCAACCTCATCCTGAGCGTCAGCCCGATCTCCTTCGGCGCATTCCTCGCCGGCAGCGCAATCGGCTTCCTTCCGCAGTCAATGGCCTGCGCATGGATGGGGACGGCCGTGCACGGAGAGAGTGGAATTCGTATCGCCACGGGAATTGCGCTTCTCACCGCGTTGAGCATTGCGGGCTGGTGGTGGATGCGGCGTCTGCGAAGAAATCGAGCCTCAGATTCTTCGCCGGGCGGTTCCAGGATTCCGTGACAGTCACCTTTCCATTCTGTTGAATCGAGATGCGAAGGGTCCCGGATTCTGCGGTCGAAAAAAGTGGGACCCCTCGAGACTCGGCTGCACTTCGCGCCGAAGCAAGACCGTAGCGCACACCGTTCGAGACGAGTGCAATCGACGGCGCGCACACATCCAGAAAGCGCTCGATCTGCCCATTGTCGAGCCCATGGTGTGGGAGCAGTGCCACATCGGACCGGATCGGCGCACCGCTTCGAATCCACTCTTCAACGCCAGAAGATTCGAGGTCGCCGGGCAATAGGAGGGCTCTGCCCGCGAACTCGACGCGGGCGACAATGCTCTGATTATTGGTATCCCCAGAGGCTGCACCGCCCACGGCATGCCACTCGGTAAGTGCACCAGCTCGCTCGAAGCGCCAGGGCCCTGCCGGGGCGAGCTGCATCAAAGGGATCATTTCCTCTCGGGGCGGCGCGCGTCGCCCGAGCCAGATCCGCGCGGGTATTCGTTGCAACAGATCCTCGAGCGCATTGCCGTGGTCGGCATCGCGGTGGCTCTGCCCGGCGAGCGAGAGAGCCCGGACGCCCTGACCGCGCAGGGCTCGCGCGATGCGGCGGCCGAGCCGGCGGCTGCCCTCTCGTGAGCCCGCATCCCACACAATGGCCGAGCCATCCGGAAGAGTGATTGCCGCTGCCTGGCCGTGCCCGACGGCGAAGAGCCGGAGTTCCACGCATCCGACCGGCGGCGCCGGTTCCAGCAGCCAGGCGCACGGGGCGACGACGGCGAGCCCAAGCGCCCAACGCGGCCGCCCGGCGAGAGCCGTGGCAGCCGCGATCGACAGGAGACCCACAAAAATCGGGGGCTCACGAATCACCCAAGGTGTCGCTGGGAGTTTGTCGGCCACTTGCACACACCACATTTCCAGCGAGGCAAGACCGGAAAAGGCCTGAGCTCCCGCATCGCCCGCCACTCCGGGCAGAGTTGCAGCCAGGCCCGAGAGCACAAGAGGCGGCACCAAGGCGCCGAGAGCTGGCGCCAGTAGCGCCGCCGCCGGCGTCACCTGGTCAAAGTGATGGCATGTGACCCCGGCGGTCGAGAGCCCCGCGACGAGCGTCGCCGCTGCTCCCACTCGCACACTGCGTCCGAAGACCGCAAATCGCGCCGGCAGCCGGATGGGAGTGCGAGCCAGAGTTCTCTCCGTTGAGCGCAGCCAAAGCACAAATCCCAGCACGGCTGCATAAGAGAGTTGGAAGGAGGCTCCCCGAGGAGAGAGCGGTGAGATCAGTGTTTCCATGGTCGCGGCTGAGGCCAGCGCGATGCCCGACGAGGCGCGCCGAAATCGTCCGCGCGCCACGAACGCGAGCCATGCGCAGGCCACTCCTCGGAACACCGGGGAGCCAAATCCAGCGAGGTTCCCATACAAAAAAATACCGCCCAGAAGAATGAAGGCTCTCATCCGGCGCGAGTGCATTGATCGTGTGAGCACGCCAAGACCTGCAGCGACGAGCGCCACGTTCATCCCTGAGATCGCGAGGTAGGGGAGCGCACCCGTGGCTGCATGCGCTTCCAGCAGGCGAGGCTCCGCGTAGTCATAAATCCCGAGCACGACGGCGGCGGCGAGCGCCAGCGCCTCACCCTCCAGCCGGTCGCGAAGCATCGCGAGCGCCGCTTCTCGCATGGAGTCAACCAAGGAGCTGGCTCCGAATCGCGCGCCAAGGATTTCGACGGCCCCTTCCGAAGTTCGCATCGTCCCGCACGCTCCGAGGTCGAGCAGCGAGAGGGCTGCACTGGGCCCTCCCGGATCTCCGCTCGGCCGAGGCGCGCTCAGCAGTCCGGTGATTCGAACTTTTGTGCCGGCAAACCGCCCGCTCCATACGCCGGCCCCGCGCACGAGCACCGTACCACGCGCGCGAACACTTCTCTGGAGCGCCCAGCCGTCGCGAACTTCAAGAAAAGTGGTGTTCGCCGCCGGCACGACTTCGGGCAGCACGGCCAGCGCGATCACTTCGACGCGTAGTCGCGTTTCGAATGGCTCGCCACCTGCGCCGCCGCCGAACTCCTTGGGGACGCCCGGCGTCGGAAGCCCGGCGACGTATCCTTCGAGCGTGACCAGGAGAGGGCGCCCTGACGAGCGCGACAGCTCCAGCGCTCGAGCCAGCCCGCCCGCGGGAAGCGCTGCCACACGCGCCGTCGCAACTCCCACAGATCCGCCAACTCCCGCGAGCATCGTGAGTGCGAGCGGGCCGATCCACGGGAAGGAATCGGTGAAACTGCCGAACGCGCCTCCGGCGACGCAGGCAACGACGAGCCCTGCCACAATCACAGACAGCCCCGCGATCCATGGCGCAGGCACAAGCTCCTCGAATGCTGCGAGGCTCCCTCCCACGAGACCGACCGCCACCCACACGACTGCAGGAATGGGCCGCGCGCGTGCATCGGGGAACGGGCGGGCGGGAGGAATCAACGGCGGGCTCCATCTCCATGGCGTTTCCGGCGCCGGAGTCGTCGCACGCGCGTAGCCAGCTCGTGATTACTATCCCTCCATGACCGCCCCTTCGCGCTGCCTCTACCCAGGCAGCTTCGACCCGGTGACCTTCGGCCACCTCGATCTCATTCGCCGGGGCATTGCACTTTTCGGGGACCTGACGGTGGCCGTCGCCGTGAATCCGTCGAAGTCGCCCGTTTTCACACCCGAAGAGCGCGTGGAACTGCTGCGCGATCAACTCCGCGGCGTCGCCACCGTTCAGGTCACGACCTTTCGGGGGCTCGTCGTCGAGTATTGCCAGCGCAACGGTTTCAACGTGATTCTGCGCGGTCTGCGCACCGTCTCGGACTTCGAGTTCGAATACCAGATGGCGCTCACCAATCGCTCGCTCGCTCCGGGGATCGAAACCGTATTTGTGATGCCGAACGAGCGTTATTCCTACATCTCGAGCCGGCTCATCAAGGAAGTGCTCGAGGGCGGCGGCGACGTCTCCCATTTCCTGCCGCGCGAGATTGAGGAGAAGCTCCGGGCGAAGCTTGGGAAGCCAAGGCCTGCGCCGCTCCAGCCGTCTGCGGAGCCGCGCCCGTGAGGCTCGGGCAGCCCGCGAGGAGGGCCTGGCGCGCCGTCGCCGTCGTGACACTTGTATTGAGTCACATTTCCTGTTCCGCTCCCTCGGTCGCCGATGGGCGACCCGACCCCATGGCAAAAACTGTGATCTCCACGTCCGATGCGCCGAAGGCGATCGGTCCCTACTCCCAAGCCGTAGAAATGGATGGCTGGGTCTTCTGCTCCGGGCAGATTGCGCTCGATCCGGCGACCGGCGAACTTCTCGCCGGCGACGTGCGCGCTCAAACGCGACGCGTGCTCGAGAACCTGAAGGGAGTGCTCGCTGCTGCAGGCTGCGGCTTCCAGGACGTCGTAAAGACCACGGTCTTCCTCGCAAACCTCGACGACTTCTCGGCCATGAATGAGGTCTATGGCAGCTACTTCACTGCCAACCCGCCCGCCCGTGCGACGGTTCAGGCGGCACGACTCCCGCGCAATGCGCAGGTCGAGATCGAGGTCATTGCGCGCAGGCCCCGATAGCTGAGAACCAAGTTCTCGATCTTCCAACCCCTGCGCCCGCCGCTGCGCTCGCATGCCTCCATCTCCACCCGCGGTTGAGCTTCCGATCCCGGACGGCCTTCCGCGCAACGAACCGGGGCTCCCAGTCCCAGACCAGCTCCCACCGATCGAGCTGGCTCCCTTCGCCGCCGACCTCGGAGTCGCACTGGCGGGACCGATTCGCTCCGTCGATCCGGCGGTCTTCTTCCGGCGCATGGCGCCCGACTGCATGGCCTTCTCCTGCGGCGAGATCGCCCAAGGGCGGATCCACCTCGACGCCTGCTGCCAATACGGCGCCGATGCTGACCTGGGGGAGCGCGATCGGATCCTCGAGCAGCACGGGCGGTTGACGCCGCTGCTCGACCCGGAGCGGCGCGCAGAACCCTGGTTCCTTGATGAGTTCACGCCCGATCCGGAGTTCCCAAGCGGCGGAAGCGTTCGAACCAACGTCGTCCGCGGAGCCTGCATCTTCCTGGGTCATCGGTCCTTCGCGGGGACATGGGGCGCTCGAGGCTGCGCCCTCCATGGCTATGCGCTCCGGCAGGGGCTCTCGCCCGTGCGCCTAAAGCCCCACGTCTGCTCCCTCTTTCCGCTGACCTACGCCGAGGGCGTCCTCTGTTTCTCTGCCGACTACCAGGACTACAGCTGTAGCCACGCGGGAAGCCGGGCCTATCGGCTTCAGCGGGCGATCCTCGAGGAACTCTTCGGGGCACCGCTCGTTGCCGTTCTCGACCGCGTCGAGACCCGACTGCTCGAGGCTCCACGCGTCCCGCGCGACGGCCTTCCCTCTGGGGACGCTCTCCGCGTCCTCTGGAGGGACCCCGGCTCAGACCACCCAAGGCCAAGCCACGAAGAAAGCCACGGCTCGGCTACCGCCAAACGCTAGCATCCACCGTTTCCATGAGGTTCGTCAGGTCCGTCACGACCTGCGCCGACCTCTCCGTCCACAGGTTCCATTGGATGACTCAGGTTCAGGAAGTTCCGCAATCGGGGCGCCTCTCCCCGGCGATGCAGCTCCGCATCCACGAGCTGATGGTGAAATCGCGCGCCGCTGAGGAGCGCTGCATCCAGATGTCGAAGGCCGGCGACGGCTGGTTCTGGATCGGCGCGCCGGGCGAAGAGGCGCTTGGGGTGCCGCTCGGCCTCCAGGTGAAGAAGGGGGAAGGGCTCGACCACGATTTCCTTCACCTGCACTACCGCAGCTCGCCCATTGCGATCGCCATGGGGCTTGAGCCGATCGACATCATTCGGCAGATGGGCGCGAAGGCGACCGACCCGTTCTCCCGCGGGCGCAACTTCGTGAACCACTACGCGGTGCGTCGTTGGAACATCGTTCCGATGGCGCCGACGATCGAGACGCAGTTCTCGATCGCCGTCGGCACGGGCATCGCCCAGCGTCGCCACGGCGGTACCGGCATCACGATCGTGAACGGCGGCGACGGCGGGACCCACGAGGGTGATTTCGCGACCTGCTTGCTCTGGTCGATTCGCCCCGGCCAGGAGCTGCCGATCCTGATGATCACCGCGAACAACAGCTTCGCGATCTCGACGCCGGCCTGCACGCAGCACGGCGTGTCGATTGCGCAACGCGTGAAGGGCTACGGCATTCCGACGCTTTCGATCGACGGCAACGATGTGCACCAGAGCTGGAAGGCGATCGCCGAGGGCATGGCCTACGTCCGCGAGAAGCGAAAGCCCTTCTTCATCGAGGCCAAGGTCTCGCGTCTCCACGGCCACTCGTCGTCGAGCGGAGCGAACCGCGTGAACGAGGAAGACCCGATCACGCGATTTGAGCAGTCGCTGATCAAGGGCGACGTCGCGACGCGCGCCGAGCTCGACATCGTGTGGTCGCGCTACCGCGAAGAGATGGCCGACGCGTACGAGCAGGTGAAGCGCGAGCCCTATCCCGACCCGTCGGATGTGGAACGTTACATGTACGCCGAGCCCAAGGAGAATTATTACAACCCGAAGCCGCGCAACGGCTTCGCGGAGTAAGGAGGCGCTCCCATGGCAACGATGGCACAGGCAATTCGCATGGCGCTGGCCTATGGCGAGCAGCACCTTGGCGTCACCGATATTTTTGGTGAGGACGTCGGCCCGCCGCTGGGCGGAGTGTTTACTTGTACACAAGGGCTTCGCACGGCGTGGAACTCGCCGCTCGACGAGCGCGGTATCGTCGGTGCCGCTCTTGGATTGGCTCTCGCCGGGCAGAAGCCCGTCGCGGAGATTCAATTCTCCGATTACATCTTCAACGCGATCGATCTGATGAAACTCGCCGCCAACTCCACCTGGAGCTCCGGCGGGGAGTTCACAGTTCCGCTCGTGCTGATGACGACGGTCGGCTCCGGCGTCCACGGGTCGATCTATCACTCCCACTCCTTCGATGCGTTCGCGACGCACCTGCCAGGCTGGAAGGTGGTGATCCCGTCGAACCCGCTCGATGCCTACGGGCTCATGATTGCCTCCCTCAAGGATGGCAATCCGGTGATGTATCTGGAGCCGAAGTGTCTCCTGCGCACCAAGGGGCTCGAACGGATTCCGGGAGAGCCGGCCGACGAGCGCGAGCTGCGCGATCGCATCGATGCGCCGCTCGGCGACCGAAGCCAGTGGAAGCCGCGGTGGCCCGCGCTGCTTGAGTATGAAGTGCCGCTCGGCAAGGCGAAGCTCTGCCGCGAGGGCACGAGCGCAACGGTGGTGAGCTACGGCCGCACGCTTCCGCTTTGTGTGGAAGCAGCCGATCAGCTCGCCGCCGAAGGGATGCGGTTCGACGTGCTCGACCTCCGCTCGCTCATGCCGTACGACTGGGCGGCGATCTCGGCCTCGATCCGCAAGACGGGTCGCGTCCTTTTTGTGAACGAGGACACGGAAGTTACCAATTTCGGCGAGCACCTTCTGCGCCGAACGATCGACGAGTTCTTCTACGAACTGGCCGTTCGGCCGCGGCTGCTGGCGGGGCGCAACGTGCCGGGTATCGGCATGGCGCCCACGCTGGAGGACGCGTCGGTTCCTCAAAGCGCCAACATCCTCGCGGCGATGCGCGAGATCGCGATCGAGCCGGCCTGAGTTCGCCGGACACGGTCGCCGTCAGGCGAAGCAATTTGGTGGAACGGGAAAGCGCCGGAGAAATCCGGCGCTTTCTTTTATGGCTGTAACTTCTTGTTACTGGGGAGGAGTGAGCACTCCGGGCTCGAAGTGTGAGAGCCCGACGGCCTTCTGATCGAGAAGCACATTTCCGTCGAAGAGAAGGAGCGACTCCAGAGTGAGACCCGCGTCGAGCTCGAGGGCGCCCGCGAACTCACCGTAGGAGTTGGATCGAACTTCGGGTCCCGGGACCATCACTCGAGCGCGGCCGCTCCAGAGCACCTGAGCGAGCTGGGCATTGGAATTCGGGGTCAGTGTGCCGGTGACGAGAATCTGAGCGGCTCCAGTCTCCTCCGAGATCCCGACGACTTGGGCTCGGAGAATCTCTCCCTCAAGGCTTGCGGAGAAGCGTCGCTCGGCTTGAACCAGCGGGGCGGCGGCGAGGACGAGAAGGGCGGCAATGTGGTACGAGCGCATCATGGCTTTAGCCTCCAACAGTTGGGGTTGGGTGGCAGGAAGCTGGCGTCGTGGGCGTTCGGCGGTCGAGGGATTCCTTGGCCGTAGGGCGCGCGGGCGTCGTGGATCCTGTCGTGCGGGTTTTCTGTGCGGTCAGCGTGATGTTCGTCACGCTCGACAAGCTGTAGGAACGCGCCGCGACGAGGTTACAGCACAGAATTTTTTGGGGCCGTCACGGGCGCGGCCGGGAACGCGGCCAGAAGCCGGCGCGCCGTTTGCGACTGCGGTGCCGCCAAGAGCGCCTCAAAGGGTGCTTCTTCGGCGATGCGGCCGCCGTCGAGCACGAGCGCGCGCTCACAGAGCACGCGGGCCGAGGGAAGGTCGTGCGTGACGAGCAGCAGCCCGAGATCCCGAGCTTGTGACAGATCCGCGAGCAGATTCACAATTTGCGCGCGAACGCTGACGTCAAGCGCCGAAGTCGGCTCGTCGAGCAAAAGTAACTTTGGGTCGGGAGCGAGAGCGCGAGCGATGGCGGCGCGCTGGCGCTGTCCGCCGGAGAGCTCGTGGGGGAAGCGCGCGCCGAGGCTCGGGTCGAGGCCGACGTCGCGCAGGAGGCGCTCCACGCGATCGGCTCGCTCGGCGCCGCGTATCTGTGGGATCGGTTCGGCGACGCTCGCCGCGATAGTCCACCGTGGATCGAGTGACGCATCGGGGTCTTGGAAAACCATCTGCATGCCGAGGCGCGCTTGCGCGAGCGCCCGGCCGCGTAGCGGGATAAGCTCGGTGCCTTGGAATCGGATGGAGCCGCTCGTTGCGGGAATGAGCCCGGCGATGGTGCGCAGAAGTGTTGTCTTTCCGCAGCCCGACTCCCCGAGCACGGCCCATGATTCTTTGCGCTCGAGGCGAAGGCGAACTCGGTCGAGAGCGCGAAGCGGCTCACCGCTTGGGCGCGGTCGAATCACACATAGGTTCGTGATCTCGAGGAGCGGAGCGTTCATGCAGGCTCCCCGAGAGGCTCGAAGCAGGAGAACCGGCTCTCGTTTTGTGTGATCTGCGGCGGAACTTCGGATCGGCAGCGGGAAACGGCGCGCGGGCAGCGCGGCGCGAAGGCGCAGCCGGTCGGGAGTTCGCCGGGCCGCGGCGGAGTGCCGGGGATGGCAGCGAGGCGACTTGGCCGCAGGCCGGTGAGGCGCGGCGCCGAAGCCAGGAGCGCGGCGGTGTAAGGATGGCGCGGTCGGGAAAAAAGTGAGCTTGCCGCGGCTTCTTCCACGACGCGCCCTGCGTAGAGCACAGCGACGCGATCACAAATCCCCGCGACCACGCCGAGGTCGTGGGAGACCATGGCGAGCGCGAGCCCTCGCTCACGGCGCAGTCGCCCGAGGAGTTCCAGCACCTGCGCCTGCACCGTAGGGTCGAGCGCCGTCGTCGGCTCGTCGGCGACGAGGACCGCGGGCTTCGCAAGGAGCGCCATCGCGAGCGCGGCGCGTTGCCGCTGGCCGCCCGAGAGCTGGTGTGGGTATTTGTGAAGCGTGCTGGCCGGATCAGGAATCGCGACGGCGGCGAGCTCCTGCTCGGCGAGCTCCATCGCGCGGGGCGCCTCCGCGTGCCGATGCTGCTCCACCATCTCACAGAGCTGGCGGCCGATTGTTAAGTAAGGATTCAAGGAAGCGCTTGCGTCCTGAAAGACGAACCCGATCGTGGCGCCGCGGATCGCCGTCAGCTTGGAACGAGAGAGCCGGCTCACGTCGTGGCCGGAGATCTGTAGCTTCCTCGCGGAAACCGAGGCCGACGGCGGGAGCAGGCGTGCCGCGGCGAGGAAGAGCGTCGACTTGCCCGACCCCGACTCGCCGACCACGCCGAGCGCTTCTCCTCGGCGCACTTGAAGATCGACGCTTCGGAGAACCTCGGTGCGCGCACCGTCTCGCTCGAAGGAAACGCACAAATTCTCGATCTCGACGATCGGCTTTGTCATCGCGCGAGCTCCCGCGGGTCGAAGGCGTCGCGCAGCGCGTCGCCGGCGGAGTAGAGCGCGGCCAGCGTGGCCGCAAGCACGAGCCCGGGGAAGAGGACGAGCCAGGGGTGCTCGCGGAAGCTCTCCATGCCGTAGCCGATGAGGGTGCCCCAGCTCGCGCGCGGCGCGCCGACGCCGAGGCCGAGGAACGACAGAAATGCCTCTTCGACGAGCACGCGAGGCATGGTGAGCGTGGCGAGTGCGAGTACGGGGCCCGTCGTTTGCGGGATCAAGTGACCGAGCACGATCGCCCAGGGGCCGGCTCCGGATATTTGTGCCGAAGCCACAAAATCACGTTCGCGGAGCGAGAGCACGAGGCCTCGGACGAGGCGCGCTGTCGTGAGCCACGAGAAGGCGCCGAGTCCCACAAAAAGCAGGGGCAGCCCGAGAGCGGGATCGCGTCCGAACCACGCCATGAGCAGCAGCACGAACAGCACCGAGGGGAGACCATACAGAACGTCGACGAGGCGCATCATTGCCGCATCGATGCGGCCGCCGAGATAGCCGGCGAGCGCTCCGTAGGGGACGCCGATGAGTAAGGAGAGCAGCGTCGCCGCCGCCGACACACCGAGCGAGAGCCGCGCTCCGTCGAGGACGCGTGCGAACGCGTCGCGCCCGAGGAGGTCGGTCCCGAAGGGGTGGCTCCAGCTCGGCGGTGCGGCCCCGAGCGCAAGGTCTTGCCGAGCGACGGCGTCGCCGAGGAGGATCGGTCCGAAAAGTGCACTCGCGGCAAGGAGGGAGAGCAGCGTGCACGCGACGGCGGCGCTGCGCCGGCGCACAAATCGGCGCAAGCCTCGACGGAGCGGGCTCTGCGGCGCGCTCATCGCTCGCGCACCCGCGGGTCGAGCGCCGTCAACAACAGATCCACCAGAGCGTTGGCCACGACGAGGAACGTCGTCCCCACCAAGATCACCCCCAGCACCACCGGATAATCGCGGTTGAACGCACCTCTCACCACATATTGCCCGATCCCGGGAATGGTGAACACCGACTCCACGACGAGCGAGCCCGTCAGCACGGCCGCCAGCGCCGGTCCAAGATAGGTGAGCACCGGCACGAGGGAGGGCCGAAGCCCGTGTCGAAAAAGTACAGTTCTCTCGGGGAGCCCCTTGGCTCGCGCCGTGCGAATGTACTCTTGGGAGAGCGTGTCGAGCATCCCCGCGCGCGTGAGCCGTGTGATCACGGCCAGCGGGCCGGCTCCGAGTGCTATCGCGGGGAGGACGAGGTCGGCCGGGTGTTCGAGCCCCGACGGCTCGAACCAGCGGAGAGTCACTGCAAAGAATGCAACCAGCAGCGGACCCAAGACAAATGTGGGAAGCGCAAGCCCCGCCACCGAAATCCCAGAAGCCAGGCGGTCGATGAGCCCGCCCCGGCGCGCCGCCGCCGCCATGCCGAGCGGAATTCCGATCGCGAGCGCGAAGGCCATCGCCGCGGCGCCGAGCGCCAGCGTGCTCGGGAGCCCGACGGCCAGCAGATCATTGACTGTGAAATCGGCATAGCGGAACGACGGACCGAGGTCGCCGTGGGCGAGATCCCACAGATAGCGCGCGGCCTGCAGGGCGAGCGGCTCGTCGAGGTGGTAGCGCTTCTCGAGGTTCGCACGCACCGCGGCCGGAACGCTCCGGTCCTCCGAGAACGGGCCGCCGGGGGCGGCTCGCAGCAGCGCGAAGGAGAGAAGCGCGACGGCGAGGAGCACGCCCGCTGTCCGGGCCGCCACGCGAACGGCCGCGCGCGTGAAGGGATGGTGGATCACGTCAGCGCCGCAGGCGAATCCACTTCATCGGGTGCATCCCGAGGAGGTTCTCGTGGAAGCCATCGACGATGCGCTCGGGATGGACGAGCGTTTGCTTGACAAATTCATACAGCGGTGTGAAGGGAAGCTCCTCCTCGACGAGGAGGCGCTCCGCCTGCGCCATGAGAGCGCGCCGCGCCGGCTCGTCGGCGCTGGCGCGCGCCCGCTCCAGGAGCGCGTCGTACTGTGCATTCGCGAATCCCGTGCGATTGGTCGAGCTCGACGAAGTGAACACCTCGAGGAAGGCCATCGGATCGGCGAAATCCCCGATCCAGCTTCCGCGGCTCATGCCGAGGTAGGCAAGGCGCTCTTCGTCGTCGATCACGGTTTTCTTCTCTTTGTTCACAAGATATACATCGATCTGAAGATGTTCGCGAAGCATCGCCTGCACGGCTTCACAGATACGCTTCCAGTCTTCATTGGTGTCGTACTGCAGCTCAATCGGCGGGAGTCCGCGCCCCTGCGGGAAACCGGCCTCGGCGAGCAGCGCGCGTGCCCTCTCCGGGGAGAACGGGAGCCCCGCGACAGGCACGTAGCCACTGACGCCGGTGACGCAGCGTGGCACGAGCTGCTGAGCCGGTCGCTGCCCGAGCCGCAGGACGCGCTCGCAGAGCAGCGTGCGGTCGATCGCCATGTGGATCGCACGCCGCACGCGCGCATCGCGAAACGGCGCTTTTGTGGTATTGAACCGGAGGAACGACACGGCGAGGTAGGGGCTCGTGCGCAGCTCCGGCCGTCCGAGCCACGAGCTCGCTTGGGCGCTCGGAAAGTCGTCGACCCAGTCGGTCCGTCCGGCTCGAAACGCGTCGACGGCCGCTTGCTTGCTTTCGGAGGAGTACGCGACGATCCGCTGAATGGTGACGTTCCCCGCGTCCCAATAATTCGGATTCTTGACCATCACGATTCGGAAATTGGGCACGCGCTCTTCGAGCACGAAGGGGCCGTTTCCGACGAACCGCTCGCGGCGCACAAATGCCCCTGCCGCGCCAGCGGCGGAGTGAACGGGCACCAAGGGCGAAGACGCGGAGAGCTGCGCGAGCCACGGCATCGGCCGGCGCAGGCGCACGCGCAGCTCCCGGTCGCCGTGGGCCTCGATGCCGACTTGCGGCGCGCTGCCTGTGCCCGCGGCGAACTCGGCGGCGCCGACGATCTCGAAAAGCTGGCTCGCGAGCGGGCTCGCCGTGGCGGGATCGAGCACGCGAAGCCACGAACGGCGGAAATCGGCCGCCGTCAGCGGATCGCCGTTGCTCCAGCGCGCGGCGCGCAGGTGGAAGGTCCAGAGAAGCCCATCGGCGCTCGTTTCCCACCGCTCGGCCGCCCCGGGCACCGGCGCCGCCGTGCGCGGATCGAAGGCCGCGAGCCCCTCACTGAGCGCCAGGAGAAGATTCCGATCGGCGACTCCGGTCGCGCCGGCCGGATCGAGCGTGCGCGGCTCCGCCATGTTGTGAAAACGGAGGGTCTGGGCCGGCGCATCCTCCCGATGGGCGCAGGCGGCAACCCCGAGGGCGAGGAGGATCACCAGATTCTGGCCAAGGTGCCCCGCAGTGCGAGCGCTCGAGGATTCTTGCGTCATCGCGCAGCCGTCGTGCGCGAATCGTACTGCGGGTGCGAAGCGAAGCATCCGATTCCCCGTACACTCTCCGCTCCAGCATGAGCTCCACATCGCTCCATGGGATTTCGCGAGCCATCGCGGGGTTCCTCGCGCTAGCGGGCGTGGCGGCGCCCGCCTGCTCGCAGCAGCCCGCGAGCCGACCGCAACCGAGCGACGCCGCGCGCGGCGATTCGATCGTCGTGGCGCTTCAGGCTGCGCCGCGGACGCTACTCGAGCCGTTCGCGACGCTTGATGATGAACTCCACATCGGAAGCTTGATCGCGTCGTCGCTCACCAATCTCGAGCTGCGCGACGAGCTGATTCATACGCCGGGGCTTGCCCACCGTTGGGAATGGAGCCCCGACGGCAAGGAGATCACTTATCACTTGCGCAACGCCAAGTGGGACGACGGCGCACCGATCCGCGCCTCCGACGTGGTTTTTACTTATCGCCTGATCGGCGACGAGCGCGCCAACTCCGTGCGGCGGGAGTATGTGTCGAGAATCGAGAAGGTCGAGGCGCTCGACGAAAAGAAAGTGAAATTCACATTCAAGACCGCCTACTACCGCGAGAGCCAGCTTTCCGACGCTGGGGAGTGCATTCTCCCGGAGCACATTTATGGAAAGCTCGATCCGCAGCAGCTCTATGGGACCGAGCTGGCGCTCGCGCCGGTCGGCCACGGGCCGTTTCGCGTCGTCGAGCATCAAGGCAACGAAGCGTTCGTTCTCGAGCGAAATGAAGGGGTCACCACGGCAGGCGTGCCGTACCTCGCGCGTGCCGTATTTCTGAGGGTCGGCGACTACGAAGCGCGCTTGCGCAAGCTGCTCGCCGGCGAGATCGACGCCATGGACGGCATTCGTCCGGAGGATCTGGAGGCGATCCGCAAGCGCGGCGAGTTCGACCTCTACGACCGGGGCCAGCGCTTCGTCGATTTTGTTGCATGGAATCAGAAAAGAGAATTGTTTCAAGACATCCGAGTTCGCCGGGCGCTGACATTCGCGATCGACCGCGAGGGGATGATCGCGGCGCTGCTGACTGCGGGCGGCAAGGTGTACGGCAAGCAGCCCGTGGGCACCGTTCCGCCGGTGCTCCGTTCGGCCTATGCCGGCGACCTGATGCCTCTGCCGTTTGATCCGGCGGCGGCGGAGAAGCTCCTGGACGAGGCGGGCTGGACGCGTCCGTCGGCGGGCGCCGTGCGCACGCGCAATGGGAAGCCGCTCGCATTCACGCTGCTCGTCAATGATGAGACGCCGCGGCGGCGTCAGACCGCACGGATGGTCCAGCAGGATCTCAAGAAAGTGGGGATCGCCGTGGAAGTGGATTCCATGCGGTTCGACGTGCTGCAGAAGCGCATGGAAGCGCGAGACTACGATGCCGCGATCTATGGATTTTCTGCTAGTTTGCAGATGAAGCAGGGTGACACGTGGACAACCGGCAGCGCGTTCAATTTCGGCGGATATTCGAGCCCGAAAGTGGACGCCATCGCAGCGGCGATCTCTTCCGAGATGGACTCGACGCGCCTTCGGGTTCTGCTGAAGGACATGCAGAGGCAGATTTATGAGGATCAACCTTACACTTTCCTCTGCTGGTTCAGCCGTTTTGCGGTCGTGAGAAATCGGTTCCGGAACTTTGGCGCCAACGAGCTCGGCTTTACGATCGCGCTCGAGGGATGCTACGTGCCGAAGGCGCTCCAGAAGACTTTCCCCGGCCGGTGACGTTGCTTTGTTGCTCGCGCTCGCGAGGAGGTTGCTGACTGGTATCGGCGTCGTCTTTGCGGCGTCCATTCTCGTGTTCTTCCTCGTCGAGGCAGCGCCGGGAGATCCCGCGATCATCTTTACCGATGTTCAGGGGGCCGCTGACGTGAACGCGCGACAGCGCGAGATTCTCGGACTCGACGAGCCGATGCCTGCGCGATTTGTGAAGTGGATGCGGAGCACGGCGACCCTCGACTTCGGCCTCTCCCTCGTGGATCGCCGGCCCGTGCGCGACCGGGTCCTGGAAGCGCTTCCGCGAACGCTTGTTCTCTCTGGCAGCTCGCTGCTGCTCGGCTTCGCCGCGGGGCTTGGGCTTGCGCTTGCCTGTGCCCGCCGGCCGGGGCGATTTGTGGACCAGGCGCTATCGGGAACGACGTTACTCATCGCTTCCACTCCGATTTTTTGGATCTCGAGCATTGCCGTCTGGCGGTTCTCGATCGAATGGCCTCTGTTTCCTGCCGGGGGCGAGCTCTCGACTACGAATCGATTTGTGCCCGGCTGGCATCTCGCCGACCGGATGTGGCATCTGGCGCTGCCGTGCCTTGTGCTCTCGGGATTTATTGCGGCCCACGTCGCGCGCTACGCGCGGGCGGCGCTCGTGGAGGCCCAGAAGCAAGATTTCGTCCTCGCGGCGCGCGCGCGCGGAGCGACCCGAGGACGGGCGCTGTTGCACCACGCGCTGCCGGCGTCGCTCCATTCGACGCTCGCGCTCCTCGGGCTTTCGATGCCTTATCTCGTCGGAGGTGCTGTGCTCGTCGAGATGGTGTTCGAATGGCCCGGCATGGGCACGCTTCTGCTCGGGTCGCTTACGCGGAAGGACTTCCCCGTGGCGACGCCGTGCATTCTGTTGCTTTCGCTGACAGCGGTGCTCGGGAATGCGCTTGCAGATCTGCTGGCGGAGCGGCTCGATCCGCGGGCGGCTCAAAAATGAGACTCACAGAAGACGCGCGCGTTACGGCGGCGGCGCTCCTTTTGGGCGGAGTCGCGCTGCTCGGGATTCTGGCTCCTTGGATCGCGCCCTTCGATCCCAGCGAGAACCTGGGGCGCGTTGACGCGTCACTCCTCGCACCCTGCAGCCGATTCTGGCTCGGCACCGACCCGGAGAGTCGAGATGTGCTTTCTCGACTTTTGTATGGATCGCGGGTCTCCCTCGTGACCGCAGCGGCGACGTCCTGCGCTGCGGCCTGCTTCGGCACCGCGGTCGGCATCCTCGCGGGGGCCGTCGGCGGCACAGTCGACCGCATTCTGATGCGGATCACCGATTTCTTACTTTCGATTCCCACAGTAGTTCTTCTCCTTGCGGCATCTGCGCTCCTCGGCAAGTCGCAGGGACTTCTGATTGCACTGCTCGTAGTGACCGGCTGGATGGGAACGGCGCGCCTTGTGCGCGCCGAGGTTCGCGTGCTCGCGGGGCGCGAGTTCGTGCTCGCTGCGAAGGGGCTCGGACTGTCCCCGTGGCGCATTTGGTGGCGCCATATTCTTCCGCACGTGCTCGGGCCGGTCACGGTCTCTGCGACGCTCGGGCTCGGCTCGGTGCTCGTCGCTGAGTCCACACTTTCTTTCTTGGGATTCGGCGTGCCGGATCCAGTGCCCTCTTGGGGGAAGATGGTGGCCGAGGGCTTTCACACGCTGCGCAACGGTTGGTGGGTTTCCACATTTCCGGCGCTTGCGATCGCCGCATGCGTCACGGCCGCGAGCTTGGCGGGGGACTCCCTGCGCGAGCGCCGCCGAGGGGATGCACCATGAGCGCACCGCTGCTCCAGGTGGACGGACTTTCTGTTGCTTTCGAGAGCCGCGATCGCGCCGCCCTCCTTGCCCTCGACCGAGTCTCGATCTCCGTCGCCGACGGAGAATGTGTGGCACTCGTGGGGCCGTCCGGCTCCGGGAAAACCACATTGGCGAGGGCGATCCTGGGGCTGCTTCCCGACTCAGCGCGCGTCGTCGAAGGATCGATTCGGTTCGAGGGGCAGGATCTATTGACTCTCGACGACGCCGGCTGGAGCCGGCTTCGAGGCAAAGACCTCGGGCTCGTTCTCCAGGAGCCGGCTGCGGCGCTTCATCCGATGAAGTCGGTGGAGTCGCTCGTCGGAGAGTCCTTACTCTTGCACCGGATGGCCTCGGGACGGGACCTCCGGCAGAGAATTTGTGGCCTTCTAGAAGAAGTGGGGCTGCCGGCAAGCGAGGCGCTGCTGAAGGAGCGACCCCATCGTCTCTCAGGGGGTATGCGCCAGCGGATCGGCGTGGCCGCTGCGGTCGCGGGCGATCGCAAGCTGCTCATCGCTGATGAGCCGACGACGGCCCTCGACGCCATCTTGCGCCGGCAGGTCCTCGACTTGTTGGAGCGGCGTCGCAGGGATCATCGCACGGCGTTGATTTTGGTGAGCCACGATCTCGATCGCGTCGCGCGCCGCGCGGACCGGTGGATCGTACTGGATCGGGGGCGGGTGGCCGAGGAAGGGCCGGCGCAGAGGCTTCTGGAGGCACCTTCCCATCCAGTTACAAAAGCGCTCGTCGAAGAGTGGTTTTCCATGCGGAGCGCCCGATGAGCGGGGGCACGCTGCTTTTGGAAGCGGCCGATTTGCGGAAGGAGTTCGGCGCGGCTGCAGGCGCGACAGCGCGTGCGCTCGACGGAGTATCGTTGAGAATCCACCGAGGAGAGGCGGGAGCGATTCTTGGGGAATCGGGAGGAGGCAAATCGACGCTGGCGCTCGTGTTGGCGCGTCTCCTCGATCCCGACTCGGGGAGCCTCGTGCTCCACGGTCCCGAGGGCGGGGCTGTCGACCTGAGGAGGCTCGAAGGGGGCGCTCTTCGGCGCGCGCGGCGGTCGATACAATTGATCTTCCAGGATCCGGGCCGTGCCCTTGACCCGCGCCAGCGCGTCGGGGATGCCATTGCGGAGGCCTACGGCGCGGGGGCTCCACGCGGTGTAGGCGCGCTGCTCGAGCGGCTCGGGCTCGATGCCTCGATCGCCGAGCGCTATCCCCGCGAACTCTCCGGCGGCGAGAAGCAGCGCATCTGCGTGGCGCGTGCGCTGGCCGCCGAGCCCGAATTATTGATTCTCGACGAGGCGACTGCTTCGCTCGACGCCGGCACGCGCCGCCTCGTGTTGGATGTGCTGCGGGAGCGACAGAGGGCCGGATGCGCAATATTGATGATCACTCATGAGATTGGGCTCGCGCGGTGGTTTTGTTCGCGAGCAGCGGTGCTCTATCTCGGGCGCATCGTCGAGGAGCTGCCGACGTCGGCGCTGCGGACCGGCGCGGCCCTCCATCCGTACACGCAAGCGCTCTTGGCCGCCGACGACGATCGTTCCGAGGCTCCCCGCACCGGCAGCCAGCGGACGGCGCCAGCCGACGCGCGGGAGATCCCGCGGGGATGCCGCTATCGGGCTTTTTGTTTGATGCCGCAAATACCATCCTGCGCGACGGAGGCACCTTATCTCGAATCGTCCCCAGGCGATGTTCACCATCGCGTCGCCTGTCCGGTGGTGCTCGGGAGAAACCCGTGAAATCCTCGGTCGCGATTCTCATCGGCTTGCTGTTCTGTTTGCTCTTCGGCTGCGCTCGCTCCGAAGTATCCCCGTGGGGCGCTCCGGCAAAAGTGAGCATCGCCTCTGGCTGCTCGCTCGAGCTTTCCTCCACGAAGCTCCCGCTGGTGGAGGCGTCCCTCGGGGAGTCGGGCTCGGGCCTGTTCCTGCTGGACACCGCGGCGGCGTCGTCGATGGCCGATTCGCGCAGGATCTTGAGCGTGGGGATCCCGGCGCGCACGATGGCGACGCCGGTCTCGCTGATGCGCTCGGGGCGCGTCGTGCGGCGGCTCCACGACGAGGCGACGATTCCATCGTTACAGTTCGGAAATGTGACGGTTCACGGTTTGCGCGTCGGCGTGACCGATCTCTCGGGAATCGACCCGGCCCTCTGGGGCATTCTCGGGATGGACGTTCTTCGATCGGTTCGCTGGATCGTGGACGCGCCCTCGAGGCGGCTGCATGTGCTGGCGCCGAACGTGCCCTGGGAGCGTGCCGCCGCCGAGTGCGGATTTGTGGGTCCTTGGGAGAGCATCCCTGTAGCGGCCGACGCGCTCGGATGGTGGGTGCGCGCCACGGCTCGCCAGCCTGCGCAAGGCGCCGTCCTCGAGGAATCGATTTCGCTTCTGGTCGACACGGGATCGGACTCGACCGCGCTGCCGGCGGTCTCGATTCTGCGGCTGGGGCTCCCAACGCTCTCGTTCGCCCGAGTTGTAGACATTTCGGGGGAACACGACGAGGAGCGATTTCAACTTTCGGAGCTCGAGGTCGGGCCCGTTCGCGCGCAGGATCTCCGCGTTCTGCGCGAGCCGGACGAAGTGGGCTTGCTTGGATTTGGGCTGATGAGCCGGCGCGTGTTTTTGGTGGATGGTCCGGCTGCAGGATTGAGGGTGCTGACGCGGTAGGAGTTCCCGCTGGCGGCTGAGATGTGGTGTTCGGGAGTGGTTGGGTTGAGCTCGGCAGTGAGTAATTCGATTGTGAGGTTGGGAAGAATGGGGCGTGGTCAGTCTTGGCGCGGCGGCGGGCGGTTCGATTGTGAGGTTGGGAAGAATGGGGCGTGGTCAGTCTTGGCGCGGCAGCGAACAGTCCTCGATGCTCGGCGGACCAATGGCTGCGCAGAATCGGACCGGCGCTTCGCGCCAGTCCGATTCTGCGCGCGCCATGGCCTCGCATCTGCGGAACTC
>JAEUHX010000052.1 GCA_016792805.1 Planctomycetota bacterium
GCGGCGGTGGACGTGACCGATCCGCACGGATTGGTAACGACACAGTCATAGCTGCCGGCGTCGCCCACGACGACGGGGTTGATCGAGAGCGAGCTGGCCGTGGCGCCTCCGATCGGAACCGTATTCTTGCGCCACTGGAAGCCGGCTGCGTTCGTGGCCGTCACCGCAAAGACCGCGCTCGCGCCCGCACAAACCGTCTGCGGCGCCGGGCTGAGCGTGATCGAAGGATTCCCCGGGAAGACCGTCAGCGTCGCCGCATTCGAAGTCGCGGATCCGCAAAAATTGGTAACAACGCAGTCATAGCTGCCCGCGTCGGCACCTCCGACCGACGGGATCGACAGAGCCGAGGCCGTCGCTCCACCAATCGGAATGGTGTTCTTTCGCCACTGGAAGCTCACGGCGTTCGACGCCGTCACCGAGAAGAGCGCCCCTGAGCCGGCGCAGAGCGACTGCGACGCGGGGTGCGCGGAAATGGAAGGAACTCCGGTCGTCACCGCCAGCGTGGCCGCATTACTTGTGGCAGACCCCTGCGAGTTGCTCACCACGCAGTCGTAGCTGCCGACGTCGCTCCCGGATGTGGGGGAAAGAGTGAGCGTCGCCGTGTTCGCTCCGCTCACGTTTCCGCCATTCGCGAGCGGCGAGCCGCCCTTGCGCCATTGGAACGTCGTCGCTCCCGAGGCCGCAACTGTAAACACGGCGGCCGTGGGCGCGCAGACTGCGGTGCTCGTCGGATGAGTGAGAATCACCGGGGGAGCCAAACGATTGCGAAGAATCGTGACAGCGGCTTGGGCCGCGCTCGCGACCGCGAGGTCGATCGGCGATGACCCATCGAAATTCGCCGCTGCGACGTCGGAGGCCGCCCCCAGCGCGCTGAATCGGACCGGGGCCGCGAAGACCCCGCTCCCATTGCCGCCGAGAAGAGCCGCCGCCTCGCTTCCGCCCTCGGCGCACACGAGATCGCGATCGCCGTCGCCGTCTGCATCGAAAGCCACAACTGCGCGCGGCGAGGAGCCCGCCGCAAAGGCCGCTGTCGAGGCGATTCCGCCCGAGCCGTTGCTAAACAAGATCACACATTCGCCGCTGCCGCTGCTGGCAACTGCAATGTCCGGCGAAGCGTTGCCGTCGAGGAGCGCGATCGCAACGCCGAGCGGCGAGGTTCCCGCGGCGAACGTGCTCGCGGCGCCGAATCCGCCGGAGCCGTTGCCGAGTCGAAGAGTGACATCGTTCGAGCCCGCGTTGGCCACCACGAGATCGAGGTTTCCGTCGAGATTGAGATCCCCGAGGGCGAGCGCCGAGGGGCTCGAGCCCGCCGCAAACGTCGTGGCCGCGCCGAAAGCACCGCCGCCCGTGCCCAGACGAATCGTGACATTGTTGGAGCCCCCGTTCGCCACTACGAGGTCCAGGTTGGCGTCGCCATTCAAGGGGGCGAAGGCGAGGGCCTGCGGGGCTGTCCCTGCGCCGACGGAAGCGGTGCCGGGGAATGCACCCGCGCCGTTGCCTGTTCGAATCGTGACATTGTTGGTGCCCGCATTCGCCGTGGCGAGATCCGCGTTGCCATCGAGGTTCACGTCTCCCGTCGCCACATCGAGGGGATCTGTACCAACGACGAGCGAGAGGGGCGCGCCGAGGGCGCCCGTTCCATCGCCGAGGAGGGAAACGGCCCCGCCGCCTGCTCCACCGGCGCCCGCCACATCTTGCTTGCCGTCATTATTGAAATCAGCGGTCGCAACGGCGGCGAGCGGGGTCGACGAGGCGAACGCCCGGGGAAGCACAAATCCTCCGCTGTCGCCTGCGAGTATCACAGAAACGTCGAGCGAGGAGTTGGCAACGAGGACGTCGGGGCGCCCGTTCGCGTCTACGTCTGCCAGCAGGATCTCCGTCGCGCCTGGAGCTGTTACAAAAGAGGTAGGCACGCCGAATCCGCCGCCTCCGGTGCCATCCAAGAGCGCACCGATTCCGCCTCCAAGGAACACCACAACAAGATCGAGGTTGCCGTCCGTGCCGAGCTGCCCCAGTGCCGCATCGGCCGGGAAGACCCCGCCGGTGGCGACCGCTGCCGGCGCGCCGAGCGATCCCGCGCCGTTGCCGAGCAGCACGGAGGCGCCCGACCCCACCGCGAAGAGATTCGTCACGACAACATCGGTTGCGAGATCGCCGTTGAGGTCGCCGAGCGAAACGGATGAGGCGAGGGCGCCCGCCGGGAAGCTCGCGGCAGCGCCGAAAGTTCCCGTGCCTGTGCCGAGCAGCACGGAGACGGTTCCTGTAAGGTTCGCCGTGACGAGGTCGAGCACGGCGCCGGCATTCATCGTGCCAGCGGCGAGATCCTTGGGGCTCCCGGCCGTCGCGAAGAATGCAGCCGCGCCGAAGCCTCCAGTGCCGTTCCCTAAGAGTACGGAGATATTACTTGAACCCGAGTTCGCCGTCGCAGCATCCGCACGCCCGTCTCCATTCAGATCGGCGAGCACGAGTGCCTCGGGCGAAGTTCCCACGGTAAAGAGCGTCGGGGCGCTGAATCCGCCGAGGTTGTTGCCGAGGAGCACACGGAGGTCCGTCGAGAGAGTGCTCCCCGTCGCGGCCGCGTCGAGGTCGCCGTCGAGGTCGAAATCGCCAAGAGAAAGATCACTCATTGGACCTCCCGCGGCGGCGATTGCGGGCGGCGCAAAGTTCCCCGTGCCGTCCCCCAGGAGCGCGGAGAGGGTGCCGTCGGCGTTGGCGGAGAGAAGGTCGGCGAAGCCGTCCCCGTTCAGGTCGCCGGAGGCAATCGCGTTCTGCGCGGAACCTGCGAGCGCCCTCGGCCCTGGATAGAGTTCAGATGTCTGAGCTGCGCTGTATGAAGAAAGTACACAAAGAGCGACCCAAACAAACGGGGGCTTCCGCATGGGTGCAACGGGGGCTGGCGGGGTCTGCCGCTCCGCGGGGTCGAAGCGGCGGGCTTCGAAAGGGCGTGTCACGTGGCACGATGGGCCATGGATCGCCGCAGACGAGGCCAGCCACAAGCATCCCCCGGCGACGCGATTCGCGCAACGAAGGATCTGCTATCCCGCGACGACGCTCCCGAGATCGACGTCGGCGACGCCTGCACGCTCGCAGAAGGAGACCCAATGCTCGGGCGGCTTCAGTTCCCCGACGGCAGAGCGAAGCTCGATCAGCGGCGCAGCCCGCTCCCCGTTGGGCAGAGATACCGTGAAGGGCGCACCGACGCCACACTTGGGGTCCGCACAGCGGTCATGGAAGAGAACGAGGATCGAAGGCCAGACTACATGAAATGCCTCCACCATTTCCGCTTGTGAGACGGGCTGTCCATCGGGGACTCGCACGACTCGGCCGTTTCGCATGGCGAGCCTCTGCACATGTTGCAACAGATTGCGCGGCGTGATTCCGGCGAGCTGACCGCGGTAGTTTTGTAGCATCGCCTTCTGCGCTGGGACCGAAATCTCTGCAAAGACGTGATCCCAATCAATCGGCCGAAGTTGGCTGACCTTCTCGGGGCCGATGGCTGCCGCCAAGAGCGTTTGCTGAAAGCTCGCGGCTCCCTCAAGCAGCGTGTCCGCAGAGACGCCCTCGGCGAAGGCACCCTCCATGCGCTGCCCCAGGGCCTCGACCCGCTCGCGCAGCGGAGGATGGGTGTCGTAGGGATCGGCTTTCGCCGTCGTCGCCCCGCTCTCCGCGTGCTCAAGAATCTCGAGGCCGTCCATGCTCTTACAAAAAATTTCGAGGCCCTCGTGAATCGGCGGGATGCGGCCCGCCTGCAGGACGGGGACGACCTCCTGAGTCCAGTACCGCATGTAGACCGCATCGTAGGGTATTACTTTTCGAAGTGCCTCAGCCGCAATTCTCGGAGAGGTCACTTGTGCACTGAACGCATCAGCGGAGAACTCCTGTGCGCGGCTGACGGCATGTGTGATGCGCAGGAAGAGCTTGCCGTAGCCGATGAAGATCCACTTGACGGGCGATCCGGACTTCCCCAGCGAGTACACCGTACGCCCGATCGCAGTGCGGGTGCGGTAGAGAAAGGTTCCCAGAAGGGTATCGGAGCCCACGAAGTGACCGAACTCATGGGCGAGCACGGCTCTGAATTGCTCGATGGTGCATAGCTGGAGCAGCGGCAGGCCGATACCGAGCACTCGGCGCCCGCCAAATCCAAGCCGCCCGCCGCGCTCTGAAACAAATGCGTTCACCGCATCCAATAAATACACATCCTCCGGCATGGGCTGGCCTGCGGCCTCGGCGACCTTCTTGATCTCCGCCTCGAGTCGCGGGTGATCCTCGATCTTCAACTTGGGCCCGGGAGCCTCGAACGTGTCTTTCCGGGGAACGAGGGCCCAGAGAATCGCCCCGCCAGCCATGGCGAGTGCGATATCGGCGCGAATGCGAAGGCGCCGAGTGAGAAAAAGATCATCGATTACGACGGCCGCACAGAAAGCAACGATACCGAGCGCCAGCGCATAGAACAGCACTGTGAGCCCGAGAGCAAGACAGATGCGTCCCGTGAGAGAAGGTCCGCTGCGCATGGCGCCAATTTCTCAGGTGATTCCGCCGAACGCCACAACTTTCGTTTCGAGGTACTCATGCAGCCCTTCCGCCCCCGATTCGGATCCCTGGCCGCTCTGTTTCCAGCCATGGAAGGGAGCTTCGACGCCGTGGGGAAACCACTCATTGATTCCCACCATTCCGAACTCAAGCTGCTCAGCCGCTCTCCAGGCGGCGCGAATGTCGGAAGTAAACACATAAGCCGCGAGGCCATGGGGCGTTTGATTCGCAAGCGTGATGGCCTCCTGAAGATGGTTGAACGATCCCACGGGAAGAACGGGGCCGAAGGCCTCTTCCCGGAAGAGCCGGTGCTCGGGTGTGAGCCCGTCGATGAGCGTCGGTTCAAAGAACCAGCCGCGGGAGAGGTGAGCGGGCCGCTTGCCGCCGACGCGCACACGAGCGCCGCCCGCGCGTGCGTCGTCGACGAGATCTTCAAGCCGAGATCGTTGATCTTCACGAATCATCGGACCGAGCTGCGTGCTCTCGTCGAGGCCGTCGCCGACGCGAATTAAGGCGGCGGACGAAGAGGCAAGTTCAACAAACTCGTTGCGAATCTGCTCATGGACCAAGAATCGCTGCGGAGCGACGCAGACTTGCCCCGCGTTGAGAAATTTCGTGGCCACGGCGCGCGGCGCCAGAGCTTTCACGTCGGCATCGGGGAGAATGATGACCGGCGCGTTCCCGCCGAGTTCAAGAGCGAGCTTTGTGTGGGTCCTCGAGGCGCCGTCCATGAGAAGGCGTCCAACGCGCGAGCTCCCCGTGAAGCTGATCTTTCGCAGCGCCGGATGATCAAGCATTTCTGTGGCCATGGACGGAGGATCTCCGTGGATCACATTGAGCACGCCTTTCGGCAATCCCGCCTCGAGGAGAATGGCGCCAAGTTCCATCGCTGAGAGCGGCGTTTGCTCCGAAGGGCGGCCGACGACGGTGCAGCCCGCCGCCAGCGCGGCCGCCCAGGATCGCGACGGGTTGTAGGCGGGGAAGTTCCAGGCGGTGATAGTGCCGACCACGCCGATCGGCTGATGCATCACCACAAAACGGCGGTCAGGCTTGCGCGACGGAATCGTGTGTCCGTACACACGCTTGCACTCTTCTGCGTACCACTCATACAGCTCCGCGGTGCCAAGCCACTCGCCCCGCGCCTCGCGCAAGGGTTTGCCGGACTCGCGAACGGTCACCTGAGCAAGGGCGTTGGTCTGCTCCCGAATTCGCGTTGCAGCATTCTTGAGAATTGCCGCGCGATGGTACGGAGTGGATTGTGACCACGCCGGAAACGCGCGCGCGGCCGCTTCAATGGCGGCGCGGCAGTCGCGCGCGTCGCCGAAAGGCATAGTGCGCACGATCTCCTGCGTTGAGGGATTGATAACATCCCAGGATCTGCCGCCGAGGGCTTCGCGCCACTCGCCGTCGATCAGCAATTGGTAGGAACACGGCATGAGCGAAGCATGCCGTGCGGCAGGATGCTATCGAAGCACGAGCGTTGCCGTGATGATCCGCTGGCGCGGGTGGGCGACTTCGAGCGTCCATCTCGCGCGCTTGCTTCCCGCCGAGGCGGTCACCCCGTAGCGCCCGACGGCGAGTACCGTCTGCCACGCGGAACTCCACGCGCCACTGCTCGAGATTCCCTGCGTGACGAGGGCGCCCGCCTCATCGTGGATTGTGAATTGAACTCGTCCGGGATCATCCCCATCCTCCAGGCGAGAGCTGAGGCTCACGGGGACGCCACGGCGCGCGGGAATCGTGAGCGTGGTGGTGCCCGACTCCGAGATCTCGACGATCGGCTCTGCGGCAATCGCAGGGGGATGAACGCTCCGCATGGTGAGCTTGTATCGGCCAGCCGGGAGTTGTGCGCTCCCCCCCATCTGCTGATCGAGCTGGATGCGATGTGCACAATTGATCGGAACGGTGCCGTCGACGCCCACCGGGCGCGCTTCGATAAATGCGTACGACCGCTCCTGCGGGCCGGCCGGCTGGTCGACGACGACACGACATTGGAGTGTGCCTTCCGCTCTCATGCGAAGCGTGCCAAGGTCCCAGGTCTCATGGGCAGCCACCCACTTCGACTGCGCGAGGGAAAAGTGGTCATGGAGTCCGAAGCGCACTTCCAGCAGCCCGGGAGCGAACGGTCCGAGGTGGAATCGGCCTGTCGCCGAATCGGTGCGTCCTGATGGGAGGACGATCTCGCCGTTCCGGAAGAGTTGGACGCCCACATCCAGAGCTGGAGCCCCGTTGACGGAAAGCAGTGTGCCCTCCACATTGCACGTCCGAGCGACGGCATTTTCGACGACCACAAGAATCTCTTCTCCGCCTGGCGCCACATTGGCGAGCTCCTTGGTGCCGCTCATGGCCTTGCTGACACCACAATAAACGCTCAGCCAGTATCGCTCGGCGCCGCAGTTTGCGATCTCGAACTTGCCTTGGGCGTCGGTCTTCGCTGATTCGACGACGATCTGCGCTCGAGGCTTCCCGAAGTCCGGCGTGAGCGAAACCACAAATCCTTCCAGCGGATTGCCCGCGCCATCGACCACGCGTCCGCGCATCGGCAGCTTTTCACCGAGTTTCGGGTTCCACTCGCGGCGCTCGCCGGCGAGTCCTGTGATGCACCCAAACTGTATGTGATGGCCTTTGGACGCTTGAACGAGGACGCGCCCGGGATCGACTCCGTCGAGGCGGTACCGCCCCTCGCTATCCGTCTGAGCGGTCAAGCCGGCTTCGCCGGGCGAGATTTGGCCGCTGCTCGGATCGACGCCCGGGGAGATCCACGCGGGAAGTGCGAGCACTTCCGCTGAAGCGACCGGGGCGCCGGACGAGTCTCTCACTGTGCCTTCGAGGGTGAATCCGCGCTGAAGCTCAATGATCAATATTGCGGGCTCCTGTGAGCTGAGCGTGACATCTCCGTGGTAGCCCGCATAGCCATCCGCTCGCACGGTGATATCTGTGGTGACTGGATCGAGACCGAAGAGTTCAAATTTACCGTCTGAGTCCGAGACGATCTGGCAAGGTGCCGAGAGCGCAACAGGATCGCCAGGAAGGCTGTGGAGCCAGGTGATCCGCCGGGCTCCCACGGTGATGAATGCGCCGGCCACCGGAGCGCCGTCCGATACCACGACGCGTCCGGAGAGTGCTGCAGCGCGTCGTCGCACCTGGAGCCGAAGCGACATGGGATTCCCGCGATCCGCGCTCACAGCATAGATCGGAGAAGGGCGCATCGTGGGGTCGGGGGCCGAGGCGGAAATATGATGATTCGGCGTTATCGACCGGAGCCAGAATTTGCCTTCCGAATCGCTCCGGCCCGCGTCGGCCCATTCATCGAAATTCGCGAACTGTGAAACACGCAAGAGAGCGTTCGCGACCGGCCGCTCCGCGTCGTCGACGACCACGCCCTCGACGTCGATGCCGGAGGGGATCACGAGCGTAGCCTCGGCGCGAACGCCCGCGGCGACGTTCACCTGCGCGTGCCCGCCGCGGTCGCCATACAGAAGCGTCTTTCCCTCCGGCAGGCCGGCGACCTCTGCTTGGCCAGCGTGATTTGTGCGCACGGTGCGCTTGCGCAGATGGGAGTTCGAGACGTCCCAGGGGCGCACATGGACAGACACATCGGCTGCGGGCCTCCGATCGGATTCCCATAGAACCGTGATTACGAGCGGCTCCACTTCAGTGACCTTTGTGACCGGCCGCTCGAGAGCGCGGCTCGGCTCGCGTGGCGCGCTCGAGGCAGCAGGTGTCGTTTGCGTCGGAGGGGCTGTCGCACTTTCAGGGACGCTCTCCGTGGGGAGCGCATCGCGGCTCGCGACGATGTAGCCGACGCCGAGGCAGAGAAGTGAGATTGTCGCAACTGCAATAAGTACCTTCTTCGAAGACGCCATAATGGCTGCACCGCCGGTCAGAGTGCTCTCGGATGGATAGGCAACTGCCAATAATGTGTCGCGGAGGCGCGGCTGCGACGGCAGGGCGATCGACACCCGGAGCTGTGCGAGGCCGCGCTTCAGCCGCGTGCGGACCGTCTCAAGCGGAATCTCTAGACGCGATGCAATCGCAGGCGGTGACAGATCCTCGAAGTAGCGAAGCAATAAAACATCGCGATAGAGCGGAGGCAGCTTTGCGAGAGCGAGCACGACTGCGCGTCGGGCCTCCTCTCTCTCGAGAATCGTATCGATCGGCGGAACGCGCTCGGCACGCGCCGCGATCTCCTCCCGCTCGCGCCGGTGGTCCGTCGTTCGGCGTGCGTCTCGGGCCAGATTCCGGACCACGGCTGCAAGCCAGCCGCGAAGGGAGGCCACTGAGCGCAGATCCGCGCGAAGTGTAGCGATCCAGGTCTCCTGGACGACGTCGTCGACTTGTGACTCCTCACGCAGAATCTCGCGCGCGAGCGCCCGCACGAGCCCGTCGTGGGCGAGCAGCGCTTCGGGATCGATGGAAGTCGGCCGCATGGCGAGGAAGGGACGATGCCCGGCCGGCTCGGGGTTCAGAGATCTCTGCGGCCGTTAGGCCCGTGCGTCATTTCACGATCGGCGTCAGGCGGATGTTGCGGAACTGGATCGCGCCGCCCTCCGATTGCAGGCAGATCTTGCCGGGGATCTCCTCGCACCACGTCGCTGTGTTCTGCAGCACGCCGTTGACTTCGAGCCGCAGATCGCCGTGATTCATGGTGATCACATATCGATTCCACTCGCCGTGCGGCTTCTCGGAGCAGGGCGCCAGCTTCGTCGTGTGACGGCCGCTCGTGCGCGCCGGATCTGTGAGCATCGGGAACTCATCGATGTTCCAAATGTCGCCGGCGTTCCGGTCCATGAGCTGCGCCTCGATCGACCGCGGCCAGACCTTGTCGTCGCCGTGCATTCGCATGAGGACGCCCGAGTTTCCGGGGCGCTTGGGATCGAATCGCCACTCGAGCTCGAGGCGGAAATTGGTGAACTCCTCGAGGGTGCGGATGTAGCCCGCCGGATTCCCCGAGCAGACGATCGTGCCGTCGACGACGGACCAGACGTCTTCCAGCTTCTTATTGCGGTCGGTCAGGTGGAACGTCCAGCCGGAGAAATCTTTGCCATTGAACAAATCTCTCGTCGGGCCGAAGGCCGGCGGCGCAGCCGGATCCTCCTGAAGGAACGTCACGAGATCGAGGAGTTGCTGCTGCGTCATCCCGAGGGCGAGACCTTCAGGCATTGCAGAGAGCTTCTGTGGGATCTTCTCATCAATCTGCGCGGCTTCGATCGCGTGCCGGATCCCTTGTGTATCTTTGAGGACGACCTGCGGACCGTCGGCGAGCAAGAATCCCGTAAGGGTGCGCCCGTCCTTTGTCGCGATGAGCCAGGTCTCATATCCGACGGCGATTCCGCCGCTCGGGTGAAGGATCGCATCGAGCAGCGCGGCTTTGTCATATTTGAGGCGGATCGCCGAGAGGTCAGGGCCGATGTCTCCTCCGCGACCGGCGTATCGATGGCATTGCACACATTGGGCCTCCTTGCTCAGGAAGACGGCGCGGCCGCGGGCCGGATCGCCTGCCATGGCCGCCAGCTCGGCGACCGGCGGGAGCACCGCGCCGCCGACGGACTTGTTGGGGAATTGTGCGCTCGCCAGGGCGCGCACGCCGAGGTCGGGGTTTCGTCCGATCGCTTCCGCAACCGCGGAGCGCAGCGCTGGGTCGAGCTTTCCTTTGGAGGCGAGCAGCAATAAGTATTTTCCTCCCTCGGGATCGAGCGCGAGCTTCTCGGCGGCATCGAGCCGCTCCTCGGCAGGAGCCTGCGCATTGTTTACGGATTTCTGTAGCTTCTCGAGCGGCGCGCGATTGGGAGGCAGCTCGACCCACACCTCGAACTCCACCGAGGTCGGAGAGCCATTGGCCTGCTTCGTGCCGCCGTCATCGGGGGCGGCTGTCGCCTGAAATCGCGTGTAGCCTTCCGGGAGCACATAGGTAATCTCCGACTTTGCGTGAGCGCCGATTCCCCACGCGGGAGTTTCCCCGTCGACGCGCAGCTTCCCGCCGCCGGCGCTCCTGCCGAGGCGCGTCTCGCCCCACTCGGAGGCCGCGTCGATCCAGGGCAGATCGGTCAGGCGAAGCTCACCTTTCGGACCGACGAGCTTCGGCTCGAGCCAATCGGTCCAGTCGCAGGAGTTGCCGTCGCCGGCGTCGGTCGTGACCAGGAAAAGTGACTTCGCCCCCGTGATGTCCACATCGACGGGTGTCGTCCCGCGCTTCACGACGCCGCTCGACCAGCGTTTTGTGGCTTTCGAGCGATTGGCCTCGCCGACTCCGAGCACGCCAAAATCTCGCCAATCATTCTTCGCGCGGTGCCGCAGCCACCAGCGCGCCATCGGGCGTAGATCCTCGGGCCCTGCGAGCGCGACGGCCATCATCGCCTCGGCCGCTTCGCGCGTCGGAGTGAAGGCGATGGTATCGAGAGCAAGGCGGGCGTCGGACATTGCAATCGTCGGCGGCGCACCGCTGCTCGCAAGGAACGGCGGGGGACAAAGTTGATTTCGGGCGGCTGCGAGCGCGAGCGGAGTTCGCATGAGGGACCATGCAACATCTCGCCGTTCGGCCGTCACCACGAGAGCATTCAGAAGTGTGGACTCGAACTTCTCCGGATCGATTCCGTGCAGCGCCTCATGGAGAGCCGCGACTTCATAGCGATCCTTCGGGTCGAACTGGCTCAAGAGTGAACGTGCGAGCTCCTCCCGCAAGTCCTTCGGTAGCGAGCGCCCCATGACGGCCCTCTCGCGGCGCAGCCTGGCCAGGTCGTTGGATTTGGAGCTTGCGAGCGTGAGATGAGTGATCCTGCCTACGGAGCGCAGCGCCCGCATCGCCGTGACGCGCAGGTCGGGGCTCCCCTCCATCCATACTTTCTGTACGATCTCCACGCCGCGGTCTCCGAGGCGGGCCAGCAGCCACAGCGCGCGGGCAGCGTAGCGCTCGTCGGAGTCCTTACTCATCTTCTCCAGCGCCGGCAGCGCTCGTGCTCCCATGTCCGCGAGCGCGCGCTGCGCGCGATACCGGACCGAGAGCGCCGGCGACCGCAGCGCCGCGCACGCTCCCTCCGGCGACTCCAAATCAACGACAGGCACGGCCGCCCGGTGCCCCTTGGGTGCAATGCGATACAGATATCCGGCGCAATCCTTGTCGCCGGCTGCGTGCCCGCCGACGCCGGGATCATACCAATCGGCAACGATCAACGATCCGTCGGGCGCTACGCACACGTCGCTCGGGCGAAACCACGACATGTGACGTTGCGCGAACTGTTCATCCCAGCGCGCGTTTTGATCGCGCGCCCCAGGCGCGAGCTCGAGGAGAACCCCATGCTCGAGCTCGATCCCCGCTCCTTTGGCCTTCGGACGGTGAATCCAGACGGTGCCGCGGCCTGCGTCGCAGTCGAGCACGGCGCCTCGGATCTGTGGCATGAGCTCGCCTTCATAGAAGCAAAGCCCTGTGGGGCCGCCAGCGCCGTTGCGGCACCCTGCGGGCACCACTCCCGGATCGTCCTGGTGCCAATGCGCCGCCCAGGCGTCCTGTCCCGGGCGGCGGTCCTCGTTCCAGTAGCGCGAGCCGTCGGCGGAAAAGTAGCCATAGTTTCCGCCTTCCATGACCCACGTCGTCCGGCAGCCCTGATTGCCGTCGTCGTCGTTGTCGTTCTGAAAGATGTTCCCGAAGGAATCGAGCGCCAGCTCGTAATTGTTGCGGAAATTGTGCGCCAGCACGGTGAGCCCGCGCCCGTCCTCTCCGACGCGCAGCGCGAGGCCGCCGACCCAAACGCGCCCGTCGTCACTCACGAGCCCCGGTTTGTTGTCCGCCACCGTCGGGCCGCCGCCGTTGTAGACCGAACCCGAGCGCAGATTCCAGCCCGCCTTGTCGGTCACGAGGTGCGGCCCCGCGTTGCCCGCGGCAAAGTACAGATTTCCATCGGGAGCCGGAATGAAGGAGTGCAGTCCGTGGTCGTGGTCGAATCCGCCGAAGCCGGTCAGGAACAGCTCGCGCTTCTCGGGAATGTCGTCGCCGTCGGCGTCCGTATACAAAATGGCGTCCGGAGAGCTGGAGACCAGCACGCGCTTCCCGCGGCCAGGCCCTTCGAGCACACAAATCCCAAGCGGCGACACCAGATCCTTCTCTTGCACAAATACTTTCGATGAATCGCACTTCCCGTCGCCGTCCGTGTCCTCAAGAATCACGACTCGGTCGCCCTCTCCGGCCGAATGGTGATATCCGGGGTTGCGCCCGTCCCAGCGCCGATACTGAACGGCCTCGGTCACCCATACGCGCCCGCGCGAATCGATCTCCATCGCGGAGGGGTTGTAGAGCTGAGGAGTCTTTGCCCAAAGCGTGATCTCGAGGCCGTCGGCGATGCGAAACGGCTGGAGTGGAGCTTCCTGAGCGGCGGGGGCAAGAGCGAGAAGGGCGGCGAGCAGCATTGGGCTCGAGGCTACAGGCTTCTCGCGCGCCATGCGACCGGCCGGCCGGTGAAGAATCCGCAAGCACGGTGCGCTCTCGACAGGACACGGGACATAACCCCAGAATTGCGAGACCCCACGGGCCGACCCCGAGTGAAACCATGTCCACTGCGCGCGTCTCGACTGCATTCCTTGTCCCGCTGCTATTTCTAAGTTCCGCCTGTGTCGTCCGCGTCGAGGAGACGCGGCAAGTGCCGGCTGCGCCCCAGGAGCGCGCGTCAGCGCCCGCGCCCGCTCCTGCTGCGAAGGGCGGCGGATCGTCGGAGAGCGATACAACGGCGGCCCAGTCGCGCGTGGCCGCGGCGGAGCGCTCCCTGGCGCTCGCCCGCGCCCGCCTCGAGAAAGCGCAGAACGATCTGGCGAACCAGGAGACAGCGTCCGCGGAGTTGGTGAAAGCCGCAGAGACGGATTTGGAGCTTTCGAAGCGCTCCATCGCGAATTTTGAAGTCTCAAGTCGGCTCCGACTCGAGCGGGAGCGGCTGAGCCTCCAGGGCGCCACCGACAACTTGGCCGAGGCTGAGGAAGAGTTGGCGCAGCTCGAGCTGATGTATGAAAAGACGGACCTCGCCGACAAGACCAAAGAATTGGTATTCCGCCGCAACCAGCGCCGGTTCGAGCGCACGCGGAAGAGCCTCGAGATCTCGAAGCAGGTTCTTGCCAATCTTGAGTCGATAGACCTTCCGACCGAGCGCGCGAAGCTCCAGCAGGACCTCGATGCGAAGATGCGCGCCGTGGCGCGCGCGCAGCGGGACGCAGCTTCGGCAGTCACGGAGAAGCGCCTCGCGCTGCAGTCGCAACAAAATGATATTGTGAAGTTGGAAGAAGACCTCGAGTCCGCAAAGCGCGCTGCCGCGAAAGCGTCGGGCGAAGGCAAGTGAGGCGGCCATGATTCAGGTTTTCTTGGGATTGCTCGTCCTGCTCGGCTCCCAGGAGCGGTCGGCTTCGTCGCCCGCGCTCCAGGGGCCGGCCGTGGTGGAGAAGGCTCCTGCGCCGGCCGACGTTCGAAACGCCATCGCGAAAGGCGCGGACTTTCTCGTGAAGTCACAAAACGCCGACGGATCGTGGGGAGGCGTTCGCAATAAGACGTTCACGGACTCCTTCGCGAACGTCGAGACGCACCATGCATGGACCGTCGCGACCACCGGGCTTTGTTGCGTGGCACTGATGGAACTGAGCCAGGCGCCGGAGGCGATCGCCGCTTGCGACAGGGGGCTCGATTACATCTGCGCCAACGCGGATCTGAAGCGTCCCGATCAGTGGGATACCGATAATACATGGGGATATATTTACGGCCTCCAGGGCGTCGCAAAGGCGCTCGCGCATCCGCGCTATAAGGGCTCGCCGCGCGACGGCGTGCTTCGAAAGGCCGCAGACACGTTCCTCAGTCTGATGAAGAAGTATCAATCGGACAAGGGAGGGTGGGCCTACTACGCCGATCCCGAAGGCGCCTATGTGACCGGCCTCGAGACATCCTTCGGGACCGCGGCTGGAGTGATTGCCCTTTGCGACGCGCGCGATGCCGGCCTCGCCGTCGACGAGAAAATGCTCCTTAAGGCGCGCGCCGCCGTCGAGCGGTGCCGACTGCCGAACGGAGCGTTCACTTATAGCAACGATGTCATCAACCAGCCCGGCAACTCCGAGTTCATTAATAATGTGAAGGGTTCGCTCGGGCGCATCCAAGTGTGCCATCTCGCCATGCTTCGGGCGGGCTCCAAGATCTCGAAGGAGCAGATTCGCTGGGGGCTCGATCAGTTCTTCGAGCACCACAAGTTCCTTGACGTTGGCCGCATGAAGCCGATCCCGCACGAGGCGTATTATGCGGTGGCGGGCTACTTCTACTTCTTCGGTCACTACTACGCGGGGCGCCTGCTTGAGACCTTGCCGCCCAACGAGCGCGCCGAGTACGCTCCAAGGCTACAGAAAGAGATTCTGAAGACGATCGAGTCCGACGGCGCGATGTGGGATTTCTACATCTCCTCGAATACGCGTCCGTACGGCACGTCCTTCGGGATCATGACGCTCGGGTCGACGCTGATCGGCGGATAGTGTCCCGTATCAGAAGTGTCCTGCAGCAGCTCTGACGGCCCGCAACGGCAGGCGCGGTCTGTCGCGGCTTTTTGAAGGAGCCCGTCAACGGGAACCTTCAGAATGGGTCGTGGTCGGACTTAGCTGCCCGTGGCAAAAGTCATCCGAGCTGCGCGCGGGACTTTTTCGCGAACTCATCGTCGGACCGCCTCGCCGTAACTTCTGACTACGTCTCCGGTGGTCCGATTCGATCTCGCGAGAAATCCACGCGCTCACAGTGCGTAGCACCCGAAGGAGCAGCCGGAGCACTTTCGCCTCGGGCAGATCACACGCTGCGAATCGCTCGATGGGTCGGAACTCGAGCCTCGAGATGAACTCTCCGAGGCGAAGGAGATGAACCGGGACGATCTGCTGGGGGGTTGGCATCGGGCTTGGTGGGCGATGCCACTCAACGGATGCGACGCTCGAGGGCCGGCACCGAGCTGGAGGCCGCAGAGCGCGGCCGCCGTCGGGGGTTCGGGAGCAGCAGCTTCGCGACTCCTCGCGTCGGGCGGGCGATGGAACGGGATCGGCGAGTCCGTGATCGGTGGCGCGTGGGAGCCAGCGAGAGAAGCCGCCCCTGGGGTCCAAACCGTGGGCGGCGCCCCAGGACCGAGCGCAGGCGCGGTCGAAGACCCCTCTCGAAGGCGGGTTGCGCGCATAAGATGGCTCCGTGCCCCCGTCGCGATCGCTCCCCCGGGCTGTCGTATTCGCCGTAGTCATCGTGCTGGTCTGCTCGCTGATCGGCCCGGCATCGCTCCAGCCACACATGTGGGGTTCGCAGGGCTGGTACGGCCTCGAATATGGGACGCGCGCTGCGCTATTCGTCACGGGAGTCGCGCTCTGTTCCCGAGGCTTCGGGGGCGCGCTCGACCGCCTTTGGCACATCGCGCCGTTGCCGCGCACCATTTCAATACCGGCGCTGATCGCATTTGCCGGATTGTTGTGGATCGCGCGGACGGAAGTTTTCTGGGGCAACCCCGACATCGCAGCTGAGGACGCGATTCGAGGAAGAGTAAATCTCAAGCATCCGCTCTCTGCCTCATTGTTGGCTCTTGTCTCGGCCGCCGGCGCCCGGCTCGGCGGCTACCCCACAGGTCCGAACGCGGTGCGCTGGGTTTCCGTCGCAAGTGGGGCGGTGTTTGCGCTGGGAGCGGCCGCCCTGGGCAGAGCGCTCTTTCCCGAGTCGAGGGTGAAGTCGCGAGTTGTTTGCGGGGTCTTCCTCTCCAGCACCATCGTCCAACAATTCTGCGGAGTCATCGAGACCTATCCTGCGGCGACAGCGATGCAAATGTGGACTCTCGCAGCGATCGCTCACGGTTCGCGCACCGATGAGCCCTCCGCAATGCGCTGGAGCATCACGGCGCTGGTCCTTGCTGGATTCAACGCAGGCTTTTTTATTGCAACTATTTTCTTGGCTCCGGCTGCTGTTCTCGTTTTTCTTATGAATCTCCGCAAGCGCGGCCGATCCTCGGCGGCCCTCGTGGCGGGCGCCTGCGCCTTCCTTATCGCACCGGCCATCGCGTTCGTGGCCGTCGCAACCCGCGGCTACTCCTGGCGGCTGATGCTCGCCTCGTTCGGAGGCGTCGACGGAACCGCCTGGGTTCAGCTGAGCGAGGGGGCGCGGCCCCATCAACATTTCACACTTCTGTCGCTTCATCACGCTTCGGCGCGGTGGAACGCATCCATCTTCGCCGCGCCAATGTGGCCCGCGGCCGCCGCGGCGGTTCTCTCATCGAGATCGCACGATGCGCGGCCCCCGTGGCTTCCCGCCCTAGGCCTGGCGGCACTCTCGGCGCTCTCGTTTTTTGTGCTCATCCACCCGGATCTTGGTCCCGCCTCCGATTGGATGCAGACGGCGACGGGGGTCGTAGCGCCTTTTGCCCTGCTCGTCGCATGGGGGCTTTCCAAAGCCGACGATGGAGATGCCGCACGCTGGGGAACGGCGGCAGTGGGCGCATCGACGCTCATTACGATTCCGACGATTCTTATGAATGCAAGGATCCTCGGATGAACCGGATTGAGGCAGCGATCTTTTGTGTGGTCTCGGCGTCCGCCTTCGCGGCGGGACCTTGGCTGCTCGACGAGCGCGCAGTCGGCCTGGGGGGCGTGCTTCCGCAGCGAATGACGAGAGCTTATAGCTCCGAGCCGCGCCCGGAGCCGGCGCTCGCTGTTGACCATAGTCAGCAAACTGCTTGGTTCGGGAAACGAACAGCCGCGCATTGGTGGGAGGTTCGGTTCGAAGCACCCCGGCGTGTGCAAGGGATCCGTGCGTTTCGAGGATTCGACTACCGAGAAGACATTATTGCTCTTGATGTGAGGGCGACGCCGTCCGCTGAGTTTCGCGAGCGAATACGATATGCGCCGAAGCGCACCGACTCGATATGGTGCGAAGTGCAATTCCCGCCGGTCACTTTACAGGGCATCCGTCTCGCGTCGCCCTATGGCGACGGGACTCAGAGTCTCCAGCGGTGGGCTCTCTTTGACGTTCGCGTGCTCACGCCGGATCTGTATGTTCGCGACCTCGGCGGCACTCAGGCGAGCCTTCGATCGATTCCGATTCCGCTCGGCCTCTGCCTCGTGCTTCTCGGGTGCCTGTCCCTGATCCGGGGACGCCAGAATTGACGGAGATCAGGAAGGAATTGCGGGGAGCCTGCGCGGCGCGCCCCGTTGCGCTTGCCTGAAGGAGCTCCCCGGCGCGGCATTCGCACACCGGGCGGCGACGTCCATGCGGGCCGCCGCCCTTTGGTGGTGATGTGCCCGGAGGGCGCAGCTGTACCCCGACTTGCCACCTAGCGAACCACCATGCGCGTACTTCACATCACAAGAACCCTCCCCCAGGAGATGCTCGGACCGATGGTGCTGAGTCGGGTCGTGAAGGACGCTGGTCACGACATGCGGGCCGTGTGCCTGCCGGATCCGCTCTGGCTTCAGAAAATTCGGGAGTACAAGCCGCACGTCATTACCTATTCCGTGATGACGGGGAATCACCTGCCGATCTTCTCGGTGAATCGATACTTAAAATCGAAGTTCGAGTTCTTCTCGCTGCTCGGCGGTCCTCATGTGACCTTTGTGCCGGACAGCGCGAAGCAGCAAGGAGTCGACGCGATTTGTATCGGCGAGGGTGAGGGTGCCATCGTCGATCTGTTGAACGCGCTGGATCGCGGAGACGACTGGCGCGGGATCCAGAATCTCGCATGGACGGACAAGGAGGGCGTTGTCCACAAGAACCCCGTTCGCCCGCTGATCACGGATCTCGACGCAATCGGTATTCCCGATCGATCGGTGATCTACGACGCGCAGCCGCTCTACCGGGATTGTCCGAGGAAGGTGGTAGTGACACAGCGTGGATGCCCCATGAGCTGCTCTTTCTGCTTCCACCACGCATGGCGCGGAAAGGTCTACTCGACGAAGACCACGGAATATGTGCGGAAGCGTTCGGTCTCGCACGTCATCCAGGAGGTGCTCGCGATTCGCGACAAGTATCCGCTTCAATTTGTGCATTTTGTCGACGACATCTTCAACATCAAGGGGGACTGGCTCGCGGAGTTCTCCGAGCGATGGCCCAAGGAGGTCGGTATTCCTTTCGACGCCATACTGATGGCGAACATGACGAAGGAGGAGCACATCAAGCAGCTGAAGCACGCCGGCTGCGTCTATGCTCGCATCGCCTTCGAGGCCGCGAATGATCACATTCGAAACCAGGTCTTCAGGAAGAACACGGAGCGCAAGCACCTTACGGATGCTTCGGGATGGATCAAAAAGCACGGAATCCGGCTCGGATCGCTGAACATGCTCGGCGCGCCCGGAGGGACCCTCGAAGACGACTTTGAAACGGTGAAACTCAATATTGAGTGCAAGGTGGACCATCCGCTCGTGTCGATCGTGCAGCCGTACCCTGAGTTCGAAATCAACGAGATTACAAAGAAAATGGGAATCGCCGTGGCGAGCTATGACGAGTTTCCCTCTCAGTTCAACCGAACGGCGAGCATCGACATCCCCAACAAAGACGCGATCGAGAATCTCCATAAGTGGTTCCCGCTTCTGGTGCGGAATCCGGGGCTCGTGCCGCTGGCGCGCAGGACGGTGAGCCGCAAGTGGCTGAAGAAGCCTCTGCTTGCGATGTACGCGCTCTACTCGGAGTGGCTGGTGACGGAGCAGAACATGCTCTACCGGCGCGCTCAGGGGCTTCGTGGCCCCCAGACGTGGGCGCCGCTTGATTTCGCCTCTCGTGTCGCGTCCAAGAGCTTCCTTCGGGCGCTCTCGCTGGTCGGCGCGAAAGTGGTGGAACGGCTGACGCCGAAGCTACAGATGGGCGACGAACGCGTGGTCGCTCACATGGATTAGAGCGCTCTTGAGGGCGAGGTCGCCCAGTTCCTAGCCGTCACTCATCTCTGAAGCTGAGCACGCTCGCCGAGATCCGATTCCTTTTGTGGTGGATCCGACTTCTTGTGTGTGGGGTCTGATTCCTTCTGTGGGGGATCTGATTTCTTTTGTGGGGAGCGGGCGTGCCCGTTCCGATTCGGCGGCGCGTGCGCCGCCGGATGAGGAATCGCGCGGCGCATCTCTCATCGCGCGGGGCAAGCCCCGCGCCATGGTTCGGCGCATGCGCCGAGCCCACGGATCGATTGGATGGAAGACGCTTCGCGCCAGTCGGGTTCTTCGCCCAGGCTCCGAGAGGGATCCACAAAAGTGCAAGATCTCGAAGGCTAGAGAAACGCAGTTCGCTCGGCGGCACCCAGGAATCGGTCGGTGTAGCGCGCATCGACCTGCCGCGTGACGGCGGTGAGCCTCCGCCCAATCTCCTCGTAGTCGGGGTCCTCGGTGCGCTCGTGGAATTCCTGTGCGGTAACCACGAGGCGCAACAAATGCCGGAGCACGAGCCCTTCGTTCTTCTGGAGGTCGCGGGAAGAAATGTACTTAAAGAAGTCGCCGCTCTCGGACAGCACGCCGCCCGCGATCCACTTCGGCTGGACGGGGATGTCCTCCGGGAAAGCCAGCTCCGCCTCGAACGCAATTTTGAGCATCTCCGGAAAAGTGGGCGGGCGCTCGCGCTCGTCGGGGTCCTCGTCGGGCGCGAACATTCGCGCGCGCTCCAGCTCCTCCGGCGTCGGCTCCGGTCTCGTGAGCGCAATGCCCATGGCCGTCATCATGGGCTCAAGCTTCTCACGCTGGAGCGGTCCGGGTTCTACCGTCGGGAGCCCGCCTCTCTTGGCGACTTGCCAGGGCAGATCGAGCACGGACTCGAGCGCCTGAACTTTCTCATACAGATTTGCAAAGACGAGCTCCCGTGCGAGAAAGGCCGCGTAGGGCGGCTCCACACTTCGGAAGAGTAGTAATTTATCGACCTCCGCACCGACCTGCACTCGCTCGATGTCGCCTTCGACCCGCGTGAGGTGTCCAAGTTTCTCGAGATTCGCCACCATTGCGTCGAGTTGGCGAGTCCACTTCTCGATCTGCTCTGCGGGTGCGAATCGTCTGGAGAGGAATCCCCGGACTTCTCGCAGATCGTCGGTGCGCTGGAGAAGCCACAGAAGCATCCGGTAGGGGATCATGCCGCGGCTCGCGAGCTTGGCAGGTCCAGCGGCGACGAGCGACTTGAGCTGCCCTTCGCTCCAGTATTGTTCGGTGGTCCTTCGGGCTGGTTTCTTGCGCTCGAGATCCTTCCTCATACGAAGGACATTGGGGTCCTTCCCGGCGGCGTCGAGCTGCTCCATGCGCTTTCGCCACTTGGCGATACGCACGTCATCCTCGTGGGCCATCGCGAATACAAATCCCTCCGTGTCGAACTGTGGGCGCCCGGCACGGCCGAACATTTGGTGCGCTGACGCCGATGAAATTAGTTTTCGCGATCCGGGCTTCCCGTGAAGGAGCGTCGTCAGCACGACGGAGCGGGCCGGGAGATTGACGCCGGCCGCCAGCGTTTCTGTGCACGCCACGAACGGCAGCAGCTTCTCAAGGAAGAGCGTCTCTACGACATCTTTGAACTTTGGCAGGATTCCGGCGTGGTGTACGCCGACGCCGCGCCCGAGCATCTGCCGCAGCTTGGGGCCGGCGCCCTGCTTCCACTCGGCGGGCGAGAGAAGCTCGTCCATGCGTGTCTCCGCGCGCTGCCGCTGATCGGCAGTTGCGAGGCGCAGGCCCTTGAGGCGCTCGGCGAGCTCCCAACACTCGTCGCGCGAGAAGGAGAAGACGAGCGCCGGCACGCGATTACGCGCGTCGTCGTCGGAGACCATCGACTCGAGGTGATCTGTGAGAAACTCGTCGCTCACCCATGTGAAATGCAACGGCACGCGCCGCTGTTCGGTGCGCACGAGGCGAAGCGGTCTTTTATTGCGTTCACCGAGCCAGAGCGTGAATTCAACCGGGTTGCCGACGGTGGCCGAAAGCAACAGCACGCGCACGTGCTCGGGCATCAGCACGAGCGCGAGTTCCCACACCGCACCCCGATCCTCGTCGTTGAACCAATGGAACTCATCCATCACCACGGAGCCGACGTCGTCGAATCGCTCCTGCTTCGAGAGCAGGTGGTTCAGCAGAATCTCGGCAACGACGACGCGGACAACGGCGTTGGGGTTCTCGCGCCGATTCCCCGTGATAAGCCCGACAGACTCCCTGGGAAATCCCCACTTTTCTGCGCGATCCTGGAGCTCGTGATATTTCTGATCCGTGAGAGCAATCAGCGGCGTCGTGTAATAGATGCGCTTGCCGGTCGAGAGGGCCTCGAAGACGGCTGCCTCGGCGACGATCGTTTTTCCCATTCCCGTCGGGGCCGTCACCATCAATCCGCCCTCGCACTCAGCCCATGCGAGAATCGCTTCCTCCTGAAAAGGATACAGTTGGTGCGGAACGACGTCGAGGAAGCGCGTGACCGCTTCCGCGCGGTCGACAGGGGCCGGCGGCATGGGCGGAGGATACCGCAGCCGCCGGCTAGCTGTCGCGTGGGAGCGAATAACCTGTCAGGGTTGGATCGTGAGTTTCAGTCCGCGCGTCGAGCTCAGGGAATAGGGGCTCGGCAGCGCGCATGCGTTATTCCAGAACCAGATGCCTTGGCCGAAGTACACCTTGCCGGCGAGGAGGGGATCATTGGGAATCGGAGCTGGAGCGAAACTGCCGCCGGACGGATCGCTGAAGAGATCGAGCGTGATCACTTCCGTGGCCGTCAGGATTCCGACATGCAGCAGAATTCCGACGCCGAAGAGGTCGGTGCCGCCGAGATCCTGTGCATCCGTGATCAGTCCGAGTCCGATACTCGAGGCGGGAGCATTGTCGCAGGTGAACCCGAAGGAAGGCTGATTCACCTTAGGAACGCTGCCGACGCTGAGGGTTTGAGTTCCGTTGCAGCCGGTCGTGCCCGTCCCGTAGACCGAGTTGCCTTTGATGGAGTGTGTGCGGATCACAAATCCGAACTCTCCAGGCGGACTCGATTGCCTGCCGAGGCCGGCAATTGTGTTGCCGTCCGCGGAGATCGCCAGCGGAAGTGCAAAAGTCGTCCCGGCCGGAATGTTGAACCCGAGAGTCGTAAGGTATGTATTCAGATTGAACGGGCCCTGGCCGTCGACCCAGACCAGCCCAATTCCGAAGGTCGCGGGACCGGGGAACGGGCGCTCAAATCCCACAATCACCGAACCGTCGTCGCTGACGGCGGTCGCGGCGCCGCGCCACGTGGGATTGATCTTCCCCAGCGAAACACCGCCGCTGCCTGGGGTCCACTTGTAGCCAGCGAAACTCGTCGCCGAAACGCCCTGACCGACTACGACCGAGCCGTCGGCTGAGCAATCTTGAGCCTCTCCAAGCTGCGCGCCGCCGACTCCGAGTGTGAGCAGCGTCTGCACGCCGCTCGTCCAGATGGCTCCCTGGCGAAAGCCTGTCGCCGTGTCCTGCCACCCAACGATCACATTTCCATTCTGATTTGCGCCGTTCGCACGCGTGCTGCGATTCGGCACCGTGCTGCCGAGATCCACCGTGGCGCCGCCCTGCTTCCAGCGGATCGCGTGGGCCGAACCCGCATTCACCCATCCGAGCCCTACCACGGTGTTTCCGTCGCCGGAGATGCCCCAGCCGCCGCTGATCTCCGCACCGGACTGACCGCCAATTCCGCCGAGAGGCGTCCATGTGCCCGATGCAGTTGTGTAAAGTGACATCTCATTGGCCCCGCTCGCCGGGTTTAGAGACGTGCCACAGATACGCGACCCATCATCAGAGATCTTTGCTTGGCCGCCGATCCCGTTGCCCGGCGGAGTGCCTCCCACGGGGACGAGACCTCCCGTGGCCGTCCATCGGAAATAGGAGGCAGGGCCCGTTCCCGCCGCCGTGAGACCATCGGCGCTCAGCCCAGATACGGCGTTCGAAGGACCAAGGTTATAGATCGTGCCTTGCGCGAGTACGGATGCTGTGGGATACGCGAGAGCGGCGAATGCAATGAAGCGAAGGAGCATGGCTTTCAGCGTGGGACTGGAGAATCGTTGAGAATGAGGCACGCGAATCGGGTGAAGCCGGCTCGCTTCGGTCCGTGGCGACCGCTGCAGGAGGCTACCGAAGAGCCGAGGATTGTTCGAGCCGGGACACGCAGAGCAGCGCGGCGGCGTAGCAGCCGGCGCCCGCGAGCGCCGCGACGGTAAATCCGGCGTAGGTTCCCAGGGCGACTGCAATAATCGAGGCGAGCACCGACATGGCGCCGTTCATTCCCCATGCCCATGGAATCAGTGAAGGACACGTACGCTCCAGCGCGCGCACGCCAAGCGGCAGCGGCATTCCCATAGCCACTCCGAGCGGCGAGAGGAGCAAAATAGTGATGATCACTCGTACTCCGATCGGCGCGTTCAGCGTCGCGCCGAGCAGCGGCGGAATCGCGAGCGTCCAAAGGACCACTCCGACCACCACGGCTAGGCTCGCGAGACGCGCCCCCTTGGCGGGGCGAGCCTCGAAGAAGCGCTGGCCGAGGCCGCTGCCGAGCCCCGCACCGAGGAGGAACGAGGCGAGAACCGTCGACAGGGTAAAAGTGGGATGCCCCAGATAGAGGCCGAATCGCTGCAGCGCAGGAATCTCGATGAGTAAGAAGCCAAGCCCGAGAGCGCAGAAGTAGAGGAGGCGTTGGACGGTGCCGCGGCCGCTCTCCCTCTGGATGCGGCGCCACTGGAGAAGGAAGGGGAGCCCGAATGCAAGGGCGGTAAGAATGCAGACCGTCGCCAGCGTGGTCACTAAAACGACGACGGCTTGTTCGTTCGCAAAGACTTCTCCGCGCAGCGCTGCAACGTCCTCGAGCCGCACCGTGTTGAAGAAGAAAGGGCGATCGTCCGTCGTGGGGCTGACATCGAAGGGATAAGTACGAATAAACTCGTCGCGGTCCGCGGCCGAGAGGAACTTGCCGATCGGCTCGCTCGCGCCTTTCCCCGCCACATGGAGCGGAGTCAGCTCGAGCTCCTTCACGCCGGGGAACCGCTGGCGTGCATAGTCCTCGAGGCGTGCCACGCGATCCTCCGACAGCGGGCTTCGAGACCACAAAATAGATGCGCAGAGCGGACCCGTTTCGACGGGGTCGAGATAGACGGCGACGTGCTTTTCCGGATCGTTGATCCCCTTGCGGCGCATCACCTCGGCCATGAGCACGACGGTTCGCAGGCTGTCGCGGGGCGGGTCGCGGTAAAAGCGAGAAATATGAACAACTCCATCGGGCTTCAGATGGGAGAAGTAATCCTCGAACGCGTCGACCGTGTAGAGTGCGTTCTCCGCGAGCGTGAGTGCGCCGGCGGAGGTCGCTGCCCACGTGTCGACAAGCGAAAGCTGAATGAGATCAAATTTCTGGTCGGTGCGCCGAAGCCAGCTCCGCGCCTCATCGTGGATGGTCGTGACGCCGGATGCCCGATAGACGTTGCCGGACCACGCGGCGAGATCGCCGTCTCGCATGAGTGAGAATATGATGCCATTCAGCTCGACGGCGGTGATTTGGGCATCGCGTCCCATCGCCACCAGCACATCGCGCCCGCCGCCCGGGCCGATCACAAGGACTTCGGGCTTGGGCGGAGTGATCGCGTAGGGCGTCGAGGAGATATTGCTGAGCAGAAAGGGGAGCTTCTCTCGCACCACTTCCGGCGTCGCTTGGCCTTCGATGCGATTGATGAACGTGCACGCGTTGCCATCGATCACAAATGCTCGAAGATCCTGGTTCACCTCCGTGACGCTGATGCGCGAGTGGGAGTTCCACCGCTCCATCAGGACCTTCACGCCGACATCCGCTGGGCGCTCGCCGCGCGTGTACACGGGCTCAAGCGCCGCAGTATTCAGATGCCACAGAAGGACTCCTGCTGCCGCGAGGCTGACCACGAGGTCGGCCGCGATCCCAATTCGGGCTTCCGGCGTACGCAGGAGCAGGCCGCTTACAGCGAAGGTGAGGGCCGCCGCGAGTATCGCTGCGGGGGCGCCGGTGAAGTTCAAGAGCCCCAGCACGACGACGCAGCCGGCTCCCGCACCGACGAGGTCATAGAAATATACGGCCGTCGCCTGGCGCGCGTATTGTGTCAGTGCCGCCGAGATCGCGAAGCCACCGAAAAGGAACGGCAGCAGCGTTACGAGGTAGAGCGAGACGACGTCACGGCTGAACACATCGGCGGCGCTGGCTGCTCGAATCGGCACGCGCGCCAGATACACAAGCGTGATGACTGTGGTGATCGCGGCGGCGCCGCACGACCACCCGAGGAGTGGTGCCGCGTTGCGTCGAAGCAGCGGGAATAGGTAAAGGCCGATGCCGCCCACCGCAAGTCCGAGCATCGCGAGCGAAACTGCGACAAATGCGAAGTGATACCACATCACCACGGAGAACATCCGCGTGAGCGCCACCTCGAGCACGAGGATGGCGAGCGAGGCGCCGAAAACGCCGAACAGGCCGCGCCGGCCGACGGCCTCGGGGGAGATCACTCGCCTCGCCGAGCCTGCTCGACGAGCCGGCGGAAAATGACCATGCCCGCGCCCTCTTCCGAACGCGAGCGCCGCGTCCACTCGGGGTCGTGGTGAAACGCAATATTTCGCTCGGGGTGGGGCATCATGCCCATGACGCGTCCGCGGGGATCACAAATGCCCGCGATGCCGAGCACCGAACCATTGGGATTGTCGGGGTAGGGCGCGGGCGCCTCACCGTCGCGCGTCACATATCGAAAAGCGACGAGCTTCTCGTCAACAATTCGTCGGAGTGTTGCGTCATCGAATGCGAGAAATTGCCCTTCGCCGTGGGCTGAAGGCATCGGAATCCGGGCCCCCGCGGGAATGAACTCGGCGCGGCACGCAAGCGCTTCGAGCGTGACCCAGCGCCCTTCGAACCGGCCGGAGGCATTGTGGGCGAGCGTCGCCTCCTGCTTCCCCGGCGTGAACCCCGGCAGAATCCCCGCTTTGGCGAGCACTTGGAACCCATTGCAGATTCCGATCGAGAGTCCGCCGCGGTCGAGGAATCTCAGCAGCGAATCCTGGAGACGCGCCTGGACCTCCACCGCAAAGATCTTCCCCGAGGCCACGTCGTCTCCGTAGGAGAAGCCCCCAGGGAAGGCTACAATTCCAGCGGAGCCGAACGGCTCCTTCGTTTCGAAGAGCCGTGCGAGCGGCACCAGCTCCACTTGGGCACCTGCGCGTTCGAATGCATACTCGAGCTCGCGGTCGCAATTTGTTCCGGGCGCGCGCGGAATGCAAACTTTCACCGTCACGGGCGCGCTCCATTCTCGGCATAGCCGCCGAGGAAGGCTGCCCGAAGATCTTCCGTACCGATGGCGAAGAGCTCCTTCGAGCCGAGGGTGACCGACAGCTGATTTTGGGAAGTTACTTCTCCGATGACCGCCACCGGCACGCCGGCTAGCGCGGAGCGAACCTTCGGCAGCGCCGCCGGCTCGATTTCCAGCAGCAGCCGCGAGCACGATTCGGAAAAAAGCTTCAAATCGGCCCGGTCGGGTGTGCCGACCGCGAGGGGCACGGCTGCGGCGTCGATCCGCGCGCCGAGGCCGCCGGCAAAGGCCATTTCTGCCGCCGCCACGGCAAGGCCGCCCTCGGAGAGGTCGTGGGCGGAGCGCACCCAACCCTCACGAATGCAGCGAGCCGCCCCGTGCAGCACCGACCGTCCGAGCACGGCGTCGACGCGAGGCGGATTCTTGCCGAGCCCCAGCCCGCGCGCGAGATGGAGGTGTGATCCGCCGAGTTCGTCTTTTGTGAGGCCGACGAGGACCAGCAGGTTCCCCGGCTGCTTCAAATCCATCGTGACGCACCGCGCCACGTCGTCGATTACAGCCATGGCCGTCACGAGGAACGTCGGCGGGATCGCGATCGACTCGCCGCCGACGCGATACTCATTATTGAGTGAATCCTTGCCCGACACGAAGGGGGTGCCGTAGGCGATCGCAAGATCGCGTGCCGCCTCCGAGCAGCGGACGAGGGCGCCGAGGCGATCGGGCTTATCACAGTTGCCCCAGCAGTAATTATCAAGAATCGCCGTGCGGTCCGGATCGCCGCCGGCGCACACGACGTTGCGCATCGCCTCGTCGATCGACGCCTCCGCGAGCGATGCAGGGTCGAGCTGGCCGTAGCGCGGGTTGAGCCCAATCGCCAGCGCGACGCCGACCCGCGATCCATAGACGGGCGCGATCACAGTTCCGTCGGACGGCCCATCGCGCCGCACGCCGGTAAACGGCTTCACGACCGTCGTGCCCTGCACCTCGTGGTCGTACTGACGGACAATCCACTCTTTCGACGCCACATTCGGCAGCCGCAGGATGGAGAGCAGGAGCGCTCCGAGCTCCGATTCCGAAGGCGGCGCAGGCTCTTCCGCCGTCTTCGGCTCCCACACCGCGGAGCGCACCACTTTGGGAACGCCTTTGTGTAAGAACTTTCCGTCGAGATCGCCGACGACCTCGCCTTTGTAACGAAGCACGACGCGCCCGTGGCTCGCGAAGCTCCCGAGCACGGTCATCTCGACCTGCTCTTCTCTACAAATCTCGCGGACGCGATCCACATTCTTGGGATCGACGACCAGCACCATGCGCTCCTGCGCTTCGCTGATCCAGATCTCGTCGTAGGCGAGACCGGCATACTTGAGCGGCACGCGGTCGAGCTCGACCTCGGCGCCCGTCGTCTCGCCAAGCTCACCAATAGCCGAGGAAAGCCCACCCGCGCCGCAGTCGGTGATGGAGCGGATCAGCCCTTCATCGCGCGCGCGCAGGATCGCCTCGAGCGCCTTCTTTTCTGTAATCGGATCGCCGATCTGTACGGCCGTCGCGCTCACCGTCTGCGAATCCTCGTGCAGCTCCTCCGAGGAGAAGGTCGCGCCATGGATGCCGTCGCGCCCCGTGCGCCCGCCGATCAGCACAATGGCGTCGCCTGGACGCACTTCCTTGCGGACTGCACTTTTCGGCATGACACCGATCGTGCCGCAGAAAACGAGCGGATTCGCCGTGTAGCCCGGGTCGACGAAGACTCCGCCGGACACCGTCGGGATGCCCATGCGATTGCCGTAGTCGCGCACTCCCGCCACCACGCCGCGCAGCACGCGGTGAGGATGGAGCGTGCCCTTCGGCAGCTTGTTTTCCGGGAGATCGAGCGGACCGACACAAAAAACGTCCGTCGAGGCGACGGGCCGCGCGCCGATCCCCGTCCCGATCACGTCGCGAATCACGCCGCCGATGCCGGTGCCGGCGCCGCCATAGGGCTCGATGGCCGACGGGTGATTGTGCGTCTCCACTTTGATGCAGACGGCGCGCTCCGCGTCGAGCTCGATCACTCCCGCATTGTCCACAAAAACCGAGAGGCACCACGGGCGGCGAACGGTTTCCGTCGCGCGCACGATCGTCTCTCCGAGGATCGACTCGATGCGCCTCGGCGGTTTCCCCGCTTCTCGATAATCACAGGCGCCCTTCAGCGTCTTGTGCTTGCAGTGCTCGCTCCAGGTCTGGGCGATCGTCTCCAGCTCCGCGTTCGTGGGCTCCCGGTCGATGGATCGGTAATGATCACGAATCGATTCCATCTCGGCGCGGTTCAGCGACAGCGACATCTCGCGGCTCAGCTTCATGAGGGCATCGCCCTCGAGCGCGCGGATCGGAATCGTAATCTTTCGGAACGGCCGCCCGTCGGGCTCGAACGGAAGCGGAAGATCGCGCTCATCGACGCGAAGCTCCTCGATCGTCTCATTGGCGAGCGACTTCGCGGCCACCGCCCGAACGGCTTGCGCGCTCGCGCCGGTTTTCACTTCGTAGCTTCGAAATGTGGCAATTGCCGCCGGCTCGATCTGTAGTGTTCGCAGCGCCGACGCGACGCTGCCCGCCACCGGATCCATCACTCCGAGCTTTCGCAACACGTCGATCCGGCGCGTGCCCGCCGGAGTGTCGAAGGGGGACTCGTCAGTCCGCCGCATCCGCCACCGGTCCGACACCGGGTCGGCCAGAAGCTCTCGCGCCGCGCGCTCGGCGTCTCGGCGCGGGATTCCGCCATGGAGGAGGTAGCCGCGGCGGTGCAGCGCCCCGCTGTTCGGCAGCCCCAGCTCTGCCAGCGCGCTCGCAGCCGCCGAGCCTTCGGGGTCGGGAATGCCGAGACGCACCTCGACTTCGATTTGCCAGAACGGGGACGTGACGCGGCGCAAGGCTAGGTCGAGGTAGTTTCGGGGTGTGCCGACGCCGAGGAATTCGGGCGCAACCCAGGCGGTGCGAGGTGCGCGGACGCCGCACAAAAATTTCGTCGGGGAGTGTAGCGGTCGCCGCGGGAGGAGGAAGCCTGCTTGCGTGCTCGGGTGGCCTCCCTATGCTCGGCCCGACCCCATGGTGGACGAATCTCGCCCCCGCCGCGTCGAAGCTCTCAATTCGGGCCTCGCGTTTGAGCGCCCCATTCTCGAGCTCGAGCAAAAGATCGCCGAACTCGAGAAGCTCGCGGCGTCGACGCGCCTCGACCTGAACGGCGAGATCAAGCTCCTCCGCGAGCGCTTGAAGCGCACGATCGAGGAGACCTATCGCCACCTGACACCGTGGGAGCGCGTGAACGTCGCGCGCCACGCCGATCGGCCCATCACCCAGGACTACATCGAGCAGATGCTCGACGACTTCTTCGAGCTCCACGGCGACGGCTACTTCGGCGACGACCGCGCGATGGTGACGGGGATGGGAAAGATCGGCGGTCGCTCGGTGATGCTCGTGGCGCACCGAAAGGGGAAGACGACCAAGGAGCGCCTCGCGTGCAACTTCGGCTGCGCCCATCCGGAGGGCTACCGGAAGGCCCTCCGTAAGATGAAGCTTGCCGAGAGGTTACGGCTTCCGATTGTGGCGCTGATCAACACGCCGGGCGCCTATCCCGGAATTGGAGCCGAGGAGCGCGGGCAGGCCCGCGCCATTGCGGAGAACATCCTCGAGATGTTCGGCCTCGCGACCCCGATCCTCTCGATCGTGATCGGCGAGGGCGGCTCGGGTGGCGCTCTGGGAATCGGCGTGGGTGACAAGGTCGCGATCCTTCAACACGCGTATTACTCGGTCATTTCTCCCGAGGCTTGCTCGGCGATTCTCTGGCGAAACGGCGAGCGCGCGCCCGATGCGGCCCGCGCGTTGCGCCTCACGTCGGATGATCTGCTGGCGCTTGGCGTCGTCGACGAGGTGATTCCCGAGCCGCTCGGCGGTGCGCACCGCGATCCGCCCGCCATGATCGCCGCGGTGAAGCAGCGCGTACTCGCTTGGCTCGATGAGCTGTCTGCCTTCTCGACGACGGAGCTCCTCGACCGGCGCTACCGGAAGTTCCGGTACATCGCCCAGGGCGTGCTGGCGCCGCCGCCGCTCTGATTCGCCTCCGGAATGAACCGACAAACCTCGGAGCGGGTCCCTCCTGAGGTAGGAAAGTTTGGCCAGGGCGGCCCGGCGCCCCAACGGCCCCTGATTGGGGCCGTAGGGTTCGACGGCCGATTCCTTCGATCCATGTTCGATCATCCCGCTCCGACTCCCACGGGCACGCCCACGCCGAGCAGTGCTCCGGCGCCTGCGGCCGCTTCCCGGCCGATGCGCACTTCGGTGATGATTCCACGGCAAGCCGTGAGTACGCCTTCGAATCCGCAGGTGAGTTCAGGTGGCGAGCCGGGTGTCCGGTCGGACGCCGAGCTGCTCCGTGCCACGGCTGCGGGCGACCGCGACGCGTTCCGCACACTGGTCGATCGCTATGAGAGGCGCGCCTATTTTGCTGCGTACCATCTCCTCGGCGACGAGGAGGAGGCGCGCGACGTGGTGCAGGAGGCGTTCGTCCGGGTCTACCGGTCGATGGACAAGTTCGATGAGCGTCGATCGTTCTACACCTGGTTCTATCGAATTGTTACGAACCTCGCGATCGACCATCTGCGGCACCTAAGGCTCACAAAAAAGGTGTCGGGCGAAGATGTGACAGAAAATCTCGAGGGGGGCGCGCCGCCTTCGAGTTCCGCCGAGTCGGCCGAGACCCGTAATCGTGTTCGGCGCGTGCTCGACACCCTGCCGCCCAAGTTCAAGGCCGTGATGGTGCTGCGAGAGCTCCACGGTCTTTCTTGCAAGGAAATCGCGTCGATTCTCGGATCGACACACGCCACCGTCCGATGGCGCATGCACCGCGCACGCCATCTGTTCCGAGACGCCTACGAGCGGCTCACACAAAAGTAACTTTCGCGCGCCATTCCGGGCCATCCCTCGAAACGAACAGTACCCGATCACCGGCCGATCCCATCGGAGCATCCCGCATCCCACCGTTGTAGCGTCATGCCTCTTTTCTCTTCTTCTCGTCCGCGCTGTGAAGCGTTCCTCGCGCAAGCCGACGACCTCGTGGGTCGCGACCTTTCGCCGGAGCAGGCAGCGCCACTGATGGAGCACGCTCGAACGTGCTTGCGTTGCGCCCGCGTGTGGCGCGCGTCGCTCGAGCGCTCCGCGGCCCTGCAGTCTCTTTCCATCTGGGAGCTGGAGTCGAACGGTGTCAAGCCGCCGGCACCCGGAGAAACCGCCGATGCCGTGTTCGCTCGGCTCGCCGCGGGCGAAGGTTTGCCCACATGGCAGGAGCGGCTCCGAAGCCAGAGCTGGGTGCGACCGCTCGCCGCCGCCGCGATCGTGCTGCTCGCGCTTTCGGTGGGCGGCGCTGGGCTCTGGGTTTCGTCGCACGGAATCGGATTTGTGGGAACTCCCGGCGCGAGCGTGCCCGATGGGTCGCCCGCACTGTCCGAGGACGGCAGCGGAATGCGCGGATCTTTCGACCACCGGGTCACACTCGATCCCAAGGCGCGTTCCAACGGCTCCTCCCTGGAGGCGGTCCCTGTCGCGAGCGGCAGCACCGGCTCGCCAGCGCGCGTCGGATCAGAGATCCATGATCCGAAGGTTACCGTGGAGCAGGGCGGACCGGTCTATTTGACGAAGGGGCTGCGCCCGGTGAATCGCCCGTTGCGGTTCCTTGACGGGTCGCGGTCGGTGCCTCGGGAACGCGGCGCCATTCCCATGGGGGCGGGCCCGTATCAGGATTATTTGTGGTACTCGGTCGACGGTCGAGCGGGCAGCGGCGTTCTCGATGGTGGCGCTCTGGGCATCGACGCCCATGGCGGCGGCACAGCCGAATATGCCGGTGCTTTTGTGAAGCCGCAGAGCACGGTCAGGCCCCATTAATCTGTTCCCGTTTTTCGGAATCGATTCCCATGCGGTGATCCTTCGGTGACCAGCCTGCTCCCGAAGCCCCAGGGAGCGCGGTCGCCGAGCCAGTTTCCACCGAGAGCGACCCCCATGTTGTCCGCAATCCTGTGCTCGTTTCTGTGGATTCCGGCGGTGCCGGTCCAGGAGCGCACGAGCGCGGCCACCAAGGCTGACTCCGAACCGGCGGCGCCCTCGCGGACTGGTCTGCTGGAGGCGCTCGAGCGGGAACGGAGAGTGGTTGCGGAGCGGCTGCGGGCCGCATCGATCGCTGTCATGGTGAACGGCGACGGCATCTCACCGCCGGTACGCTTCTCCGGCACGCTGCTGGACGGAAAAGGAACTTTTGCGGCGCCGACGCGACTCCTTCAGGGAGCGCGGATGATCTCGGCGCGCACGCACGATGACCGCATTTTTGTGGCGCACGAGATCACCCGCGTCGCCGATTCGCCGCTGAGCCTGCTTCGGCTCGAGTGCGATGTCGCGCCGCCTGCGCCACGGATTGGAGCGAGCGCCGCAGTTGCCGTCGGCGATTTTGTTGCGCTCGTCGCCAGCCCCTACGGATTCGAGTCGACGACGTCGTTCGGGACGGTGAGCGGGATCAAGCGCCAAGTTGCACAAATCCCGCGGATCGATCTGTTGCAGACGAACTTGTCGGCCGTCGAAGGGGCCATCGGCGGCGTTCTCGGAAACAGCCGCGGAGAAGTGGTGGGAGTGCTCGTGGGCGGGCCGGAGCTCGACAATGCGACGGCTGAGATCACTCTTTCCGGATCTGGGCGCACACGTGAATTGTCGGGTGAGACCGCAAGCCGGCCGGCTTCTGTGCGCATCGGAGATATCGCATTCGAGGAGCGCTCGATGCTGCGCGCCATGCGGTTCTCCGCTACGGCGCCGGCCGCCAGCATCTCCATGTCGCTGGCAGTGCCCGTGACTCATCTCATGGCCGCGCTCGCAAGTCTGCCTGCGGACGCTGCGCAGCCGGCACAAGCAACAAAAAGCTCGCGGCGCGTTCTCGGTGTGCTGCTGAACGAGAACATCGACCCGCTGCTGCGAACACAGCTGCGGCTGCCCGTGTCGGGCGGTCTGGTCGTGGAGCAGGTCTTCGAAGCCTCTCCGGCCTCGCGTGCAGGGCTGAAGGCATTCGATATCCTTCTGTCGATTCACGGCGAAGCGCTCCAGAACAATGAACATTTCCGGGAGCTGTTGCAGGAAATGTGGGTACCGCGCGGACTCAAGTTCGAGCTCCTGCGGGGAGGATCCCGCATGACCCTCGACGTTCCGAGCCCCGTCCAGGGGAAATGAGGGAAGCGCGGCCTCGACTGGCAAACATGTGAGGTCTCGGATCAGTATCTCAGGCGACCATCGAGCAAGAGAAAACACATGAGCACTTTCCTACCGATCCCATCCGTTTTCGCGCGGCCCGTGATGCTGGCGACGGCGGTGACGTCGCTCGCAGTCCCCGCATTTGTTCAAGACACCGCGCCGAAGAATAAGGCGGCCACGGCGCCCACGGCGGCCCCACACGACCCGGAGCTCCAGCGCTGGATCGAACAGCTCGGCAGCACCGATTTCGAGAAGCGCGACGCGGCGCTCGACGCGCTGCGGGCGAAGGGGAAGTCTGCGCTTGGCGCCCTCGACGAGGCTGCCACGAACTCAGAAGACCCCGAAGTGCGTTGGAACGCGCGGCGCCTCGCCCGCGATATTCGTGATGGTCAAACATCGGCTGCCCCGGAGCCCTCGCGCTCGAAGGCCGATGACTCTGTCCGGCGGAATTCCGGCGGTTGGCGCACGCCGCGCACGTTCACGATTCCGCCCGGGAGCTTTCCCGATGTGAGGATCGAGACGGACCTGCGGCAGTTTGAGGAGCAGATGCGCGAGCTGCGGCGCAACCTCGATCAGTTCAAGAATCAATTCAAGGATCAGGTTAAGTCGCAGTTCCGCGTCGGCCCGGGCACGATCCAGATCGGCCCCGGCGGCTCGTTCTTCTCGTCCTCAAACGGCGTCTCGATTGAGGTGAGCGACGACCACGTTCGCGTCGAGGTTACAAAAAAGCAGGAAGACGGGTCGGAGGAACGCAAGACCTACGAGGCCGGCTCCATGGAGGAGTTCCGCGAAAAGTATCCTGACATCGCGGACCAGTACCTCGACAAGCAGGGGGTGTTCCCCAATTTTGTGATGCCGGACATGAAGCTCGACTTCCCTGGCTTCACGTTCCCCGGCGGCTCGATGCGCATTGGGATTGGTAATGATCCCTGGAATCTCGCTCCGGCACCGACGCCTGCGCTCGAGCACCTCATCGGCCCGGAAAACGGCCAACGGCTCGGCGTGTCGGTGGGCGAAGTGCCCGACGCGGTCCGCAAGTTCCTTGGCATTCAAGGACAGGCGGGCGCGATCCTCGAGTCGGTGGAGGAGGATACGCAGGCGAGCGATCTCGGCCTCAAGGCAGGAGATCTGTTGCTTTCAATCAACGGCAAGACGATCGGCGAAGGCACTACCATTCGCGAGGCGCTCGCGAGCGTGCCCGTCGGCGAGAAGCTCCGCGTCGAGGTGATCCGCGGCGCCGAAGGCCGCAAGCAATTCGAGGCGACGAAGCGCAAGACCGAAGTGAAGGCCGAAGCCGATGAGCCGGCCGCTTCCCAAGGCTCGGAGCTGAAGCCGATCCCGAAGAACAAGAAAGTGCGCCGCTAGCCGCGGCGATGACTTGCGCTCCGCAGGCAACTCTGCGGAGCTCAACGATTCTCAGCCCGCGCGGCCGATTTGCCGCGCGGGCTGATTGCTTATCAGGGCGTGAGTTCCGTGGGGCAACAAGGCGTTATCCCCCACGCGCATAGACACAGGTACCCACTCGCCGGATGTGTTCAATCAGAGGCGGATGCTGAATCTGCCCCAGAGATTGGACCTCGAATCGATAAGGGATCGGCAGCGCGTCGAGATCTGTTGCGATCGCCTCGGCTTCGAGCGAGTCGACGTCTTCCGAAAGCGCCAGGTTGACGTCCGAGCGCCCAGTATGTGTTCCTATCTGCCCGTGGCAAAAGTCATCCGAGCTGCGCGCGGGACTTTTTCGCGAACTCATCGTCGGACCGCCTCGCCGTATCTCCTTGCTACGTCTACGGCGGTCCTTCTCGATCTCGCGAAAAATCCTCGCGCTCGCTCTGCGGAGCACTTTTGCCACGGGCAGTTATGCTCGAGATCCGAAGGGGATCGCGGTCTCGACTCTCGGGTGGCGCCTGAAGACAGACATCACCATCTCTAGCTCGCCCGCTGAGAGTGGAGTCCGGATCATTCCATGGATTCTTGGCGCAGGAATTCGTGGAGTTGTCCCATGGCGCCCAGCGAGCGCCCATGAATTGCATCGACAGCCTTCTCGAAGCTTGCCGGGCTGGCTTACGAAGCCGTCACAGTTCGGCAGCATTCGCGGGGCCGCGCAGCGTTCATTTCCCGCTCTTTTGTGTGAGGTCGGTCGCCGGCGCGCCCGACTTCTCGCGGCAGGCCGCGATGCGATCCCACACATCGCGCATCTCCTTCGAGTCGGCGCTCAGGGTGCTGCGCTTCACGAAGGTCTCATAGTCGCGCGTCGCGAGTGCATACATGCCGAGAGCCTGCCGGCAGATGCCGCGATTGTAATAATCATCAATACGTTCGGGGTCGATCTCGAGCACGCGGTCGAGATGCGCCGCCGCTTCTTTGACCTTCTTCTCGCGATACAGCATGAGCGCCATGAGGCTGCGCACGCCGGCTTCCTGGATTTCGAAGCCGCGAATCGCCTTGCGCGCCTCGTCCTCTGACCGCGGATCGCGACCGGCCCGCTCGAGCATCTTCGCGCGCTCCGTGCGGCCGCGGTCGAGCACTTCCAGTGCGCGCTCGCCCCACGAGATCGAATCGGCCGCACGGCCCCGAAGCGAACAGAGGGCCTGGAGCCGCTCCATCACCTCCACACGCGTCGGCACCATCTCGTGGGCCTTCACGAGGCGATCCTCGGCGATCTTCAGGTCGCGCTCGGCGATCTCTCGAGCCTGCGCCGCGTCGTTCCGCAGCTTTGCGACCGCGTCCTTCGCTTCCTTATTGGCATCCCCCGCCGCGCCACTGATAGCGATCTTCTGCTCACAGGCCTCGGCGTGGGTCAGGAGCGCATGTCCGCGCTCTGCTCGAGCGAAGCCATGCCCCGCGACCACCGAGAAGAGCGAGCCGCCGCCGTGATCCTCCGCACGCTCGAAGCAATCGAGGGCTTGGGCAAGGAGCTTCAGATCGGCCACGCCGGCATTCGTCGAGCGCGCCTGACGCGTGCGCGTCATCCCGAGAATCGACAGCGTGAGCGCGTCGTCGGGCTCAATCTCCAGGGCGGCGCGGGCCCGATCGGCGGCGCGCGTGAGATCTCCGAGGTCGTAGTACTCGCGTGCCGCCTGGCGCACGAGTTCTAGCTTCTCCTGGTTCTTCGAGGCGGCGCATCCACCGCCGAACACCGAGAGCACGGCCACGGAAAGCAGCGGCAACGTCGTGGAAACGAGCTTCATGAGCGTGTCCGAGTCAGAGAGCGGGGGTCCGGGGCGATGCGGGGCGAAGACGCTAGCCGAGCCTCCTTCGCGGCGTCAACGCCTCCCGCAGGCTGAGGCGGGTCACGGGCGCCGTTGCGGCGATGGCGTCCGAAGCCGTATGGTCGCTCGACCAGAATCCGGCGCCGCAGCCCGCCCGCTGCCCCTGAGAGCCGGCCCCCAATCAGCACCCATTCTGCTTCGAGCGAACCCCTCATGACCCTTCGGATCGGCATCAACGGTTTTGGCCGCATCGGCCGCAACGTTTTCCGCGCGCTCGCCGCGCGTCCCGACCTCGGCATGGAGATCGTTGCGGTCAACGACCTCACCCAGGCCAAGGCCCTCGCCCATCTCCTCAAATACGACACGGTGCTCGGGCGCTTTCCCGGCACGGTTGAGTCGTCCGAAGGGGAGATCCGCGTGAACGGCAAGAGTGTGAAGGTGTTCGCCGAGAAAGACCCGGCGGCGATCGGCTGGCCGGATCTGAAGGTGGATCTCGTGCTCGAGTCGACGGGGCGATTTACCAAAAAAGCCGATGCCGCCAAGCACATCCGCGGCTCGGTGAAAAAAGTGGTGATCTCGGCCCCCGGCGAGAAGAACGATCCGCCCGACGCCACGATCGTCATGGGCGTGAACGATTCGAAGCTCACGGGCGCGATGACGGTCGTCTCGAACGCATCGTGCACGACCAACTGCTTCGCGCCGATGATTAAGGTGCTCAACGATACGTTTGGTGTGGAGCGCGCGCTCATGACGACGGTGCACGCCTACACCAATGATCAGCGCATTCTCGACCTCGAGCACAAGGATCTCCGGAGGGCGCGCGCCGCGGCGCAGAACATCATTCCGACGACCACCGGCGCGGCGAAGGTCGTGGGCGACGTGATCCCCGAACTCAAGGGCAAGCTCGACGGTTTTGCACTGCGCGTGCCGGTGCCGGATGGATCGGTGACCGATTGCACCGCGATGCTGAAGCGCGCCGCGACGGTCGAGGAGATCAACGCCGCGTTCAAGAAGGCGGGCGCGGAGTCGCTCAAGGGCATTCTTGAGTACACAGAAGATGAAATTGTGTCGTCTGATATCATCACGAATCCGCACTCGTGCATCATCGACGCGAAGTCAACGATGGTGAGCGGCGGCACGATGGCGAAGGTCGTTGGCTGGTACGACAACGAGTGGGGTTACAGCAATCGCTGCCTCGACCTCATGAAGAAGTGGATGGCACTGTAAGGATTCGGCCGTGACTTTTCGCACGCTCCAGGACATCGACGTTCGCGGCAAGCGCGTTCTCGTGCGCGTCGATTTCAATGTTCCGCTCGAGAAAGACGGAAGCATCTCGGATGACACGCGCATCACGGCCTCGCTCCCCACGATCCAGGCGCTTCTGGATCGTGGGGCGTCGCTCGTTCTGATGAGCCACCTGGGGCGCCCCAAAGGAGTCGATCCGTCGCAGTCGCTCCGGCCGGTGCACCGCCGGCTTTCAGAGCTGCTCCCCGGAAGAAAAGTGAACTTTGCTGACGATTGCGTGGGGGCTGCTGCTGAGGGCGCTGCGGCGGCGCTTACCGAAGGTCAAGTGCTCCTCCTCGAGAACGTGCGCTTCCACAAAGAGGAGGAGAAGGGCGACAAGGCCTTCGCCGCCTCGCTCGCCAAGCTCGGTCAGGCATTTGTGAACGACGCCTTCGGATCCTCGCACCGCGCGCACTGCTCGGTGTCGGGCGTGGCCGATCACTTGCCTTCGGCTGCAGGATTGCTGCTGCAGAAGGAGCTCGACGCCTTCGATCGGCTCATGAATGACCCCGGGATGCCTTTTGTGGCAATTCTCGGAGGGTCGAAGGTGAGCGACAAGATCGCCGTCGTCGAGAATCTCGTCGGAAAAGTGCAGACGCTGATCGTCGGCGGCGCCATGGCCTACGCGTTCTTGCGGGCGAGCGGCCAGGAGATCGGCTCCTCGAGGTTCGAGGAAGCCGATATGCACATTGCCATGGACGCCATGGCGAAGGCGCGGTTCAAGGGCACGGAATTGTTGCTTCCCGTGGACCACGTCGTCACGCAGACGTTCGACGCCAATGCGGAGTCGCGCGTCGTCGAAGGGGATATTCCCGAAGGCTGGATGGGCCTCGATATTGGCCCGAAGACCGTCGAGCTCTTCTCGGGCGTCATCGGCGGGGCAAAGCGCATCGTGTGGAATGGCCCTATGGGAGTGTTCGAATTCGAGAAGTTCGCCGCCGGCACCCGCGGCGTCGCACGCGCCGTTGCCGAATCGGGCGCCTTTTCGTTTGTGGGGGGCGGCGATTCTGTGGCGGCAATCCAGAAGCTCGGATTCGGCGACCGTGTGTCGCATCTCTCGACGGGCGGCGGCGCGTCGCTCGAGCTGCTCGAGGGCAAGGATCTTCCCGGCGTGGCCTGCCTGCGAAAGAAGTAACTTTCACGCCCAGCCGTGCTCCCGATCCGCGTCTATCCATCACTGTTGGCGTGCGATTTCTCGCGCGTCGGCGAGGAAGTCGCGCGCTGTGAAAAGGGCGGCGCCGACGGCATGCACCTTGACGTGATGGACGGCCATTTTGTGCCGAATCTCACGATGGGGCCCGACGTGGCGAAGGCCGTCCGCCGATGCACGAAGTCGACGCTGGATTGTCACTTGATGGTGACGGATCCGCTCGCGGCTTCGCGATGGTTCGCGGAAGCCGGCGTCGACGCGATCACATTTCACGCGGAAGTCGCCTCCGACGGACGAATTGTTGCGGACGCGATTCGTGATCTTGGAAAGAAGGTGGGCGTTTCTCTGAATCCCGACACTCCGTTCTCTTTGATCCGCCCGCTGCTGCGATCGGTCGACCAGGTGCTCGTGATGACCGTATTCCCCGGCTTCGGCGGGCAGAAGTTCATGGAGAGCGCGTTGCCGAAGATTCACGAGATTCGGCAGGCGGGCTTCACCGGCGACGTGCAGGTTGACGGCGGAATCAACTCGGAGACCGCCGTCGCGTGCGCGGAAGCCGGCGCCAATGTGTTCATCGCCGGCACGTTTGTGTTTATGGCGGCGGATCTCGGCGCAACGATTCGCGCCCTGCGAGAGTCGACGAAAACTGCATTTTTGAAAGGCATCCTCCAACCCCCGGTGGCCGGCACGCGATGACTGCCAACGAACGCAAACCTGAAGACGATCCGGAGCTGAGCCGCCTCGCGGGAAAGAAGCGCGAGATGCCGGGCGGCCTGTGGCTCAAGTGCGAATCGTGCCGACAGATGATCTTCCGCAAGGAGCTCGAGTCGCGGCAGCGCGTCTGTCCGAATTGTGGTTTTCACTTTACGCTCCCCGGACGCGAGCGGGTGGAGATCACGATGGACCCGGGCACTTTTGAGGAGTTGTTTGCAGACCTCTCGCCGGTCGATCGGCTCAAGTTCGTCGATCAGCTGCCCTACCCGGAAAAGATCCACTCGGCGCAGCGCAAGTCGGGCCAAGCGGAGGCCGTGATCGCCGGCACCGGAACTGTGAAGGGGCACCCCGTCGTGCTCGGCGTCCTCGACTTCTCGTTCCTCGGTGGCTCCATGGGTGAAGTCGTGGGTGAGAAGGTGGCGCGCTGCTGCGAGGTGGCTCTCGAGACGAAGCGCCCTGTGATCTTTTTCACCTCGAGCGGCGGCGCTCGCATGCACGAAGGCGCGGTGAGCTTGATGCAGATGGCGAAGACCTGCGGCGCTCTCTCGCGGCTTCAGCGCAATGGCGGCTTCTCCATCTCTGTGATGACCAATCCGACGACGGGTGGTGTTACGGCGTCGTTTGCGTCCACCTGTGATGTGCTCATTGCGGAGCCCGGGGCGCTCATCGGGTTCGCGGGGCCGCGCGTCATCTCGACAACGCTGAAGCAGGATTTGCCGAAGGGATTCCAGCGAGCGGAGTTTCTGCTGGAGAAGGGACAGATCGACGCCATCGTTCCGCGCGACCGCATGCGCGATGATCTCGCACGATTGTTGAGCTTCGTTCAGAAGCCGGCCTAGACCGTCGCCTGGCAGACGCGCGTGCGGGCGCTCCTATTCTCCGCGCTTCTCTCCGGCGCCGCGGCGACTGTCGCGGAGATGATTTGGATTCGCCGTCTCGGAGACATCCTGGGCGATGCGCCGTACGCGGTACCGTTCGTATTGTCGGCGTTTTTCTTGGGCATCGGACTTGGGGCATTCATCACAGGGCGCGTTGCCGATCGGCTGCGGGCGCCGCTTCGATGGTTCGCGGGGGCGGAGCTTCTCTGCGCCGCCCATGCGCTCGGGCTCCCCGCGCTTGCGCGGTGGCTCGAAGCTCACTCTTCGCAATGGCTTGGGCCTCTCGGAGCAGGGCCCGTGGGGCTCGCGGCCCGCGCCGCCCTCGCCCTCGCGCTCGTCGGCCCTGCTGCGCTCGCCATGGGAGCCACGCTCCCGCTGCTGGCCTCGGCGGTGATTCGAGGGGTGGACGAGACGGCTCGAAAAGTGAGTATCTTGTATGGAGTCAATACTTTTGGAGCCGCTCTTGGGGCGCCGCTTTCGACTCTCTCGCTCGTGCCGCTCGTCGGACTTTCGGGTGCGGCTGCGGCGGCGGCCGCTGCGAATCTTGTTGCCGCAATCATTGCAGCAGGAACGTCGAGCCCGCTAACACCAGCCGCCTCACCGGAGCTGGCGAGACCCTTGAAAAGTGAGCTTTCTCCCTGGTGCGTGGCGGCTCTCGCCACCGGGTTCGCATCGATTGTCCTCGAGATCGCGGCGACTCGTGTCCTCGGATCCTACTTTCAGGGGACGGTTTACGGGTTCTGTTGGATTCTCTGTACTTATCTGGCGTGCACCGCGGCGGGGGCGTTGGTGGCGAGGGGCGTGCTCGCGCGGAGGCCGGATCCAAGCCCGATACTGTCCTTGGCAATTCTGATCGCTGGTCTTGGGATCACTTCCTCGGGCGTCGGGCTGTATGGATTGGGAATCGCAGTGGAGTCGGGGCGTCTTGGGGCTTCGCGCCTGCTTTCGCCCGCCCTTCAAGTGGCGATCTCCTTCGGTCTCCTCGCGATCCCCATGCTGGCATTCGGCGCGGCGTTTCCTCTGCTCACGGCGCTCGAGGAGCAGCGCCTTCGGCGTGCGGGCGCCGCGCGCGCTCTGGGCTCGGTCTATCTGTGGAACACGGCCGGGACGACGGCGGCGCCCATCCTGGCGGTATTCGTGATCTTCCCGTCGCTCGAGATCGGAGGCGCTCTAGTGATCGCCGCATGGGCGCTGTTCGCGACCGCGGCCTTCATAGTCCAGAGTGGCAGCCGCGTCGTCCGGATCGGCTGTGCGGTTGCCGCGGCGGTGGCGTGGGTGGCGCCGATGGGCATCCGCCCCGGAGCGATGGGGTCGGCCGAGCGCGTCATTGCCTACCGCGAGGGGATTCAGTCGAGCGTTGCCGTCGTGGAGTCGGAAGGGCATCGCGTGCTGAAGCTCGGCAATGCGTATCGGCTCGGCGCGACCCGGACAGAGTTCGCGCAGCACCGCCAGGGTGTGTTCCCTTTTTTATTGCATCCTTCCCCGCGCCGGGCTCTTTTTGTTGGATTGGGAACGGGCAGCACCGCCGGAGCTGCGGCCGAGCACGGGATTCGCGACCTCGAGATCGCGGAGCTCGTCCCCGAGATCGCGGGGCTGGTTCCGCTCTTTGACCGATCAAGCTACGGACTCAGCGCGAAGCTCGCCCGCGGCGGCGCCCGCCTTTTCTTACAGGATGGAAGGCATCACCTCCGGCGCGAAGGGGAGCCCTTCGACGTAATTGTTGGAGATCTATATGTTCCCTGGAGAGCGGCGGAGGGCGGCGCTCTGTCGCGCGAGATGTTTGAGGCGATGCGCGCGCGCCTCGCAGACGGCGGTATGGTTTGCCAGTGGCTTCCGCTCTATCAGCTTGGGCCCGAGGAGCTGCGAATCGTTACGGCGACTTTCTGTGATGTCTTCGACTGCGTGAGCGCTTGGTGGCTTTATTATAATGTCGAGCAGCCGGTGATCGCGCTCGCTGGGGCGCGCCGTCCATGGAGCCTCGCCGCGCCGCGCCCAGCGTCGCGCGCTGCCTCAGAGGCCGGGCTCTCCGATCCGACGGAGGTCGCGGCGTCTTGGGTTGCCGGGCACGCAACGCTTCGCAGCTGGGCCCACGGCGCGCCGATTGAGACGCGCGAAAGGCCGATCCTCGAATTTCGGTCCACCACCGCAGCTGCGCTCGGTGAGGCGGCCACGGCGAGGGCTTCGCTCGAAGCAGTCCTCTCGATTCGCGAGGAGGCTCCACCCGCGGAGCTCCTGGCGTTCTATGAGCGCACGTTGGCCGAGCGCACACGCGCAGCCCACCGCGGGATTGGCAGTTTCTTCCGAGGCAGGATGCTCGCCGTCCATGAAGGGGATCTGGTCGGTGGGCTCGATTGGATGGCGGACGGGCTCGCTGCTGACCCCGATTCGGCCTGGCTCGCCTGGAACCTCCACCAAGGCGCCCAGGAGCTCGCCAAGACGGGGCGGCAGGCGGCGCTGGAGGCCCTGCTCGCGCGCCTTCGTAAGCCCTGGAGCGAGCCTGGCAGCGCGCCTCAAGGCGTGAAGCTGCTGCTTGAGCAACTGGAGAAGCTGCGCGGCGACCGCTGACTTTGGATCCTCGGCGCGCGACAATTGCCGCGTCATTCGCTTCTCTCTGACGATGGAGCATCTCGATCCATGATTACCGCCACCGCGATCTGCCTCACCTCTCTCCTGCTCGCGCCTCAAGCGGGCGCCAAGGATGCCAAGAAACCGGCCCCCGCGCCCCAGACCTTCAACGACCTCATGAGCTCCTTTGACGAGCAGGAGCAAAAGGCACAGAAGGAGCTGCGCGAGAAGCGCTTTGCGGCGATCGAGGCCTATCTCGCCGCCAAGACGCCCCCGAGCGACAAGAAGGGGGCGCTCTCGGCGGCGGCCGAGCTTGGGTTTGAGCTGGAGAAGTGGGAGAAGGCTCTCGCCCACTCCGAGAGGTTCCTGGCGGACTTCAAGGCGGATGCGGGAGCGCCGTCCATTATGCTGACGAAAGCCCGGTGCCTCTCGAACATCACGGGCAAGGAAGCTGCCGCGAAAGATGCTTACAAAGCGGCGATCGAAGCCGCAGGGAAGAACATCAATCTCGCTGTCGAGGCGACGACGGAGCTGGCGGATGCACTCGCGACCGGTGGAGATGTGGACGGGGCCAAGAAGGCGCTCGATGAGTGCGCCGAGAAATACAAGGATCCCGGACTGAAACAGTATCTGGACGGCATGAAGGAAGACTTCGACATCATCGGGACAGATCCGACGCCGATTCATGTCAAGGGGCTCGACGGGAAGCCTCTCAGCCTGGAGTCGATGAAAGGTAAGGTCGTCTTAATTGACTTCTGGGCGACTTGGTGCGGCCCCTGCATGGCGGAGCTCCCCAACGTGCTCGCGACTTACAAGAAATACCACGACAAGGGATTCGAGATCGTTGGGATCAGCCTCGATCGCGCCGAGGACGAGCAGAAGCTCAAGGACACCATGGCCGCCAAGGGCATGACATGGCCCCAGTATTACGACGGCAAGTTCTGGAAGAACGAGGTGGCCGTGGCGTATGGAATCCAGAGCATTCCGGCGACCTATTTGTTGGATCGCAACGGCAAGATCATCCGCAAGGGACTCCGCGGGCCGGCTCTGGGCAAGGCCGTGGCGAAGGCGCTCTCTGCGCCGGCGAAGCTGTAAGCGCGATTCGTCGACGCGAAGCTGCAGGGCGTGGACCGATCCGCCTTGCAGCTTCTGTCGTTTCTGGACTCGGCGAGCGCTCTGAGCCGGTGGTTCTGCGGTGCAAGGGTGACGCTCGAGCCTCAACGCCCGAGCGGAGATTCCTTCTTCAGCTTTTCCTTGAATGCCTTGCGGACCTTCTCGACCTTCGGCAGCGCCACGGCTCGCACGTAGCCCTGGTTTGGGTTGTTGCACACAAACCCCTGGTGATAGGTCTCCGCCTCGTAGAAACCTCCTTCGGGGAGTGCCTCCAGCGTCGTAACGATCGGGCGGGAGAACGCCTTCGCATCAGTAAGGTCTTGAATAAAGGCCTCCGCTACTCGGCGCTGCTCTTCATTGGCGTAGAAGATGGCGCTTCTGTATTGAGTGCCCTCATCGGCCCCTTGGCGATTGAGCGTCGTCGGGTCGTGGGTCGCGAAATGAACCCGCAACAAGTCCTCAAAGGAGATCTTCGTCGGGTCGTAGCGGATCTCGACGGCTTCGGCGTGTCCCGTCGTTCCCGAGCAGACCGCCTTGTAATTTGCGGTCTCGGGTGCGCCGCCGGCGTAGCCCGAGATTACTTCTTTCACGCCCTCGAGTTCCTCGAACACGGCCTCCACGCACCAGAAACAGCCGCCCGCGAACACAGCACGCCCCTCCGAACTCCTGGACGCTGGCGACGACGCGGGAATCTCCTCGGCGAGCTTGGTGACATCCTCGGATTTCGTGAAGATCAGCGATTCGGAGTTCAGGCAATAGCGGAGCCCCGTCGGGGGCGGCCCGTCCTCGAACACGTGCCCGAGGTGTCCATCGCATCGCGCACACAGAATCTCCGTCCGCACCATGCCGTAGCTGCGGTCCTCGTGCTCCGCAACGTTTCCGCGGGCGATCGCTCGAAAGAAGGAAGGCCAGCCGGTGCCGGAATCGAATTTTGAGTCGGAGGAGAACAGGGGAAGCTTACAGCAGACGCAGCTGTAGACCCCTTCGAGGTGATTCTTGAGCAGAGTGCCGCAAAACGGGCGCTCCGTGCCCTTACCGCGGGCAATCGCATATTGCTCAGGCGTCAAGAGCTTTTTCCACTCGGCGTCGGACTTGACTACGCGCGGGCTGTCGATCTCTGTGAGCTTTCCAGATGCATTGAACACGCTGACTCGGACCACGGGCGAACCATCCGTTGGATTGTGAGAAGCAAGCGGCTGCTCGGAAGCGAGCGGCGCGGGCGCGGAGCTGGCGGAATGCTTGGAATTTCCGCATGCGCTCACGCCCCAGGCAACGACCGCGGCAAGGAGCACGAGCGCCGGCAGCCGAACGAAGGCCGCTTCTCGGAGCGAGGAATGCACGCGTTTCGGAGGCGCGACCATTGCAGGAGGTTACAGACCCTTCGAAGTTGTGGGGTGACTTTCAGATCGTTGGCGCCACCTCTCCGCGGGACGGAATGTGCGGGGTTGGCTTGCAAGCAGCGCCGAGTTGTTCTCCGGCCGTGAGAGGGGGATAGGGGCCCTGGATGTGGGGAGTCGCCGTCGGCCTCTCTCCGATCGGTGAGATTGGAGTCTCGTTACCGACGAGCTCAGCGGCCTCGATCTGAGGGGTGCGGAAATTGGACCTTTCCCTCGAGAGAAAACTGTTCAAAGAGTGCCGGTTTCACTTCCAGCCCGAGCCAAGCAAGTTTCTGTACGTCCATCACCGATCCGAATTGCGGCCTCATACTGGAGGCGGCTATATGTCGAAGGCCCCCTCTCGGACCTTATCGAAAAAAGAATTCTGGAGTTGTATTTGGGGTCGCAACTCTACAGATTACCCCTAGGAATTGTGCGAACGGCGTTGCTTCCAGATGCATGAAGCAACCCGAAGGGAGATCGGCGCCAAAGCATTCGACGGGGCGTGCACCGCACGAATCCGTCGAGGAGCGGCGAGCGCGATCGAACTTCTCGCTTGATTCCTGCACTTTCATCTCTCTTCTGGAGCGCCGCTCCAGAGTCTCTCACCTCAAATCCACACGGAGCAATCCTGATGGCTCGTACCTCGAAGTCCGCGAAGAAGACCACCAAGAAGGGCCTCGGCCAGGGCCGTCGCCCGAAGGGCGAGGATCTCGTCAGCGTCATGGCGAAGATTCTCTCGGCCCGCAAGTCGCCGATGCGCGTCACGGAGGTTGCGGACGCGGCGAAGAAGGCCGGCTACCAGACGTCGAGCCCCTCGTTCGTCCGCATCGTGGGCATGCGCCTCAGCATGGACTCGCGCTTCAAGCGCACGAGCTGGGGCTACTACACGATGAAGAAGGGCGGCAAGTAAGCTCTTCGCGAATCCGGAGTTGTTGGAGGTCAGCCTGCGGCAGGCCTCCAGCTCCGGACCCCAGCCGGCTCGCGCGCCCTTTGGGCCGCGAGCCGGCGGTGTTTTGCGGCTCTGCGGGATTGGACGGATTAGCTGCGTTGCAGCTGTTGAATGATTTGCCGGCTTACTTGGCCTTCCACTTTCTTCTGGAAGGCCCGACGTGAGATGAGTCCCGTGGACCTCGCGTTGACTGAGCCCGTGATGTGACCCTGAAGGTTCTCACTTGGAATCCTGACCTCCGCCGAATAATCGCAGGTGGTCGATCGGAAGAATGGCAGCGTGATTCCAGATTGAGTTTCTTTGACGTTCACAACGACGGAGAGTGATTCGGCGGCAGTTCCCCTGTGTACTGTATAAACGTACTTCGAGAGCCCCCTGGAGATCTCAATGTTCAGAGTGCACTTGCTCAAGTCGGGGACGTTGCTGCCTTGGAAATCGAGTCGGCTCGACGTCGCGATCATGCTCGACGAGGCGAGAGAAAAGGGGAGGAGGCTCGCTTCCGCAGCGATGAGAACGAGGACGGTGACTCCGAGGCCGACCGCAAGTGCGCGTGGGATTCGCATGGCGACTCGAAGTGTCGCGAACTTGGTGCACACCCTTCGACGGAAATCTCGCGCGCAGCGCTAGACGTGGCTAGGCGCCTTCCATGGCAGCTTTTGCGGCCGCACGGACCGCCCGGAGCTTTGAGCTCGATGCGGCCTGCCTGAGGGCCGCTTTGGCCTTCTCGCCGCCGAACTTGGCGAGCACGCGGCAGAACGACATCTGCTCGCCGACGAGTGACTTTCCAGGATGGCGTCCTCGCCGCCGCGTCCGACAGCTTCGGCACAATCCACGGCGACTTCCCGTCACCGTCGATGATTGCTACAATTTCTCCGCTGGCCAGCGGAATGCGGCGCCCATCGACCTCCGCGGTTCACCGACGCTGGCTATCTTGGCGCGCATTGGTGATCGTGTCGCGCCGGCCGTCGGCATGGAGCGCCTGGTCCGCGGCTTCTGAACGGCGGGGGCCTGGACATCGAGAGCAAGAGCAGCGTCGAGGAAGGCGACGTGCGCCGCGAGCATCATCAGCACGGAGAAAGGGAGTGCCTCCCGAGCGCGCGCCGTTCTTGGGCGGTTTCCGGAGACTCGGTCGCTACTTGTACGCGACGGCCGCGCTGTGCGCCCCCTGCAGGTGGATCACCTCGAAGCGCCGGAAGCCGGCTTCCGAACACCAGCCGCGGAAGTCGGCGCCGCTGAAATCGAAAGCGTCGCCGAACTCGATAAGCATGTTCAGGGACATCAATAATCCGAACGCATTTGTGCGCCGCTCGTCATCGATCAGCGCCTCGATCGCGACGAGCGCTCCGCCATCGGGGAGCGCATCGTAGGCCGATCGGATAAGATGCTTCTTCTTTTCGAGGTTCCAATCGTGAAGGATCATCCCCATCGTGATCACGTCAGCGCGGGGAAGCGGGTCGCGGAAGAAGTCGCCTTTGGCGGTGCTCACGCGCGCCGAGAGGCCGGCTTCCCGGATATGGCGTTGGGCGACCGGCTCCACCGGCGGCAGATCAAAGGAGATGCACTGCAGGTGCGGGTGGCGCTTTGCTGCCTCGATGCACAATAATCCGGTCGCACCGCCGACGTCGCAGAGCGTCTTGTAGCGCTTGAAATCAAACCGCTCGGCGAAGGTTTCGAAGTTGATTCTCGAAATCCCCGTCATGGCCCCGAGGAACTGTTCGAGCTTCGGCAGCTCGGCATAGAGCTGCTCGAAGAGACTCTTCTGCCCATGCTTGGACTCGTTTTGTGGTTTCCCGGTTCGGAGTGCATCGGGAAGGTCGTTCCAGAAGCGGAACAGGCGTGCGTTCAGCATCACCAGAATGCCGCCGACGTAGCGCGGGCTCGACGCGTCTAGAAAATGCGCGCCCTCCGGAGTGTTGAAATACACGGCATGTGGGCCGTTGCCGTCGCGGCCGAGGAATCCAAGTGCAACAAGCGCATCGAAGAAATCGGCGATCGCACGCGGGTGGAGCTGGAGTTCGCGGCCGAGCTCGGCGCCGGTGAGCCGTCGCGACCCGAGTTTGGTGAAGAGCTGGAACTCGACGGCGGTCAGCAGAACCTTCGAGGACCAGAAGGAGAAAGCGGTGCCGAGAATCTGGGCGGGGCTGGGCTGGGCGCTCATTCAGCCATGCTACCGAGCCTCGAGCTGCCCGCGGTAAGAGTCATCCAAGCTGCGAGCCCGGCTTTTTCGCGATCGCATCGTCGAGCCGCGATCGACGGAACACTTTGGCCGCGCCTCACGCGTCTCTCCTCGATCTCGCGAGAAACGAGCCTCGAATCGTTCGAAAGCGGCTTTTCAGCAACCTGCTCAAGGCGCTGCCGGCGACAAGCGCCGAGGCCTCTTCGAATACGAGGCTCGTTCCTGCATGCCGTGCTGACACTGCGATCGCGATGAGATCCGCGCGCACCTCGAATGACGTATGAAACTGCCTCTCTTATGGAATATTGAGAGTCAATATCGGGCTTTTCGCGAGCGGCAGGTTGTTAGCGAGAAGGTCCGCGATGTCGACATCACAGAATTGCACGTGGATCGTGCCATGAAGCGAGGCAGGAACGGTGACCGGCAACTGCGCGAGCCCCGAGGCGTCGAATGGAGGAGGAGAGGTGAGAATCTGAAGGTCGCCGCAGCCGCCGATGTCGAAGGTCACATAAGGTCCCAGAGCGAGCGGCTGGAGGCACGCGCTCGCCACGGGCAGGATGAGGTTGCCTGGTCGCGGTCCCGCAAAGTAGATCACTGCAGGCTGGCCGCTCTGCGACTGAGGCGGGTCGATGAGTAATGCCTGCGTGTCGGGAAGCCGCAGCGGATAATTTACGTGGGCGCTCGATCCCGCCGCGGTCGAGAGCGTAACACTCGTGAGCGCGGCGGTCGCAGGCGGAGGGGCCATGGATAAAGTCATCGTGTTTCCGTCAGCGCTCAGCTGGAACTGCCCTGGTCCGTACGTTCGTGTACCGACTTGAACATGGCTCAGTGCGGAGAGTCCCGTCGCTCGAAAGCGGATCTCTGGGGTAGTTGGTGCGGCGATGGCCGATCCCCATGGCTCGATGCTTCGAATCGAGGGAACCCAGGGAAGAGATGGTGCGAGCGTGTTGGCTCGGAACGCGGTGCCGCTTGTCGGGTAATAATAAGAGAGAACGAGATCGGGACGGCCGTCTCCCGAGAAATCGGCGACGTCCACGGGGGTGATATGATCCGTTGTCTCGAGCATGAGGAGGGAAGAGAAAGTTAGACTCCCCAAGTTCACGAGCTGCATCAGCGTGACATCGGATTGGAAACCTATCAGGATTTCCGGACGACCGTCGCCGTTGAGATCCGCGACTTTGACAATCCCAGTAAGCACAGGAGAGTTCCAAAGCTGAAGCGCTCCAGCATTTGAGATGACAGATACTGCCGGTGGATCGGGCTGCGAGAAGATGTCGTGATAGGCGGTTGTAAGGTCTCCGAGTCCATCGGAGTCGAGGTCCGCGATCACGACATGAGTAGCGCCATACTGTCCCGCATAGAACGACGTGTCGCCCGAGGAGCCGCCCGCGCCATTGCCGAATCTCAGATGAACAAAATCGAGATTCCACCATGCTGCGCTCCAATCAAGTCGGCCGTCTCCGTTGAAGTCGCCCACATCCTCGATGAGGCTGTTGACCGAGGGGCTCGACGCGAGCACAAATGCTCCTTGGCCATCTCCCACAAATATCCAATCGTGGGCATCGTCCATCGAATGCCAGGAGATCGGCCTGTACGATGAGATCAAGAGATCGAGCTTCCCATCAGAATTGAATTCGGAGAGGTCGGCGAATTTTGGCGTCCAGGTCACGCGGGCGACTTCGCCGAGAGATGTGAACTGCCCTGTGCCGTCGCCCAGAAGGGCGTCGAAGGTGCCGCTAATGCTCGAAGAGCTCGAGTGACCCACGAGGTCGATCTTCCCGTCGCGATTGATATCGCCGACCTGGAGTAGGCTCATTCCGGCTGCGAAGGGCAACGTCGGCCCGAACGTGCCGGTTCCCGTGGCGAGTTGGCATCCGTTCCAGGCCAGAAGGTCAAGCCGGCCATCTTGATTGAGATCTGCGAGCATACTTGTGTCGAATCCGACGCTGACCATCTGCGGCGGACCGAATGTCGGAGTGCTCTGTGCCACTCCGATCGATGTGAGTGTCGAGATCCCAAGAATCTGCGCGGTGAGCCGCGAGGAGTGAAACGGACGCATGAACGTTCTCCAATCTGTCTCAGAACCAAGAGCGAGCAATCGCCGGTTGCAAGCCGGACCTACGGGGCCGCCCCGAACCGCAACGCGTTGGGGCATATAACGTAACAAACGGCCCCGCCTTCGCAACGCATTCTCGGAGGCGGGGCCGCAGCACTCGCAGCCGCGGCGCGCGAGACTCGGCCGCGGCCGGGGCTTTCATTCCTCTCCGTCGAGGTAGGCGTAGCCGCCATGGCCACCGAGAGAGCAGTCGGCAGCGGTCACTCGGATCGTGAGTGTGTGTCCCTGAGTGCCCGAGACGTCCACAATGGCGATCTGCCACGGAATCGCCTTCCACGAACCGCCGAAGAACGGCTGCCAGCCCGAGTACAGCGGATCATTGGCATAGAAGTGCCTCTGATACAGCTGAACGCCGGCCGTATCGTCGCTCACCACGATATCCACATACGGCTGTTCCCACGGGGAGTGCGACGGATCCTCAAGAATAGCTGCCCAGTAGAACTGAAGCTGCGGGTTGGGCACACTCGGAACCACCGCGGATTGAGAGACGGTGCTGATGTGCTCGCTGTTGTCCTCATTATTGATGCGGCAGGCTTGGCTTCCGGCATACGGGAACGCAAGAGTGCTCGCGATGGGGTCGAAGCCGGCCCCTACGATGGCACTTTTCTCCGGGAGGAAGGAACCCGGAGTAGTGTTGTACCAAGTGTGAGTCTCGTGCGACCAGCCGGTGAAGTCGCCCGTCTCAAATCCGAGGTTCACGAAGAAATTCTGTCCCGGACGCTTCATCGTGAACGAGCGGAAGCCTGCCCATGCGTTCCACTCATTCCTGGGATTGTCGGTCCAGAGCATGATCAGGCTGTTGCTCGGATTCGGAAAACTGCCGTTCGGAATCGACTTCGAGTAGCTCGCCGGATCCATCGTGTCGACCCACTTCATACCGCCGTTGATGTAGTAGACGAAGCGTGTTGCGGGATAAAGACCTCCGCTGCAGCTGCCCTGCACATTCACGGGATCCGGGTCGATGATGAATGCCACTCCGCTCGCGTCGGGAACGGGCGCGGTGAGATTCACCGTCACAAGCCGCGAGTCGGTCCAGTTTGTATCAGCAGCGGTGAAGTAATCTTCGAAGCGAGAGGAGTCGAGCACCGACGAGCAGGCCTCGATCGCGTACTTGGTGATCGCTCCGGGGTAGGCGGCGGCCTTCGTATAAGTGGTAAATCCGCTCGTCAGCGACCAGGAGAGCGCCGCGATCTCACCCGGGAAGTTCGGGTCGTAGATGTGGAACTCACCGGCAGACGCATCGAAGTCGTGCACGAGCACCGTCTGGCTGAACGGCGCGCCGCCGCCGCCCAATCCGGAGAACCGCAGCAGCGGCGGCATTGTGGAGAGCTTGAGCGCAGTCAAGAGTTGAAGTCCCGTCTGCGCATCCGTCATCGTCGAGTCGCCAAGCGTCACTCGCTTCTCCCAGATGTTTCGAGAAGCAGCAAAAATGCGCCCGATCAGCTCCCGCGCCGTCGTGTCATCTTGGAACACGCCGGGATCTCCCTGACGGTACTTGTCGAAGAGGTTGATGGAGGTCGGCACCTTCTTCGCCGCGAAATACCAGCTCGCGTAGCTCGCCATTCCGAGCGAGGAGGCTCCCGGCAGAACGTAGTTCCCGAAATTGGGATGGAAGAATCCGTCGACCGGTCCGCGGAACCCTGTGTCGGCGTCCGACGGGGCGGTCCCGAGCCCGGGCACTCCAAGAAGGACAAAGTAACCAAAGTGAACAGTTGAGAACGTAATTGTATTGGCGGTCTTGTCGATCGACTGCGCGGCGAGCGGGATGTAGTGACTCGTGGCCGGATCCCATACGAAGGGTGTCGGCTCGTCGCCCACCTGGAGAACGCTCGGATCATAGGGAAGTGTGATCGAGAGCGGGTGCAGGAAGTCGAAGGCGTTGTTCTTAATGATGCGAGCGATGCGGCTAGCCTGCACGGCGCCCGACGGAATTGGCCCTGGGGGCAACAGTTCGGGACGGATGCGAACTTGAACCGCCTCACCCAGATCCACGGTGCCTTCGTCAGCGACTACCGACATGCCGTATAGCACATGCTTCGTTTTGTTGACCGTAATATCTCCGCCTGGGTACGTGATTGTACCTGTGATTTCAGACGTGGCTGCGGAGCCTGCGAACTGATGGCCTGTGCGCTTCTCGCGGCATCCAGCCAGCGGAATGAGTAGGAGCGATGCGGCTGCGCCGTACCGCACGGCGTGGGAGGGAGTTAGGAACATGGAATGTCTCGGGGAAGGGGAACTTCTCCTCCGCACAATTGCCCCTGCGGTGGTGCCGCGCGCACCGATATGGAGCCGCGAGATACAGCCGCATTGCGATGACGGCCCCCTTGGGGCCGTCGTCCGGTGTCCTGTGGGGCTGTGCCTTGAGGAAGACGCTCTCAGTGGAGCGCTGCGGGGTATTGCGGCTAATGGTGTGCCACCGAGACCCATCGAATTGACATGCTGCAGCCTTCCTTTTATTGGGCTCCACCAGAGTTCCCCGCTCTGACCGCGATCAGCAATGAAGGTGCAAAGTTCAAGAGTCCGAATGTTCCTCGTCGCCCATCGGGCACGCGAGGCAAGCGCGCTCGATGGACGACCTGTTCTGCAGCGTACTCCCGTGAGATTTCTATCTTTCAGTCTCTTCTCCGAGAAGACTAGTGACAAATAAGGATCGCCGGCGACTTGGCTATCTTACGCAGATAGCAATATTTCGATCATCCGCAGGATGGAAAGAGACATGGAATCTGGATGGGTCGCCATTACCTCGTGGAAGTACTAGCTCTTGATTTGTAAAAGCGGCGTTGGGGTGGTTCCTCTTATAGAGCCACTCATGAGCAAGAATGATGGGAGCCGCAAGTGGGTTCGGTGGCACATGAGCTGCCATTGCGGAAATAACGACCGGATAGCGGGCCTTCGCATCGAATGCGTGTGTATCCCTTCTGCTACTGAACCACCATTGCCAGTAGCCCCGATCCTCGTTGATCCAGGAAACCACAATCCCATTCGATGGCACTTCATCGATACCCTCGGTGTACTGACGATTCTCGACCGTGTACCACTCTGCCGGATGTAAGGGATCGAAAAGTATGATCGCATCTCGGCTATTCAGGAAGGGTCTTATGAGATAGCTGCCCCTCTGGGTCGGAGTAACGTACTTGGGCTTGACCCACCCGAGGCGAATTCGATCGAAAACGGACAGCATCACCGACTCGTAGTTGGATGTTGCATTGTCGAATCCCCCGCCTTGAGCGGAGCTCGAATTGGTCCATCGGTGCCACGCGCTCATCTCGTGCGGTTCGAGCCTGGCAATGTCGTCACCTGCACCCGGTTCCGCACAAACCCAGAACCCGAGCTTCGTTTTCAATGCAATCTCATGGCCGGAACGGATTGCGTCCGCGCCGTGAGGTTGCCGGATTTTGAATGCTTCCCAGTCGCCACGGGCGGTGCGATTTGCGGTCATGACGCTGGCCCCGCCATACTCCGACGTGACATATCTTCCAGCAGCGGTGCGAAGATAAATGGTTGCGTTATTCGAGACCCGCCCAGCGGCGCACTCGATGATGAACACGCTCTCGTCAGTAGTGTCCGCTGGCTTAGTAGTCACTACTTGCGGAGGGCTGCTCGGTGCTGCCCATGTTCGAAGGGGATCGGCCAGTAGCTTGAGTCGAACTCGGTCTCCGCTTCGGACATCGCCGTTTCCGTCAACCCGTTGAATAATAAACGTCTCCCTTGCCGACGGAGATTCGCTCGTCGCGATCACGTCTCCGCGCACGGGTCTCGGAAGGTGATAACGATCTATTACATCGAGGTACATGTGTGACGCCTCGTGGCCAATCACCATGCGGGCGCGCTCATCAATGTCTGGCGACACGCCGACGCCGGCGCTCGGCCCGATGTAGCGGATCCCTCGGGGAGTGGTCTCATCGAAGTGTCCCATCTGTCCGCCATTTCCAACACCGAGTCGGAGCAAGCCGATCTCTCGTCCGTCGATCACTCCGCGGGTTGCGAGCGACGCGAGCGGGACTCCCTGTGATTCCGCGGCAGCGAGCACTTCGCTGAGCGGAATATCTCCGGGAGGGACTCGGATCGGACCAAAGACACCTGCGCTCCGAACCTCCAACAGACCGTTCGACATCGTGCGGACCCAATCAGCCAAGCTTGGACGAGTTCCGAAGAGGGCTTCTTCGATCTGTAAGTTGCTTGCGGTAAGCGGCGGCTGGCTTTCGCTGTGAATATGTATCACAAAAATCCGCTTTATCCCAACTGTGGGAGTCGCAGGGGCGGCAAGAGGCCTTTCCCTTAGCGCACTGCCGTCAGAGAGCCATCCGCTTTCGATTCCGGACCGTGCCGCGAATTCAAGTTGAAAGTGAGACGCCGCGCTATGGATCGCACCCTCGGCGGCGAGAGTTCCGCCTCGCTCCACGATGAATCGCAACGTCTCCATGGATTGAAGCGTGACGCGGGATCCATGGGTGATCTGCCCAGTGGGCGGATCGACACTTCCGATCCTGAATTGGGCAGATCGAGTCATGTGATTCGCACGCGCCTCGATGGTGCCGGACGTCGCCGTGCGAATGTAATTGCCATTCCATGCCTGCAATGCAATCGAGTCGCCGCTCCGAATCTGTCCATCATGTCGACTGAGATTGGTAAGGGACACTGTCTCCCAGAGTCCGGTAACTGTGCGATCTGCCACCACCTCGCGACCGCCGCCATCTTCCGGCGTAATGAACCGTCCGGATGGTGCACGAAGCCGAATGAGCTGAGGGCTGTACATCCGAATGATAAGCGTCTCATCCGTGCCGATGCGTTCAGCCGTTGCACGGACGGTGCCCTCGCCGCGTCCCGATGCGCTCACATAGCGGAGATTCGCGGCCTGAAGTGCAACCTGATCGCCGGTCTCGACTCGGCCTCTACCGCGCATTCGTCGAAGTGTGAAGATCGCCGCGCTCTCTATCCAGCTGAGAGTAGCGCTTAGGTCCCCGTCGCTTTCCGCAACCGAGACGAAATGACCACTATTTGACTGGAGCACGACTTTGTCGACGTGCTGCGGGGTGTGGCCGGGTCGCGAGCGATTGAAGAGCCGAAAGATCTCCCAAGGACCGACGCCAACGGTATTAGTTGCAGTCAGCGTCTCTCCATCGCCGCCTCGTGCCGCGAGGATTCTCCCATCTGTGGTGCTTAGGGCGATCTGGTACGGAATCATGAACCTGCTCTTGGGAACGAGACGGGCTCGAAGGGTCATATCCGAGCCAGTCGCCCAGCCGCGAGGGCTAGGTGGGCCATTGGAAACTGGAATCCGAATCTGCCGCTCTAACGACTGACGACAAGGGACCGAACAGGATCATGGCCGGCGGAGCAGATCGGATGATGTTCGCACTCTGTGGTGCGCTCAACGTCGGATGTCCTGAATCTCCTCACATCGCGATCGCCGACCGGCTAGATGCTCGGCACACGCAACGCCAGCGACGAGCTGATCGGAACCGAAGTTCAGGCTAAGAAATCGCGAATAAGTCTCGTGCGCAGGTCGGACAACTTTAGCCGCGGCCTCATACGGCGTGTTAGAGCTGCAAACGGCGCGCAAGGCGACGACGTCGGGATCGGATTTCGGTGTCGCCGCAATAAAGATGGAGCGGATCCCCGATGAGTTGGGCTGCGTGGAGACGGTGATGCCACGTTCGTGTACATTCGAGCCCAGGAGGCAATCCTGTCCTCATTCAAGTCCTACATCGGATCATGAACCGCGGCCCGCTACTTACTTCAGATACTGTGGCAATGAGATACTTGACATTTGCGCTCCTGCTCCTTCCGACCTCGAACCTGGCTTGTGCATGTTCCCAAGCTGCCGCGAGGGCAACGACAGGCGGCATTGTTTCGATTGCCGCTCAGGACGAGTGGGAGGACAAGAAGATGCAAATTCCCGGTCAGACGAATCCGGCGCTGCTGGATCTGGGCACCGACTTGCGCAGCACTCTGGATTTAATTGATTCGGCGAAGGGAGCCATGGGAAGTCGGTCCCTAGTTCAGGCACGCGATACAATTCTCGAATCGTCAAGGCAGCTTGGAAGGTGTCGAGGTCAATTGGACGCATGGATCGCGACCGGCGAGCCATTGCCAGAGAGCGGCCTCGTATTTGCGATAGAAGCCGAAAGTTGCGACTACCTTCCGGGAGCGGCTGGCCGCATTGAACTCGTCATAGGCTCTATAGTTGATGACCACGTGCCGGTCTGGGTGCGAACGTGCGACGACGAAACAATAATTCCGTCGAGGCCATTGGGAATTGGTGAAGAGATTGCCTTCGGTTCTCAATCCGAACGCTATCGGCTGAGGGTCGAGAGTTTTTTATGGCCATGGTTGCGCCTCTCCAACCCGCACGATGTTGTAGTCTTGCGCATCTCGCGTGAGATTGGAAGTGTTACCAAGGTTCCGACCGCGGATTCGCCGAGGGATCAGGTCGATTTGGGGTTCCGCCCGAGCTTGGCGCGGAAACAAGCTCTGCTGGCCCCTCACGCCGCGAGCTCCCAATCATCGACGTTCCCTTGGATTGCACAGGCCATGGAGGTTGTATCGTTAGAATTGAGCTCTGCAGAGGTCGGGATTCAGCAGCTCTTGGCTCGACTCGAGAGGGGCGTGGAGCCATCCATGATGTCGGATGTTGAGGAACTGCGACGCTTAATTGTGCGGGCAGCGCACGGCATCACGCAGCTCGCTCAGATTCGTAGGACTGTTAGGCCATATGGCTGCACAGTTTCTGATCTATCTCTGGTCACGGCGAAGATTCTCAGTGTCGGGACGGACCAAGGAACCGTCAAGCTAGGAGTCAGAAATGTCTTGAGGCGTGGCGCTCGTTTCGCGTCGCGATCCAAGCTTGGTCGGCGGTTTCCCAGCCTCGATGATCAAGACGTGCAGGGCGGAGCGATTTTGGAAGTCAAGAATGTGAGACTTGATACAGGTATCCCCGCGCCCAAGGAGGACATGGAGTACTTGATCGCGCTCACTCCTCCGGTTGAGTTGAGTCTCTGGTCGCGCGAAAGCGGCGCACGCGGTGAGCCGCGGATCATGTTCGCCATTCGGCTGAGTCGGCCGCGCTGAGATCGAACGCTTTCCTGGTGTGTCCGGAGGGCCTGTGCGCTGAGTATGAAGTAGGCGGTCCATTTGCGAATACTCGCGAGTCGACTCCTGTCGAGGGCGAGTTGCCATTCGTACTCATTTCAGCGGTGGCGCCGCCATCGTGAAGCCGACGAGGCCCGGATGCGCAGCCTCCAGCCGGTCGGGAGGCCTAGCTCCCAACTCCAGCGCATTGATGCATAGCATCTCGAGTTCGGGCGTTTGGTGGGCCGATCCTTACCAGTAAGCACCGCAGCGCCTCGTGCCGCGGCGTCAGACTTCTTCGAGAAGTCATAGTAGCGTACACTCTCAGGCAGGACGGAATCGCCGAGTGATGCTGTTGGCTTCTCAAGAATAAGTGCGTTCGGCAACAAACGTCCTCGAGTTTTGACGAGTGTCGGCCAGAGTGTCGATGGCGGGTCGATTGGCTTGATCATGAACGCAATGGCTAGTCCCTCAGTCCATCGCAAGCCCAGGTGCAATCTCAGGAGCAACACTCTCTCTCTGGCTCGCTACGGAGAAGTAGCCTGCTTAAATTATGAATACTCGATAGGGGAAAGTGATTGATGCCAGTATGCTTAGGCAGACTTAGCTTCGAAGAATACCACCCCTGTTCCACTGAAAGCACATCTCGTTCGAATGCACTCGCGATGAGTTCGGGCCCCATGTTTTGACTCGCCTTATCTTCCATACTAATAATTCTCGTGGCCATTGACTGTCTGACAACTCGAGAGAACAGCCTCGCTAAGCTTGCATACTTTTGTCTTGGAGGAGTAGCCGCGTCCGGCCTTGGAGCATGGAAGAAGCGCCCCGTTACCTGAGTGAGCAGACTGGCATCATGTAGGACCCGCTTTATCGCCGCCGGTGATTTAAGCGCGGACTACTTCCTATTCGACTTTGTGCGAACCTGCTGGAAGGCCTTGGACTTCATGTAAAAACTCGAACGACCGTCATGTTTCTACGCCGCGAGAGTCGGTATCATCGCAACAAAAAGCTTCTAGCCCTGCTTGCAGTGGCAGGAACGCGTGCTGGGTATCGTGGAGGCTGGGATGTCAGCGGCGATCAACGTTCGGTTGGCCTCGACGCCGGTCGTGAGGATCGCTCGGCCGCTCGATCTCTGATTACGAGACGATCCGTTACCAGTTTTAGTCCGACTCGAGGTGCACGAAGTTGATCCTGCGAACAAGACTGCCGCAGTCCGACTCTCCATGATACTGTATCGAGAGACGTAATCTCATACTGGCCGAGGCTACTCATAAATAATTTGGCTTCAGATGGGTCGATGAGCGGCCGGCCGATGGTGAGTGACACAACAGTTGATGGATCGACTCTGACGAGCGAGTCGACTCGTACCATTCCCACCGCATCGGGGTCGGGCATCGTAGCGAAGGAGACAACCTCCAGAATCTCAACGAGCAAGACTTCTCCGCTCATGGTTTCCCTGGCGAATTTCGGTAGATCCGGTGCGCCATAAAAGAGTTTACATTCGTCGCCTATGCGTAATGGCGCCCAGGTTCTCATGAAGTGCGAGATAATGGCAGACCCGTCGACGACGGCATTGCAGAACTCCGGTAGTTTCTGTCGCGGAATCAGGAATCGACGGTCTCCCCAACGCACAAACCAGAGTTCTTTGAGTGGATAATAGGTTCTGTGTGAGATGAGCCGAATACAATTCCCGTCTGCGCTCTCAATCGCGCCGCTCGCGCTGTCGTAGAGGCCGGCGCAGCCGTGCCACGAGTACACAAAGCCGTTCTTCGGTGCGATGCTGATGAGGACATTCATCCCGAGACCATCACCGCAGTAGTACTCTCCGGCCCAGGGGGCTCGCAGTTGCTCCTCAGGGGTCATCTTGGCGATCTCGTCCACGATGCGACCTCGCTGCTCCTCCAGCCGCTTCTCGATGCGTCCCCTAAGGTCCGCCTCTTGTGTAGTTGTGCTTCGGACATCACTCGGCTGAAGGCAGGGTAGAAGCGCGGCGCAGAGCGTAATCAGGTGCATGTAGGAAAAGCATGCTCGTGGCCATTGTTACTGGCAGCGAGAATTTGTTCTATTGTCTTCGCCGGATTGAGGAGCTCGCAGCCAGCGAGTGATTGGCAGACCGCATTCGAGAACGCGCTGATTGCGCCTGCCAGGTCCGAGTACGGCAGGATTATGTCGCGTCTCTCCCGAGGCGCCAATGCTGAGTGCGTTCGCCAAGTCAGCTCACCCAGCTTCGAAGTGTACTGGCGAGAGATCCGGTGATGAATGTCTCAGTATCAAACAGGTTTGACACCGAGAGACTACTTTTATGGTTTGATTTGACGGGTTCATCAAACGGTCTCGGCGGCGTGTTCTATGGTATTGCGCGCTTGCGGCGTGCGAATGGTCGTCAGCATGCCGGCTCACTCGCGCGCCTGATTGCGTTCGCCTTCAAAGAAGAGTGAGAAGCGGCATCTCATTTGAAGACAAATCTTGTGCCGCGAAAGATCCCCGATGAGTCCACGCGCCCCGTGAGTTCGACAGACTCCTTTGGCGAAACGGTTGCGGCGACTTCGAGGATCATTCGAAGGGCGAATGTGAATTGGATGTAATCGGCGCGCTCCGGTCCGCGGTGGGCGGGCACGTTTGACCATTCAAGATCTCGGGCTTCATCGCCTGATCGCATCTTCATGAGTGTCGCGCTCGCGTCATCAACGGCGTATGAGAGTCGACGAAGCTCGAAAGCGCCGGACTCCGCAATGACCTTCTGAATGAATTGTAACTCCTGTTGTTCAAGCCTCCCGATCCTGTGCTCTCCATCGAGTAGAAGCGCGCCTGGACGGAATACAACCACACCATCGGACCATAAGTGGAGATCAGGTGCCAGGATCTCCGCGCCTCGATTTGGAAGTCTCCATGGTTTGACCCTCCTGATGCTGAGTGTAATAGATGGGACAGCTCTGGAGTCATCAAGTATGAGTGGGCGATCTGTGGCCTTCCGGTCATGATGAGTATCTAAAAGGAGTCGGCTCGCGGTCGACGCCCAACCGAGACGCTGCCAGTCCTTGGCCGTCCACCCCCGCGTATCGCGGATCTCCAGATCCGACTCAGGGAGCAGAAGCGAGATCGTCTCTGGGTCAGACCGCAGGGCCGCGAAATGAATTGCAGTTCGGCCAGTTGCAGACTGAAGCCGGCAGAAGTGTTCAACCGGCATTCCCCCACGACGCGCGGCCATTCGGGCCGTTCCAACGAGCCGCGCGAGGATTTCGTTGTCACCGAGAAAAGCTGCGAGGTGGAGTGCAGTCAGACCGTTTCGGTCAGAAATGTGAATGGCGGGGTGAAGGTTCCTATAAGAGAGTTCTAGAATTGTACTTCGCGCTCCCGCTAGAACTGCAAAGTGAAGAGGCGTCCGGCCCGAGTCGTCGCACATTGAGAGATCTGCCCCCTTCATGATGAGCGCCGCCAGAGTTTTCGGATCGCCATCTATGATCGCGTAGTGAAGCGGGGTTCGCTTGCGATCGTCGAGCGCATTGGCAGAAGCGCCGCGCTCGAGGAGAGACGAGAGCGTTCGGAACGCAGAGGCGATCGCTGCCCAGTGAATTGTGCTTTTCCCCTCATAGCGCTCATCGGTCGGAGCGCCCTCGCCGAGCAATCGAAACGCCTCGTCGTCGTCACGCATCTGGAGCGCTCGAATGACGGGAGATGCCGTCTCAATTCCTCCGGTCGAGCTCGATGCCTGGAGTGCGATGGATGCTCTCTGAATCGCCAGCGAGGCGCCCAGCAGCAGGAGTGGTAAGTGAAGCATCGCGAAGATCGAATGTTGGTTCACTCGATCCATTACGCGATACCAACGATTGAGTTCGGGCGCGGAGGTTCTCGGGCGCAGCGGAATTGGCCAGAGGACCATGACGAGTGGGTTGCCCTCTCACCTTCGTCAGGCAGTTCTCACAACACCCAGGCTTTCGATTCCAGGTTCGTACGTCGGGTGGAGTGGCTTACGTGACGCCATCAAGCCGCGCCGAACTCGCGTGCGGATCCCCGAGACTCACAGATGGCTCCCGGACTAGGACTTGAACCTAGGACAAACCGGTTAACAGCCGGTTGCTCTACCGACTGAGCTATCCGGGAACGCGGCAAAGACGATACCCGCGCCCTCGCATCGGTCAAGGCGTCGGGCGCGTGCCGGGCGGGGTCCACCGCCTCAGCGCAGCGGCTTCATGCGGAACTCCATGGTGCGCACGCCCTCGCCCGCGTCGATGGTCGCGGTGAGCCCCTCGGCGGTCTTCTGATAGCGAATGCGTTTGGGGAAGTCGTTCTCCGGGTTCTCGAAGAGCACGTCGCCCTCCGACACTTTTGTGAGCTTGAAGTCCGTCGCCGGTCGCCCGCCGGGCTGCGCCACGTAGACGAGCCCGTCCTTGCGCTGCTCGATCCGCAGATACTCAAACTCGATCGTGCGACCGCCTCCGAGCAAGCGGCTCATCCCGATGAGCGTCTTGCCGGCGGGCTTGGTCCAGTGCTCCTCGAAGGTGGCGGCGCCGAGCGCGCCGCTCCAGCTCCCGGTGAAGAAGGTCAGCGCTTCAACCGCCGCCGCCGGCTTCGATCCCTGAGGAGCGTTGCTCGACGCGAGGCCCGCCGTTGCCACGGCTGCCAGTGCGAGATTCCAGGTTTTCATGGCGCCATGGTACGGGTCCGGCGTCGAACCCTTCGCGGCGCGAGACGCGTCTGGTCGCGCGCGCCGCCTGCTACGCTGAGCCCGCTGTGACGGAACGGGCCGAGCGACGCCAGGACCTCCTTCTCGCGCTCGCACTCGGCGCGGGGGCGCTCGCGGTCTATCTCGCGTGGCCCCAGCGGCGCTTCTTCGGAGACGGCATGGGGTTCTACGGCTACCTCTGCGATGGCCGTCTGCGCTGTCCGCAGATCGGCTACTTGCCCGCCGTTTGGGCGCTCCATCGCTGCATTGAGCCGCTTGGCGTTCCTCTGGAGCGCGCGCTCCACATCGCATCGTCCGTCAGCGGCGCGGCCACGATCGCCGGCACCTACCTCCTTGCGCGGCTTGTGCTCGCGCGCGCGCCCTCGGCGATCGCGGCCGCCGCCACGGCGGTGCTGCCTGGCTTTTGGTTCCATTCGACCACGACTGAGATTCATACTTTTCACTCGGCGTTCGCGACGATCCTGCTGATTGGCATCTCGCGAACGATTGAGACGCGCGAAGTGCCGGCCGCCCAAATCGTGCTCGGCGTTTTCGGATCATTGGCATCTCACTTTTCGGGCGTCGCGGCCATCCTGCCTGGCGCGGTGGCGCTCGCGCGGGCGCGCAATCGATGGCTGCTGGCGGCGAGCGCGGGTGCGGCGGCGGTGGTGTTCGCGATTGCGTACAGCGCGATCCACAGCGGCGACCCACAGACGGCCGCGTACCAAGAAAGCTTGCGCATGATGTATCGCGAGCTTTGGAACGATCCGTCGCGAATCCCCGTCGCCGTCGGGGCGAGCTTGAATCAGCTTTTTTTGTATGCACTTCCTGCTTCGACGGCCTTGCTCGGGGGGCTCGTGGTCATGGCCCGGAAGGGACACGGCGCGCTCGCCCTCGGCTGGGTGCTCTGGTGTGCCGGTTACTTTGCGATCACCGCGGCGACCGGCTCGGAGGAATTCGGATCGTACTTCGTGCCGATGGACGGCGTCCGGTCGATTTGTGGAGTGATTCTCGCGACGGCCCTTGCCCGAAATCTATGGACTTCGTTCGCTGCGGTGGTCGCATGCCTGCTTCCTGCGGTGATCGTCGTATTGCTCGAATCGCCGGAGTTGGGCAGCCATAGTTGGCTACTCACGATGCTCCTGCTCGCGGCGCTCGCGGCGGCGGCGCCGTTGGAGGAGCTCGGCGAGGCGCTCCCCTGCCGCCGGCTTTCTCCGGCGGCGCTGCTCGCGTTGCTCGGCGGCGCGCTCTCCGTTGGATTTGTGGTGCGCGACTTCCCCAAGGATCCGCTGCGCGACCGGATCGAAGCCGTGTCACAGAAGGTCGGCGACGACGACGCCGTGCTTTTCATCGAGCGCGACGGCTTGAGCCATATGTATTGGGAGCGGATGTTTGATCGGCGCGGCGGCAGGCGATTCATCATGAATGTTACCGAACTCGACACATCGACGTCCGAGGCGACGGAACAGAAGAAGCAGAAGCTACAAATAGTGATTCTCGAACGCCACCTCACGCGCAGGAATGTATGGCTTGCGGGCTCGATCGACGTGATTCCCCCGGGCGCCGCCTCACAGGCCTTTGTCGGTGAGTTGGGTAAGACTTATCGGTTTGTGCCCGAAAGCGGCCCAGCCGCACCGCTCGTGAAGCTGGAAGTGAAGTAGCCTTGGCGATTGCGCCGTCGAACTGCTAGTTCTGTATCGTGATGGCGAGCCCTCGCGAAGTAACTGCCGGCACCGCGGCAGCCGAGCAAGCCCAGCCCGCGGCTATTGGCTCCATCGCAAGCACCTGAGCGAAGTACGACGCGCCCACAAGCGCGGGCACATTTGGAATCGGCGTTGTAATAGTTCCTGCGCCGCTGGCATCGGTAACGATCGAGAACGACAGGATCTCTGTCGCTGAGAAGAGCCCGACGTGGAAGAGCAAGCCAACGGAGAAGGGATCGGAGCCGGCGAGGTCTTGAACGTCTGTCACAATGAGTCCAACGCTCTGTTCCGGCGGCGCATTGCTGACCGAGAACGCAAATTTCGAGCTGCCAATTTTCGGGTGACCCGACGCAAGTCCGAGCCGTCCTGCACATCCTGGTGTGCCCGTGCCGTAGGAGACGGCATCGTCGAACGTGCGATGCAAGTTCAAGGAGATGATGAGGCTGCCACTGTCGCGGCCACCGATGAGGTCGGGGTATCCGTCGAGGTCGAAGTCTGCGACGGCTACAGCTCCTGCGTCGGCTCCGGCGACGCCGAGCGCGTGGCCGAACACAAATCCCGTGCTGGGCCAAAGCATGTTGCGCATGCAATAAAGACCATCCGCCGTCGACGCGACGACGTCTGTCCAACCATCGGCGTCAAAATCTACAGCCGCGAATTCGCCAGGATCCGCTGGCAGCCAATGTCCAATTGCTGGAGTGTATCCGCCGAATCGTTCGCCGAGTCGAGCTTCGAACCGCCAGTTGAAGGGGGAGGAAAGGTTGCCTCCGTAGATCAGGTCTGAAGTGTGATCTTGGTCGAGGCGCGCGCTCAGCAGACTTGCATGAAGTACATTTACGCCAAATGTGTCTTTGGCTCCAAATGTGCCCGGGCCGGTGCCAAGGGTGACTCCGACCCAAGAGAATGACCCGGAGCAGCATCCGCTGCCCACCAAATCGAGGAAGGCGTCCGCATTCATTCGCACTGCCTCAATTTGAACAAGGTTGCCGACGCCGGTCGATGGGCCGACGCCCACGGCTATCGGCGGCGACGGAAACAGACCGCCCTGATTCGCGAAAACGTAGGCGTCGACAACATTGCCATCGGCTGCGACAAGATCGGGATCGCCGTCGAGGTCGATGTCGGCCGAATCGAGAGAGATAAGGTTTGCCACTGCATTATTTGTAATGGGCGCCGCGAAGCCACCCGTGCCGTTGCCTGTGAAGATCTCGAGCCCCGTCGACGCAGCGACGGCAAGATCAAGCATTCCGTCTGCATTCCAGTCAGCTACGGACATGTACGACGCGGCGGCGCCAAGCGATACGACGGTGGAAGCCGTTACACCGCCTGGAGCTCCGAGCGCCATTTCGATCGGGCCAGCCGACTCCAACGTGGCGAGATCCGGCAGTCCATCGCGATTGAAGTCTCCGGCGGCGATGGATCGAGGCGCACCCGCAAGGGGCACAATTGCGGAACTCGGGAAGGCGCCCTGCTCATTCGCTGTGTAGAGCGCCGCCATTTGCCCACCGCTGGGGATGCACAAATCCAGGTGCGCGTCGCCGGCAAACTTTCCGATGGCGAGTCCACTAATCGTCGACGGGCCCACGAGCGTCTGCGCGAGAAGGAAGGAGCCCTGTCCGTCCCCGTGGAGCACGCGCGCGAGGCCGATGGATGAGCTTGCGACTACGACGTCCAGTCTCGCATCGAGGTCGAAATCGGCGGCGTCCATCCAGTTCGGAGGCGACCCTACATGGGTGGACTGTGGCGCTGCAAACGTACCTGCACCATTTCCGATCGAGACCTTCACGTCCTGGCTCGAGATATGCGAGGAGAGGACATCGAGGACGCCATCGCCACTGGCGTCGGCGAGGAGTGCTTTCTGCGGCTGGCCTCCCAAGGCAAGCACGGTGAGCGGCACGAGCGAGCCCCCGACCTGCGTCCCCAGAATCCACACTTCGCCGCTTCCCTGACATGTAACCGCCATATCGAGATCCCCGTCGCCGTCCACATCGCCTGGAGAGATCCAGACTGGTACAGATCCCACATCGATAAGTGTCTCCGAAGTGTAGCTCCCGGGGGAGCTTGCCTTGAGGACGCCGATTTTCGGTGTACTTCCGGACGCACGAATGAGGTCGCGAACGCCGTTGCCGTCGAGGTCAGCGCCCACGACGGCATTCGACGGGCTCGAAACGGGAATGTACTTTGGATTGAGAGTCGAGAAATTGAGGCTGATGAGTGATATCCAAGCCGTCGCATGCGCGACGAGGATGTCCGGTGAGCCATCATTCAACATATCGGCTGCTGTGAGCTCTTTCGGCCCGATGGCGACGAGCGCCGTCTTCGGGGAGTAGAAAGCACCAAATCCGGCGTTCTGGATATAAGAGATCGTCGGTCCGAGCCAGTTGGAGGTGACGAAGTCATCGCGTCCGTCGAGATCGAGGTCGGCAGTGACGACTCCACGGATACTGGAGCCCGCCGGGACTTGGCGGCCAGGGAATGCAGCCTGTGCAGCGGCGAGAGGGCAGAACGCAGCCGAAAGAACGGCGGCTGCCACCTGGGATCGAGAAACACGCCTGAGAAAGCTGGAATGAGTAGTCATGGCGAGGAGCAACTCCAAGCGCAGTCGAGCAAATCGTTTGCCACTGCTGAAGGCAATTGATCTAGAAGCCCGTTGCGGAACTCAACCCGGGGTCATTTTGCCCCATCCGCAATCTCATGACTGAGGCGCGGTCGACGTAACTCCTTGCCACGGCTCACGCATCGGGCCTCGATCGTGCAAAAAGTGAGTCGCGACTCATGCGATAGCGATTCTCGCCGGTACGCCACTTCGATTTTAGGTCTGACTTGTAGTCGTGCAGGCGCAGTCTCTCCGCGCGCCAGATCGAAGGAACGGGCTCATGAGTGATTTCATACTAAAATCGCGGATGAGCGGCGGGGCGTCAGGGCCGCGCGCGGTGGTCGTGATGAATGGAGTTGGCCGGGGCCTTTGGCCAGTGGAGCGCTGTTCGCGGGAACAGCTCTTGGGAGCTGATCCCAAGCTGGTCGGCTTCTTGACACACGAACCGAGCCCACCCTTGCGCGCGTTTCGGCCGGTCCATAGGCTGCCAAAGTCACTGCTCAGGACACCCCACCGTGAGTGACCAGACCCCGTCGGGAGACGCTGCGTCGATGAGAGCTGTGCCGGGAAAGGCGCAGCGCGAGACCGTCGACGAGCGCGACGAGCGGCTCGATGCGCTCGGACGAGAACTTCTCGATCAGGTGCTTGCGGGCAAACGACTTGAAGATTGCGACTTTCTTCGGCGCCTGATGATGGGGCATCTGCGCGCTCAAACGCGCGAGTTCCTCGAAGCCAAACAGTCGCTCTTGCCTGGGATGATGCTCGCTGGCTATGCGTTCACCGAGGCACACCTCCGCCAAGCGGCGAGTGAGCCGGCGCAGCGATTCAGCCAGTGTTTTCGGGACGCGCTCGAGGTGGCGTACGCCGACTTTCGGCGTCACGGCGTGTGGGTCGACGTCGAACTCATGGCCGAGCGGGGATTCAGCGGCGAACAGCTCACCTTTTTCACCGCGGTGGTGGAGCTGGGTGATCAGCTCGTGGCACCCGAACGCGGGATTGTCTACGGGCATTACGGCCACAACCTCGAGCCGGTGCAGATCGCGGAGCGGCTTGGGCTTCCAGTCGCCGACGTGGAACGAGTGTTGACCGATTTCTACCAGCGCGCGCGATTCCGAGCGGCCCATTGGAAGCGCGTCTATGATGGCAACGATAACCCAAAGCGCGGCGGGGGCCGCCGGCGCAAGGGACGGAAATGACCATGCCTGCTCTCACAAAAGTGCCGGCGATCCCGCGAGCATTTCGATGGCTCGCCCTGCAGGGCGATGCCGAATTGTGTGAATATGCCGCTTATGCAGGCAAGGCCCTGAGCACAAGCGCGCGCGCGCCGAAGGCAGTCGTGGAAAAGGCCGTGGGGCGCGGGCAGGCGGCGAGAATTGTGAAGGGGTTGCTGGGGGTGGGGAGGAGTCAACTACTCGAGGCAACTCCGAGGCTCAACGATTTCGTCGAGGGTGAAGTGTGGGCGAAAAAGGACGCCGAGCGCGAGCTCTCCCACTTACAGCGCTTGGGTGTTGCAGGCTCTCGTGCTACTGCCGCGGAGATCTTTGCGGTGGCCCAGGGGATTGAAGGGCGAGGAGGCGACTCCGACGTGTTGCTCGGTGTCGTGGATTTCGTATCAAGGAGATTCAGTCGAGCAGCGACTCATTGGATTGAAGCGTCGAGGTTCGCTACGTCTCCGCGACTGAAGGCGTTTCTGTTAATCAATAGCATTCCCGCACTAGTTGAGAGTGGAGCAATCAGCAAGGCGCTATCGCTGAGTCTGGGGTGCACACTAGATTTTGGCGAAGTGCCGAGCGAGCTTCGCGCCGCTAGTCGGATCAACAAGGCCATGCTTGCAGTGTACTGCCACGACTCAAACTCATTTCGAGTGAATATTCAACAGCTTATTAATGAAAATTTTGATCGTCCGAATTTTATTTGGGTTGCGCATGCTTCCAGGGCTCATCTAGTGTCTCTTTCTTTGTATTTGAGGGGAAAGTCTGAGAATGCGGCCGCAATTTTCGAGATTGAGCGAGCCGTCGAACAGATTGACGCTGCAAGGAGCAGCTGTTCGCGCCTAAGTTCATAGGAATACCCATGCTTTCCTCCTTTCGTTTCGATCGACTTCGCACACGCGCGTTCGCTCTTGTGTTCTTGACGTTCAGCCTCTGGCTTGCGCTCGCCAGCGCTGCTGGATCTGCTGTAATTTCTCGGGGCGGGCCTGGCGGAGTAATTGGAATTCCGGGTCACGCCGCAAATCAAGTCTCGACTACCCGAACCATTCCCTAGAAACCACAGATCCGAAAGGGAGGCTGGTGTGCGGCTCACCCGAAATTCAAAGGGCCTGTTCCTTGCCATCGGGCTCATAGCTGTACTCCTCCTCCTGACGATTTGGCCCGGGTCTGGAAGCAAGGAAGGCCAGGCCAACAGAACGCCCACTGGGCTGAATGGGAACTCTGAACTCAGCAGCGCCAGCAACCCCGCGGACGTTTCTACACAAGCCCTTCCGCATCGAGATTCATCGCTCGATGGCTCGCAACAAGTCTTTCATGGGATTGTGAGGCGCAAAGGCGGCGAGCCAATTCCAGGCGCGCAGGTCTTCGCTCTCGAGATTGCCACAGTCAATGAATTCACCTACGAGTCCGAAGAAGAGCCGACCCGCAGGCAGCCAGATGCCCTAACCGCGGATGATGGAGAATTCCGCTTCGGAGGCGCCAAGCAACCCTCCGCGCTCTTGGTGCGCCTTGAATCGGGACAATTCACCATCCACCGGAGCTGGAAAAATGGGGACGCGATTACAATCGGTGACGCTCCTTTGCGCCGGGTAGATATCTTTGATTTCGCTGGCAAGGGCGCTCCAGGAGTGACAGTCAACTTGCGACGTCTCGCTGAGATGATCGATCCGATTAGTGCAGTGCGGATGCCGATAACTGATCCGATTGAGCGAGCTGCAGTTCCCATGCTTTATTGGAGTGCCACCTCGGACTCTAATGGAGGCATGGATTTCTCCGGCCTTGTGCCGGGAGTGTATTGGGCCGACGTGCGCATGGGGGAAAAGGCAGCTGTCTGCCAACCCCTTATTGTAGATCTCGAGGGACACCTCTTCCTTGAAGTGGATAATCCAGTTCGAGTTTCGGGAAGAGTCCTCAGTCTTGCCACGGGACTGCCGCTTCAGGGGGCCGACGTTCGAATCATCGATTTGCGATCTCACTCTCCCAGGAGTCGAGTGTCGCGAACCGATGCCACCGGCTACTACGAAATGGACGTCGGACTCAGGGGCTTCTCTTTCGGGGCGGTAGTCGCCACTGCCAAGGGATTCGCCCGTGCTATTGAACCTGCAATTGAAGTCTCGGTGAAAGGGTCCATCGAGCGCAACTTCCGACTTGAGAAGGCTGTAGACCTCGGCGGGCGAGTGATTGACGATCGAGGCGTATCTGTGGTTGGCGCGGTTGTGGCAATTCGCAGAGACGCAAGCGGTCCCGTGCTCTCGAGGAGGTATACCGGATCCGACGGCGGGTTCAGTTTCGATGATGCGCCGTCTGAAGGGGCGCTCCTGATCTCGGTCGGGGGCGCAGGATGTGCAAACAAAGACGTTTATGTTGAGAGTCGCGGCTTGCTTCGAGAGCCAATTATCGTCGAGCGCGGCGGGACGGTCATCATTGAACTCCATAATGTTCCTCCTCTTGAGACCCCGTCAGGACCATTTGATTGGAAGATAAAGTACTCACTCGAGGATCGGCGGTCTGGAAGTGAACCCTTCTATCAGTATCTTGACATTCGCAATCAAGAGAACCAAGTTGGCGTCAAGGACAATGAAAGCGGGGCGCTGCGGACTTCGACATTAAGGAAGCCTGAAGAAGGGGCGCTACCTCCTGCGGCAGGTGGCGAGTTGGCTCTGCCTCTCCGACTCAAGCTTCAAACCTACGCGCCAGGGCGACACACGATTGGCGTCCGAGTACCTCTTCGTGTAGCCGAGAACAAGTTAGTTCAAGTGCCTAGCGGTAGCGAGATCGTAGTGCCCATACACCTTAAGAACGGCCTTGATGTTCGTGGGCGTGTCATATTTGGTCGAGATGGGACACCAATTAGTGGAATAGACGTATGTCCTATGGAGCCTCGCGATCTCAATGGTGCCTGGGGGCTGCAGCTTGATTATCGCAAGACTGTTACGAACTCTGATGGGACATTTGAGCTTCGGAACATGCCTGTCGGCTTGACCGATATCTGTGTCTGGGACGCAAAAAGGGGTATCGTGCGCGTGGTTCAAGTTCTCGTGCCTGAGCATCCACCGCACGATATCGGGGATATCCCAGCATTCACTTATGCAAACATATCCGGGAAAGTCCACTCCTCGATGGCGCTGCCTGCAGATCTCGTCGTTGCAGTCTTCGATGGCAACGACCGTTTCTGTGGTGAAATGAGTATTGATGGTTCGGGCTCGTTCCGGACCGAGGCGCTTCTGGGGGGACGATTTCAGCTTGAGCTTCGCCGTCGAGGAGAGCGTGGTCTCTCCCTAGCAAGGATACCCGTCGATCTTGAAGAGGAGGAACTGAAGCATGTGGATCTGTACTATGGCCCAGCTCAGCTCCAAGGGAGCATTGTGCCGATGCCGAGTCGCGAGGGCGGAGCTCTTTGGGAGGTGCAGCTCTCTCGATCGGACAATGGCCAGCGTGCTGCGCGACGAGAGATCGATCCATACGGCCGATTCGAGATCCAGGGGCTCTTGCCGGGAAAGTACCAAGTAGAGGCCCGCGCGTATGCGGGTCCCAAGCGCGCGGTTGCCACCGCTCAGGTGGAGCTCAAGGAGGGACGCAATGAAGTAATAATTCGACGTGCAGGAACACAGGCCGATCTTCGTGTTGTGGACTCCAAGGGCGAGCCAGTGAAAGGGGCGACGATGCGCGCTCGGCGAATCGGATCGCCGCCGGTGCTTCTCGGCGACACCGACGAGAAAGGGGAGTTTCGTGTCGAGGACCTCGAGCCTGGGTCCTTCGCATTCTCTCTGCGCGCGCCTGGATTCGAAGAAGTGTTTCGCTCGACGCTTGCGCTCAAGCCCAATTCTGAAGAGACACAAGTGATCCGCTTGCCTCGGGAATCACTTCTCACTGTAAGGACCCTCGATCTGCGCGATCGGCCGGTGTCCGCGGCTCAGGTGCGCGTGTCGCGCCTCGATGGGATGGCGCCGCGCACGCTCCTCGAGTCGACCGATGGCCTGGGATCTGTTCAGTTCCAGAAGCTCGGCGCCGGAGAGCACACAATTTTCGTGAAGCCATCGGGGCGCGGCTTCCCCGTCAAACTTGTGCGCAACCTAGCTGCGGAATCGAGCCACCTGGAAACTCTCAAGATTCGAAATACAGGGACATTGGAAGTGAGAGTGCTCAACAAGGAAGGCGTCGCGATCTCGGATGTGGCGGTGGATGCGACGGTCCAGGGTGTCGAGGGCTCGCTCACGGATTGGACGGCAGACGGTTGGGTCGAGGTCGAATCAGGCTCCGCCGTGACCGACTCGCAGGGGAGACTCATCATTCGACGATTCCCCGAGGGTCAGGTGACCGTCAGCGCGCCAGGCGCCGTCCCCGCACTGGCGACGGTGAAGCCCGGCGAAGCCGCGACTGCGACCCTGCTGATGCCCTGACGGCTCCGGCCGCTGCATCCGCGGATTTTGTTGCGACGGCATCCGAGCGGAACGTGCTGAAGGAGGCATGGGACTATTCAATCTAGTCAGCCTGCGCCGCGCGGTCGCCACGCGAAGTTCGATCTGGTCCTGCAGACATGAAGGCGCACTGCGTACGAATCGACTCGCCACCGAAGGTCGATACAGGCGAGTGCTTTCCATTCGACCTCGTTCTGCCCCTAGTCTTCTTCAGGTCTGCGGAGGCACGGCGCTTCTTCTTTTGTTCTTTTTGTCCGCTGCATATGCCATTCCATGGGGAGGGACGATCCAGCTCGGTGGACCCTCGGCGGGTGGTATCGTAATCGTCCCAGGGGTGCAGGCAATTCATGGCCTGGTCTCAACTCTTCGCCAAGTGCCTTGACGATCGCAATGACACTCAGGGGGAGGGAGTTTTGTTGCCATAGACACGCGGGAGCTGCTCGCATCGAGGATTCCCGTCGGCGCGGTGGGCAACTTGGGCGCGCACGGTGGAGCGCGATGGGTCTCGTTGCGCTGGGATTGTTGATCGTGTTGGGGCTCTTGTGGCTACTGCCCACGACCGCCCTCGATACAGACTCGTCCCAGGCAGCGTCGAAACATGGCGAGGTCCACGGAACTCAGGGGATAGCGTCAGTCGGACGAGCGGGCGCCAGTCGCGAAGCAGACAGCGGCTCGAGCGAGAAGGCGGTCGTCTCGAGCGGGCGAGTGTTGAACGCCGATGGTTCCCCGAGCGTCGGCGCAGAAGTGTTTATGATCCACGGCTCTGGGGCGCAGGTCGCACAGCGCATTCAAGACAATCTTGACGATGTGCCCGAGCCGGCAGCGATCACGGATCGCGATGGAAAATTCGAACTTACTCATGCGGAGACGGCGGTCGCCCTACTGGCAAGAGCTCCCGATGGGCGATTTGTTCTCGACCGAGGATGGAAAAGTGGGAAAGTGCTTCAGATCGAGAAAGGAGTCTCTACCAACATCGAGGTGAGGCGATTCGACGGAGCACGGGTGTCTGGCGCGCGATTATCGATGAGGCGGCTGCCATTTGTGCTCGACGAAGTTGGAGGTGCTCTCGAGCCAGTCTCGGACAAGATTGAGCTTGCCATGATTCCTGCTCTGCGTTGGGAGTCCATCGCCAATGCGGCTGGCGCGACCGTTCTCGAAGGTCTGACTCCAGGATTCTACCGAGTCGAGGTTTCCGAGGACCTCAGAACCTCTTGTACGATTGACGAGGTCGTCTACCCGGGGTTTTCTTATTATTATGAGATAGGCGGAAATGTCGTTGCTCGCGGAAGGGTCCTCGATGCGGAGACTCGGCGCCCAATTCAGCGCGCAATCGTCTCGATCCTTGACGGAAAACTCCACTGTATTCGAGCCAGGCCCGCACTCACCAACCCTGAGGGGATCTTTGAGCTTGAGGTGCCGCTCCGTGGCCTCGCTCGCGCGAATCTTGGCATTCGCGCCGTCGGATATGCAGGGACAGTCGTGCCTCTGCCCGAGCTCGTCGACCAAGCACAAATTGAAAAGAATATTGACCTCGAGGCCGGATCGGAAATTTCCGGTCGAGTTGTTGACTCCAAGGGGATTCCCGTCGCCGGGGCGGCGATTTTTGTCCGTTTATCCGCCGCTCAGCCCGTCTTGGCTCGACGGTTTTCCACCCGCTCGGGAGAGTTCTCCATAGACGAACTCCCGAGCAAGGGAAGACTCCTTCTTACGGTAACTGGACCAGCCTGCGCAGATCGCGACGTTGTCGTCGAGAATCGTGGGAGGCTCGCGAGCGATATTGTGATCGAACGAGGCGGAACAATTGTACTGGATCTGCGCGGGATACCGCCCTTGTCTTCGCTGAACGATAAAGAGTACTGGCAAGTGGCATACCGTCTGGAGCAGCCCGGTTCCGACAAGCCCCCATATTGGAAGCAGATCAACGCTCGAGATCCCAAGAATCACCTGAGCCGAGTCCATACGCCTTCCGCTCAAAGTGCGGGGAGCGTTCCTTCGGGCACTAGGGCGGCCGCCGAGGATCCATCGGCGACTCTTGAGATCCCGTTACCCACCTACTCCCCTGGGCGGCATCTTGTGAGAATCACGATTCCGGGGCGAGTTGTCGAGGACGCCACTGTCGACGTGCCTTCTTCCTCCGAAGCACATCTCCAGGTGAATCTCCGCCAAGGGGAGTCTGTCAAAGGGCGAATCATCATGGGACGTAATGGATCGCCTCTAGTCGGCGCCGACGTTTCTCCCATGGAGCCGCGGGATGCCAACGGAACGTGGGGGCTTCGTGTGGTGAGCCGCGCCGTGAAGTCAGATGCCGCTGGTATGTTTGAACTCTCGAATCTTCCGATTGGAGTCTCCGATATTTGCATCATTTCAGATGCGGAGCGAGTTGCTCGAGTAGTTCAGGTTTCTGCGAGCGCCTCGAAGCAGACTGATCTCGGAGACATCGTAGTATACAGGTATGCTTCGGTGAAAGGTAAGGTGAGTCGCGCGAGCCATCATGACGATAACCTTGAGCTGGCCATCTTTGACGCGACGGAGAGAGCCTGTGGCAGCATCCCCGTTCCCGCGGATGGAGCCTATGCCATTGATAATCTTTTGGCTGGACGTTACGCCTTCGAGCTTCGAGCGCGCCGGCAGGATGGGGCATGCATCCTTCGCAAGACCTTCGAGGTCGGAGAGGAAGAGACCGTCCGAGTTGACTTTGAGGTTGGCTCAGCTCAACTGCTGGGGTCGCTTCTCCCCGCACCTGCTTCGAGCGATGGAACTGTTAGGACTGCAGTTCTCACTCGGGTGACGGATGGAGAGCTCGTCGCGAAGGCGCGGGTGGATCCCTACGGACGATTCGAGATGAGCGGGCTTGCGCCAGGTACCTACCAAATCGATGTCCGCGCAAACTTGGAATCGAGAGTCGCTGTCTCCACTGCGCAGGCGCAGCTGCAGAGCGGGCGCAACGAAGTGATAATTCGACGATCGGGCACAGAGGCTGAGCTTCGAGTTGTAGATTCCAAGGGCGAGCCCGTGAAGGGGGCGACGATGCGGGCTCGGCGAATCGGAGCACCGCCGGTGCTTCTCGGCGATACCGATGAGAAAGGGGAAATTCGTGTCGAAGACCTTGAGCCTGGGACCTTCGTATTCTCTCTACGCGCGGCAGGGTTTGAGGAGGTGTTTCGCTCGACGCTTGCGCTCAAGCCCAGTTCTCAAGAGACACAAGTGATCCGCTTGGCTCGAGAGTCACTTCTCACAGTAAGGACCCTCGATTTGCGCGATCGTCCGCTTTCTGCGGCTCAGGTGCGCGTGTCTCGTCTCGATGGGATGGCGCCACGCACACTTCTTGAGTCAACCGACGGTCTAGGATCTGTTCAGTTCCAGAAGCTCGGAGCCGGTGAGCACACAATTTTCGTGAAGCCAGCGGGGCGCGGCTTCCCCGTCAAACTTGTACGCAAGCTGGCTGCGGACTCGAGCCACATAGAAACTCTCAAGATTCGAAACACCGGGACGCTGGAAGTGAGAGTGATCAACAAAGAGGGCGTTGCAATGTCGGATGTGGCGGTGGATGCGACGGTCCAGGGTGTCGAGGGCTCGCTCTCGGATTGGACGGCAGACGGTTGGGTCGAGGTCGAATCAGGCTCCGCCGTGACCGACTCTCAAGGGAAACTCACGATTCGAAGATTCCCCGAGGGGCAGGCGACCGTCAGCGCGCCAGGCGCCGTCTCCGCGCTAGCAACTGTGAAGTCTGAAGAGACGGCGACGGCTACGTTACACATGCCCTGATCGGCAGGCGGCCTGATCCACGGCATCGTGCGGAGTCGCGCCCTCCGCCCACCGATTCGCGGCTCCCGGCAACTATCCAGCTCGTCCCAACTCCGCGGCGTCGAATGTGGACGGCGCAGCCGCCATGAGCGCGCGCAGCTCGCGAGCCTCGATGCGTCGCTCGCGCGTGATCCAGGTCCGCGCCTCGGGAATTCCGCGCAGCCCTGTGGCCACGACGCGCGCATCGCCGCGGCCGTCGACGGCGACGACGGCCCACGTCGAGTCACCACAATTGCGCGGCTCGAGATGCCAGCCGTCAGACTCGAGCCAACGGGCGAGCACGCCGTTCTCCCAGGTGGTGGCGAGCCAGTCGCCGGGCGTTCGGACGCTGCGACGTTCGAAACTGGAGCTCAAAGGAGCAGTGCGAACCATCGGATACCTCCACTCGAAGCGTCGTGCACCAGCGCGAAGACAGGATGTCGGATGCGAGATCTCCCCGTGAGGCTGCCGGCAGCCTCGGCGCTCCTCCGACGCCCCAAGGGGCACTTCGCGAGCGGCCTGCTAAGCTCTCCCCATGCTCGATGCCCGCCACCTCCTTCCGCTTCTCCTGCTCGCGCCGGTCGCCGCAGCGCAGGTCCCCGGCCCGCGCTTCACAGGGAAGACGCTCCGGTTTGACTATCAACATTCTGGAACTGCCACCGAAGAACAGGTCAGCCTCGAGGAGATTCGCGCCGAAGGCGATTGGGCCGGTCCGGCGGGGCGGCTCGTCGACGACACAAATCTCGGGAAGTACCTATTCCAGGTCGTCGACCTGGAGAACCAGCAGGTCCTCTACTCCAGCGGCTTCTCAAGCATTTATGGCGAGTGGGAGACCACCGGCGAAGCCAAGAAGATGCGGCGCAGCTTTCACGAATCGATGCGATTCCCGGAGCCGACCGTGCCCGCGCAGCTCGTGCTGAAGAAGCGGCAACCCGACGGGAGCTTCCGCGAACTCCACTCTCTCGTCGTCGATCCCGCAAGCCGATTTGTAAATCGCGCCCCCATCACACCGCGCGGGATGCTGAAGACACATTTCGATAGCGGCCCGGCTGCGAAATGCGTCGACCTCCTCGTGCTCGGCGAAGGCTACACCGCTCAACAATCGGACAAGTTCGAGAAAGACGTGGAGCGCCTCGGCGGCGCCCTCTTCGCCACGGAGCCGTTCAAGTCGCGGAAGTCGCAATTCAGCCTGCGGTCGCTGCTAGTTCCCTCGATGGAGCCCGGCATCAGCAATCCGCGAAAGGGGATTTGGCGCGATGCGCCGCTCGGCCTCTCGTTCAACGCGTTCGACAGCGACCGCTACGTGCTCACCTATGCGAATCGAACGCTGCGCGAAGCGGCGGCGCAGGCGCCCTACGACGCTCTCATTATACTTTTCAACGACCGCAAATATGGCGGCGGCGGGATCTTTAATCTTTGGGCCACGGTCGCGTCCGACACGGAGCCCGCGCCCTATGTGTTCGTTCACGAGTTCGGCCATTCCTTCGCCGGCCTCGCCGACGAATATTACAGCTCGCAGGTTTCCTACGAGAACTTCAATCCTCCGGGCTCCGAGCCCTGGGAGCCGAACGTCACGGCTTTGCTCGATCCCGCCAAGCTCAAGTGGCGCGACCTCGTAGCGGCCGGCACGCCGATTCCATCGCCCTGGGACAAGGAGCGCTACGACAAGCTCGATCTCGAGTATCAAGCCAAGCGGAAAGCACAAATCGAACGCAAGGCATCCGAGGAGGACGCCGAAGCGCTCATGCGAGAAGTGAAAGCGTCGACCAAGCCGCTGCTCGAGGGCGAGAAGCTCGCAGGGAAAGTCGGCGCCTTCGAAGGAGCCATGTACGAAGCCAAGGGGCTCTACCGGCCGGAGGTCGATTGCATCATGTTCACCCGCAATCCCACCTTTTTCTGTAAGGTGTGCACCCGCGCGATCGAGCGTGTGATCGAGCGGCTCACGCACTAGCAGATCACCGACCACCGCCGGGGCGGCGCGCGCGGCCTCCGCGGGAGATTTCTTTGGGGCTTGCTCCCGCGGGACTGGCGCCTCATTGCGTACCCGGGTGGGGTGAGGTCCTCCCGGCGGCGCCTTCTCCCATCGCGAACCCACCCATGACCCTCCGCGCTCGCTCTGCCGGGCGTCGGCGGTCTTTCGGCTCTCCACGGAATTGTGGTGGGTCCCGACGGAAATGTGTACGTCGCGAACTCTGACCAGGATTCCGTGCTTCGTTTCGAGAATTCCACGGGGCGCCTCTCGGGGCGTTCATCGCACCGGGCGCTGGCGGCCTCGACTATCCGGTGGCGCTCGAGTTCGCTCCCGACGGGAGCCTCCTCTTCGGAAGTCAGCTCAATCATCGCGTGCTGCGGTTCCATCCTTTGAGCGGTGCCTATCTCGGGGATTTTGTGACGTCCGGATCCGGCGGCCTGAATAGACCGTCGGGTGTGGTCTTCGGGCCCGACGGCAACCTCCACGTCAGCGCCCGCTTCGGGGACCGCGTTCACAGGTACGGCGGAGCGACCGGCGCATCTCTCCGGGCATCCGTGCCGAGCGGAGTTTCCGAGTCTTCTTTCCCCGTGACCCCGAGTCCGCTGCCGGCCGCCCCCGCGCTGGTCGGCTGCACCTCTTACGCACAAATGCTCTTCGCCTGGCCGCCTATTATTTGTACGTTCGGACCTTTCGGCATCAGCACAACTCGAGGGCTGGCGTTCACGACTCAACCGCAGAGCTCGCCGGACTCCGGGCTCCTGGCACAGGCGCAGCCGCACTCGCGTTGCGCCTTCCCGTGAAGCGGCGATGAAGGCCGCATGGAAATCGCGTTCTCTCGGAGCGACCGAGAGGGGATTCATGAATGAATGATGAACGCTCGGTGAATTGACCCGCGGCCGTGTTGAGGCGTTCGCCGGGTCCATGGAGACTTCGGCCCCTTCCTCGAGCGACCCCATTCACCTCTTTCGCATGGCCGTTCCTCACCCCTACGCGCCTCTTTCCCTTCTGCTCTCCAGCGTCGCGATCGCAGGCACTCCGGGCGATTTCGAGTCGGGGAAGCCTCAAAACGGCGGAGCCCAGGGCTCCACGCAATCGGCTCCCAACCAGCGGTTCGACGACATCGAGGAGCGGCTGCGCGCCCTCGAGGCCAAGCTCGCCGAGAAAGACCGCGTCATCGAGGATCTCCAGCGCTCCAAAGTCAGCAATGAGACGCTCGACCGTGCGGTTGCCGACCTCCAGCGCACCCTCGAGAAGCGCGGCACTTCGAGCGCGCCCGCTTCGAGCCCGTCGCCCAAGTGGTTCGACCGCCTCACGATCCGCGGGTATACACAATTCCGTTTCACGACGCTCTTCGGTGAGAACAACACTCCCGATGTGCATGTGCCCAATGACCCGTCCGTCAGCGAGACCGAGTCGCTCGTCGTGCGCCGCGGACGCGTGATCCTGTTCGGAGACATCTCGGAACATTTGTATGTGTATGCACAGCTGGACTTCAATGGCAGCGTCGGCCCCGGCGGCGGCACGACCGGCCTGCAGACTCGCGACATCTACGCCGATATCTCGCTCGACGCCGACAAGGAGTTCCGATTCCGGCTCGGCACATCCAAGGTTCCCTTCGGCTGGGTGAACCTGCAGTCGAGCCAGAATCGCGCTCCTATCGAGCGTCCCGACGCCCTCAACTCGGCCGTCGAAGGCGAGCGCGACCTCGGCGCATATTTTTATTGGGCTCCCAAGGAGACGCGCGCCCTTTTCGCCGAGCTCGTTCGCTCGGGCCTCAAGGGCTCCGGTGACTATGGCGTCATCGGCGTCGGTGTGTTCAACGGGCAGGGCTTGAATCGCCCCGATCTGAACGGCGAGCCCCACGTCGTCGCGCGCGTTTCGTATCCTTTCCACGCCTTCGGCGATCAGATCATGGAGCTCGGCGCGCAGGCCTACGTCGGCCATTATGTGCCCAACGTCGCCGCCATCGGCGGCGTCACGCCGAAGTTTGCCAAGCGAGGCGTGCTCGACGAGCGGGCGGCCGTCACCGCGATGCTCTATCCGAAGCCCATCGGCATTGAATGCGAATGGAACTGGGGCAACGGGCCGCAGATTAGTGACAACAGAACAGAAATCGACTCCAGATATCTGCAGGGCGGCTATGTCATGTTGAGCTACCTCGAGCACGGCAAGTCCGGCAACTGGTTTCCGTTTGCGCGCTGGAACTATTTCCGCGGCAACCGTAAGTTCGCCCGCAACGCTCCGCGCGCTTACGTCAACGAGATCGATCTCGGAATCGAGTGGGCGCCGTGGAAGGAGGTCGAGATCACTCTCATGTACACCCACACCGCCCAGCGCACAAATACCAACGTGGCGCCGTTCGACTCGGTCACCGACGAGGACCGCATCGGCATGCAGGTCCAGTGGAACTTCTGATCGGCGCCAACCGCCGAACGGTGGCGTTACGCTCTACGACGTCGCGCGCTTGAGCGTCGAAGGCGGCCTCCCCTTGGAGGCCTCCTTGTCCAAGGTCTCCAGCGCACGGCCATACAGATCGTCGACCTCGGCGCGGCTGTTCGCAATCGCAGTCATGCCGAACTTGCCGAACTGCGAGACGGCTCCAATCAGATGGAACAGAACGCCCGACTCCGAACCGTGGCTGTAGTGAAGCCGATTATTGGTCAGCAGCTCGATCAGATCTTCCGGCAGGAGCCCTCGATACATTTCCGAGAAGAGGTTGTCCGTCGCGCGGTAGTACTTCGCATGCCCCGACAGCGATAGGAACCGCCCGGTGCGTGGATCGAGCTGTCCGCCCGTGAGGAACTGCAGCGCCAGGTACGGATGCGTCGTGCCGCCCATGCGCAAGTTGATTTCGAGCGCATGGATCTTCCAGCGCTCTTCCGGCTCGTTTCGCGTCACGAGGAAATCGATGCCGAACCGGCTCACAACGCCCTTCTCCGCCAGCACATGGCCGATGGCAAGCCCCGCATCGGTGATCGGCATCCGGTAATCGTCGTGGGCGGGGAAGCTGCATCCGAGGAACACCTGCCCGCTCGGCCCGCCGAGGATCTGATCGTGGGTGGAGATCACCACCACTTCGCCCTGCGGGCTCACGCGCAATTGTGCGCTCGGCGACTGCTTCTCCGGCGCCTCGAGGAACTCCTCGACGATGCCGCCCATGCTTTCATACTTTTCCATATAGGTGGGAACCGTCTCCGTGGCGACCGAGAACTCAAGCTTCTCGATTCCCTCGCTCACCGACTTGGGTCCGCCCGCCTCCGGATAGCGGAAGATCGCGTTGCCTTCACCGGAGAAGCTATCGTTGAGCTTCACGACGGCGCGCTTCATCGAAGGGCGCTCGCGCTTTAGCTCGACCAGCGCTTTTTCGACTTCCTTGCGCGTCTTCAAATCCTCATATCCGGCCGGCAGCTCAACGCCGGCCTCGCGGAACACCTTGCGGCTGCCGCTCTTCGTGCCGAGATCATTGAGCATCGGATCGACGCCGTTCATCGGAATTCCGAGCAGCACGGCGAGCTGGCGCTCGCGCACCGTCGAGTTGAACACCGTGAGGTAGGCGCGGCTCGGATCCTGGATGCCGTCGCGGATGCGCTCGATCAGCCTCGGCCGCTCAAGAATCTTCTCCGTGAGCGAGCGCGGCGAGGCGTCATAGGCGCACAAAAGCGTGAGTCGCGACCGCGCATGGCTTGCCGGGATCCCCTGCAGGAACTGAAAGTAATAATCGAGGATCATCGGGTGAACCGGCTGCGAGGTGACGTACACCATCCGCGCGCGCGGATTGCGCAGCCGAATCAACAAAAACAAGAGCCGCTCCTCGTAGAAGCTCACGCCCGCAATCTTCCGCAGCTCGCTCTGCTCAAGCGTGAGCGACGGGACGACGACCGATGTGTAGGCCTCCTCGTCGCGGAAGAGCAGCGTTTGCCACATGTGCTGCAAACGCGGCTTCAGCCGCTCGAACTCGGCGATCTCTTGCTCGGGGGTGAGCTGCCAGGGAAACGGGGGACGGGGCTCCACAGCGCGAACGCGCAGACTAACAGCCCGCAGCGCCCCTTACTGGCGCCGCTTGTTCGTCGGCGAGCCAGGGCGCTGAGGTTTCGCGGCGGTCGGCTTCTTCGGCGTCGGCTTCAACTCGTTGCTGTTCAACGCTTTGCCGAGGCCATCCGCGAGCGCTGAGGAGACTCCCTCCATCGCTGTGCGCATGGCGCCCGCCATCTGCTCCGCCAGCTTCTCGAGGCTGCCGCCGAACATGCGCTCCATCGTTTTCGGCAGATCGATCTTCCATTCGCCTGCCTCCTGTACGACCACGAACGGCATGAGCATCGAGGCCGGCTGCCCAGGAGGTGGATTCTTCGCCACGAGCGACGCCGGCACCAGCAACACGCCCTCCTCTTCGAGCGGCTCGCCGATCTGATAGCGCGCCAGCTCCGGCGATTCCCCATGGAAGCTCCCAGACTCAAGCGACTCCTTCGACAGGCAGCGCTTCATTCCTTCGATGTCCTTGCGATTCGAAGCCTCGAGGAATCGCAAAATGGTCTGCGTCGCGGCGGCGTGGGCGTTGTTCATGGCTCTCTTAGAATCCGGGCGCGCGAGAGAACGTTTCGACCCGGCTCTTGAGGTGGTCGGGAATCCCTCGGTCGGGCGACGACGGGGACATGGCTCGAGTGCGCGCGACGCGAATGCCGCGCGTCAGCCGAGCACTTCACCGCGCCGTCCGGCGGTAGTGGATCGCTGAGATTCCGTCCGATTCCCAGCGCGAGCACGACTTTCGAGCTCTCGCCCTCCCACGCGGCGAGCCCGCGCCTCCAAGTGCAGCGCCCCTTTGGATCGGGACCGAAGCATGGAGGCGCCGCCGGAGCCGATGCGGGCTCGGAGGTCGCAGGAAAACCGATTCCGGCGCTTCTCGTCCCCCTTTTCGCGATCTCATCGTCGAGCCGCGATCGACGTAACTCCTTGGCTACGCCTCACGCGTCTCTCCTCGATCTCGCGAAAAGTGAACTTCGAACCGCTCGAAAGCAGCTGCTCAACAAGCCGCTAGACCTCAGCTCGCCGTCGGCGAAAGATAACGATTGGGCACATTACGAATGGCCGAAGCGGAGCGTCCGCAAGCGACGAGCAGAGCACGGACGTTCTCATAGATGTCCTGCTCCTTGCGATGCATTTGTGGTAGCAATCCCAGCTGTGCGTAGCCTACGGGGGTGACGTCGAAGCATGTGGTCTCCCACTCGAATCCGCGGCCCCATGTGATCCCGGATACCTGAAGGTCCGCGCGCGCGCCTGCACCGAGCAGCAGATGCATCACCGGAGCGCTTCTGTTGCCATTCGAGTTGACGGTGTGGAAGAGCGGCGTGTGCCCATTCAGCCCGTCGGCGTCAGTCGCCGCCCGAGAGTTCACATCGACGCCGAGCTCGAGGAGCGTGCGGGCCGCCGCTAGGTGGCCGTACTCGGCCGCCACATGAAGCAGCGTGGCGCCCTCGAGCGGCGTGAATGCGCTGCGCCAGAAGATTCGCCGGCCGAGCCACTCGGCGTCTGCGGACGCGCGCGCGCGGATTGCCTGGACGTCATTGAGCAGCACCGGGAGCGCCTCGGGCGCCGCCACCTCCGCGCCGAGCCCGACCAGGGTCGAAAGGCACTCCGTGAAGCGATCCGACCGCGTGTACATCTCGAGGAGCCAATCGACCGCTGGTTTCCCGCGAATCGGATCCGCGAGGCTCCGCCCCGCCGCTGCAGCGGCGCGGATCCTCTCAGGAGAGTGCAGCTCGATGGCGACGAGGAGCTCATCGATCCAGTCCGACATTTGTGTCCATGGGCGCGCCTCGGCCGGGGCCGCCCCCAGCAGACTCGTCCTTCGCGAACCGAACGGCAAGCTTCCCGTTTCAGAGATTGCGCGCCGGAATCGACCGCGATACGAAAGAACGGTCGCGCGCCATGAATCGCTTCCTCGTCCCCCTGCTCGCCGCCCCTGTGCTGTCGGTGGCCTCGGGTGGCGAGGAGTCGTCGGCGCGCGGGGCCATCGACTTCGAACGCGACGTGCGGCCGATTTTTGAGCGGCGATGTGTGGAATGTCACTCTTCGGATCAGGCGCAGGGCGGGCTGCGGCTTGATCTCGGCGCCGCCGCGCTGGCGGGTTCGAAGAACGGACAGCAGCCGGTGATTCTTCCGGGCAACCCCGCGGAGAGCATTCTGATCGAGCGGATTGTTGCCTCCTCGGAACGCGAGCGAATGCCCGCGAAAGGGGACGCGTTGCCGGCGGCGGAGATCGAGACGCTCCGGAATTGGATCGCCGCGGGCGCTCCGTGGCCCGTGAGGCCTGGAGAGCCCGAATACCAAGTCAAGAAGCACTGGGCCTATGCGGCGCCGGTTACGCCGAAGGTGCCCGAAGTTCACCATTCTGAGTGGGTGCGCTCACCTCTCGACGCATTTGTGGCGTCGCGCCTTGAGCTCGAAGGGCTCGATCCGTCGGCGGAAGCGGACCGCGCCACGTGGCTGCGCCGCGTCAGCCTCGACCTGACGGGGATTCCGGCGAGCCTCGAAGAGACGCGCGGATTCGTTGCAGACTCCGCGCCGGGGGCCCATGAGCGCGCCATCGATCGGCTTCTCGCGTCGCCTCGATACGGCGAACGCATGGCCAGCCTGTGGCTCGATCTGGCGCGCTACGCCGACACGAACGGCTACGAGAAGGACGACCGCCGTTCGATGTGGCCGTATCGCGACTGGGTGATCGACGCTTTCAATGCCGACATGCCGTTCGACCGGTTCACGATCGAGCAGCTCGCCGGCGATCTGTTGCCGAATGCCACAGAAACGCAACGTATCGCCACTGGGTTTCACAGAAACACGATGGTGAATGCGGAGGGCGGGGTCGATCCGGAGGAGTTCCGAGTCGCCGCGGTGGTCGATCGGGTGAACACGACCGCCTCCGTCTGGCTCGGATCGACGCTGGCCTGTGCCCAATGCCATAACCACAAATACGATCCCTTCACGCAACGGGAGTACTACGGGTTTTTTGCGTTCCTGAACAACACCACCGACGTCGGGCCTACGGTCGATCCCATGATGCCGGTGCGCACAGAGGCGCACCGCGCACATGTCGAGGAGCTGCGGCGCGAAGAGGCAGCGGCGCTGGCGCTGCGCGACGCGCCCGATCCCGAGCTCGACGCGGGGCTGCCCGCATTCGAGGCGGCGGTGCGCGAAGCCTGGGGGCGATCGGTGCATTGGATCGCGCCAAAGCCCGATGCGATGAGCGCGGCAAGCGGATCGGTGATGACACTGCGGGCCGACGGTGCTTTTTTGGCTTCCGGCACGAACCCCGCGAAGGATGTCCTCGAGTTTCAGCTCTCCGCGCCTGCGTTGCGGGCGACAGCGCTCCGATTAGAAGCGCTGCCAGATCCGTCGCTGCCCCGGGGCGGCAGCAGCCGCGCCGAACATGGAAACTTCGTGCTTTCGGAGATTGAAGCATTTGTAACGCGGGCCGGCGACGGAGCCGCAGAGCCGATCCCATTCGCTGGCGCTGGCGCGGATTATGAGCAATCAAATATTGATCACAGCGCCGCGACCGCGATCGACAAGAAGGCGCGGACAGGGTGGGCGATCGGCCTCGGGGGAGATGCCAATGATGTCGCGCCCCACGAGGCTGTCTTTGCGTTCTCTCGGCCGGTCGAGTTCGCTGCGGGCGACCGACTTCTGGTGAAGCTCCGATTCGAGTCGCCCTTCGCGATGCACAATCTGGGATGCGGGCGCCTCTCCATCACCGATTCGGCGGACGCGGCGGCCAGCGTGGCGGCGCTCGCGTTGAGCCCGTGGCTTCATGCGGGGCCGTTTCCAGCTGAGAGCTACGGGGCGGCGTTTTCGATGAGCCAGGCGCCCGAACTCGAGCTGTTGCAAGGGAAGGCGTTCTCGGATCAGTATGATGGCGGAAAAATAACTTGGCGCGAGCACCCGGAGTGGAAGGACGCGGCGGTCCACGGGCTTTCGGGTGATTCCTCCGCGCACTTCCTCCGCCGAACGGTGCGAAGCGATCGGCCGAGAGCCGCAGTGATCCGGCTCGGAAGCGACGACGGCGTGAAGCTCTGGGTGGATGGAAAATTAGTGCATTCCAACGAATCCTCGCGAGCCGCCGCGGTTCGGCAGGATTCTGTGAATATTCACTTGCCGGCGGGTGAGTGCACGATTTTGATGAAGGTCGTGAACGGCACGGGGCCGAGCGGGTTCGCATTCGAGCTCGGCGGGCGCGGCCTCGGAATGCCGCCGAAGGTGCTGGCGGCGCTGCGCGCCGGCTCGGAGGGCGCGTCATCCGAGTTGCGCCGTTATTACCGCGAGTGCGTCTCGCCGCAAGGACGCGAGCGGGTGCTCGCCGCCGAGAAGGCCACGGCGGAACGAGCGGCTCTCGAAGCGTCGGCGCCGACGACGCTCGTGATGGTCGAGCGCGAGAAGCCGCGCGAGACGAAGTTACTCATCCGCGGGAGCTTCCTCAATCCGGGCGATCCTGTGGCGCCCCGAGTGCCCGCGGCTCTTGGCCTTGCTCTCCCGGCGGAGCGCCGTGACCGCCTGGCGCTCGCGCAGTGGCTCGTGCATCCCAAGAATCCGCTCACGGCGCGCGTGCTCGCCAACCGGATTTGGGCCCTTTTATTCGGTTCCGGAATTGTAGTGACGCAGGAAGACTTCGGGACGCGGGGAGACGCCCCAAGCCATCCTGAGCTGCTGGATTGGCTCGCTTTCCGGCTCGTGGAAGGGGGCTGGAGCATCAAGAAGCTTCTGCGGGAGATTGTTCTCTCTGCCACTTATCGGCAAAGCTCGGCTGCGAGCCCCGAGAAGCTCGAGCGCGATCCCAATAATCGTCTTCTCTCTCGCGGGCCACGGGGCCGCATGGAGGCCGAGATGCTGCGTGACGCGGCACTTTTCTTCGGCGGCATTTTGTATGAGCGGCTGGGGGGGCCGAGCGTGTTTCCCGTGCAGCCGGAGGGTATCTGGAACGTCGTTTACAACGGCGATCGATGGGAGACGAGCCCAGTGCCCGATCGCTGGCGGCGAGGCGTGTATACATTTCTCCGGCGCACGTCGCCGTATCCGACATTCTTGCTGTTTGATGCGCCGAGCCGCGAGCTGTCATGCCTGCGTCGTTCGGCATCAAACACGCCGCTGCAGGCTCTCGCAACTCTCAATGATCCGGCGTTTCTCGATGCCGCCGCCGGGCTTGCACGCCGCATGCTGACCGAAGGAGGCGCGACCGACGAGGAGCGGCTTTCCTACGGGTTTGAACTGTGTACTTCGCGAAAGCCGAGCGCTGTCGAAGTGGCAGTGCTCGCCCGGCTACTGACATCGCGCCGCAGCCGCCTCGGCGCCGAGGGGGCGCTCGTCCCGGCCTCGCCCCCGGAGATTCCCATGCCCGTCGGCGTCTCGGGCGCCGAGGCCGCCGCCTGGACCGCCGTTTCCAACACCCTTCTGAACCTCGACGAGGTTCTCACAAAAGGATGAGCGCGGGCGAGCCTCAAGAATCGCTTCGGCACTTGACTCGGCGCGCGTTGCTGGCTGAGGGGTGGGCCGGCGTGGGGCGCATGGCGCTCGCATCACTTTTCGCTCGCGACGCATTCGGCGGCGCTCGCGATGGCGCGCCGCCGAGCCCGCTGCTCCCCCGGCCGCCTCACTTCGCGCCGAAGGCGAAGCGGATCATCCATTTCCACATGGCCGGTTCTCCTTCACAGCTCGACCTCTTCGAGGACAAGCCGAAGCTGCGGGAGTACAACGGAAAGCCCTGTCCGGAGGATCTTTTCAAGAAAGAGCGCTTCGCCTTCATCAAAGGCGTGCCGAAACTGCTCGGATCTCCTTATAAATTTGCGCGCTACGGGACTTCCGGACAGGAGATCTCGGAGCTGCTTCCGCACCTCGCGTCGATCGCCGGCGACGTGACTTTTGTGCGCTCCATGGTCACGACGCAGTTCAATCATGCGCCTGCGCAATTCCTTCTCAGCACCGGCCACGAGCGCATCGGCCGGCCGAGCATGGGGTCTTGGCTCAGCTACGGCCTCGGTTCGGCGAACCAGGACCTGCCCGCTTTTGTGGTGCTCTTGTCGGGGCAATACTCGCCCGACGGCGGCGCGGCGCTCTGGAGCAGCGGCTTCCTGCCAACGGTCCACCAAGGCGTCCGATTCCGCTCTCAGGGAGACCCGGTTCTGTATCTTTCCGACCCGCCGGGCATCGACCGCGCGGCACGCCGCGAGTCGATCGACGCAATTCTCGAGCTGAACCGGCTTCGCCACGGCGAGATGGGAGACCCCGAGACGCTCACGCGCATCGAGCAGTTCGAGATGGCCTATCGCATGCAGGCAAGCGTGCCGGAGCTTCTCGATTTCGCCTCCGAGCCGGAGTCGGTGCGGGAGATGTATGGCGTCAAGCCCGGAAAAGTCTCGTTTGCGAATAATGCGCTTCTCGCCCGGAGGCTCCTCGAGCGCGGAGTGCGCTTCGTACAGCTCTATCATTGGGGTTGGGATAGCCACGGCACGGGACCCGGTGACGATATTGTGACTTCGCTGCGGCAGCGCTGCCTCGAGACCGACCGCCCCACGGCGGCACTCGTCAAGGACCTGAAGCAGCGCGGGCTCCTCGAGGACACAATTGTGCTCTGGAGCGGCGAGTTCGGCCGAACGCCGATGAATGAGGAGCGCAACGGCTCTCGCTTCCTTGGCCGCGATCACCACCCGCATTGTTTTACGCTCTGGCTCACGGGCGGCGGACTGCGACGCGGCTTCTCGCTTGGGGCGACCGACGAGCTCGGCTACCACGTCACCGAGGATCGCGTGGAGGTGCACGATCTCCACGCCACGCTGTTGCAGCTTCTCGGCTTTGACCACGAGAAGCTCACCTATCGCTTCCAGGGACGCGACTTCCGCCTCACCGATGTCTCGGGCCACGTCGTGAGCAAGCTCCTCGCATAGTTTGTATTGCGGGAGCGCGTTTCTTTGGGGCTGAAGTCAGCCTTGGAGGTCCATTCGATAAGTGAGGCGTCGCGTGCACAGCTAGTCTGCATGGATAAGTGGGGTCGGCGCGTGCGCCGACCGGTGAGCGCGAGCGTGCGCGCGCGCCTTTCGACTTGTGACTTGGGGAGAATGGGGCGTGGTCAGTCTTGGCGCGGCAGCGAACAGTCCTCGACGCTCGGCGGTCCATCGGCTGCGCAGAAATCGATCGGCGCTTCGCGCCAATCGATTTCTGCGCGCGCCATGGCCTCGCGTCTGCGGAACTCGCCGCGCCAAGAGCGACCACGCCCCATTCGAAGCCGTCGCGCATCTGTGAAGTCGGAAGCGTAAGGTCCGCCGTAGGGCGCGGGCATCGCCCGCGACGATCTCGCGCGCGCATGCGCGCGCGGATGAGAAAGCCTGCCTTCGACGGTTCGTCATCGCGCGGGGCAAGCCCCGCGCCATGGTTCGGCGCGAGCGCCGAACCTACGGAACGAAATCTGTGCGCGCCAAGAGCGACCCACGCCCCATTCCAAGCCGTCTCTTATCTGTGAAGTTAGTCCGTGGCGTGACGGGGCACGAACGGCTTGGCCAGACTCGTCGACCTCTGTCATCGGGCGAAGGCGCGAGGTCATTCCGACGGGCCTCAAGGACCAGACGGAGGCGGCTACGAAAGTTTTTCAGTTCGCAGGCGTGGCCGTCGCGCCATCGGGAGTCTAGATCGCCATGGCACCTCGCCCCGGAACCGTCGGCTCGTTGCCCCGCACGCCCTCGCCGTGAGCGGAGGCTGCGCTGAGTCCAACCGCGCAGCGACGTCGGGCGTATGATCGGGTGCTGGCAGGGCCGCCCGCACCAGCCACCATGACATCCCGATCGAAGCTCGCTCTTCTCGCCTTTGCCACCTTGGCCGCGCCGCTTGCGGTCGCGTCGTCTGCGCAAGAGGTCCTCTTCGGAGTGACCGCCACGGATGCGCCCAAAGGCAAGCAAGGCATCCTCGTCGACGCCGTGACACCCGACTCGCCAGCTGCGAAGGCGGGGATCACAAGAGGCGACATCCTGCTTCGCATCGGGACGCGCGAGGTCGCCGACCTCGACGCGTATGCGAACGCCTTCGAAGGAGTGAAGGCGGGGTCGACGCTTCGCGTCGAGTTACTCCGGGGCGGAGATCCCGACCGCAAGGAAGCCGTTGAAGTGACGGTGGCTCCATGGAGAGCGCCGGCACCCTCCACCGCGCCTCCGCGGGGCGGGCTGCGCCCGGTGGCGCCGCGTCTGAAAGAGCCGGCGGCCCCTCGACCTGGCATGCGCGTGGCGCCGCCCGCGGCAAGCAGCCCACGAGTCTATGTGCTCCAGGCCGGCGGACCGTTCCTCGGTGTGATTTCCGAGGCGGAGCAAGACGGGCATGTGGTCATTCGCGATGTGACACCCGAGAGCGCCGCACAGGCGGCGGGGTTGAAGCCGGGTGATGAGATCGTCCGCATCGCCGACAAGGAGATCTCCTCCCAGGAGGATCTCCATACACAGATCCAAGCGCACAAGCCAGGCGATCTTGTGAAGATCAAGATTCTGCGCGAAGGCAAAGAAAGCGAGCTCGACGTGAAGCTCGGATCGCGCCCGCAAACGCTCGCCGACGCACCCGACGTGGGCATTGCATTCGAAGGCACGCCCCCGATCCCCGCTGATATCGAGCGCGAGGTGAAGCGTCAGCTCGAGATGGCGGAGCGCGTGCGATCGCGCGCGCTCGACACGGCGGGGGTGAGTCCCGAATCCGTGGCGCGCCTGCGCAGAGAAGTGGCGGAGCTGAAGGAAGAGATGAAGTCTCTGCGCGAGCAGCTGGCCGACCTGCGGCAATTGTTAAAAGAGCTGCGAAGCACCAAAGGCTCCGGCAAGTAAGCAAATCCCGCGGGCAGGATCGGGCTGTGTCTGCGTGGCGGCGCCGTCCCCATGTTTCCGATGCCGGTGAACCCTCGGCAGTTAATGTAAGAAGTGGCGCACGCCGGTGAACACCATGGCGATGCCCCAGCGGTTCGCGGCGGCGATTACGTCGGCGTCGCGCACGGAGCCCCCCGGCTGAATCACGGCTTTGACGCCCGCCTTCGCGGCGAGCTCGAGTCCATCGGGGAACGGAAAGAAGGCGTCGGAGGCCAGCACCGCGCCGCGCGCACGCGCGGGTGTGGCTTTGTCGACGGCGATGCGGACGGAATCGACTCGGCTCATCTGGCCTGCGCCGGCGCCGACGAGCATCCCATCGTTCACAAGAACGATCGCGTTCGACTTGACATGCTTACAGATCGAGGCGGCGAACTGCAGCTCGCGCTTCTCGTCGTCGGTCGGCGCGCGGTCGGTGACCACGCGATGCTCGATGCCTGCACCGGCCACGAGGTTGCGGTCCTGCACCAAGAAGCCGCCTGCAACTTTTCGCACGATGAGGTCGCGCGCGTCGCGTTCACCGAGGGCGCCGACCTCCACGAGCCGCAGGTTCTTGCCCCACTTGGGACGCGTCGTGAGAAGCGTGAACGCCTCCTTTTCGAAGGAGGGCGCGACGACGCATTCGACGAAATGGCCTTCGTCGGCGAGGAAATCGGCCGTGGCGCGATCGACGGGGCGATTGATGGCGATCACAGATCCGAAGGCCGACACCGGATCTCCGGCCCAGGCTGCCTCGGCGGCTTCGCGCAGCACGCGGCGCGTGGCGCAGCCGCACGGATTATTGTGCTTGACGACGACGACCGCGGGATCGGCGAACTCTCGTACGAGTGCGAGGGCCGAGTCGAGGTCGAGAATATTGTTGTAAGAGAGAGCCTTGCCGCCGAGGACCTTGCCGGTCGCGATTCCCGCTTCGGAGGCGCCGGGGACCTTATAGAAAGCCGCGCGCTGATGGGGGTTCTCCCCGTAGCGGAGGTCGCCCAGCTTCGTGCCCGTGAGTGTATACACATCGGGAAGCGCCTCCGCCTCCGCCTCGGCGCCGCGCTGCGACTCGAGGTAGCGCGTGATGGCCGCGTCGTAGCGCGCTGTCAGCGCGAAGGCCTTGCGCGCGAGCCGCGTGCGCGTCGCCTGCGCGAGCTCGCCGCCGAACGTCGAGAGCTCTTTCAGGATGGCGTCGTAGTCGTCGGGGTCGGTGACGACCGCCACAAATCGGTGGTTCTTCGCCGCAGAGCGGACCATCGAAGGTCCACCGATATCAATATTCTCGATGGCCGCCTCGAATGTCGTGCCGGCCTTCGCCACCGTCTGCTCGAAGGGATACAGATTCACGCAGACGAGGTCGATCGGCGCGATCCCATGTTTCTCCATCGCCGCCGTGTGCGTTTCGACGTCGCGCAGCGCGAGAATCCCTCCGTGGATCTTCGGGTGCAGCGTCTTCACGCGACCGTCCATCATCTCGGGGAATCCCGTGTGTTCACTTACCTCGCGGACGGCGATGCCAGCGTCGCGAAGCGTCTTGTGCGTGCCGCCCGTGGAGAGCAGCTCGACGCCGCGCGCGGCGAGCCCGCGCGCGAAGTCAACTAATCCTCGCTTGTCGGAAACGGAAAGCAGCGCGCGGCGGATCGGAAGGCTCGCGGGGGCCGAAGAACGCGACGGTCGGGGCTGGGCGTGGCTCACGGGATTCGCCTACGCGCCCTTCGGCTTCTTGGTTCGGGCGCGCAGATATTCGTGGATAAAGCCATCCACGTCGCCGTTCAGGACGGCTTCGGGATTGGTGTGCTCGAAGTTTGTTCTGTGGTCTTTGACGAGCTGGTACGGCTGCAGCACGTACGACCGGATCTGCGATCCGAAGGAGATTTCACCTTTCTCGCCGTAGAGCGCCTTCACCTCTTTGTCGCGCTCGGCCTCGCGCTTTTGCGCAAGCTTCGCGGCGAGCATCTGCAGCGCCATCGCGCGATTCTTGTGCTGCGAGCGCTGGTTTTGGCATTTCACCACAATTCCCGTCGGGACGTGGCGCATGCGGATCGCCGACTCGGTCTTATTGACGTACTGGCCGCCGGCACCGCCGGAGCGCATCGTCTCCACCTCGATTTCGTTCTCATCGAGCTCGACCGGCTCCTCCTCGTCGAAGAGCGGCGAGACGTCGACGGCGGCGAAGGAGGTCTGCCGGCGCTTTTGTGCATCGAACGGCGAGATGCGCACGAGGCGATGCACGCCGACTTCCGCCTTCAAATATCCGTAGGCGTAGTCGCCGGTGATTTGGAGCGTTACCCAACGGACGCCCGCCTCTTCGGCATTCGTCCGGTCGACCTCCTCGACTTTGTAACCTTTCTGCTCGCACCAGCGCAGGTACATGCGCATGAGCATCTCCGCCCAGTCGCACGCTTCGGTGCCGCCGGCTCCGGCCTGGACAGAGAGGAAGCAGCCGCGATGGTCATGCTCGCCGCCGAGCATCACGCGAAACTCGAGGCGCTCGAGATCGCCCTTCAGCAGCGCGATCGACTGAGCGAGCTCCCTTTCGAGGTCGGGGTCGTCGCCGGCCGCCATCATCTCCTTGAGCACGTCGAGGTCGCCGAAGCGCTTCTCGAGCGTTTCGATCGGCTCGACCACGCTCTTCGCCTGCTTCAGGACGGTGACGTCAGCGCGGGCTTTCTCCTGGTTCGTCCAGAAGTCCTGCCCCTCCATCTTCTTCGTGATCTCGGCGAGCTTCTTTCGTTCACCGGCTTCGTCAAAGACTCACCTTCGCCTGCTGCAGGCGTCGGCGTGCGTCTTCGAGGAGGGCTTCGTATTCGGCGAACGGCATGGGCGGGTCTCGGCGCGTCTTGTGCGGCGAAGAGTGTATGCGCTGGCCGTCGTCGGTTCGCGACGCCGTGGATTGCGATGCAAAAACCGAGGGGCGGCTTTCGCCGCCCCTCATTCTCTTCCTCAGGCCGTTCACGGACTGATGATCGTCATGGCAGGCCGTTTCGTGGCTCCGTGACCAATCTGAAGAAAAGATCCCTCTTCCCCCATCTCTCCTGACTGCTGGCATCACCAGCGGCCCTTCTCCCTTCCCGGGCCTGATGATCGGACGGACCCGGTGTCCGACTCAGCGCGAAACGTTTTCGAGAGGCGTGCACTCAAGTGAGCTCGCATCGCGCGATGCGATCCGCGCCGTTGGTATCGTGCGCGCAACCATCGATGCGATTCAGCCGACCCCTCGAGCGCGCGACGCTCTTGCGCCGCTACAAGCGTTTTCTCGCAGACGTTCGCCTCGCCGACGGGCGCGAAGAAACTGTGCATTGTCCGAACTCAGGGAGCCTGCTCGGGTGCAAGGACGAAGGGCTCGAAGTGTATGTTCTCGACAGCGGGAACCCCGAGCGGAAGCTGCGTTACACATGGGTTCTCGTGCGCGTGGGCCGCGCGCTCGTGAACGTGGACACGGGCATTCCCAACCGAATTGTGTATGAAGCGGCCTCGGAGCAGACGATCCCCGGGCTGGAAGGCTACACGGCGGTGCGACGAGAGGTGGCCTACGGCAGGAACTCGCGGATCGACGTGCTCCTCGAGGGGCGCGGGAAGGACCCGCGGCCGTGCTATGTGGAGGTGAAGAGCACGACGCTCGCCGAGGGCGACCTCGGCCTTTTTCCCGACGCAGTGACGGAGCGCGGGCGCAAGCATCTCGAGGAGATGCAGCGGGAGGTGAAGCGCGGCGCGCGAGCGGTGCAGCTTTTTGTGCTCTCTCGGACCGACGTGAAGCGGTTTCGCCCGGCGGACGCGATCGATCCGGATTACGGGAAGGAGCTGCGAAAGGCGGCGCGGAACGGCGTCGAGGTGATGGCCCACCGATCGAAAATCACGCTGAACGGCGTAGTTCTCGGCGAGTCCGTGCCTGTGGATTTGTCGTGAAGGTCGCGAAGCCGTACACGCTCCTGGCGGAGCACTACGACCGCAATTACGCCGACTTCCGGGAGAGCCCGATTCGGATGTATGGAGGATGGCTGCGCGCTCCGCTCAAGGGTGCGCGGTGTATCTGTGATCTCGCATGCGGAACAGGGCAGCTCGCAGCGGAGCTGGCGGGCCGAGGCTATCGGGTGACAGCCGTGGATCAGAGTCCACAGATGGTGCGTCTCGCGCGGCGGCGCGCGGCGCTGCTCGGCGGCCGGATGCGTGTGGTGGAAGGGGACATGCGGCGCTTCGCGCCGAAGGAGCGGTTCGACGTCGTGACCTGCTTCTTCGATTCCTTGAATCATCTCGAGAGGCGAAGCGAGCTGAGCGCGGTGTTTCAGCGCGCGGCTGCGATGCTCGATCCGGGCGGATGGTTTGTATTCGACATGAATACAAAAGCAGGAGTCGCGTTCTGCTGGCCCGATCCGCCGGAGGCGGAGGAAGGGACGTCCGGCGGAGTGCGCTATTGGAAGATCACGCGCGGCTTGCCTTTCGATGCGCGCGCGTGGCAAGGCGGCGTGCAGATCGATTGGTTCTTGGAGCGCGGCGGCGGCCGCGTGGAGCACGTGCGCGAAATGTATTGTGAAGTGGCGTGGAGCCACCGGGAGACGGTGACGGCTCTCAAGCGCGCCGGATTTTGTGACATCGAGCACGTGGACGGCTCGAAGATCGAGCGCCGCCTCGCGCCGGGGCTTCGCCGCTACTACCGGGCGCGAAAGAGCTGACTCACGCGGCGGCCGATACAGCGGGCGCAGGATCCCACGCGCTCAGCTGCATCACGCCAGAACTCGGAGCAGCTCCCTCTGGATGGCGCGCAGCGCGCGGCCGCGGTGGCTCAGCGCCGCCTTCTCGTCCGAAGTCATTTCGGCGAACGTGCGCTTGTGACCGAGCGGCACAAAAAGCGGGTCGTACCCGAAGCCGCCGGAGCCCCGTTCTGTGTTGATCACAAATCCTTCGACGCGGCCCTCTGCGCGCAGCACGATCTCCGAGCCGCGCGCGACCGCGATCGCGCAGCGAAACCGTGCCGTTCGCCGGATGGGAGCGAACGGCTCGAGCTCCCGTAACAGCTTCGCGCGATTGGCGGCGTCGTCGGCGTTGCCGGCGGCTCCCGTTTCGGGAGCGGCGTAGCGGGCGGAGTGCACGCCGGGGGCGCCCCCCAGCGCGTCGACCTCGAGCCCCGAGTCGTCCGCAAGCGTCAGAAGTCCCGTGGCGCTTGAGTAGGCGCGCGCCTTGATCTCGGCGTTCTCGGCGAAGGTGGCGCCCGTCTCGGCGGGCTCCGGGATTGCGGGAACGTCCGCGAGGCTCCGAAGCGTCACGGGCGTGGCCCGCAGGAACTCCACGAGCTCCGCCAGCTTCTTCTTGTTGGAGCTCGCGACGAGAAGGGTCGAGTCGGCGTCAGGCACGCGGCTAGCCTACCGGCGCTCTCCGACGGGACGGGGGCCGTGTTGGAGTGGTGCGACGGAGCGGCTTGGCGCGCCTATGGGAGGCGCCCCCCGACTTCCTATTCGACCATAGGAGTGGGGCGCGACTGGCCCCTTCATGGCCGACCTCACGTCCGGCTCTCCCATGCATCCCGCACAGATTCTCCTCGCCGTACTGCTGCCGTCTGTCTCCGTGGCACAGGCGAGATTCGCCGGAGAGGTGTTTCCAATGCCTGCGCCTCCCAAGTCGGTCGCCACCGCCGATCTGGACGGTGACGGCGCGTTCGATGCGCTTTCGCCGATCTCCGGTCTGCCGCAGGCATTGCTCGTGTCCCCCAATCCCTTCCAGGGAACGCCCATTCAAGTGATGCAGCCGCTGCAGCTCACGGCCGCACACGGGACGCTCGCCGACGTGAACGGGGATGGGCTTTCCGACGAGATTTTCTGTGGTTTGAATAGTTCACAAGTCGAGGCACACATCAACGCGGGAGGGCTCTCCTTTGGAGGCCCCATCCTTTCCGGGATCTCGGCGGCTGCGAACATGAGTGCCGTCGGCGATCTCAATGCCGATGGGTATGTAGACCTCGCCGTCGTCAGTTCCTCAGGCTCATTTGTGCAAGTGGGACACGGGACGGGAACGGGTGCTTTTTCTTTTGCGCCCCCGGCTGCAGCGGGATCTGGTGCCGGGCGAGTTGTGCTCATCGATTTCGATGGAGACGGTTTTCTTGAGGTCGTCACCGCGCAGTTCAATGCGAGAACCCTGGCGTACTTCGATACGGCCAATTCGCCCACATTTCTGTCGCTTGCCTGGAATACTCCCACATCGGGATCGCCCTACGACCTCGTCGCAGGAGATTTTGATGTCGACGGCAAGGCCGATGTTGTGGCGGCTGTCGCTGGCGCAATTGGAGCGGAAGCGAACCTGTCCTCCTATGGCATCGGTCCGACGATGGGTCTCGTTCCCCTCGGCGTTGGTGAGCTCACTCTTGCTGTTGCCGCTGCACCACTGCTGCCCGGAGCGCCGACATCGATTGTACTTTTGGCACCTGGCAACAGAATATGGAAATGTGAGTACACAGGAGCCGCACAGTTTTCGAAGGTTTCGATGTTCATCGGAGGTGAGCACCTCGGAATGGCACTCGGGGATAGCAACCTGGATGCCATTCAGGATTTGTTTGTCGGCTGCAACAATCCTGCGGGACTGATGATTGCGCAGCTCAATGCCGCCGCTGAACCTTACGGAGTGGAGAGGATCGATGCAGGCTTTCCCGTGTCCGACGTTCTCGCTACGGACGCGAACGGCGACGGCCGCCCCGATCTGCTCGGATCATCGCGCGCATACCCAAATGTTCCGCCTCCGAACTCGCGGATCGCCGTGGCCCTGGGATCGCCGGGCGGGCTCTTGGGAGCTGTTCAGACCGGGAGCAACGTTCCTCTCGGCTACACCACTCATCTTGCGGCTGGGGATCTCTCGAACGATGGGGTTCCCGACCTCGTTCAGGACGCCGCTCATTTTGTGTCGCAGGTGCTCTCGGGAAATGGAGACGGGACATTCGTAACTCAGTTTCAATTGCTCGCCACGGGCTCTCCAACGTTCATCAGAAGCCCATTTGAGCCGGCGATTGCTGACATCAGCGGAGATGGTTTGCCCGATGCACTCATCATGAGCCATCAGAAGCTGCTCCAGGGCTACTCGGGGTTGTTTTTTGGCGGCCAGCCGTTGGTCATCAATTTAGTGAATTGGCCAGCTGAAGTTTCGAAAGTTGAACTCGGCGATGCCGATCTGGATGGAGACCTCGACCTGTACTCCTCGGGAATTGGTAACGTTCAGATGCATCGCTGGGATGGCATCGCGTTCACTCCCATTGGCACATATCCCATCGGCACGCAGCTTGTCGCTGACCTGGAGGTCTTTGACTACTCGAAGGATGGAATTCCCGACGTGGCGGTGTCTCACGGCGGCAGTACTTTTGAATCAATATATGCTTCAACTATCTTGGGACTGCGCGGCCTTCCGGGCTGCGCATTGACAAGCGCAGTTCCCATGGGATTGCCCGTGCTCTCCACCTGCTCGGCACTCGAGGCTGCCGACTTGGATTCCGACGGAGCTCCGGAGCTGCTTACAGTGAATAGCAAGAGTTCGTTCGGGGCCTATCCCGGCTCCATCATGATTGCCCGCGTCGATTCCAATGGGTCTGCGACCGTGGCCAACGTCCTTGCGGGAACAACGACAATGCATGACGTCGAGGTTTTCGACTTCGACCTCGACGGCCGGATGGACTTGGCCTTCTCGGCAGGCAGCCCAGATTCGCATATGTGGGTCTACAAGAATGTCGGAGCGAATCCAGGAAACGTCAGTACTCTCGGAGTTGGAACGCAGGGGTGCCTTGGTTCGATCAGAATGGCGGCCCATGGAACTGTGGCTCAAGGCCAGCCGCTTCGGGTCTCTGCTACACAAGTGGCCTCCGGAATTGGGCTCGGCATTCTCTCGGACGTGTCCGACCCCATCGGCTCCGACCCGTTCTTCCTCGTGCTCAAGCTCCACGTCGGCTTCGCAACTCCCAATTTAGTGCCCTTTGACTTTCCAGCTCCCTTGGGTGGCACCGCAACGGCAGTGTTGCCGCCGCTCCCCGTAAATCCTGCGCTGAACGGAACTGTGTGGAATCTGCAATCGATCTGGGTTGGCGATCCCAAGCGCGGCGACACCTGCTCGCAGGCGACGTTTGAGCTTCAGAGCAGCAACCTGCTCACGATCTCTCTCTGATCTGAGGGCTCGCTACCGGGCAACCGGGCCCAGCGCGCTTTTTTGCAGCGCGAGAATCTCCTTCACGCCGCCCTCCGCCAGCGTGAGCAGAGAATGGAGGCTGGTCCTCGTAAGCGGCGCCCTCTCAGAGGCCGCCTGGATCTCAATAAACTCGCCGCGCCCGTTCATGACGACGTTGGCGTCGACGTCCGCGTCGACATCTTCGGCATAGGCGAGGTCGAGGCGCGGCTCGCCCGAGACGACGCCGACGGAGACCGCGGCCACGGAGCCGAGGATCGGCCAGCTCTTCACCAACCGCGCGCGATCCATCGCAAGCACACAATCCACTAATGCGACATAGGCCCCCGTGATGGCGGCGCACCGCGTGCCGCCGTCGGCCTGCAGCACATCGCAATCGAGCCAGATCGTTTTTCGCGTCAGCGCCTTCAGGTCGAGCACCGTGCGCAGCGCGCGTCCCACGAGCCGCTGAATTTCTGTCGCGCGGCCATCCACTTTTCCGCCCCGCTCGCGCGGCGTACGCCCTTGCCCGGACCCAGGGAGCATCGCGTATTCGGCCGTCAGCCAGCCTTGGTCGTTGGTTCCGAGGAATGACGGCACGCCGTCGGTCCACGTCGCCGTGCAGAGCACGCGAGTACGGCCGAATTCGGCGAGGACCGACCCCGCGGCCATCTCCGTGAATCCACGGGTCAACTTGATCGGACGGAGCTGGTCGGCGCGGCGGCCATCGGGGCGGGGAGTCGGCATCGCGCGGAAGTGTATGGACTGCGCGCCGCGATGCACGCGGCGCCAGCTAGAGGCGCGGGCGCTTGGGGTCCTTCAGATGGAACTCGAAGGGGAGAAGCACGTCGAGTTCGACGCGCTCGCCCCGCCAGGTTCCGGGGGTGAAAACCCAGTTCGCCGCGGTTCGGCAGGCCGAGAGGTCGAGGTCGCGATGGCCGCTCGACCGCTCGACGGCCGTCTCCACGACGACCCCGTTCGCGTCCACGGAGGCTCGCACGACCACCTCGCCTTCGCGTCCTTCAAGTCGGGCGTCCCTGGGGTAGTCGGGTCTTGCGCACTGCTCGGCAATCGGCTTTGGGTAGACCAGCACTCCGGTCCCCTCAAACACCGGCTTCGGTCGCCGCGCCGAAGCCGGAGCGGGGCTTACGTTCGTGGGCTGCCGGCGTGCTGCAGGTCCGAGATCAATCCCACCGTCGACTCGCGTGACCTCCGCCATGGGCGCCGTCGCCTCAAGGGGGCGCGGATCCGAAGCCGGCGCCGCCGCTGAGCGGCAGCCCCCGGCCGCGGTCAGGACGAGGAGCAGGATGGGGACGGGGCGCATCTTCACGCAGTCCATAGTCACCCCGATGGGGCGTGACACAAGGGTACCGGCCCCGCGAGGCGATGTCCGAGGAGGGCGATCATCCGATGGCCCCGCGAAGCCGGCACCAAGCTGGAAGTTCAAAAGCGGATATCCACTCCGACCACGAAGTTCACGCCGGCCTCGTTGAGGCCGCTGCCGTGGATTCGATAGTTGGCATTGCCAACATTCTCGAGGGCGGAGGTCACGAGCACGTTGTCACAGATGCGCACGCCGGCGCGCAGGTCGGCCACAATCCACCCCGGTGTGCCGCCGGGCGGAATGCGCTGCGTATCGGTCTTGTCCTTCAGCGAGAGCTTCTCTTGCTTTGCCGAGCCGCGAAGCACCGCCTCGACGTACCAGCGACTGCCTTCGCCGGTGTAGCGCATGCCGAGGAGACCCGATAGGGGCATGGCGCGCGAGATCGGCGCGCGCGTCACGATCGGCGTCGCCGTGCCCTGGAAGCGAACTTGATCGACGTAGCCCTCCTGCCACGAGCCCCAGCCGAATGCCGTGAGCTCTTTTGTGAGATCGAGAGTGCCCTGGATCTCGGCGCCCTGTTGGTAGCCATCGCCGACGTTTGATTTTCGAACGACTGGCGTCGTCCCGAAGAGCTCGCCCGTCGGGCTCGGAATAATGAGTCCGTCGATCTGCGTGAGCCAGTAGGACGCCTGCGCGGTCCAGCCATCGCCGCGCGCCTTGATGCCGATCTCTTCTTGTAGGAATCGCTCGGGATCGAGCCCCGGCGTCGGGAACTCCTTGGCGCTCGTCTCATCGAGGGAGGTCAGGTCGGCGAGCGTCGGCGCGCGAAAGGCCTGCGACACGCCGCCGAAGAAGTTCACATCTTCGCTCGCGTGATAGACGCCGCGGAAGCTCGCGGAAACGTCATTCCACGACTCGGAGACATCGATGACATTCGCAGGGTTGAACGGGCTCGTCCCATTCACCTCGGGATTGTCCACCTGATTCGCGTACGCGTGTGCGTATGTATAACGAATCGCAGGAATCAGCTCGAAATCGTCGAGGCGGATCTGATCCTGCACATAAATACCCACAAGATCGTATCCGGCGTTGTCGCCGATCGAGCCCTGCACCTCGGGCACCGGAGCCGTTCCAAGAGTGAAATTGGTGCGCTGGCTCTGCACGAAATCGTGCTGGTACTCGAAACCCGCCGTGATCACGCCGACCTCCGTGTCGCGCGTGATCTGCCCCTGAATGCCGGGGCTGCTGACTTCGAAGTCCGACTCGTCCGCTTTTGTTAGGCTCGTCACCCGATGCCGCGCCTCAGCTTGGCGATGCCAATAAAGCGTGAACTGCTCGCGGTCGATCGGCGTCCCCGCATCGACATGCTCGACGCGGCCATAGATGAGATCGCGGCGCTGGTCCTGGTCGCGGCGGAGTTCCGTCCCGATCGCCGTTCCCTCGAACGGCTCGGCAAATTTCGTCGTGTGGGTCCGAGGAACGTCGGATTGGTCGACACGCTGGTAGAGAGAAGTGAACTTCCACTCTTTCGAGAGCTTGATGTCCGCGCGAATGTCTCCGTTGATCTCGTCGTAGCCGGTCTCGCGCTGCACGCCGGTGCTGTTGCCGGCCTTCAGATCTCCGAAATCCTTATAGCTGAGCCCCGCAGCGATTCCGATCTTGTCATCGATGTTGCCGCTCAGGTCCACCCGATGCACGAAGGAGGACTCGGCCTCCGCCCACCGGAAGAAGAGCCTCGCATTGCCATGGATGCCCGGCTCGTACGATGAGCGGCGATTCGAGAACGCATTGACCACGCCGCCGACGGCATCGGATCCATACAGAACCGAACCGGGTCCGAGAACCACTTCGAGCCGCTCATAGCTGAATGGATCGACCGTCGCCCAGTATTGGTTGGGTCCTGATCGGAACGCGGAATTGTTGAGTCGAATTCCATCAATCAGGAAAAGTGTGTTGTAGCCCGTGAAGCCGCGCAGGAAGGGCGAGCCCTGTCCGAGCGCGGTCTTCTGTCCCATCACTTGCGGAAGCTGCGAGACGGCGTCGGGCGTCGACCTCCGCAGCTTGAAGTTCTGCACTTCGTCGGAGTCGAGCACGAACGCTGAGTAGGGGACGTCGAACACCTCCTCGTCGCGGCGCGTCGCCGTCACGATCGTGGCATCGAGCCGTTCGGGGCGGGGCGCTCCCGCGCGCTCATCCTGGGCGGGACGGCTGGCTGTGCTTTCCGAGGGCTTTGAGCCGGCGCCCTGGGCTAGGGCGAAAGGCGTGAAGAGGAGAAGAGCGGAGATCGAGGCGTGGACATTCATGCGGGAGAGCGCCTTCCAACGGGTCCCGCGTCGCGACGGTTCAAAGGCAGCCGTCTCTCCGAATTCGCCGGTTCAGTTCTCTCCTCTTCCAAGCCAACGGTCGGCATTGGGGGCCGACCAGCCTTCCATTCTTGGCAGGAGTTCGTCGATCGAATCCTCGACGAGGAGGAGTTCTGCCTGGGTCGAGCCGACGAACCCGTCGGAGACGGCGCGAGCGAGGAGCGCGCATAGCGGGTCGTAGTATCCGAGGGAATTCACCAGCCCGACCGGCTTCCGGTGAAAACCGAGCTGCGCCCATGTCAGCGTTTCGAAGAGTTCGTCCCACGTGCCGAGCCCTCCAGCGAGTGCCACGAACCCGTCGGACAGGTCGTGCATGAGCTGCTTGCGCTCGTGCATCGACCGCACCACGCGCATCTCGGTCGCCCCCTTGTGCGCCAGCTCCTTCGTTTCGAGCGCATGGGGGATCACACCGATCACCTCTCCTCGCATGGAGAGGGCGCCATCGGCGAGCGCGCCCATCAGGCCCACATTCCCACCGCCATAAACGACGCCGATGCCCCGCGAGGCCAGGAGCTTCCCGGCCTCGAACGCGAGGCGTGCGTACGCCGGGTTGTTGCCGGCCGATGCGCCGCAAAAGACGCAAAGTCGTTTCATGCGGCGCGATGCTACGGAATGGAATCGCCGCCTTCCGCAATCTGCGCCCTTGCGGCATCGTCGTAAGCCCATGAAGTACTGCCCGATCGTGCTCGTGTCGCTCGCCGCGACGCCCTCCGCGCTGGCCCAGTCGTTCTTCCCAGCGCCGCTCTCTCCCTCGGCGAATCGCGCGCTTGAGGCGGTGGCTGCCGACCTCAATCAGGACGGCCGACCGGACGTCGCAGCGGGAAGTTACTTTGCGTCACAGATCTCCGTTCGCATGAATGACGGCGGGGGCAGCTTCTTCCCGGAGACGCTGCTCGGAACCGGCGCCGATCCCGTCGAAGTTCTCGTCGCCGATCTGAATAGTGACGGCTTCCCCGATCTCGTGAGCGCCAACCAGACGGGGAACAACATAACAGTATTATTAGCAACGGCTCCCGGTGTCTATGCGGCCGGAGTCAACTACGCTGCGAACGCCGTGCCGCAAGCGATCGCACTGGGAGATCTCAATAATGATGGGCGGCTCGATGCCGTCGTCGCAAACCTCACGAGCAACAAAATCTCCAGGCTTTTCGGCGGGCCGGGCGGTGCTTTCGGCGCTCCGACACAATTCAACGTCGGATCGTCGCCGGTCGGCGTGGCCGTCGCAGACTTGGATGCCGACGGCCGGCGCGACGCGGTCGTCGCGAACTCCAGCTCGGGAAATGTGTCTTTCTTGAGAGGCACTCCCGGCGGGAATTTCGCCGCGGCCGTCGCGTTCACTGCGGGCTCCGGCCCCAACGCGGTCAGCGTCGCCGATCTCACGGGAGACGGAAAGCTCGACGTCGTGACGCCAAACCTGTCGGCTCAGAACATCACAGTGCTCGTGGGCAGCGGCACAGGCAGCCTGGCGGCTCCGGTCTCTTACCCCATCGGGACCTCGCCACAGAATGTATCCATCGCAGACCTCGACGCCGACGGTCGGCTCGACGTCCTCGTGCCTCGCGGGTCTGCTGGAGTTGTAGCAGCCTTGAAGGGGCTCCCCGGCGGAACCTTGGGAACTGCAGTGCAGCTGACCGTCGGCGGCGATCCCGACTCCGCCGCCGTAGCGGACTACGACGGTGACGGGATTCTTGACTTCGCGTGCGCCCACTACAACGGCCGCGGAGTGACGGTGACCCGCGGCCTCGGCGGCGGAGCATTTATGGCGATTCCAAGTGTGACAACGGCCGCGGGCGCACGAGCACTCGCCGTCGGGGATGTCGATCGAGACGGCCTGCCCGACTACGTTGCGGTGTGCACGGGCACCGATCGTTTGTATCTTGCCTTCGGCAGCGTCACCGGCGCAATCGGCTCGCCCACCTCTACGCTGGTGGGCAACGACCCAACCGGAGTGGCCCTGGGGGATCTCGACGCCGACGGCGATCTCGACGCGTTTGTGTGCCGAGCCGGAAACTCCCAAGCGACGGTGTTTCTTTACGATTCCTTTTCGGGATTTATCATCGGCCCGTCGTTCGCGGTCTCCGCATCGCCGCAGTCGATTGCGATCGCCGACGTCAACGTCGACGGGCTTCCGGATGCAGTGACAGTCAGCAATACTTCTCCGAGCGGGGCGTTCACAGTTCTTGCCAACGCCGGCGGGCTCGCCTTCCAGGCGGCGATCCTCGCAGCCACCGAGACGCCGAGCCATCTGGCGATTGCTGACCTTCAGCAGGACGGCTTCCCCGATCTCCTCGAGGCTTCCGATACGACACCCGGCGCCGTGTATGTTGCGCCGGGCACTGGCGGCGGATCCTTCGGGCCGATTCAACAATTCCTTGCCGGTGATGCGCCCCGCGCGATCGCTGTTTCTGATCTCGACGGCAACGGAACTCTCGACATCGCCGTGACGAACAAGACCGCCAATGGCTCGGTCTCCGTGCTCGCCGGTTCGGGCTCGGGCGGCTTCTCCGCGCCCGCAGCCTTCGGGGTCGGATCTGTGGTCTCTCCGCTCGCGCTCGCGATCGCCGACTTCGACGGCGACGCCATTGTGGACTGCATCCCGACTTCCGATTCCACGACGATCGGGCATTTCGTGGTGCTCCAGGGCGTCGGCGGCGGCCAGTTCCAAGTCGCCGGCAAGCATCTGTTGACTACGAATCCGGCTGCGTGTGCCGTTTCCGATATCGATGTTGACGGGCGCCCCGATTTCGTCGTGCTGCACGGGACCTCGGGGCAGATTTATGCTGTTCGGAATCAATCTTCCACAGCGTCGGGCTCGAGCTCCTTCGGCCTCGGAACGCCGGGGTGCGCCGGGCGCCAGGGCGCTCGCGCGACGGGCTCGCTCTCGCTCGGCGGATCCTTGGTGTTGCAATCCACCAATGCACCGCCGCGCACCCTCGGGCTCGGCGTCCTCGCTTCGACTCCCGATGTTCCCGGCAGCGATCCTTTTTTCTTGAATCTCACTCTTCACTGGAGCCTGGCCTCGGCGCAGCTTATCCCGTTCGACGTTCGCAGCGACGCTGGCGGCATCGGCTCGAGTCCATCGATCACGATTCCCAATCAGCCTGCGCTCTCCGGCACGTCCTGGTGCTTCCAAGGGATCTGGGTCGGCTCGGCGGCTCAGGGGGATTCGTGCTCGCCGGGGCAGTTCGAACTCCAGAGCAGTGCCGGGGTCCAATTCTCGATCCTGTAGAAGCCCGTGCCCCTCGAGGGCGCGGCAGCTCATCGGTTACACGGCACCCTGGGGGATGTATCGCCCTCTCGCACCCCAGGGCCGATTCGCTGATCTTCTAAGAAACTATCCGAACCCATGACTGAACCTCGCCGTGTGACGAGGGCGTTATTCATTTCTGGAGTGTGCCTTACGTCGGCGTGGATGCCGACTGCGTCTGGACAACAACTTCTTCCCGGGCGCCAGATCCGCATGAGCGTCTCCCCGTCGAGCCCGGTCGCGGCCGACGTGAATTTCGACGGGAGGGCCGATCTCATAACCGGGGCCGCTATCGCGACGCAGGTGAGCGCTCTGCTCGGGTCGTCGAGCGGCTTCTCTGCGCCCATCGATTCACCCTCCTCCGTCGATTCGCGCGTGATCGCCGTCGCAGATCTGACGCTGGATGGGTTCGCTGACGTTGTTTCGATCAGTCCCAATGCCACATCGGTATTTGTGCAAGGCGGTGCCGCCGACGGCACGTTCTCATCCGGTGCGGCGGGATTCTCGACTTCGACGGCTGGGACTCCCAGCAATCTCGCTCTCGGCGACTTCGATGGTGATGGCGATCTCGATATTGTGGTTTCGATCGCGTCCTCAAACCGACTTGGATTTATTCGAAATCTTGGGATTGGGCTTGCCCCCATCGCCAATACCGCCGCCAATCAGAACCCGCAAGGAATTGTTGCTGACGACTTCGACCTCGACGGCAAGCTCGACGCCGTGACGGCCGGCGCGGCCACATTTGATGTGGCGTTCTTCAAAGGAAAGGGGAATGGCAGCTTTGATCCATTTGTTGCGACGTCGTCGGGGGTTCCTGCCTCTTGGCTTGCAAAAGGGGATCTGAACGGAGATCTCATTCCCGACCTTGTTCTCTCGAGCCAGCTCTCCGCCTCGATCCGCTACTTTCTCGGCCAGGGGACCGCGTCGTTCGGAAGTGTGAACATCGTACCGACGCCATCGATCGCGGCTCATGTGAGCCTTTCCGACGTGGATGGCGATGGCCAGCTCGACGCGATTGCGACCCACAGCGTGACGCAGCAAGTGAGCTTGCTCCGAAGCGCGCCGGGCGCGCCGCTTTCGATCCTGAACACGTTCACGCCATTGGCCGACGCGACGGCTGCGACAGCGATCGATGCCGACGGCGACGGGATTCTTGATATCGCGTTGACCTGCAACAATGCGCGCTGCGTCGAGGTTCTGCGGGCCAAGGCGCCCGGGCAGTTTGAGTCGGCGACTTCTGTGGCTTTGCCGGCGGTTCCCTCAGCGTTGCGGCTGGCGGATGTGAATGCCGACGGCTCGCCCGACATCGCGGCGCTGACCACGGCGGGAGGCAACGGGGCGCTCGCGATCGAAGCCGGCAATGGTGCCGGTGGCTTCCCGAGCCCGCCGATTGTCGCGCCCATCGGGCCCGATGCTCGGTTCCTCATTCTTTCAGATGTCGATGCGGACGCCATGCCGGACGCGCTCAGTTGCTCGGCAAGCCTGAATCAAGTGAGCGTGCTCAAGAATATGGGCGGCGGTGTCTTCGCCCCGAACCTTACGATTCCGGTCTCCGGTGCGCCCCAGGCGGCGGCGCTCTCTGACTTGAATGGCGACGGCATCGGCGACCTCGCCGTCGTCGTGCAGACCTCGTTCGGATCCTCCATCGAAGCACTTCTCGGCAACGGTGGCGGCTTCACAGTTGGAGCTGCGCCCGGCGCCGTCTTTGGGAATCCTCAGAGCATTGCTGCGGCGGACATCAATCTCGACGGCATGCTTGATCTGGTTACGCCGTCAGACTCGGCGCCGGGATTTGTGGGATTGCTGCTGGGGATCGGGAGCGGCCAGTTCCTCTCGCCGTTCAATATTGCTGCGGGCGACGTCCCGAGTGCGATCACCATTGGCGAACTCAACAACGATGGCCGCCCCGACGTCCTCATGACGAATCGAACGACCACCGGTGGCGTCATCGTGATGTTGGGCGATGCTGCAATCTTGCTCGGCGCTGCGACGACCTATGGAACGGAGCTGGGAAATCCGGCCGCGATTGCCCTTGCTGATATGAATGGCGACTTGAAGCTCGACTGCGTCGCGACGAGCTCGAAATTTGTAGGATCTGTGGCGGTCTTCCTAGGAGATGGAACCGGCGCGCTCGCGCAGGCTGTTGAGTTCGCAGCAGGACAGAATCCGACTTCGCTCGCGCTCGGCGACATCGATTCGGACGGCCGCACGGATGTGATCGCGGGCGCGGTTGGCTCCGCAAGCGTCTCGCTGCTGCTCTCGACGGACACAATTCCGCCGACATCGTTCAATTTCGGAACCGGAACTCCTGGCTGCCGCGGCCGGATCGGCATGCGAGCGCTGGGAACGACCAAGATCGGTCACTCGATGTCGATGCAGGCGTCGAATGCGCCGCCGAGTTCGCTCGGACTTGGGATCATCTCCGACGTCGTCGATGTCGCGGGGTCCGATCCGCTCTTCCTTAATGCACAGTTCCACGTTGGGCTGTTCGGAGCCGTCATTCTGATCCCGGTCGACATGGTGAGCGATGCGGGCGGCGTCGGGCTGATGCCGTACTTCACGCTCCCCAATAATCCGAGCCTTGTCGGTTCGGCGATCTTCTTCCAGTCGTTCTGGGCGCCGAAGCCCTTCGAGGGCGACACCTGCTCGCCGGCTCTCTTCGAGCTGCAGAGCAGCGTCGGCCTTGGATTTGTGATTCTCTAGCGAAAGATCTTCCTGGCCAGCGCGCCGAGGGCGCGGAGGAGAAGGTCGTCCTCCGAGAGCTCGAGCGTCGCGTGGCCCGCTGGCTCGCCGAATCGGCTCGCGCGGGCTGCTGCCGCGCGCGAGCGCTCGGCGGCGAGCGCTTCGAGCTCTCTCTCGCGTCCTTTAGCGAGACCGCCGCCCCGGACAAACTGTAAGATCTTGTCGAGCTCGGAATGATCGAGCCAGACGCCGTGGGCGCGGCAGTGATCGAGGATGATTCCCGAAGTCTGCCCGAAGTTGCGCCGCACCATGCGGTCGTCGCAGCGAATGCAGGCGAGGTAGCGGACGTCGGTGGTGGCCACCGTCTGCGCGGGCGCGGCGCGATTCTGTAAGAACTGAGACACCAAAGATTGCTGATCCGCCTGTTCGCAGAGCGACTCGAGCGCGTTGGGCTCGAGCCAGAGTCCTGCGCAGGCAGAGCACTCGATGAGTGAGAGTTCAGGGACGTTCCGCCCGCGCAGCATGCCGGCGCAGCGTGGGCAGCGCGTGCCCTCTGGAATGGCGGCCAGCGACTGGGGGGCGATGGCGACTCCACACTCAAGGCAAAATCGGGCGTCCGCCGTGAGGCGCGCGCAGCACTTCGGGCAGACGCTCGACAGATGCTTCTCCTCGATCGTCACCTCCGAAGTGCAGTACTCACAGCGGAGCAGACCCTCCCGCAGCGCGGCGCCGCAGCTCGAGCATCGCATCGCTTTGGGCGCGTGGGGCTCCCGGTGGAAGACCTTGAATCGGTGTCCGCACTCGCACGCGAGCATGCTCCCGCGCTTCACATAAGTGACATCGTATTGACGGCTGCATCGTTCGCAGCAAAGGAGCGATCGCGTGGTCATGGCTTCGTCAATCCGCTTGCCCTATCGGCCGACGGCTCACTTGGCTGAAGCGCAGTAGTCGTCTCGGCCGGAAGCCACAGAAGTCCCGACTCCGATTGAATCGCCAACCCGCGGACGCAATCGAACGCCAGGAGCTGCCCTGACGACTCGCCCTGCGCCCCCGTGACGCGCACACGTTTGCCGAGGAGATCGAGTCCCTCCGCAAACTCATTTTCGATACGTAAATAATCGGCCGACAACGCCGCCGGCAGTGCGTCGTCGAGGGCGTCGAGCGCAGATGCGGCGAATGCTTCGCGATCGAAGCTGCGTGCGCTTGCCATGCGCAGTGATCCCGCGATCGCCCTCACGTCGGGGTGAAAATCCTCCTCGGTTTGATTGAGGTTGATCCCGATCCCGACGACGAGATTCGCCCGCTGCGCACCCGCGCGCGCCTCCACGAGGATGCCGCACAATTTCCGCGGACCAACATACAAATCATTCGGCCACTTGATCCGGACGGTGATGCCCGACATCTGCCGTATCGCATCGCGCATCGCGACGGCCGCCCCGGCGACGAGTGACGCCGCCGGTGGCGCCTTGGGCGCGCGCAGCGCCACCGAGAAAAGGAGTCCCAAGCTCGGCTGTGCGAGCCACGACCGCCCGCGCCGTCCTCGGCCAGCCGTCTGCGACTCCGCAAAGATGGCCCGCCCGTGGGCGTCCTCGCCGTCACGATCCAGCGCCGCGAATGCGTCGTCGTTCGTCGAGGCTGTCTGCTCGAGACAGCACACTTCGCGGCCGACGACGCGCCTCTCGGGCGACGCAATCCGGGCCGCGCGCAGCGCGCTCGGGACGCCGCCCGAATCCGAATCCACTGAAATCTCGCTCGCCATCGACGGCGACCGCGGCGCTACATCAGCAGCGTCGGTCGGATCCGCGAAAGCTGAACTTTCAAGCGCGCCACCACGTTGCTGTGGATCTGGCAGACGCGCGATTCCGTCAGGTGCAGAATCTCGCCGATCTCGCGCATCGTGAGACCTTCCTGGTAATACATCACAAAAATCAACCGCTCCTTTCGCGAGAGGTTGCGCGTGATGACTTCCATCAGGTCGCGACGGTGGATGGTGTAGACCGGGTCTTCGCCCTTCTTGTCTTCCAGCAGGTCGGCTTTCTCGACGCCGCGGTCGTCATCGCCGTCATCCCACTTATCCGAAAGCGACAGCATCGACTTCGGGCTCGAATCGGCCATCTCGGTCTCGAGCCGCTGAAGCGGAATCTTGAGATAATTGGCAATCTCGAATTCCGTCGGCCGGCGCCCGAGCTGAGATTCGAGCTCGCGAATCGCCCGCTCGAGGCGGTGCGCCTTCAAGCGCACCAATCGCGGCACGAAATCTTGCGCGCGCAGGTGGTCGAGGATCGAGCCGCGGATGCGCGTCGTGCAGTAGGTCTTGAACTTGATGCCGCGATCGGGATCGAAGCCCCGGATGGCGTCCATCAGGCCGAACAGGCCGGCGCTGACGAGGTCATCGAGCTCGATCGACTTCGGCAGCGTCTGCAGCAGGCGCTCGGCGATGTGCTTGACGAGCGGGTAGTGCTGCTCCATCAGCACGTTGCGCAGCCTTTCGAGCCACTCGTCGTCTCGCGGGCGCGTTCCCGCGGCGCGGCGGTAGTGGGGCCAGATGTCCTCGACCGGCATGGCGCGCAGCTCGTCGACCGTCGGGCGCCGATCGGTCTTGAGCTTGGTCGTCACGGCCGCCTTCTTCGCCGGCGCCGGCGCGCCGGCGTGCGGCGCCGAGATCGCCGGACCCTTCGCAGGCTTCAGCGCGCGCTTGGGCAGCGCCGCCGCGGGTTCGAGTTCGCGCTTGTGGCGCTTGGCCGTGTCCGGCTTGCTCGACGACTTCGCGTGCGCACTCGCGCTCCGATTCGCTCGCGCAGGCAG
>JAEUHX010000007.1 GCA_016792805.1 Planctomycetota bacterium
TGGCCTCGCGAGGGACTCCCAAGGCGCCTATTACATCTGCGGCTATACCAATTCGCCATCATTCCCCGTGACTCCCGGGGCCTTTGATACCACATATGCCGCGGGGTTCTTTCAATTCGACGTCTTCGTACAGAAAGTCGCACCTCCGATCAACGACTTCGCCGGAGTCGCCGTCATCGGCGCTGGCACTGCTGGCTGCGCCGGGCCCCAGACCTTGGCAGTGCACTCCACGCCGAAGGTCAACAACCCCTATTTTGCATTCACCTGTACGAATACGCCTCCGAGCGCGCTCGGCCTCCTTCTGTATACAACGGCGTCGGTCCCTGCTGGCATCGACACCCTCGGCATCGGCGCGCTGCAGCATGTCGATCTCGGCACGCTGGTCGATTTCGCCGACATCGTGAGTGTTCCCCAGCGCAGCGCGACACGGCGCGTCCCAATCCCCAATGATCCCGCGCTCGTCGGCCAGCAGCTCTCCGTGCAGAGCTTCTGGCTCTGGAGCGCCCCCGACGCCTGCCCCCAGCTCCCTTTCGGGCTCAGCTCCTCCAATGCCTTGGAGATCACGATTCAGAGCTGAGGGACTCCGGCCCAACAAGTCGCTCAAGAACCCACTCCGGCGCTTCTTCTCCCCGGATCGCAATCGCAGTCGCAATCGCAATCTCGAGCCGCTGTCGACGTAACTCCGTGGCTACGCCTGCGGCGGTCCTCCTCGATCCCGCGAAAAATTCTCGTGCTCGCAGTGCGACGCAACAATGCAAGCACCCGGAGCACCCTTGCCGCAGGCTGTTACGGCATTTGGATCGTTTTCACCACGGCGTCGAACGCCGCCGCTGCGGAAGCCACGGTCTTGCCCGGACCTGTGAGTTTCACAAAAAAAGCGCCGTCGCTCGTCTCCACCATCGCGGCGATCATGCGGGCCGCGGCCGTCACCACCGGCGCACCGCCCTGGCCGCCCATCGGGGCTTCCACATAGGTGCCTTCGAGTTCGAAGACGCGCGCCTTCGCCGAGCCCGAGAGCGCGATCTCCCGCGTCTTGCCGTTCTCAGGAGAAAGCGGCCGGCCGTCGGGGCCCGACATCTGTCCGGCCCAGCGTGCAATATTTGGCTCCCATCCGCCCGCACCGCCCGGCCAATAAGTAATCACACATCGGGCGTCCGTTGCGTCGCCCTCGGCACGCGGAGGCACGAGTTCCGCCACGCGGTTCATTCCGCTCGTTCCTTCGGCTTTCCAGCCCGACGGCAGCTCGAGCGTCGCGCCGTTCTTCATCGAAAGCTTGGATCCGTCGAGCTTGGGGGGCGTCGCCGCGATCTTCGGCGGAGTCGTCGGCACCGCGCCTCCGGCCGCTGGGACCCCGTGGGGACTCGCTCCGTGGGGATTGGGAGTCTGCCCCGGAAGGGGCGGGATCGGCTTTGCGGGAGCCTCCTCCTTGGAGCAAGAGACCCACGAAGCCATCACGAAACAGCACACCAGCGCGAGGCGTCGATCCATGGTCACGATTCTGCTCCAACGGAGGCGCCCGCGGAAGATTAGCGGCTCGACGGCCGCACCTCGCGCGCGCGTCCGTCGTCCAAGTAACGCGCGGTGCGCAATCCGACGCGCGACCGAAACCGCACCGATACCTCCCGCGGCGCAATCGGCCACGTGCCTTGGCGCGCCTCAACGAAGAGGACCTGCCCGGCGCCGTCTGCGTCGCTTCGAAACCGCGTGCGGGCGAACGCACCCTGCTCGAATTGCCAGCCGTCTCCGGCGTCCTCGTACAGCGTCAGCTCTCCCTTCCCTTCGAACACCTCGAGTTCGAGCGGACCGCCTAGCGCGCCCGCACTGTTTCGGCGCGCGAGCGCGAGCGGCACGATGGCGCCCGCGCGTGCGAAGACGGGGAGCGCGCCGAAGGGGGCCGGCACCTCGTAGGCGCGCCCGCCCTCGATCGCGACGGCGCGGGCCTCCGGCGCTGCCGGGTCGAATCGGAACCAGGTTCCCGCGGGCAAATACACCATTCGGGATTCGGCACGGCTCTCCACGATGGGCGCCACCATCAGGTCATTGCCGAGAAAGAATTGATCTTCCACCTGGAGCGCGCGCTCGTCGTCTGGGTACAGCCACAGGAGCGGCCTCGCCACGGGCGCGCCCGTCCGGTGCGCTTCCTCCGCCAAAGTATACAACAAAGGCAATAATCGGTAGCGGCGCTCGATCGACTTGCGGTGGATCGACGTCCACGGCTCGCCGAAGGCGAACGGCTCGCGCTCCATGGAGCCCTGGATCGTGTTCGACCGCGCGATCGGAAGGAGCGCGCCGAACTCGAGCCAGCGAGCATACAATTCGGGCGTGACGTCGGGGAACGGCGGCAGCCCCTTCTCCATATTGGTATGGAAGCCGCCGATGTCGGGACCCGCGAACGGCTGGCCGCTCAGCCCGAGATTCAGCGTCATTGCGATGGAACGGGCGAGCTCGGGCCAGCGAGCCGCGTTCTCGCCCGTCCACGTCGCGGCCACCCGCTGTCCTCCCGCGTAGCTCGCGCGCGACAGGATGAAGGGGCGCTCCTGCGGCTTGGCCTTGAGCAATCCCTCGCGCGTCGCCGCCGACATCAACATTCCGTAGACATTGTGGAATTGTGCATGCGAGCCGCCGCCGAACCCTTCGTGCCGCGCGTCCTCGGGGAGCGTCTTATCAAAGCCGTCGTGTACCGTCGGCTCGTTGCGATCATTACAGAAACCTGCGACTCCCATGCGCAAGAGCGGCTCGTGCAGCGAGCCCCACCAGGCGCGCACGTCGTCTCGGGTGAAATCGGGGAAGACGCTCAGCCCGGACGCAGTCCGTCCGACGAATTCGTCACCGCCGGGCTCCTTCACGAAGAACCGGCGTGCGGCTCCTTCCCGGTACGGCGCGAAGCGCGCGTCCCGCGCCACTCCCGGCTCGACGCCGACGACGAGGCGGATTCCCTGGTCGGCCAACTCCTCGACCATTTGTAAAAATGAGGGGAATTGTTCACCGCTCGGCTCGAGGTTCCGCGCCCCTCCGAGCGCCGACGCGTCCATGTGGATTGCATCGCAGGGGATTCGAGCCTCGCGAAATGCCTGGGCCACACGCAGTACGGCGTACTGCGAAGAGTAGCTTCTGCGGGATTGTTGATACCCCAGCGCCCAAATCGGCGGCATCGCCGGCCGCCCCGTGAGCGCCGTGAACCGCTCCAACACTTCGCCGACCGAAGGGCCTTCGATCTGATACAGATCGAAATCGCCCGCTGGCGCGGCAACCTCCAGCTGATCGCCACGGCGCTCTCCGACGTCGAACCCGAGCCGATGTGTATTGTCGATCAAGAATCCGCGCGCGCGGCCGCGCCGCAGCGAGATCCAGAAGGGGATCGATTGATACAGTCGCAGCGCGTCGGCGCCGTAGGAGAAGTTGTCGGTGTTCCAGAGCACGGCGCGCCGCCCGCGCTGATGCATCGATGCCGGGCGCTCGCCGAGGCCGAGGATCGACTCGTCGGACTCGAGCACGCGGAACCACCGCCAAGCGCCCGAATCGGAAAATTGAAGATTGCGGAGAGCTTCGCGCAGCGCCGCTTCCGATTCCGCCTCCGAGCCCTCGAGCATCGGACGCCCCTGCGGCAGCACGGCCATCGAGGGAGTGCGCGAGAACTCGCCCCGGGCGACGCGCACGCGCGTGATCCCCTGCGCGACGACACCGGCTTCGAAGCGGATGCCCTCCTGAAGCCCCGTGAGCAGGCCGCCGCGGCGCTCGATCTCAGCGGGGCGCGGCGCCTGGTTCCAATGCTCCGCCAGCGTCGGCCAAGGATCGGGAGCGAGCGTCCCCGGGCGCCCTAAGCAGGCAAGCGGCGCCGCGAGCGCGGCGGCAGCGGCAAGCCAGAGGAGAGGGCGTCCCATAGGCGCATTCTGCCGCGCCCCGGCGCTGCCTCCTACCGCGGCGCGAGGGAGGCCGCCGCTTCGGCGCAGACGAGCGAGAGCATCACGCCAGGAGAGATCTGCGCGATCTCCCAGGAGGCATCGGCTGCGAACCGCGAGGCACGCCGGTGGAAAGCCGATTTCAGCGCCCGCTCCGATTCGCCGTCGAGGAGGTCGTAGCGCGCATCGAGGCTCCAGGCGACGAGGCCAGAGCTCGACGAGACCAGTTCCATGCGCAGGCCGAATGCCTGCGGCGCGTAGGGGCGCCAGCTCGTCACGGTGCCGAAAAGAATTGCGTCGGCGCCGTAGCGCACCGCGAGGTCGAGCACGGGTTCGATGCGATAGCGCCCGGTTCTTCGGGGCCTCTCGCGCGGCGCGATGTCGGCCATGTCGGCGGGGGCGATGCGCAGCACTTCGTAGCCTGTTACTTTTTCGACCTCGTCGGCAAAGGCGCGTTCCACGCGCTCGCGCTCTGGGCCAAGATTGCATTCATCATAGAAAGGAAGCATCGCAATGCGCTGAATCTTCAGCGATTCGAGTTCCTCGGAGCGGTAGACGGCGCAGTCGCGGGGAGTCTGCCACCCCGGAATTGTGCAGCTCGCTGTGAATGCGAGCGCGGCAGCGAGCCAACGCCTCATTTGTGATCCTTATCTTTCGGCGAATCGTGGGGGCCTTCGTGGGGCGGTTGCGCGGGTTCCTTGGCGTGGGGCTGCGCCGACGCCATCGCAGGCCGAGAAGCTGCCGACTGGAGTTCTGTTGCGTTGAGCCCCACTTGCTGTCCCGTCTTTGGGTCGAGCAGCACCCCGCGCTGCGCCGCCGAAGCGAGCGCCCGCTCGAATCGGATTTTCTCTTCGATGGCGTCGCGCTCGGCCTCCGCCTTCGAAAGGGCCATGGCCACGAGCATCTCGTCGCGTTCGCGCGCTTTGGTGAGAGCGGCGTCGCGCTCGGCCTTCAGCGCGTCGGACTCCTTGCGAGCCGCGGCGCAGGCGCTTCGCAGCTCATCGATATGTTGCAACGCGCGCCCGAGTTCCGCCTCGAGCTTCTTCGCGCGCTCCTGTTCGGCGATGAGCTCCGCCTCGCGGCGGCGCAGGATCTGAGGGATCGTCTCGGCGGCCGACGTTTCGGCGGGACGAGCGCCCGGCTGCTTCGGCCTCGCCACCGGAGCAAAGACGGGCCCGTTGGGGCCGTACTCGGGCTGCTCCTGCACGGCGCGTGCCGCGCCTTGGGGATTGGGGTCGGCGGCGCGCACCGCGCACCCCGATGTGAGTATCACAAAAAACAAAGCCGGAAGCGTTCGCACGGTCATGGCTTTGCCGCGGGAGCGGGTGGCGTAGATTGGGCGAGAAGACACTCGATCTCGGCGGACCTACCGCACGAGCACTCGATACGAATGACCTGCACGCGCTCGTCGGCTCGTAGTACCTTCACGACCGGCGGCAGGCAGGGCTCAAGCTCTGCCGCGGTCATGTTCGGCGGCGTCGCAGAGAGCCTTGCGTGCTCGCGCTTGATCACGCGGAGCGTGGCGGACGGGGCGGGGGCGGGAGAAGTGAGCATGGGGATTTATGCAGTTAAGCAGTTAGGTCGAGCCTTTGTCCGGATTCGTCGGCCTGGGGCGGCGCGACGTCCTCATCGGTCGGCTCCTCGGGGGGCGGCTCTTCTTCGGTCTCCCGCCGGCCGTTCTCGGCGTCGCCGGATCCGCTTCCGCCTCGATCCTTGTCTCGCAGGCGCGGAACAGGCGGCGGAGGGCTAGGGCCCACCACCGGAGGGAAGCGCTTGATCGGGAGGTCCATTTCATGCCTCCGCTTCCTGGGGCTCCCCCGGAGATGCTACTAATATGGTCTTCAGGCGGGCGAGGGCGCGCGCATGGATCTGCGAGGCGCGCGACTCGGAGAAACCCAGCACTTCACCAATCTCCTTCAGCAGAAGATTCTCCGCATAGTAAAGAGTTACTACTCTTCGCTCCACGAGCGGAAGCTGAGCGATGGCGGCGGCCAGACGGTCGCGGAGTTCGTTGCGCTCGACAACATTCGACGGGTCTTCCTCGCAGCGGGATCGGAGGACCGCGAGAAGCCCGCCTTCCTCGGTGCTGTCCTCGATGGACAATAGTTGCATCGTGCGCTCGGAGAGGAGCGTCTCATCGACCTCCTCCTGCGAGAGACCCGAAGCGGTGGCGAGCTCATCGGGCATCGCGGGCCGGCCGAGCTCCTGCTCGAGCTTCGTCCTGTGCTCGTTCAGGAAGCGGAGGCGATCGCGCCGCGAGCGAGGCAAGTAATCGAGACGGCGGAGCTCATCGAGAATGGCTCCGCGAATGTGAATGTAGGCGTGCGTGCTGAAGGCCACTCCGCGCGTCGAGTCGTAGGTCTGCACGGCGCGCCACAGGCCGATGGCCCCGTAAGAGCACAAATCCTCGCGATCGATGGTCGGCGGGAGGTCCACTGCGAGGCGGCCGACCACATATTTCACGAGCAACAGTGATTCCTCGAAGCGCTGCTGCTTCTGCTCCGGAGTCGTGAGCGGTGCGTAGGCGTCCGGGCGCGTCATCGGGGAGCGCTCGCCGTTTTGGGGGCCGGCGCCTTCGCAGGTGCCGCAGATTTTGTGAGGTTCGACGGGCTCCTAGCGGGCCCGGACGCGGCGGGTTGTGCGACGGCGGACGCCGCGTTCGCGCTCGCGGCGGCGGCATTCGCTGCGTCTGCAGCCGGGGCTGCGTGCACGGCGGCGTCGACGGCGGCGTAGAGCCAGGGCGCGAGGAATGCGCAGGCGAGCGCAGCCAGCAGGCCGCGGAACGCTGCGGTCCACTCGCCGGCCCCGCTCAGCAACGAGAGCCCAACGACCAGACCGAAGCCACCGGCTGCTGCGCGCGTGACGATCACCGAGCGCCGAGGGAACATCGCTCGGGATTTCGACTCTTCACGCTCCGAGGCTTGAGGCTTCGCCCTCCCACTGAGAGCGGAGGTCGGCGAGCACGGCGTCGACGCGCGCGGCCAGGAGCCGGAAGGCTGCTGCGGAAGCCGAAGTCGTCTCGGAGAGGAAGACGGGGCGACGGGCGGCTATGGCTCGGCCGATGGCGGGGTCGCGGGGAATCCAGCCGAGCGATTCGACCGGCCGTCCGAGGAATCGCTGCACAACGGCGGCGAAGCGCTCGGCGAGCTGGCGGGCCTCGACGGGGCCGGCGGGGCCGTTCACCACAAAACCGATGCGGGCGAGAGGAGAGCGCTCGAGGGCGAGCTTCACGACGGCGTACGCGTCGGCAAGGGAGGCTGGCTCCGGCGTGGCCACCACCAGCGTGAAATCGGCGGCCTGCGTGAAGGCGAGGCCGTCGGGATGGATCCCGGCCGGCAGGTCAAGGATCGCAGCGTCGCGTGCGCGGCAGAGACGGCGAAGATGATGCAGCAGGTGATCGCGCTGTGCCGGCTCGAGGGCTGCGAATTGTGCAAATCCGCGCGGGGCGGGAAGCACTTCGATTCCCCCCGGGCCTCGCACGATCGTCGAATCGAAGTCGGCGCGCTGCTCGAGGGCATCGCCTAGGTGCCTTCCTCGCGGAAGACCAAGAATCGCATCGAGCGAAGCAAGGCCGAGGTCGAGGTCGACCAGGAGCACCTTGGGCGCGAGCCGCCGCCCGACGGCATTGGCAATCGCGATGGCGAGGTTCGACGCAATGGTGGACTTTCCGACTCCACCTTTTCCGCCCGTGACGGCGACGATGGGGGCGCGCGCGCGAAGAGGGCGCGGGTTCGCGAACTCGGGAACGCCAGCGAGCTCGGCCAGCGTGCGCGCCTGGGTCGAGACAGTGGGGGTCATGCCGCGGCTCCATTGCGCTTAGCGCCGGCAGAAAGCAACAATTGCGCGACGCGAGGTGCGCTCGCGCGCTCGAGGTCGCCCGGTACCTCCTGGCCTGCACACAAGAACGCAAGCGGAAGACGGCGCTCGATGGCGAGGGAGAAGACGGGTCCGCAATGGGGGCTCTCGTCGAGCTTCGTGACGACGAGTCCCGTAGGGGCGCAGGCGGCGAAGCGATCGATCGCTGTGGCGAGCGCAGGCTGCGACGCCGTGGCGGGCAGTACCAACAATACCTCGAGCCGGTCGACGAGCTTCAGCGTGGAGGCGAGCTGCGATAAGTGATCTACGTCAGCGGGGCTTCTGCCGGTCGTATCGACGAGCACCACGTCGCGGTCCTTGACGCGCTCGACGCCGCGCACGAGATCAGCCGGAGTGAACGCGACTTCGAAGGGGCTCGCCAACAGGTCCGCATAGGCGCGGAGCTGCTCCACGGCGCCCACTCGATAAGTATCGAGCGAGAAGAGCGCGACGCGGCGGTTCGCTTGGTGCACGAGGCGGCCAGCGAGTTTCGCGATGGTGGTGGTCTTGCCGACGCCGGTTGGGCCGACGAGTGCGACGATGCGCGGGCCGTCGGGGTGAGGCGAGCGCGGCGCGAGAACCGAAACTTTGCGTACGAGCTCGTTAGACGCGGCTTCCAGGGCGGCGAGCCCGCGATGGCTTCCGGCGGCGCTCATGAGTGAGCTACACAAATCGGACGATAGCCCGACGCCGGTGATCCGGGCGTGGAGGTCTTCGAGCCCCTCGGGGACCGCGGCTGGAGAGGAACTCCAGCGATCTTTGAGGGCTCGCACCTCGGCGCGGAGCGCTTCGATCTCGCGGGAGCCGCGCGGCGCGATGCCGTCGGCGACCACGAGCTCGACGCCTCGGGCGTGCGGTTTTGTTGCAAGCACATAAGCGCCGTCTCCCATCTCGGAGCGGGCCCGCTGAAGCGCCTCCGCGGCGGACGGCGCGTGGAAGCTACGCACTCTCATCGGTCACCTTGACGACGCCGACGGCTTCGATGCCGCGCGCCGATTGCACTTCGTTGTAGGACAGAACGGGGAGGCGCGGCGCGCTGGTCGCGACGAGGTCGCGCACAAATCGGCGCAGCGGCGCCTTCACGAGGAGAACGGGATCGCGGCCCACCTTTGCGGCTTCCTGGGTGGAGGCGAGGACACCGTCGACGAATCGGCGCAGGAAAAGTGCACTCGCCGCTCCATCCAGGTTCGGCGCGCTCGGCGCCATGGCGCTCGCGAGGCGCGCTTCGGCGGCGGGGTCGAGCGTGACGGCGCTGATCCGCCCGTCGGCGCCGACGAGCCGCTCACAAATCGAGCGGCCCAAGGAGGCGCGCGCGAACTCCGTGAGCCGTTCCGGATCCTTCACGCTGGCCGCATGGTCGGCGAGCGTCTCCAGAACGACGGAGAGATTCTTCAGCGGCACGCGTTCGCGGAGAAGCTGCTTCAGCACCTTCTGCACGTCGCCGACGGTCATCATTCCCGGCACGAGCTCCTCGACGACCGCGGGCGTCTTCTTGCGGGCCGTTTCAAGCAGATGCTTGACATCATCGCGAGTAATGAGCTCAGCGGCATGGGAGCGAATGATCTCGGTGACATGAGTAACGAGCACGGAGATCGGATCGATGAGCGTGTAGCCGAGAAGCTCAGCTTCCTGCTTATTGGATTGCAGGATCCATTTTGCGGGGAGCCCGAAGACCGGCTCCGTCGTCGCGATGCCTTGCACCGGCTTCGCGCGACCGGAGGGATCCATGGCGAGGACGTGTCCGGGCTGGAGCGTCCCCGTGGCGACAATCTCGCCGCCGACGAGGATGCGATAGGCCGTCGGCTCGAGCTGCATGTTGTCACGAATGCGCACCGGAGGGACCACAAATCCTTCCTGCTGTGCGAACTGGCGCCGTAGCATCGCCACATGCTCGAGGAGGCCGCCGCCGCCGCCCGGGTCGACGAGCGGAATAAGCCGGTAGCCGATCTCGACGGCGAGGCGATCGACGCCAAGCAGATCATCGACCTTTTTGTGGTCTGTGCCTTCTGCGGCGGCCGCCTCCTTGGATGCCGCGGCGCCGGGCTTCGCGTCGGCCTGAGCTTTCGCGCGCTCCGCCTCAATGATCGGTTCTGTGTCTTTCGTCCAGCTATAAAAGGCGTAGGTCAGAGCGGCGAGGCCGAGGAACGGGAGCTTTGGTAGCCCAGGGATGAGGGCGAGGCCGGCGAGCACGGCCGACGACGTGGCGAGCGCCCGCGGGTTCGACAGAAAGGGCATGGCCATCTCGCGCGAGAGGCGCCCCTCCATCGACGTTTTAGTGACCACAATGCCCGAGGCGGTCGAAACGAGCAGCGCCGGGATCTGGCTCACGAGGCCGTCGCCCACGGAGAGAATCGCATAGTGGCGAATGGAGTCGGCGAGCTCGCGCCCTTCCATGACGGTGCCGACGACCGCGCCGCCGATTAGGTTAATGATCGTGATGAGCAGGCCGGCGACGGCGTCGCCCCGGACGAACTTTCCGGCACCGTCCATCGCTCCGTAGAACTCGGCTTCGCGGGCGATCGCGTCGCGGCGCAGGCGGGCCTGCTCGCCGGTGATAAGACCCGCGTTGAGATCGGCGTCGATCGACATCTGCTTGCCGGGCATCGCGTCGAGAGTGAATCGGGCGGCGACTTCACTGATGCGGTTCGAGCCTTTTGTGATCACCACGAATTGGATGACCAGGAGAATTGAGAAGACCACCAATCCGATGACGATGTTGCCGCCGACGACGATGTTGCCGAAGGCGTCGATCACGTGGCCCGCCGCGCCCTGAGTCAGAATCTGACGCGTCGATGCGACGTTCAGGCCGAGTCGGAACAGCGTGGTGAAGAGAAGGAGCGTCGGAAATGTGGCAAACTCGAGCGGGCTTCGTGTGTTGAGCGAGACCAGCAGCACGGCGACGGAGAGCGCGATATTGGCGGCGATCGCGAGGTCGAGCGCGAGCGTCGGGAGCGACGCAACGAGCACGACCAGAATGCCGATCACAAATGCGCCGAGCAGCCAGTCTCCATACTGGAGGACGGCGCGCGCGCCGGGCTTCAGGGCCGACTCAAAAGTAGCTTCGGGAGTCGCAGTCATCGCTTACCGCAGCGCCGGCTGGCGGAGCCGGAAGACGAAGGCAAGGACCTCGGCCACACCGCGGTACAGCTCAGGAGGAATGGACGAGCCAATCTCCGTGGTGCGATAGAGAGCGCGGGCTAAGGGCGGGTTCTCCACGATCGGGACGCCGGCTTCTGTAGCAATCTCGCGGATGCGCTTGGCGATCAGATCGGCGCCCTTCGCCACGACCACCGGGGCCTCGTCGGCGGGATCGAGCCCGCCCGGACGCCGGTATCGAACTGCGACGGCGAAGTGCGTCGGATTAGTGATGACCGCCGTGGCCGTTGGGATGTCGATGAACATGCGGCGGCGTGCCATGTTGCGGGCGGCTGCTCTCTGCTTGCTCTTGATCTGTGGGTTCCCCTGCGCGTTCTTCGCCTCGTCGCGCACTTCCTGCTTCGTCATGCGGAGATCGCGGAAGAGCTGCCAGCGCTGATACAGATAGTCGAGGGCGCCGATGATGAGGAGGGCCACTCCGATGCGGAGCAGCATGCCGAGCGCGAGGTCGAGGGCGATCATCGTGGTGTCGCGCAGCGAAGACCGGCCGAGGCTTGTTACTTTCGCGAGGACCGAGTCTGTCGAGCCAAAGGCGATGCCGATGACCACCGCGAGCTTGATGAGCGATGTGCTGAGCTTCAGAAGAGATCGGAGGGAGAAAAGCCGGCTTACGCCGCCGACGGGGTCGAGCCGCTCGAGCTTCATTTGAAGCGCTTTTGTGCGAACCCGAAACCCGCCCACTTGAATGATGCCGACCACGTACGCGAGCGCGATAAGGCCGAACAGCATCGGAAGAACGGTGGTGCCGACCCGGCTCGCCAGCTGCACGAGAAGCTTTCCCACGCTCGGCACGTCGAGCTCCTGAGAGGGCCGCGCCGTGAGCATGTCGCGCAGGCATTGTTGCAATGCCTGCATGAGCGCACCGCCGGTGGAGGTCACGAGCGCGATGCCCGCGAGCAGCAGGATCGCCTGCGAGAGATCGGCGCTGTAGGCGACCTGACCGGACGAGTCGGCCTGCTCGAGGCGTTCCCCGGTCGGGGCTTCAGTTTTCTGATCGCGATCCTCGGCCATGATAATTGAGTGTTACTTGACCGTCGAAGGAAGTGCGTTGCCGAGCGCGTCGCGCATCGTGAGGAAGAGGGATTCGAGCCCAATCCGGAAGGTGGGGAGCAGCACGGCGATGGCGCCGAAGGCGGCTGCGATGCGGATCGCGTAGCCCACATCCATGAGGTTGAGCTGGGGGACCGCGCGGGAGGAGAGCCCGAGCAACAGTGTCACAAGGAACATGGCAGCCATCACGGGCGCGGCGAGCACAATTCCTGCTTCCAACAGTCGGCTTGTAAGAAGTAGTAATCCGTCGACTGGATCGGCGCCGATGGCGAACGTGCCGATTGGAATCCGATCAAACGAGTGCGCAAGCCCGGCGATCACCCAGCGATGGGCACCCATGGCGAGGAAGACAAGGCCGGCCATCGTTTGGTAGAGGGTCGACATGACCGGCGTTGTCGTGCCCGTGACGGGATCGAGCAGCGACGCGAGGTTGAGGCCGACCTCACCTGTAATGAGATCGCCGGCACCTCGCACCGCGGCGAAGGCCGATGCAACAATCCAGCCCAGGAGCGCTCCCAGCAGGAACTCCATGGCCACGAGTGGAATCAGCGCGAGACCGAATTGCGGTCCAGTCCAGCCGGGCTCTCCGATCGCAAATAACAAAAGCCACGTGATCGTGGCGCCGAGCGGCAGACGGAAGCTGCTCCACGACGTCGCGTTGGAAAACGGCGGCGCCGTCGAGAGGAGCGCCAGCACGCGCGTGAGCACGAGCAGCGCCACTTCGACGCGCACGGGGAGCAGGGATCCGAGGAACTCGTTCACCGAAGCGACGCGAAGCGAGGCATCTCGCGAATGACGTGGCGCGTGTAACCGACGACCTTTCCCATGCCCCAGGGGAGCGTGAGCAGAGCGACCGCCATCACGGCCAGCATCTTAGGGATCGCCGAGAGCGACTGCTCGTGGACGGCTGTGACGGTCTGGATGATTGCGACAAATACCCCGATGACGACCGCAGTCGCAAGCATGGGAAGCGAGACGATCAGCGCGAGCAGCAGCAACTCGCGCACGAGATCGACGACAAGTGTTGTGCTCATGGGAGCTAGATGGAGACGGAGGTCACAAGAGAGCGAACAATGAGGTTCCAGCCGTCGACCAGCACAAATAGAAGGACCTTGAGAGGCGTCGAGATCATGGGCGGAGGTAACATAAACATGCCCATGGAGAGAAGCACTGAGGACACGACGAGGTCGATGAGCACGAAGGGAAGGAAGATCAAGAATCCCATCGTGAAAGCGGTCTTGAGCTCGCTCAAGAGGTAGGCGGGGATCACGACGCGCAACGGCAGCTCGGTGCGCGACTTCGGAATCTCCACTTTTCCAATGTCCGCAAAGAGTTCGAGGTCCGCGTCGCGTGTGTGTTTCAGCAGGAAGGTCTCGAGGATCTGGCCGCCTGTCTCACAGGCCTCCTTCACGGAGCTTCGGTTCTCGAGGTACGGCACGACGGCGCGGTCGTAGATTTGTGAGCCCGTCGGATACATCACGAAGAGCGTGAGGAACATCGAGAGGCCGAGCAGGACTTGGTTGGGCGGCAGCTCCTGGAGCGACATGGCCCTGCGCACGAATGACAAGACAATAATGATGCGCGTGAAGCAGGTGACGGAGACAAGCACCGCCGGGAGAACCGAAAGCAGCGTGAGCGCTGCCGCAAGCTCGATCGAGGTGGGAAGCCGGCCCGGCTGCGAGAGCGAGTCGGGGAGCTGCAGCGCGCCGCCTTCTTGTAAGAGGCTCACCAGCGCCGGAATGATCACAGAAGATCCTCCACCTCGGCGCGCGCAGCGGCGGCGGCCACGAGTTCGTCCTGCGCGGGGGCAGGCCTGCTGCGCGCCTCAGCGCGGCGCGGCTGAGGAGCGATGGTTCGCTGGCTCGTCATGCGGCTCAGCAGGGAGCGGAAGTGCTCGGCGCCGGAGTTTCTCGGTGCCGGCGTGATTTGTTCGGTCGGGAGCTCGGCCTCGAGTCCGGCTTCGTCGTCTCTTAGCTCGGTGAGGAGCGACACCGACGCGTCGGTCATGCCGAGCACGAGAACGCGGTCGTAGACGCGGGCAACAGCGAGTGAGCGTTTGCCGCCGAGCGGCAACATCTCCACAATTTGGAGCCCGCGCTCGCGCTTGCCGCCGGTGAGCGCCGACGCCTTCACTTTTCGCACAAGCCAGAGCGACGCCGCGCCGATTCCCGAGATCGCCAGGATGGCGATTCCAAGGCGTGTGAGGGCCGCGTCTTCAACGGCCTCCACCGAGTTCGCCGGTTTCTCCGCAACCTCGGTGCTCGGCGATGCGCCCGCCGCCGGCGGGAGCATCGACGTGAAGACGAACGCCGCCGCAATGGCGAGCGTGGCGGCGACGGCCGGGATCCAGTGGGTGCGTTTCAATTGGGGCCTCCGAGGTCAGCGCCGCGACGCAGCGCCGCCCGTCTCCAAGCAGCGGCCGTGCCATTTGGCGCCGCTTGGAGGCCCGCGGCGGCCAGCGCGACGGCGGCGTCGCACCCTGCGCCAGGTGTCGCAGGATTCGACATGCGGCTTCTCTGCCCGTCGAAGAAGTCATCCGAGCCACGCGCGGGACTCCTTTTGGCGAACTCGTCCCCGGACCGCCTCGCCGTAACTCCTTGCTACGTCTACAGCGGTCGTACTCGATCTCGCGAACAACCCCCGTGCTCGCTCCGCGGAGCACTTTTGCCACGGGCAGTTGAGTTTTCCGGCGCGTCAGCCGATCGAAGGGCCGTGCTCCCCGATACCGCCTTTCGCGTCGATCTTGTCGAGCCCGAGGACGACGCGCGCAGCGCCCTGCGGCAGGCGCTCCATCAAACGAACAATTACCTGTCGGTCGTTCGCTCGCATGCGGAGCTTGCGCTTGCGAAGGACGATCCGGCGCGGGCACGTCGCGCGCTCGAAGTGATTCTCGCCCGCGCGGACGACCTCCAGCGCGCCCAGCGCGAGCTGCGCCGCTCCGCGCGCCTTTGACGCGCGGACGTAGCTGCGGGCGATCACACGCTCTCCATCCGGAGCACGCGCGAGCGCTGCCTGCGGACGGCGGCGCGGATGGTTTCTTTCACTTCGAGCGGCCGGTCGATCGATTCGAGCGAGATGCCGGGGTCGCTCGCGTCGGTGGTTGCGAGCGTTACTTTTCCGACATTCACCATTCGCTCGATCAGCGATTGATGAACTGTAACGTCATCCACGCGAACGAGTTCGATCTCCGACATCTCTCGCGAGAGGATTCCGCGCTCGAGGAAGAGCCTCTCGCTCGTGAGGCGATATCGCACCGAAAGGCGGGCTGCTAGGAACCGAGCCGTTACCCACAAAGCGGGGAAGAAGGCGAGGGCAGTGAGGGCGAGCCGATAGGAGGACTGCGCGGGCGGGAGAAGCAGAAGCGCCGACGCGAGCACGGCACCCGCGAAGACCACACAGAAAAGCCACGCGGGAGCGAGGGCCCGTCCGCTATAGCCGCCCCGCCAGAGTTCCTCCTCGGGCCCGGTTGCCGCCGGTTCGGGGGTGGCGACCCTTGGCCGCTCAGCGGCGCCGGCCCTCCGCGCACCGCATTTGTGACAGAACTCGGCGCCTTCGACGAGGGCGGCTCCGCAGCTTGCACAGTAGGCGGCCGGCATGGAGGCACCTTGGCGTGCGTCCGCACAGAATGCAACGATCCCCGAGCTCGGCCGAGAAGCCGTGTCCGTTTCGAAAATGCGCCGGAAATGGACCGGCGGCGTGGACGGGCACTGAAAGGCCCACCCACGCCGCCGATTTGTGCGCACTCCCGAGAGGAGGGCGCCGGAGGCGCCCGCTCGGAGCGCCTCAGGAATTCATGGAGTTCCGAAGGAACTCACTTCGATCTCAAGGAGCCAGCGTGACCGTCAGGCCGTTCGACAGCAGCACCTGGAACGTGTTGAAGTCGAGCGCAATCCACTGGAACGAGAACGTCAGGCCGACGAGGCCTGGGTTGCTCGAGAGCGGAATATTGATCGAGCCGTTGCCCGAGCCATCCGTGAGGAAGCTCGGATCCGAAAGATATGCCGCTGTGTTGAGATCGAGCAGAATCGCGCCGGGGTTGCCCGGGATGAACAGGTTGATGTAGAGCTCGGGGAGCGCCGTGCCGTAGCCGAGCGAGTAGGAGCCGTTGGCGGGGCCGCCGCCGACCGCCAGCTGGAGACCCGACGCGTTCACCGACGCCGGAGCCGTCGGAATGAGCGTGCCGGTGTTCTGATTCAGCGAATCATTGAACGAAGAGTAATGATTCGGCTGAATCCAGCTCGTCGTGTCGATGCTGTTGCGCGAGCCGGGCGTGCCGCGCTGCTGCAGCAAGCAGGTCGTGCCGTTCGGCACTCCGTACAGAGCGCTAATAATCGCCTGGCCGACGTTATTGTTGGTGTCGTTCGGATTGACCGTCTGCGACACCTGCCAGGGGGCGAACAGGTTGATGCGCTCGGCCGCAATGCCGGAGTTGGGCGTGAGCGGCGTCGACGACGCGTTGTAGCTCACTTCCTCAATGATCGTGCCGCCGAGCGACGCGAAATTGCCCACCGCAATAAAGAGGCCGTCCATGCCGCTATTATTGAGGTTCATCTGGCCGCTGCCCACTTGCGACTTATCGCCTGGTGCGGTCGTCGTCGTCGCGGCATACACATAGGCCGGCGCAATCGGCAGCGGGCCGTTGCCCGTGGCGTGGCGCACGAACACGAACGACTGGCCCGGGTAGAGCGTCGGCAGCGTCGCCACCGAAGGCAGCACCTGGAAGCCAACGCCGGTCGGCAGGCCGGTCGTAGCGTTGCGGTCCTCGACGTAGATGCCATTCAGGTCGAGCGCCTTGTTCGAAATATTGACAATTTCAAAATACTCGCCGTCCGCGTCGGTCACGCAGACTTCGGGGCCAGGATTGAACATGATCTCGCTGACCGCAATATCGCCGGCGACGGGCGCCACCGGGGTCTGCGCAAACGAAGCAGCCGCGAACGCGCCGAGCGTGGTCGCAGCGAGAAGCATCGAACGAACGTGCATGGGGTACTCCACGAAGTGAGACCGGCGCCGAAGCAGCGCCAGCGAATCGAAGGGAGGAGGCGAAGAACTCTCCACGGGGGGCTGCAAACGCGCAAGGGGCCGAAAGAACCCGAGACCGACACGCGGGGCGTGCCGGCCTCGGAAATCGCTCATCCGATCCAAGCCTAGTCGCAGATCGTGAACGTAACTCCATTGGAAGCAAGAAGTTGGAACGCGATGGGATCTACCGCAAGCCACTGGAGGCTGTAGGTCTGGCCGAGCAGAGCGGGCGAGACCGGAAGATCGAGGAGGAAGGCGCCAACCCCAGCCCCGTCGAACAGGAAGCCCGGATCCTGGAGGAAGGCCGCCGTGTTGAGGTCGAGCAGAATCGCCCCGGGGTTGCCTGGGAGGAAGAGGTCGATCGAAAGCTCAGACAGCGATTGTGCGTAGCCCAATGTGTAGCTTCCGCTCGCGACGCCATTGCCGACCTTCAGCGTCAGCGGCGTTCCGCCCATCGTCGGTGGCCCAACGACCGAGATCGTCCCCGTGTTTTGATTCAACGTATCGTTGAAATAAGTGTACATCGGCCACACCGTCGTATCGGCGCTGTTGGTCGCACCCGGCGTTCCCCAATCGGGGCCGATGATGCAGCTCCCAAATGTGAAGGCCGGATTCGCCAGCGCTGAGTTCGCGTCATTGACCTGGGTGACCGGGTCCACCTTCATAGTTCCGAAGAGATTCTTCATCTCGATCGAGCCGCCGCCGAAATAGCCCACGCCCGGCGAGAAGGGGCCATCCGCCGGATTGTAGCTCGACGACGCGAGCAGCGTCCCGCCGTTGGAGAAGGAAGCGCCGAGCGTGATGTGCATTCCGTCGGGATCCTGGCTCGAGAAATTCATTTGTGAGAAACCGACTTGAGACTTATCGGCCGGTGGCGTCGAGCTCGGGCTCGCATAAGCGTAGTCGACCTGCGGCATGCCGCCGTTCAACAGGGGGTCGGCGCTGCGGCAGAACACGAAGGACCTTCCCGGGAACAGCGGCGGAAGCGTTGCAACAGAAGGAAGGACCTGGAACCAACGGGTCGGATCGCTCGCGCCGGGAATCGAACCGTCCTGGAAGTACAGGCCATTCAGATCGAGCACCTTCGTCGAGATATTTGTCACCTCGAACCACTCGCTTGTGTTCTGGCTCCCGCCACAGCTCGGAGTGAACATGATCTCGGAGATCACAATTTCTCCGGGGCTCGGTGCCACGGCGGTCTGGGCGTACGAAGGGGCAGCAAGCACCGCGGCCGCAGCCGCGAGGACGCAAAGGGAGGACGTGCGCATCGGGATACTCCTGGGGAGAAACGACGACCGGCGCACGATCCCGCCTTGATACAAAGAATCCGTCCGATCGTTGTGAATCCGACGCGAAGCACCACGCCCGGCGCCCGGGAACGATGCACTTGAAAAACGCAGGGCCGGCCTCGAGAGGCCGGCCCTGCAGGCTTGCAGTCCGATGCGGCGCCCAAGGCTTGCCGCGGGAACTTACTCGCAGATCGTCATCGCGACGCCGTTCGAATTCACAATCACGAACGACGAATCGAGCGCGAGCCACTGAAGGAGGAACGTCTGATTCACGAGAGCCGGAACGTTCGGAATCGGAATCGTAAGATCCGCGGCACCCGCTCCATCGAACGGAGCCGGTGCGAGATAGACGGCCGTGATGAGGTCGAGCACGATCGAGCCGGGATTTCCGGGGATGAAGAGGCTGATCGGCGTCTCACTCGGGGAATTGTCCGAATAGCCGAGGTAGTACGAAAGCGTCGCAGGGCCATTCGACAGGAGAAGCCGCTGCGTGCCGGCCCCAACCGAAGCCGGGCCCTTCGGCGTGAGAACTCCAGTGTTCGGGAAGTTCACACTATCAAAGGTGGAGTTGCTCGGCCAGATCGGCGTGGTGTCCTGGCTATTCTCAGCATTGGGAGTGCCGAGGCTGATCGGGTTGCAGGGGCCGAATTGTGTAGTCGACTTGACGAGGTTTGTGCTGTTCGCCACCGGGCTCGACGTAGCGACCATCGACTGGAACAGATTCTTCCGCTCCACGGAGATGCCGCTCGTGCCGCCGCTGTTCAGGGGAGCCGCGCCCGTGTTGTAGCTGGCCTCTTCGATGAGAACACCCGTTCCGCCGAAGGCGGGAGGCACATCGGTATAGATGCGGATGCCGTCGATCCCGCTGTTGCCCATGTTCATTGCACCGCCGGTGACCACCTCGTCACCGACCGGTGTGCCGACGTAGCCATACACGGCTGTGATGTTGCCGTTGATGGCAGTATTGGTCTTTCGGCAGAAGACTGCGCGCTGACCGGGATAGAGGGTCGGAAGACCGAATGCCGGCGGCACGCGGAAGTAGGTCGGCGTGCTCGTCGTGACATCCGTGAATGCCAAGCCATTCAGGTTGAGCGCCTTGGTCGACACATTGGTCACCTCGAACCACTCGCCGTTCTCGTCCGTGACGCAGGCGTCCGGGCCGGGATTGAACATCATCTCCGAAACCACGAGCTCGCCCGCCGCGGGCGTGACGCCCTGGGCGAAGGTCGCAGTGGAGAGGCCAAGAAACGAAGCCGAGAGAAGAAACAGAACCGAAGCTCGCATCGGGTTACTCCTGAGGAAAAACAGGTCGCCCGAGAAAGCTCTGCGCTGGGGGCGAAGGCGGGGCAGGGGAGATGCGAAAGCGCTGCGAAGCGCCCCGGATTCCCCTGCCCGATCTCCGAAAGGGCTCTCAGTCTGCTACGGAACGACGTCGGCGCTGAGCCCGTTGGAGAAGTACCACATCCCCGACACGGGCTCATGGGCGTACCACTGGATCGAGACCTGCGCGCCGACCATCGTCGGGTGCAGGGCAACGGGAATCTCGGCGGCGCCGGCGGCATCGAGCTGGAATTGCGAGGTCGCCCAGATCTCCGCGCTCCAGAGGTCGACCAGCACCGTGCCGCCCAGCGTCGGCATCGGCAGCTCCATCGGGCTCGTGGAGAATGCAATTCCAAACGAAGCTGCCGGCGGCCCACCGGAGAGCTTCAGCACGGCGCTTCCTTTCGTGGCCGAGCAGGCGCCTTTGGCCAGAAGCAACAGAAGATCCTGAGGACCCGGCTGAACAGGGTCGAATCGATACCATGAGGGATAGAGAGTCTTGTCATTTGAATTCACTTCTCCGGGAGTTCCCTTCTGGCTGAACGACCCGAAGACCCCTGAGCTCGCTGCCAGATTTGCGGCTTGCCACGGAGCCATCAAATCACCCCTTTCAAAGGCGATTCCCGAATGGTTTGTGAGCGGAGCCTTATTGGGGTCGTACGTCACCATCTCGATGACGAACCCGCCGAGGTTGAGCGGTGCGCCGGTCGTGATGGCGATCAGATCGATCGAAGAATTTCCGAGAGCCATGGCCGTGTGCGAGACCTTCGACTTGTCCGCAGGCGGGGTCGTCCCGGAAGGCACCGAGTAGACATAGTGAACGGAATTGAGCCCGCCGTTCACTGCCGGATCTCCGCTGCGGCAGAAAACGAACGCTTGGCCGGGGTAGAGCGACGGCAGAGCGCCCGGCGGGATCACAAAATACGGAGCCGACGTGGATCCGCCCACGGCAAGGTCCTGCACAAAAAGCCCGGAGAGGTCGAGAACGCGATTCGAGATATTTGTGACTTCAAAATACTCGCCATAGTTGTCGTCGACGCCGCTTGTGGGGTCGAACAGAATCTCGCTGATCGCAATCTCGCCGGGGACGGGGGTGACCCCCTGGGCCGCCACCGATCCGCAGCTGCCCCAACTTGCCACCGCCACCAGAAGCCAAGGAAGAATGGCGCGCGACGCGCAGGCCGCGCTCCAGCTCAGAACCGTCATTGTGATTGCCTCCGGAGCACCGCGCACTCGGCGATCGCTCCAATCACAGGCCGCGAACCGGCCGGGCGTCGTCGTGCTGATTGGGGGCCCACAGTTCTGTCAACGAGTTACGTCGGCCGATGCGGCCCCCATGTCGCATCGAGGTGCGGTGCGATTGTCGCAATCGCTCCGACGAATCGTTCGAATAGCACCATGGTCGACCCCGAGTGCCCCGGTCGGGCCGAGCGCCGCACCCGCTTTTTCGCCCTCGCTGCAATCGCCCTCGGCTGTGCTCTGCGCCTCACCGGACTCACTCTGCACTCGCTCTGGTACGACGAAGGCGCCACGCTCTACCTCGCGACCGCCGCCGATCCCGTCGAAGCGCTCAGCGGCTCGCGCCACCCGCCCGCCGCGATCTATACCATTCGGGCTTGGATCGGACTCGCAGGAGAGTCTGACTTTGCGTTGCGGCTCCTTCCGGCGCTCTGCTCGATCGTCTCGCTCGCCCTCGTCGCTCGGCTGTCGTGGCTGTGGCTTTCCGGACATGCACGCTGGATCGCGGTGCTCCTGTATGCAGTCGCACCGTTCCACCTGCACTACGGACAGGAGCTCACGCCGTACGCATTCCTTGAGCTCGGCTCACTCATCGCGTTCCAAGGCCTCGGCGCCGCCCTTGCCCGCGACCGCCCGCGCGCCCTCGACCTCGTCTTGATCGCCCTCGGGACGACCTACGCGTTCGGGTCACAATACCTGGGCGTGCTGGCGGGTGCCTCCGTCGCAGGCGCTGCGATCGTTGCACTCGCGTCGAAGCGCATCCGCCTCGGCGGCGCGATCCAAATGATCGGTGCCTCTGCGATTGGCGGGTTTGTGTGGCTTCCGTGGGTGCTCACCGTGCTGCCGCGCCAGCAGGAGACGATCTGGGGCAATGAGGCGCGAACGAGCCTGAGGGAGATCGTCGAGATTCCCTTCCGGCTTTTTGTGGTGGACGCCAGTGCGCTACCAGGCACATGGCATTTTGTGGGCTATGGAGTGGCCGGCGCCTTGTGGGCGGCGATGGCTCTTTCGATTCTTGCGCTGTGGCAACGGGAGCGAGCCGAGGACCGCGTGCTTTTCGCTGCGCTTGCCGCGCCGCTGCTGTTGGCTCTTGTGCTTGCAGCGGCATTCAAGAATTTCCTGCCGCGCTATCTCACGGCCGCTTCCCCAATGTTGACATTGGCCGTCGCGCGCGGGATCGATTCGCTTCGGCCGCGGCTCGCCGTGCCAGCCGCCCTCGCCCTCGCTCTCGGACTTTCCATATTTACCGTCTTTCATCGCATGGGCAATCGGCGCGAGGACTTTCGCTCCGCGTGCGCCGATCTCGAGCAGCGCTGGCGAGCTGGGGATGCCTGCGTCGTCGTCTCGGGAACCCCCGAGCTGTTCGCACAGGGCGCCGTGAGACATTACTTGCGCCAGAGGCCAGATATCCTCGGATCGCTCGGATCTCTTCCGCCGTTCCAGGAGGGTTCGGTGCGCATCGCGCGGGGTTCGAGCCTCCATGTGATCTATCGGGACAACGTTTACGCGGAGCCGGACCTTACAAAGCTCGAGCGCACGTACGCTCGCGCGGAGCAGTCTCCTCTCCGATTCAAGATTCAGTACCTTCGGCTCGAGCCGAAGTAACGCTGGTTCGACAGGCTCTCTGCGGCGCGAACTCAATGATGCTCGCGCGCGGCCCGCAGGACTCTTGGAAACGCCTCGAAAGGCGACACTATTTCGGGGCGGAGACCGTCAGCGTCTTTGCCGAGTCGGGAAGGATGCCGCCCTCGAGGAGCGACTTCGCGACGATTTGTGCGTACAGCTGATGCCCGGCGACGCTCGGATGCACCATGTCTAGAAACTCCGCATTGCGATCTTCTGTCCACTGCGGATGCCTGTTGCGCTGCACCTCGAGTTCACGGAATCGTTGGTACACCGGCGCGAGGGGCACTCCGAGTTCCTTGGCAACGGTGTGGATCGCCTCGGTATAGCTCGGCGTCGTCGGGAAATCGCGCTCCACGATGCGCATTCTCGGAACGTCCACCATCGCGAACTTCGCGCCGCGGGCGCGTTGGGTGCCGGCGATCTCGCGGTGAAACGCGATGAACTCCGTGGGAGATACGCGCGGAAGCTTGGCAGGAGCCGAATCGGGCCTCGACGCCAGCGCCGCGAGATCAATCTTCTCCGTCTGTCCGAAGTGCTGCTCAAGCCAGCGGAATACGGTGAATCTGCCGAGCGCATTGCGAATCTGGTACTTGGGCCTCGACAGATATTGTGACTTCAGAATATCGGTGAGGCCTCTCTCGGCGGTGAACTGTTCATTGATGGCCCCAAAAGCCGTGATGACGAGGTCGGGCGCATACTGAAGGGCCTTGCCACTGTAGTACTGCCTGCCTTGAAACGAGGAGAAGCCGACGACACCGAAGTTCAGCACTTCTGCGTCATAGCCGTGCGAACGAAGTTCGTCCTCGAGTTTCCGCGGCCAGGACTCAGCCTCTCGGACGCCGTAGCCCATAGTTGAGGAGTCGCCGAGCGCGGCAATGCGGAAAGCCGCAGATTTCGTGCGCGCGAAGATTCTCCCTCGATAGCCGTCTGCATTGATGCGTTCTCCAACAAAAAGCCCTCCCGGCCGCGGTTCCCAGAACCATCCGGTGTGAGGGCGAAACGGGGCGTCCTGTTCATCGAATTGTGAATCGTGCGCCTCGCCCCAGAACGAAATCGGAGACTGCCGCCGAGGCACATAGTCGAGTGTCTCGGCCGCGAACTCCGCGGCTCCCAGAAAAATGACGGGAGAGGCGACGGCGATCGCGAGCTTCTTGAAAATCGGATGCATGGCTCGAATTCGATGGAGTCGCCTTGCTATTTGGTGGCTGCCCGGGAGCCCGGACCCGAAGCGGCGCGGGGGCCAGCGTGCATGCCCGCGCTGTCCGCAAGCTTCGGAACCATCTGTGCATTCATGAGGGCCGTGTAAACAGCGATCGCGTAACGAATCGCCCCTTCGGAAGTGAGCCGCTCCGCGTCATAAAAAACGACGTTTCCGAGCGTCTTCGCCCCGCCGCCTCGAACCTCCTGCTGCCGTGATTCGAGCGCTTTGTGGACGTCGATGAGGAGAGTATTTGTGGCAGCCGCCGCCCGGCGGATCGCCTCGTCGTAGGCCGTGATGCCCTTCAGGAGGTCCTCTACCAGCTCAAGACGAGGAGGCAGAATCAACGCGATGGAGTGACCGTCTCTCCGCACGGCGTTCACGAGCTCGACCAGCGTGCTTTCCATCTCCTGCGGAGTGAGTCTCGGACGCGTTCGTCCGTTCTGTGACGCCAGCTGCGCGGGAGTTTTCGGAGGGTCGAGAGCGAATGAAAGAAATCGCATCGTGCCGTTGCGTTCGAGGAAGCGCCGGAATCGATGCGCATAGCCTCTTGTGATCTCTGCTTTCTCGATATCCGAGCGGCCGTAGTCTCCATTCTCGATCTCGTGGCGCGATCCGAAGGCCGCGAGCACGAGATCAGGCGACCATTGACGCGCTTTTGTTTCATAGAGGCGCAGGCCCTGATACGCGGTGTACCCCGGCATTCCAAAGTTGAGAACCTGCGCTTCGAAGCCCGACTTCCGCATTCCCGCTTCTATCATCCGCGGCCAGCTCGTCTCCTCGGCGTTGCCCGGATCGAGAGTGTACGAATCACCTAACGCAAGAACTCGAAAGCGCGCATCCCTGGCCTTGGGTCCCCAGACTCCGCGGAAGCCGTCCTGGTTTATTCGCACACCCAGGACCTCCGCCCCAGGGCGCAGCTCCCAGAAAGTCTCGGGATGGAATTGTGTGATGCCGGCGCCTTGATTGAAGTAGCGCCCGAGCGTCGTTCCCGAGATGCCGGAAAGCGAACGCGGCAACGGAACCCGCTCGAGGGTTTGAATCGTGAGCCCAAGGGCGCCGAAGCAAAAGAAACCGCCCGCTCCGAGCCAGCCGAGTAGGCGTAGCAATCGGGAGAAAGGAGACAAGGGAGTCGTGCGCAGGTGGGCGATCAGCTTGGCGCGAGGCGGTCCGGCGCCCCGGGTTCCGCGAGGCGGGCACGATGGGCGCCAAACGGCATGACATTAAATCGGGAGGAGATCATTTCCAGGGCGAGCCGCAGAATCGACCGCTTCTCCTCGAGCGTCCGGTCCATGCCGGGGTGGCGCGCAAATCGAGCATCGAGGTTGTCTTCCTTGAGCCCGAGCACGTCGACGGCGTGGAGCGTGTATACAAATGGTCGCATGTCGTAGTCGAAGCGGTCGAGAATGCCAATAAACTTGGGTTCACTCATCCGGTAACGGAGAGTGTGATAGACGGGTTTGCGCAGAAATCCGTCTACGGCGACTGGGAACTCCCAGAGACCACCCGTCGTATGGGGCGGCTTGACCCAGCTGAACGGCCAGCGCTTGAGTCCCCCGGAGCCCGGAGCGACGAGCCGCGCACCGAAGAGATACGGCGATGGGTAGGACGACGCGTCGTAGAGGTAGCCGGCGGCCGCGATGGCGCGAAGCGTCGACTCATCACAATCCCAATTCGGCGCGCGAAAGCCGATCACCGGCTTGCCGGTTACTTTTTCGAGGAGCCGCTTCGATTCAACGAGCTCCTTCTGGAGTTCTGCTGCGGGGAGCGTTCGGAATGGGGTCGGGTGGGTGAGAGAATGGCTAGCCACCTCGTGGCCCGCCGCGACCACCGTTTGGATGGCGGCAGCTTGTGCCTCTGCATCGCGGGCTACGAAGAAGAAGGTGGCTCGAATGCCCACCTTCTTGAGTGCGTCAATGAGGCGCGGAATCGCCTGCGTGTACACAAGGGCGTCTGGGGCGGCATCGCGCACGCCATAGCCACGAAGGTGGATGTCGATCGGGTCGACATCGATGCTGATCGTCGAGAGTGCGCGGGCCACGGGGTCTGGGAGGGTTACGGGGTAGCGGGGTATGGTGTCCGGTTGGCAGGTCGCTCGCCAGAGCGTTCCGAATCGAGATTTCCCGGGTTTCAGCGCTCTGTCACTGAGGACCGAAGACCTTTCCGGCTTCGCCGCGCACCTGTCCACTCCGCACCTCTCGTCTTGTCCGCTCTGCACACCGTCGTGCCCCAGCTCCAATCCTCAACTTCGCTTCGAGTCGCTGTGTTGGGCGGCGGCATCTCCGGGCTGGCCTCGGCATGGCACCTCTCTCGCGCGGGGCATCGGGTCGTGCTCTTCGAAGCAAGCTCCGAGCTTGGGGGGCTGGCCTCGGCGTTCGACCACGACGGACTCGCCGTGGAGCGCTTCTACCACTGTCTCATGCCCACGGACGACGCCCTGCTGGCGCTGCTGCGCGACGTCGGCATCGAGCGCGAAGTGATCTGGCGGCAAGTGGCGATGGGCTTCATGGTCGGTGGGCGCGTCTTCCCGATGAACACGGCCCTCGACCTGCTGCGGTTCGAGCCGCTGCCATTCCTCGATCGGCTGCGCATGGGTCTCATGGCGCTGCGCGCGCGCGCCCAGGGGCCGAAGCCGGAGCTCGACGAAATCACCGTCGTGGAGTGGATTCGGCAGACCGCCGGCGAACGGCTCTACCGCCGCCTCTGGAAACCTCTACTCGAGGCGAAGCTCGGCGACAGCCACGCGGGCATCCCGGCGCTGTGGCTAGCGAGCCGCATCCATCGCGAGAAGAGCTCACAAAAAGAGGTCAAGGGATTCGTGCCCGGCGGGTATCGAGCGATCGCCGCCGCGATCGAGCGCGGGCTGCGATCCATGGGGGCCGTCATTCGGCTGCGCACGGAAGTGAAGCGCATCGAGCTTTCCGGAGAAAAAGTGGATGTCACTTTTCAAGACGGAGCGTGTGAAGCCTTCGATCGGGCCGTTGTGACAACACCGCTCGTCACGCTGCACCAGATGGCCCCGACGCTGCCGCTCGGCGCGGTTCGGGACGTGCAGCTCGACTACCAGGGCGTCGTGAATGGAGTGATCCTCACGAAAAGACCTCTCTCGCGCTTTTATTGGATGCCGATCGTCGAGAGCGGCGCCGTTTGCCAGGGTGTCGTGGAAATGACGAATCTCGTGCCGGCCGCGCGGTCGAACGGGGTCTATGTGAATTACTTCGTGAATTACACACATCGCTCGAGCGAGCTCTACAGCAGAAGCGACGGCGAACTGCTCGATTTGTACGAGGCCGACATGCGGCGGCTCTTCCCGCATGCAGCCGGCGGAGTTGTGGGGCGCTACCTCTTCCGCACGCCCTTCGTCGAGCCCATCTGGACGCTTCGCTACGGGCGGCAGCGGCCGCCGGTGAATCCGATCCCGGGGCGGGTCTACCTCGCGTGTACCGCGCAGGTGTATCCGAAGATCAATGCGTGGAATTCGTGCTGCGAGGTGGCGGCGGAGATGGCCGAGACCTTCGCGCGCGAGATTTCTGCGACGCGGCCGGTTGCCGTGGCTGGTCGCGCTTGATTTACGTTCTTTTCCCCGCCTTCAATGAAGAGGAGTCGATCGGCGCGGCGCTGGCAGCGCTCGGCTCCGCCATGAGAGGACACGCGGAGAGTTATTGTGCAGTGCTCGTAGACGACGGCAGCACCGACCGCACTGTGGCGGTGGCGGAAAAGGCGGCGGCCGAACTTGGGGGCGCACTCGAACTACGCGTGCTGAAGCACGGCGTGAATCAAGGGCTTGGCGCCGGGCTGAAAACGGGTATCCGTTGGTGCCTCGAGCACGCGCGCGACGAAGACGTGCTCGTCTCTCTCGATGCCGACAATACACATCCTCCCGCGCTCATCCCTGGAATGGTGCAGCTTCTGCGCTCCGGCGGCTACGACCTCGTGATCGCATCGCGCTACCAGCGCGGCGCCGTGATCCATGGGGTGCCGGGATACCGGCGCCTGCTTTCCGACGGCGGACGGTTCCTATTTCAAGCGCTTTTTTATATTCCCGGGGTTCGAGATTACACATGCTGCTTCCGCGCCTACCGGATTCCGGTGCTCCGGAGGGCAGATTACGTCTACCGAGACGACTGGCTCACCGCCCGCGGCTTCGAAGCCGTGATGGATTTATTGCTTCGATTGCGTCAGCTCGGGATCCACGCGGCTGAAGTGCCGATCGAGCTGCAATACGAGCAGCGCGTGGGACGAAGCAAGATGCGCGTGCTGCACACGATTCGCCGGACGCTCGCCCTTCTCGGTGCTCGTTTTGTGGAGCGGTTCGGCCGCTACTCGCGGCGCAACGTGCAGGCGCGGCTCTCGCAGGCGCAAGCCGCCGGAGCTCGCGCATGAAAATCGCCATCGTCGTCGGGACACGGCCGGAAATTGTAAAGATGGCGCCGCTCGTGCGCGCGTGCCGCGCGCGGCGCACCGCATTGACGCTGATCCACACGGGGCAGCATTACTCTTTCGAGATGGACGGCGTCTTCTTTTCCGAGCTTGGGCTTCCGTCGCCTCATTACAATTTAAAAGTAGGCTCCGGATCGCATCCGGCGCAGATCGCCGCGATTTTGCGGGGAATGGAGCCCGTGCTGGAGAAGGAGAAGCCCGACTGGGTTCTCGTCGAGGGCGATACAAACTCGGTGCTGGCGGCTGGGCTCGCGGCTCAGAAGATGCGGCTGCGCGTCGGGCATGTGGAGGCGGGACTCCGATCGTTCGACCGCCGTATGCCCGAGGAGTCGAATCGAGTTCTAACAGATCACTTGTCGGATTTGTGCTTCGCGCCAACGGAACATGCCCGGAAGCTGCTGCTTGCCGAGGGCATCCCTGCGGAGCGCATCGCCGTCACCGGGAACACGGTCGTCGATGAGCTGGAGAGGCAGCGGCCGCGGGCCCTGCGCGCCGTGCGGCTCGAGTCGCTCGGAGTCTCGAAGGCGCGATATGCCGTGGCGACGGCGCACCGGCCCGAAAATGTGGACGACCCGGTTCGGCTTCGGGCGATCTTTGAAGGGATCGATGCCGCCGCGCGTGCTCTCAACATGCCGGCGCTCGTTCCGTTGCATCCACGCACAAAAAAGCAGCTCGACGCTCTTGGGTTCGAGCTGCGCGAGCCGATCCGAGTGCTTCCGCCCCTTGGATACTTGGAGTTCCTCGGGCTCCAAGCTCAGGCGGCATTGATTCTTACAGATTCCGGCGGGATCCAGGAGGAGGCCTGCTGTCTGCGGGTGCCTTGCGTGACGATGCGCGACTCGACGGAGCGGCCGGAGTCGGTCGACGTGGGGGCGAACGTGCTCGCGGGGGCGGATCGAGACCGTATTGTGGATTCTGCCCGGTCCATGGTGCGCAGCCGCCGACGCTGGAGGAATCCGTTCGGGGCGGGGCGCGCTGCTGAACGCATCCTCGATGCGATTGCGAAGTCTAGTTCTGCGCGCTCGGCGCCCGGTAGCGTTCGATCGCGCCGTCGCTGAAGATCCAGAGCTCGGCGCCCCTCTCGGCAAAGAACGGAGTTCCCGAGAGCAGGCGTCCCTTGGAGCTCAGTCGTCCGCGCGGCTTGTCGGTCGACCCGCCGAAGATCACAAGTCCGGGCTCTCGTGCGTAGCTGCCGCCGTTGTTCTCGACGACCAGCGTGGAGCCGTCGAAAGCCATGTTCGTGCTCGGCGTAGCCCAGAGCGGCAACTCAAACATCTTGCTGAGATTGCCTTGATGATTGTGCAGGGAGAGCCCCGACCAGCGGTGATCGCGGGATGACAGCTCACTGGGGGGCACCAGCAGCACCCAGCTCTCGCGGCCGTATCGGTCATTGCCGAATGCCACTGCGGCGGGATTGTGAATCCAGAAATTGTACGGTCCGTTCTGTATGACGCGCGGCGAACCCGACTCGGGCTCGAGCTCCGCAAGCCGGCTTTCGCTCAGAAGCCAAGGGGCCCCCGTGGAATCCGCCACAATCTTCGCCATCTTGCGAGCTCCGAGCGCCCGATCGGAAAGCCGAGCTCCGGTGGCGGTCCAGCGCGCGGCGCGCAGCGGTGAGATCGGATCTTTTGTGGCGTAGACAATCCACACGCTGCTGTCGCGGTGGATGCTCAACGATCTGCAGAGATTGCCCGGCGTCCAGATTTCGAAGGGAATCGCGGACGCGGACTCCTCAGTGCCCTGCGGGTCATAGATCCGAAGGCGCCCGTCTCGGCAAAGGGCGGCGATGCGACGGTCGTGCCCCAGCGCAACCGATTGCGCTCCGTCGAGCGGTATGCGTCCAAGCGACTCCAGCTCCATGATCGGCGAGGCTTGAGCTTCGCGATGGACGCGCGCGCCATCTATTGGAATTGTGGTCTCCGGACGATCGTAATCCTTCCAGCTCGCTCGAGCAGCCCTGCTGTCGAACGGGTCTTTGACCGTGCTTACGGCCCACTCTCCGGAGCTACGAACCGCTTGGAATTGTGAACTCATCGTTTGCTCGGCGGGGTCGATCAGATAAAAGCGCCCCGCTTGATGCCCCGGCCCTCCGATTGCGCTGCGACCTGCCCAGGTGGGCTCGTCGCCCATGGGGCGCCACGCAACGGTCTCGGCGCCCCCGGCCTCGCGTAGGAGCGACCAAACCAAGGATCCGTCGACGTCAAATAACCCAAAGATCACTTGTGCTGGCGCGGGACTCGGCGCTGATTGCTCGCGGAGCATCCAGGCCGTAAATGTGAGTGGCGTGCCCGGCACCGCGCAAGAGCCCAGCGAGTGGCTTCGCCCAGGGGTAATGCCGGGAAGCCCCACTGCTGTTGCGGCGCGCTCAAGCGGGAGGATCTCCTTTCTCTCGAGCTCGCCTGACGGCTCGACGATCCAGAGTTCCCACCTCTCATGGAGCCCGCTCGGAGTCACTCCTTCGATGGATCTCACGAGCAGGCGGTTCGATCCATCGAACGTCACGCCAGACATGGCCGCGACCGTGGGGGCGTGCATCATTTCTGCGCGACGCCGGCCGAGTGAGATCGGTCTGTGGACCCTCACGCGTCCATCGCGCGACAGCAACACAATAAAAGTATCCTCCTTGTCGTCAGCCGACTCCCACCAGCGAGAGTGACGTCCCCAACCCCACACATCTCCGTCGTCATTCAAGCTCAAGCTGTAGAGCGTGAAGGGGAGCGTCTTCCGCCACCGAATCTGTCCATTCGTAACGACCACATATTGAGCAGGACCCACGCCGTTGCGGTCTTCGGCGAGCACCGTTGCCGAAGAATGTCGAGTCGCGGAGTAGGTCGGCGTCGTCGGGACCCACTGGTCGGGGCGGAGCTGAGCTGCGAGCAGGAGCGCCAGAAGGTTCATGGCGAGCATGCCACCAGGGTACGGCCGAGGTCGTTCCCTGCGATCGTCACGAGGCTGTAAGTGCTTCGAAGCGGAGTTCGCCTCCGGGAAGCAGCCGTGCGGCGATCAGCGGAAATGGTGCCGTCGTGGCTTTTGAGACGGCGGCGTCCAATCTGACCTCGCCCGATACCAATCAAGGAAATGATGTCTTCTGGGTGACGCTCGAAACGTCCTCCGAGCCTCTCCAACGACGGGACAACTGTTGCCTTCATCGCGTATGCAGCCAATCTGACCTCCGCCGTGCAGTCCGGAGACCGCAATATCTTCCTGCGTTCCGCGGCGCGGGCCGCCGCTTGGGGCGGTCTCGGCGACGCCTTCGTGCCGGGGCACGTCCTCGGGCTCACGCGCGGCCGCAGATTCTTCTGAAGGTCCACCCCCAGAAGCGATTGTTTGTGCTCTCCGCAGCAAAAGATCAATTTTCCGGCGCCCCGCAGGAGAGCCTCGGCGTTTGGCTCAGCCTCGGCAGCTCCTGCGGCAGCACGATGGCGGATTGGACCGCCACCGGCGCGTCGGGCACGAAGTTCCGGCTGTAGCTTTCCGCAGCGGCGCGCGGCTACGGCAGCGGATAGGCGCGGCAGAAGTCGCGCACTTCGCCGTGGATCTTGGCGAGCCGCGCCTCGTCGTTGCGTGCGGCCATCGCCTCGTCGATCCACTGTGCCACGCGGTCGATCTCCGCTTCCTTCAGGCCGCGCGATGTGATCGCCGGCGTGCCAATGCGAACGCCGCTCGTCACCATTGGCTTCTCTGGGTCGCCCGGGATCAGGTTTTTATTGACCGTCAATCCGGCCTTTCCGAGCGCCGCCTCCGCGTCCTTCCCGGTGAGCCCCTTGGATCGGCAGTCCACGAGCACCATGTGGTTGTCGGTGCCGCCGGAAACAAGCCGGAACCCGCGCTCGAGCAGCCGCTCGCCGAGCCGAGCCGCGTTTTTCTTGACCTGCGTCTGATACTGCACAAATGACGGCTGCAGCGCTTCGCCGAAAGCCACGGCCTTGGCGAGAATCACGTGCATGAGCGGACCGCCCTGCACTCCGGGGAATAGTGCAGAGTCAATCTTCTTCTTGTGCTCTTCCTTGCAGAGCACCGTGCCGCCGCGCGGGCCGCGCATGGTCTTGTGCGTCGTGAACGAGACGGCGTCCGCGTGGGGCACCGGATCGGGGTGGAGCTTCGCCGCCACGAGCCCGGCCGGGTGCGCCATATCCACAAAAAACAGCGCGCCCACTTCTCGGGCGATTTCACCGAAGGTCGCGAAATCGATCGCGCGCGGATAGGCGCTCGCTCCAGCGACGATCATGCGCGGCCGCAGCTCGCGCGCCTTTGTGCGCACGAGGTCGTAGTCGATGCGCCCGGTCTCGGGGTTCACGCCGTAGCCGGTGAACTTAAAAAACACTCCCGAGAAGTTCTTCGGATGGCCGTGCGTCAGGTGTCCGCCGTGGTTCAGATCCATCGCGAGCACAGAGTCGCCGTGCTGGAGCAGCGCCTGGTAAACGGCCTGGTTCGCCTGCGCGCCCGAGTGGGGCTGAACGTTGGCGTGCACCGCGCTGAAGAGCTGTTTCACGCGCGTGCGCGCGAGATCCTCGGCCCGGTCGACGACCTCACACCCGCCGTAGTAGCGCGCTCCGGGGTAGCCCTCCGCGTACTTATTGGTGAGATAAGTAGACATCGCCTCGCGAACCGCCCGGGAAGTATGATTTTCCGAGGCGATGAGCTCGAGTCCTGTTGCTTCGCGCTCGTATTCGTCCTGCGCGATGCGGAAGGCCTCGGCGTCGGCTTCGGCGAGCGGCTGGCCGTGGGTGCTGGGAGATGCGGCGACCATGGGGTGCTGGGGGTTCGAGTTCGACATTCCAGTGAGCGTTCCGATCAGAGTGAGTCTTCTAAATCTGCGGGCGAGTCGCTATGCAACAATTCACGCGGGCTTCGCTGCGGTGGTCGGCCTGCGCCAGGCAATCCAGAAAGCTCTGGCTCACATATCCGGCCTGCTCGCCGCAATGGCGCGTGAGGAGCGTCCTGGGCTCGCACCGCTGCCGCCAAGCGTCGAGCACGCCGGCCTCGGCGGCGGCGTCGGTGTAACTTCTCAGAAGTGCACAGACTCCGCCGGGGAGCGGCTCGCGACCGAAAAGGCTGTCGATCTCCACGAGCGCAATCCAGCCCCCCGGCCTCAGCGACTCGAGCCAGCGGCGCAGCACGGGCGCGAGGTCGACGAAGTAGGCCGCGGCGAAGCTCGACCAGATGCCGTCCACCGGCTCGAGAAGCGGCAGGGGCTCGCGCAGATCGGCTGTCACGAATTGTGCATCTGGGATCGCTCGCTCGCGCGCCGCTGCGAGCAGCTCTTCATGGAGGTCGATGCCGGTTACCTCGGCGCCGCGTGCCGCGAAGGCCGCGCTCTGATCGCCCACGGCACCGCCGAGATCCGCAACGCAGCTCCCTTCAAGATTCGGGAGCCGGCCGTAATCGCGCTCGAAGGCACGCCAGCGTGCTTGGCGTCGGTACTCGTCGGCGAGTGTCAAGGAAACGAGCAGGCCTCCGTGCCGCCCGCGCGCGAGCAGCCGGTTTCTGTGGAAATTTACAATGAATGCCACCACGCGGCCGTCGGCTCGCCAGCCGTTCGCTGGAACGACTGCAGAACGAGCGTCACGACGACGGGCGCATTGCGCGCGTGGTTGGGCACCAAGAGCAACGAGAAGAAAGTCGCCACGGCGGCGACGCCGCGGACCGCGGGTGCGAGCGCCGGCGCCAGGTGCACCATGCGATCGAGGGCGGCTTGCAGTCTCACTCGCAGGCGCGGGAAGAACCCGCGCACTGCCTCCGAGTGGGCGACCGCGGAGCAGATTCCGAGCGTTTCGACCCAGGCGCGCATCGGCAAGGTCATGACCGCGAACCGCACGCCGTTACGCGAGAGCTCGAGCCGCTCGCGGAGCCGAAGCACCCAGGGGTACGTCGAGGCCATGGCGTCGCAGAGGGAGAGCTCCTCGGGACGCCAGGTATCGACGATGCGATCGGCAAAGGCCTCATAGATGCGCCGCTCGAGCTCCTCGACGGAGCCGTCCGTGGGAAGGCCCAGCCACTCGGCGGTGCGTTGGAGCATCTCTCGCCAGGTGATGTTGCGGACGGGGAGGAGCCGCTCGTAGGCCACATGCCCGCGCGCCTGCATGCCGAGGAGGTCGCGGTGGAGGATTGCCCAGGCTTCGCGCGCCGGGTCGCGCTCGAGGTGCTCAATGGGGACGCCCAGGTGTGCGGCGATACGCGCGCGCGAGTCGGCGTCCATCTCGACGAGGATCTCAAACGGCCTGCGAACGCCTTCGCGCTCTGCGAGCTTGACGATCGACGAATGGCGCGGGGCGGAGATACCAGACAGCCGGACCATACGCGGCGGAGTGTAGCGTGGAGGTGCGGTGGCGCGCACGCGGGCCGAGGGGCCCGCAGGGACCTACCGCGGCCGTCGCGCTCGCGAGGAACGGAGGACAATCGGGCGTCTGTTCTCACCCCAGAGTCTCCAATGCTTCAGGGTTCCCATCGGACGGCGCTCTTCGTTGGGCTTTCTTCGCTGCTCTTGGCGGCCGGGTGGCGCGTTCGCGAAGAGGACGCGCTGGAGAAGCTCCAAGTCGAAGATCTGCGGTGCGGAAAGAACGAGCGGCAGCGCTATTTCCTGATTCGGCCTGCGAAGGAAGTGAAGGCGCCCAAGGAAGGCTTCGGGCTGCTGCTGGTGCTCCCCGGGGGTGACGGGTCGGCCGAGTTCCACGGATTTGTGAAGACGATCGCCGCCTATGCCGCCGGTGATCAGTTCCTGGTGGCGCAGCTGGTGGCGCCCAAGTGGAAGCCCGAGCAGGTTCCGGTTTGGCCGACGCGGCCGTCGCCGCTGCCGAAGGCGGAGTTCACAACCGAGGAATTTGTGAAGTCAGTGGTCGCGGAGGTGGCGAAATCACAGAAAATCGACGCAAGCCGCGTGTATCAGCTCTGCTGGTCGTCGAGCGGTCCGGCGGGATATGTGATGGCGACGGAGGAGAAGACTCCGATCCGCGGATCGATCATTGCGATGTCGGTCTTCCACGGAAAAGAGATCGCAAAGATACAGAAATCCAAGGGGCGCCCCTTCTTCTTGTTGCATTCACCGGAGGATACGACCTGCCCGATCCGGCTGGCGGAAGAGGCGGAGACGGCGCTGACGAAAGCGGGCGCTGTTGTCACCTTCGAGCGCTACTCGGGCGGGCACGGCTGGACGTTTCCGGTGCACCCCACCCTGCGCCGCGCGCTCGCGTGGCTGGACGAGAAGCGCGCGAAGAAGTGAGGAGTGGGGCGCGCTTGCCCGACTCGCCAAACCGTAGGGCGCGGGTACACCCGCGCCGATTCGGGCGCGCGAGCGCGCCCAGATAACGCAGAGGAGAAGCCCACCGTGGCGGATGCGGACTCCTCCGAAGATCCGCGATAGGAGCGATCGGCTTGACGGCCTTTCGAGGTGTCGGCTACGGTCCTTCGGCCTTCGATAGTCAGGGCCCCGGAGAGTTCGGGGCGTAGCGAGAAAGCTTGAGAATCCTCCTCGCCGAGATCAGCCATAGGCGACGGCTTCGAGCAGCGCTGCTCGGAGGCCTGTTCGCGCTGTTCTATCTCGCATCGCGGCAGCCAGCCATGCGAGGTGACGGATACGTATTTGTTCAGCTGCTGGGACAGAAGGAGTACGCCCACGCTCACCTTTTATATCTTCCGATCGTTGGCGCTCTGCAATCGCTACTCCAGATTTTCTTCGAATTGCGCCCCGAGACGGTGCTCCAGATTCTCTCGGCCCTTTGCGGCGGTGCCGTGGTGGGGCTGACAAGCCTCCTTGCCAACGAGTTCTTCGAGAAGCCGGCCCATTCGACCGCCGCAGCGCTCCTGTGCGGCTGTCTGGCTGGGACGTGGTTCCATGCAACAGCCACGGAACTTCATACATTTCACGCAGCCTTCGCGACGGCGGCGCTCATCGTCGCCGTCCGGTGGATTCGCCTGGGTGACGTCTCGCGCGAGACTGCGACAGGACTGTTCTTCTGCCCGTTGCTTCTGGCTGGATCACACCTCTCGGGCATTTCGGGAGTCGCTGCGATCACCCTCGGACTGATCAGAAGCCGGCGGCGCCTCATTCCGGCCATCATGATTGCAGGGGGAGTTGCAACATATACGTTGGCCAATCTCGCCGTCCGATCATACAGTCCTTCGCTCTCAGGCTACAATCAGGTCGTTCAAGAAGGTTGGCTTGCTCCGACGCTCGAAGACCCCGGGCGAATCTGGATTCTCATCCGCCAGGCCGCCATCGAGGCAGTTTTGTATAGCATGCCGGCGTCGATCCTTGCGTTGGCGGGGCTCCGGGAGATCTATAAGGTAGACCGCCTTCTCGCATGGATGCTTGGGCTCTGGGTGCTCGGGTACACAGCCATTGCGCTGCCCATTGGCGACCCCTTCTTCGGTTCCTACTGGGTGCCGACGTTTCCAGTAGTGGCGATCCTCGCTGTGAAAGCCACGGAATCGTGGAGTGCTCGTTCGATAGGGGCGCTCGCCGCGATGGGGTGTTCGACGATTTCCGCGTTACTGGTTCGCGATGGAGCGTACTCATCTGCGCTGAGTGTGGCCGGGGGGGCGCTCCTATTCATGGCTTGTCACCACAATAAGAGACGAATTTCTGGAAACTCAACCTGGCTTCCGGCGACAGCCCTTTGTGTGTCGATCCTCACCATGCCTCAAGTGATTTTTGCGAGAGCCCCGTGGCAGGACGCAGCCATTCGCCCGCGCCTGGAAGAGTTCGTACAAAGCCAGCCACCTGATGCTGCCTACCTCGTCGTGGAATCGGATCCCATCAGCGCTGCGGCTTGGCACAGTACGCTCGCGTCGTTGCGGCCCGGCAATTTCTATTGCCTTGCTTCGATCGACTACGAACGCCCCGACGTTGCGCAGCGAATAGCAGCAGCGATCCTTGAGAGGATTCGTCGCGGCTGGGAGACTCGAAGGCCGGTCATTCTCATCGGGGATGCCTCCAAGTTTGGAGCGAATGCTTCGTCGTCTCTGCTCCTCGCCAAGGTGAATCATTCATTTCTCTGGGAAACGCGCGTTGCACCGCTCGGCGAGTTTCGCGTGCTGAATGGATTTCGGTGAGTTTCTCCCGCTGAGATCGGCGCCGCGCCCACCTCGACCAACGCATTCATGAGTGACCCGGCCTATTCCCGGGCCACTTCCGCTCAGCGATTCGTCACAATCGCCCCAGCACGCGATCCAGGAACGAGATCACCTTGGGGTAGCAGTCGAGCCGATTCTTGAGCTTCGCGATTCCGTGCCCTTCGTCCGGATAATAGAGAGCCTCCACCGGACGGCCGAGCTTCTTCAGCGCGGCTTCGATCTGCCTCGCCTCGCCCACCGGCACGCGCGGATCCTGCTCGCCGTGGATCACCAGCAGCGGCGCTTGGATCTTCTCGACGCGCGCCAGAGGCGAGATTTGTGCCAAGAACTCCCGGTCCGGTCCGGGGGCCGCAGCCGTCCCCGCCACCCCGTACTCGCTCTCACGGAGCTTGCGCCGGTAGCCGCTTGTGTTCTCGAGGAACGACACAAAATTGGCAATGCCCACCGTGTCAACTCCCGCAGCCCACAATTCCGGATAGAGCGTCAAGCAGGCAAGCGTCATGTAGCCGCCGTAGCTTCCGCCCATCACCACCACGCGCTTGCTGTCGGACGTGCCGCTCTCCACAAGCCACTTCACCGCCGCTGCGCCATCCTTCACCGAATCCTCGCGCAGGCGAACGTCGTCGAGGTGGGTGAACGTGCGTCCGTAGCCTGTCGAGCCGCGCACGTTCGGCTGAAAGAAGGCGTAGCCGCATGCCACAAAATACTGCGCCAGCGAGCTGAAACTCGGCCGGCTCTGCCCTTCGGGGCCTCCGTGGAATTCCACGATCGTCGGCAGATTCCTCGCGCCCTTCGGACGATACAGAAGCGCCTCGATTTCGAGCCCATCGAAGGATTTGTAGCGGACCGCTTCCGGCTCCACGAAGGTGCCGCGGTCGAGCCCCGCGAGGAATGCCTGCGTCAACCGCCGTTTCTCGCGCTTCTCGAGGTCATACAGAAAAATATCCGTCGGATCGAGCGGCCCATTCATCGAGAAACCAACCCACGGCTTACCCTCGAGGAAATCCACAGAACCGGGCATTCCGATTCCGGTTGGCAGCGCGTGCCCCTTCATCGTCGCCGTGTCGAGAATCTCGATCTCGCGCCCGGCGTCCTTCGCCGTGCCGACGGCGAGCCACTTCCCGTCGCGCGATTGCGAGATCGACTCCACCTCAGCCTTCGGCGTCCGGATTTCCTCGCGCGCGCCCGTGTCGAGGTTCCAGCGGAAGAGCCCGTGGAACTCGCGCCCTTCATTGGTAATCACCCAGAGCGACTTCCCGTCGGCCGAGAACTCGGCGCGGTAGTCGGAGACGCCCTTATGCGGCGTCAGGTGCTTGCACTCTCTCGTGCTCAGATCGAGAAGAAACAGATCATTGTCGATCGAGCCGTTCGCGCGCGAGAGCAGCAGCTTCCCGCCGTCCGGCGAGAATCCCTCCGAACTATACAATTCTCCCGGCTTCGCCTCGAAAACGCACTGCCGCGCGCCCGTCTCCACATCACACACATATACGTCGTTCGACGTCGGCGGCTCATCGCCCGCGCCCGTCGGGTCGGCCTTCTTCTTCGCGCGCCACGCCAGCACGTCTTTTTGTGTACGTGCGTTGCTCGACCAGGCGAGCTTCTTCCCATCCCACGACCAGCCGCCCCAGTCATGTTTGACATCGGGCGCCGCCGTCAGGTCGCGCATCTGGCTGCCGTCCGTCTTCACGAGCCAAATTTGGCTGTTCTCGTTGCCTCCGCTGTCGCGCGGCACCGCGATCCACTCGCCGACGGGCGCCGGAATCGCGCCCTGCGCGCGGTCGCTCCACCAGGTGACTTGCGTCGGCCATGCCGGCCCGTCGAGCGCGAGGCGCCAGACCTGCGCCGTCCCAGTCACCGAAGACAAGAAAATCGCACTCTTGCCGTCGGCGCTGAACCCCGAGAACGCGTTGCCGCGCACGTTGAGGTAGCGCTCGAGCTCGGGGCGCCCGGTGCTGGGACCGGGAATCTGCAGAAGAGCGAGGAGCAGGGAGGCAGCGATGGGATGGGCCATAGGTTCCACGGGGGCGCAGAATCGGGCCGGGCGCCCGATCGGGCAAGCGTCGCGTTGCGTACGCAGCCCGGGCTTTCAGCATGTTCACCGTCGCTTCGGCGCGCCTCCCGCGGAGGTATCCTCGGCATCTTGGCCGACGAACCCGCCTCCCGAACTCCACGGCGCGACCTCGGTCTTGCCACCTGCGCGCTGCTCGGGCTCACCACGATCGTCGGGAGCGGGATCTTTGCGCTTCCGCCGATCCTGGCGCGCAACGTCGGCCCGCTTTCGTTTCTCGCGTTCGTTGCCGCCGCGGGAATTGTACTTTTCATCGGATTGATGACGGCGGAGGCCGCCGGCACGACCGACAAGACTGGCGGAGCATACCAATACGCGCGGCAGGCCTTCGGCGCGCCGGTCGGCTTCGCCGTCGCCTGGCTTGCGTGGATCAATACCATTCTTGCCTGGGCCGGCGTCTCCGTGGCGCTCGTGAAGCTCCTCGAGCCGATCCATCCGTGGTTCGCCGACCCCACCCATGCGCGCCTGGCCGCGACCCTCGAGATTGCCGCGCTCGGGCTCGTGAACGCCGCGGGTGCGAAGCCGGGCGCCGCCGTTTCCAATATCCTCACCGTCGCGAAGCTCGTGCCGCTTGCGATTTTTGTGGTGATCGGCCTCTGTGCCTTTGACCCGGTGCGCTTCGCGGGGTCGGGGCAGACGCTGGCGGCCGCCGGCGCGGGTGGCCTCGCCGTCGCCGTGTATCGTTGCATCTACGCTGCGGGCGGCTTTGAGAATATTGGTATCATCGCAGGAGAGGTGCGCAATCCGCAGCGGGCGATTCCGAAGGCCGTCGTCGTCGCGATCGCTGCTTCGAGCACGCTCTACGCGTTCGTACAATTCGCTGCCGTCTCGAGCGTGCCCGATTTGGCGGCCGTTGCGCCCGCGACGGGGCCCGGCTCGCTTTCGCTGCCGCTCGCGGCCGAGCAGGCGGCGACGCGCATCGGCTCCTCCGCCTTCGGCGCGCTCGTCTATCAGCTTCTATGGGTCGGCGCGATCGTCTCGATGTTCGGCTTCTGCTCGGGGATCGCGCTCGTCTCGCCGCGCTATTTATTTGCAATGGCGGAAGACCGATTTGTGCCCGCGGCCCTCGTGCGCACGACGGCGTCCGGCACGCCCGCCGTCGCCGTGCTCGCCGTTACGGCCGTCTCGATCGGGCTCGTCTGGGGCGCCGACTGGCTCTCCATGCTCGACGCCGCCGTGCTCTTCTCCCTCTGCCAGCACACGACCACCGTGCTCTCGGCGTGGCGGCTTCGGAGCAGCGTACCGAAGGAGGGGCGATTTGTTGCACCCGGCGGAGCGCTTGTCCCGCTCGCGGCGCTGATCCTCATCGCCGGATTGGTGATGTTTGCATTTCGCCCGCCGGCGTGGCTCGCCCCTTACTATCCGATCACCGTGCCCGACGGCGTCGACGCCATCGGCGCTCAGCATTTCGGCGCCCTTGCCGTGGTGCTCGGCCTGGGCGCTCTTGTAGCTTTCATATCGCGGCGGACGGCCTCGGCCGTGGGCGGCGCTCCGGGCGCCTGAGCGCGCCGCGGCTCCCGCTCGGCGCCCCGAGGGCTCGCATTTTCGAGCCCGCCGCCGGAGACTCCGATGGACCCGAAATCCTCACACTATGGCGCTTCACGAGCTTCGCATCTTCCGCCTCACGCCCGGTACAACGCCGCAGCGTCTCTTTCAATTCTTCCATTGCGAGAGCGGCCCATGCCTCAAGGCCGCGCTTCGCGACGCGGGGATCTCCTTCGTCGCCTGCTGGAGCACGGCGGGCCGCAACGATGAAGTCGTCTGGATTCGAGGCTTCGAGAACGCCGAGCACAAGCGGACGGCCGTCGATCGGCTTTACTCGAGCGCGCTCTGGAAGCAGCACCTCGAGCCGCAGGCAGACCAGCTCGTCGCGAGTGTCGAAGCGATCGACATGACACCGGTTCGATTCGACGAACTCCTCACGCGGCGCGGGCGCGGATTCCACGAGCTGCGCCATTACCGCCTCGCACCCGGCACGCTTCCCAAGATGCTCGACTTCTTCGAGGACGTGCGGCGCGTTGTGCCGCCCTACGGGGTCGTCGTGCACGCGTGGTGGACCGCCGTCGTCGACGGCACCGACCGGTTTTTGTGGCTTCGCGAGTTCGGCGACGCGGTGCATAAGGCGCGCGTCTCGAAAGAACTGTATGAAAGCTCGCGGTGGCTCACGCACTTCAAACCGCGCACGATCGGCGTGATCGAAGAGCGGATTCTCAAGGATCTTGAGCCGGTGCCGGCGGAGCTCGTCGGCGGCTACGACGACGGCCCGAAATGAACGGCGACGGTCCCGGCGGGCTCCACGAGTTCGCCCATCGCCACGAACTCGTGGTCACGCTCCGCGACCTCGACGCGCTCGGGCATGCCAATAATGCGGCGATCGTTACCTATCTCGAAGACGCGCGCACGGAATACCTGCTCGGGCGGCGCGGCATCCGAGACGTCCGGCAGTTCGATTTCATCCTCGCTCGCACAGAGATCGACTATCGCACGCCCGCGATGCTGCACGAGCGGATCGAAGTGTTGATTCGGCCGATTCGAATCGGGACCAAGTCGTTCGACCTCGAGTACCTCGTGCGGGAAGTCGCCGCGGGGCGGCTGATCGCCGAGGCGAAGACTGTATTAGTGTCTTTTGACTTTGCGAAGAATGTGTCGGTCGCGATTCCGGAGGAGCTGCGCACGCTGCTCAACTGGGATTTGGAGCTCGGCGCCCATTCGTGAACATTCGAGCGACTTCCTGCGCCACATCGTAGGCGGCGCGCGGGCGCCCGAGGGCTTCGGCAGCGGCGCGCATCGCGGCGAGGCGCTTGCAGTCGGAAAGTAACGAATCGACCTTCCACGCGAGAGCCGGCAGATTGTTACATCGCACGGCCGCTCCGCGTTCGAGCAGGTGGTCGGAGTTGCGCTCCTCTTGGCCCGGGATCGGATTGACCACCACCATCGGGAGCGCGGAGGCCATCGCCTCGGAGGTCGTGAGCCCGCCCGATTTGCTGACGAGGAGATCGGCGGCGGCCATCCACTCATCCATTTCTGTGGTAAAGCCGACGGAGCGCAGGCGCGCGCGCCCGCCGGGAGCTTTCTCGGCAAGCCGCTCCAGCTTGCGGCGCAGCTCCTCGCCCTTGCCGCACAAAGCTATAATTTGCAGCGGAAGCTCCGAGCTGAGCAGCACCGGAACGATCTTCTCGACGGGGCCGACTCCGAAGCCGCCGGCCGACACGAGCACGACCGGCCGGTCGGCCTCGAGCCCATGTTTTGTGCGCATCGCGGCGCGGCTCTTCTTTTGTGCGAAAGCCGGTTTCACGGGAATTCCCGTGACGCGCACGTTCTCCGCCGGCACGCCGAGCTGGCTCAGGTGAACGCGCGTCTCCTCCAGCGCCACAAACCAGCGCTCGACGTTGCGAGCGAGCCACATGGCGTGCACGTCGAAATCGGTTACCACGACGGCCTGCGGGCAGGCGAGGCAGCCGCGCCCCTTCATCCACGAGAGGATTTCCGATGGGAGGAAGTGGGTGCTGACGGCGACGTCGGGCTTCTCCTTCTCGAGGAGCTTCACCAATCGAAGTGAATTGAGGCGATCGACGGCGAGCCGGCGCTTCTCATTTTTCCACGGCTTGTCGAGGGTGTCGTACAGCCATCCGAGAAGCCCCGGAGCGCGGTCGACGAGGTCAAGGTACGCCTGCGCGTACACTTTTCGAAAGAGTGCCGTCGTGTGCTCGAGCGCATCGATGACCTTCACTTCTTTCGCGATCCCGAGCTCGCTCATGGCCTGCTCGAGCGCGCGTGCCGCCGCCACGTGCCCTCCGCCCGCCGAGGCGGCGAGGATGACCACTTTTCCAATCGGCGCCACGATGTTACCGAACGGCGCGGTAGAGCGTGAGGTGTGAGGCCGTGCAGGAGATCACTCCTTCGGGTACGGCCGACAGGTCGCCGAGGATTTGTGAGGGGAGCCAGCCGCCCGGGCGCGCTTCGAGGCGAAGCGGAATTTGTGTGAGCTCCGAGAGCCCGCCGCCGGCCTCATACAGCGTGATGCCGTGGTCGGTCGGCAGAGCCACAAAATGCTCGAGGAGCGCCGGCATCCCGAGGGCCGTCTCGCCCGGCGCCAGCTCGCGCTCCTCAGGGATGCGCGTTGCGAAGTCGAACGCGCGCAGGCTCTGTCCGGTGCGCGGCCGCGGATTCAACAAAAACGCGCGGCTGCTGCGGGCTCCGACGAGCCGCGCATAGCGCGTCTCGCGCACGCGCGGCCGGCGGTCTTGCGGCGCGCCGTCGAAGGCGAAGGGGAGCGGCCAGCTCGCGAGACCGTCGGCGCACACTGTGAGCCGCGGGCGGAGCGCATATAGGTAATCGGAATCGCTCGGCGCGAGAACTGTGACTCCCGCGCCCGCCGCCGGCGCTGACCACTCATAGCCGGACGGTTCCTTCGCGCGCTGCGTTCGCAACAGATACTCGACCTCTCCGTCGAGCGGATCGACCGAGGCGACGACGCCGAGCTCCGTCGACAGCAGGACTCGTCCGCCCGAGTAGACGAGCGGGCTTGGAAGCACGGCGACCGTGCGCGCCATGGCTCGCCGCGGCTCGTCGGAGGAGCGCAGCACGCTTCCCTTGGCCAGCAACCGCTGGAAGATTCTCTCGCCGGTGCGCGGGTCGAAGGCCTCGATGGAAGTGGTGGTGTCTTCGCCAGCCAGGAAGGAAGCCGCAAAAAGGCGCCCGCCGATCAGCAGCACTCCATCGGCGAATTGTGGCACCGGCGGCGGCGCCGAAGGATCGTCGGCCAGCGGCTCCGTCGACGACTCGGCCGGCCGGCTTTCCGCCGACGCCTCGCCGATCGGCTTTCCATCGGGGCCTCGGAGCACATTTCCGGCGCGAGACCACAAAAGCCGCAGTTCCTGCGGCTCGCCGGGGCGCAGCTCGAAAGTGGCCAGCACACCGCCGACCGTGATGGCAATAAATCGGCCGTCGGCGGCGGGAAGCGCTCGGCGCCTTCCCGGGAAAATCAAGAATGCATCGGGATCGGCAGAGAGCCCGATCTGTACCGTCTTGCGGCCGCCGTCGCGGGGCTTTCCGGCCGCGGCCGCTTCGCCTCCCAGCGCCCGCAGCGAGAATCGCGCGCGCAATGAGCCGTCGTCGGCCGCAATCCACAGCAGCTCTGCGGCCGTCTGCACGAGGAATCCCGACTCGAGCGCCAGGACGCGCCGCTCCACGGGTTCAATATTCGCGGGCTCGCTCGACGGCGGCAAAGCCACCCGCCACAATTCGGTGAGCGAGCGGATTGCCGCGCCGGGCTTCCCGCGCTCGGCGAGCGCAGCGAGGTGCTCCGCGAGAGTTCGTACTTGTCCGTGGAACGGGATCGAGGCTGCGAGATCGCCATCCCTCGCGATGCCCGCTGGCTCGTCGCCCATCTCACGCGCCGCGACCGCCGCCAGCAGCGCGAGCGACGCCCGCTCCTCGGGCGTCCCGCTGCCGCTCGCCAAGGCGCGCTCGGCTGCGGCGCGTGCGCCGGCCAAATCGCCGCGGGTGAACGCGTCGCCCGCGAATTGTGATAACACCAGGGCGGCGGCGCGCGTGCGCGGGAACCGCGCCGCACGCCCCACGGCCGTCTCCAGCGGCAGCCCGCTCGGCAGCTCCACGGCGGCGGCGCTCTCCGCATCGGTGAGATATATGTCAAGGGCGCCCGCGGTGAGGCACGCGGCGCGACGCCGAAGGTGCGCTGTGAGGTCGGTCAGCAGGCGCCCCTCAGCCTCCGCCGAGAGCGCCACAAGGCGAGAACCTACAGATCCGACATCCGCGCACGCCTGCCGCAGGAGGCTGAATCCGCGCGCCGTCTCGCCCGCGGCGATGGCTTTCTCGCCTTCCTCGAGCTTCGCCCGCACGAGCGCGTCGGCGCGCGGCACGAACGCCTGGTTGCGCAGCGGTCCCTCGTCGCCGGGGATTCCCGTCTCCGGCTCCTGCAGCGTCAAAGCCACAGAAATAGAAAGCGCAACGAACGGCAGCATTATAGATCCACCGGATCGATGCCGATCTGTGACACAAGCTCTGCGAGGCTCGTGACGCGCAAGCTCGGGCGCACCCGCGATTGCGTCGGCGGTGTGGCGCCGCCCGCGCGCCCGGAGCGCCGGTCGACCCAGACGGTGCGCAACGAAAGCGCCGTGGCGGGGCCGATGTCGTGGTAAAGGCTCTGCGCCACGTGCACCACTTCCTGCGGCGCCATCTGCAGCCGACGAAGCGCCACCTTCCAATGATCGGGCGCCGGCTTGTAGGAGCGGATCTCGTCGGCCGTTACGACTTCGTCGAAGCGCACGCCCAATCTTTTTTCTGTTTCATCAAATAGATCGCGATCGACGTTTGAGCAGACGCACAGCTTGAATCGGCTCTGCAGCGCGCGCAGCGCTTTTGTGGTGTCCTCAAAAATGGGCCAATGGGGCAGACCGCGGACGAGCGCGTCGGGGTCGCGCACGGGCGCCTGCGCCTGCTGCGCCACGTCCACGAGCGCGGCCCGCAGCACGTCTCGATAGGGGCGGAACGGCCCAGCTTCGGCGCGCGGCTCCGCTTCGGCGTACCAACGGAGGCACTGCTCGTCGCTCGCTCGCAGCGTCGCCGCCAAGCCCGCGCGGAGGTCGGCGGCGAGCCCCGTCTCCCAGTCGACCAACGTCCCGTAGCAATCGAACGTGAGCGCTCGAATGGCGCCCCACGGGATTTCCGAGTGTTGGGGTGACATCGGCCGCGTGCCCATGGCGGCAGTGTCGCGCGCCGCTATCGCTCTGTCGATCGGCCCGTCGGCAGGCGCCGCCCGCGCAAAGAGGTCGGCGGCGTACCCTCAGTCGCCCCGTTCGGGGCCGCCTCGAAACATCAGCCGCTCGAGGCGGCGGTTGTATTGGTAATCGGAGCGAAGCGCCTCCGCCTCGGCCTCGAGTCCTGCAATCTCCTGCTGGAGCGCGAGCCGGCGCGACTCGAGCTGCTCGTGCCGGCTGTAGGACGCCCGACGCGCCGACGCGGCGGGAAGCGTGCCCATGGTGACCAGCAACGCGGCAAGGGCCGCGAGGATCACCGTGGGAATGGGGAGAGACCAGTGCGTCGTGCGGGCGTCCATGGGAATCAGCGCTCGCGCGAGAAGTTACCTCCGCCCGCGCCGGCTTCCGCTCGACTTTTCTTGGCGTGCCGGCGCGCTCTTCGCAGCTTTCGTGGTGCCGTTGCTCTTCGCACCGCTAGCGCTGCTCGCAGACTTCTTGCCGAAGAATTCGCCGCCGTAGACCGCCGCGACGCCGAGTTCCTCCTCGATGCGCAGGAGGCGGTTGTACTTCGCGACGCGGTCGCTGCGGCAGAGCGAGCCGGTCTTGATCTGCCCGGCATTGGTAGCCACCGCGAGATCGGCAATGGTGGAATCTTCGGTCTCGCCGGATCGATGGGAAATTACGCTTCGGTAGGCCGAGCGCCCTGCGACGGCGATCGCCTCGAGGGTTTCCGACACGGTCCCGATTTGATTGAGCTTGATCAAGATGGCGTTCGCGAGCCCCTGTGCGATACCCTCGCGGAGGCGGCGCGGATTGGTAACAAAAAGATCGTCGCCCACGAGCTGGACCCGCGATCCGATTTGTTGCGTGAGCGCTGCCCAGCCGGCCCAGTCGTCTTCGGCGAGGCCGTCCTCGATCGTCGCAATCGGATAGGTGGAAGTCCACCGATCCCAAAGTGCAATCAAATCGTCGGCGCGCAGATCCTTTCCCTCGAAATGATACTTGCCGTCGTGGTAGAACTCGGTCGACGCGACGTCGAGCCCGAGGCTCACCTCGGCGCCCGCCTTAAGCCCCACTTTTCCGATGGCGGCGAGCAGGAGCTCGACGGCCTCCGCATTGGAGCGCAGCCGCGGCGCGAAGCCGCCCTCATCGCCGACGGAGGTGGTGAGCTTGCGAGCCGCGAGTTCCTTCTTGAGCGCGTGGAAGATCTCGGCGCCCCAGCGGAGAGCCTCGGAGAACGAGGGCGCGCCGTGGGGAACCACCATGAATTCCTGGATCGAGAGGCCATTGTCGGCGTGGGCGCCGCCATTCAGCACGTTCATGAGCGGCACGGGGAGCACATGGGCGCTCACGCCGCCGAGGTAGCGATAGAGCGGCTGGCCGTTCTCGACGGCCGAGGCCTTTGCGATCGCCATGGAGACGCCGAGGATGGCGTTGGCGCCGAGGCGCTTTTTGTTGGGTGTGCCGTCGAGTTGGCAGAGGAGCCGATCGATGCCAAGCTGATCTTCCGAATCGTGTCCGCGCAGCGCGGCGGCGATCTCTTCGTTTACGTGTTCCACGGCCTTGCGCACGCCTTTGCCGTTGTAGCGACCATCGCCGTCGCGTAGCTCGATCGCCTCGTGGGCGCCCGTGCTGGCGCCCGACGGCACGGCGGCGAGGCCGGTGGCGCCGGTGGCAAGGAGGCATTCGACTTCAACAGTGGGATTCCCTCGGGAATCGAGGATCTCTCGGGCGTGGAGCGCGGCGATTTCGGACATGGGGCAGTGTCGGAGAGAAGTGGGGCGGAGAGTGTAGCAGCCGGCTGTGGCGCGAGCGATTGGCCCCGAAAAGACCACGAGCGCGGAGGCTTGCGCCGCCGCGCTCGTGCGCGCGGAGGGCCGCCGGACCTCGGGGGTGCGCGATCGACTCGCGCGGGCCCTTCCGGCGACCCTACAAAACGAAGTTCAACTATGCCGGGGGCTTCTCGCCTTCGGTCTCGCCCTTCTTTTTCTTGCCGCCGGCCGGGGGAGCGCCGCCGGCCGGGGGAGCGCCGCCGGCCGGGGGCGTTCCATCGCCGCCAGACTCGCCGCCCTTGTTCTTCTTGCCGCCGCCGCCAAAGCCTTTCTTGAAGGTTTCCACGGCCGAGGCGAGTTCGTCTTTTGTGAGCGTGCCGTCGCCGTCGGCGTCGGCCATGGCGAACCCCTGCTTCATGAAGGGCCACTCATCCTCCGAGACCTTGCCGTCTTTATTGGCATCCATGCTGGCAAGCATCTCTTCGGGGGATTTGTTCATGAGGTCGGAGAGCTTCTTGTTGCCGCCCTTGCCGCTGCGGCCGCCCGCGGTGCCGCGGAACTCTTCCTTGGAGATGCGGTCGTCACCGTCGACGTCGACCTGCGCGAACCAGCCCTCGGGAAGGGCGAACTCCTCGGCCGTCACTTTGCCGTCTTTATTGGCATCCATGCGCTCGAGGTGAGCCTTGGCGGCATCGCCGCCCTTCTTGTTGTCTTCACTCTTTTCCTTGTCTTTCTCCTTGTCCTTTTCCTTTTCTTTGTCTTTCTCGGCGTTGCGGCCCTTGCCCTCGCCGGGCGGATTCGAGCCCTCGCGCTCTTTGTCGGGCTTCTCGCCGTCCTTGCGCTCGCGCTCGTTCTCCCTCGCCTGTTGGCCGATGTTCTTCTCGGGCGGGAGCTTCGCGAGCTCGTTGCGATCGAGCGACTTGTCACTATTGCGATCAAGCCAGGCGAAGGTGCCCTTCTTCATCTCTTCCGACGTGATGAACTCGTCCTTGTCGGCGTCGAGTTTGTCGAACTGCATGCCGGCGAGAAGCTGGCGCATCGGGGGAAGCCAGCCGCCAGCGTTGCCGCCCTTTCCTTGGGGAACGGCGGGGACGGGAAGCGAGAGGAGCAGCAATGTCAGCGAGAGCATCGGGTTCTCCGGAATGCGTGGAAGCCCATTGAACCAAGGCGCGGTTCGAAGGTTCCGCCCTGGGGATGGAACGCGCCGGACACTCTACCGCGGAGTGGCGGTGGTGCGACGTGGGCGTCGCGCGCAGGAGCGACGCGGTGGGCGCGTGGGCAGGGGCGTCGTGGCGCGGCTCCCTCGCCCTAAGTGGCTGGCCGAGCTTAAGTTCTGGCGGGAGGGGCGCATCGGAGTCGGTTGGCGCCGACGAGCAGGTGGCTGGGGGCGTCTTCGAAGCAGAAGCCGCAATGCGGCAGGAGCTTCCCCATGGTGCGCGTGGACTTCACACAAGTGGATGATGCAGACAACTACGTGAGCGTTCCCAATGGAACGTACCTCTGCCGGATCGGCGAGGTGCGCGCTCGCATCGGCGACGACGGCGCCGAGCGATGGGGCGTTCGATGGATCGTGGCCGACGGCCCCTATGCCGGGCGAACGGCGGCTTGGGATGCGCTGACTTTCAGCGCCAAGGGGCTGCGGCGCGCGAAGATCATTCTTCAGCGGCTGGCCGTGCCGGTGGATGGGCCGCAGGAGCTGCGCCCGGCGGATATCGAAGGTCGCGTGGCGCGGGTGACGGTCTATGCCCGCGAGCGGCTCGACCCGATCACGCAGCGTCGCGTGATCTCGAATCGCGTTCCCTTCGCCGGCGTCGAGACGGCGACCGAGGAGGAGCGGCAGCTCGCGCAGCTCGGACGGGGCTCAGAGCCGGCGATGGGAGAGCTCCCAGCCGACGCCTTCTCCGAGGAAGGGCTGGAAGATTGATGAGCTGATTCCGGTTCTGACGCATCCGCGGTGCGGGCGCGATGCTCTCGAGCTGTCGTATGCGCACCGCGGGCGCCCCGCTAGCCAACTGTAAATAAGCTATCCGACTGTGAAACAAAGATCGAACTATGATATCACTATTTTAATGTGAAGTGGGGTTGGCGCGTGGAGGACGTTTCAAAAGTCAGTCGGACTGTGAAGGGGCCCTCCAGGGCAATTCCGTGCCGGTGCTCTGGGTAGCGATGAAGAATCCACTTCTGAGTATGATCTTCTACAGGCTTCTCTTCATCCGCGCGCGCATGCGCGCGCGAGATCGTCTCGGGCAAGCCCGAGCCCTACGGCAGAACCTATGCCTGCACAGATACGGGATGGCGTGGAAAAGGGCGTGAGTCAATCTTGATGTGCACTGATTTTGATCCGTAGGGTCGGCGCTCGCGCCGAACAATGGCGCGGGGCTTGCCCCGCGCGATGAGGAATCGGTACCGAGATACTTCATTCGGCGGCGCATGCGGCGCCGAATCGCCATGGGCACGGCTGACTTTTGAAACGTCCTCCGTGCGCCAACCGGTTTCGCGGGGCTGTGGCCCCGCGAAGGTCCGAATCGATCGTCGGCTTTTTCATCCGCGCGCGTGCGCGCAACCGATGTCTCACAGAAAGCCATGAGGCAGGCACACGCCACAGCTCTCACCTCACGTACAGCTCGTCGGGAGTGCTTATTTGTATCTCCATGCCGTTTATCTGTCGTGAATAGGCAATTTCAGCGGCCGGCGTGAGAAGATAATTTCTTCCCTGCGGATAGATGCTGCGGAACTTCTTGAGGTGGGTCCCATCGAATGCACTGGGATCCCATGTGCATTCGATCGCATCGACGGCGTCGCGACCGCGCCTCACCACGAAATCAACTTCGTGTCTAGCCTTATCGCGCCAATAGTGAATCGACGTAGCTGGCAGATGCGCCTGCAGGTGTTCCAAGACGAGGTGCTCCCACAAGACCCCTAGATCCGTCGCGCGCAGCGGATCCCACCCGCGCGCGAAGCTCACAAAGCCGGTGTCAAATAAATATACTTTCGGTGCTTTTACAATTTCTCCGCGGCCGTCGCTGTGGTAAGGGCGCACGAGTGTTGCCGCATGGGTGATTTCAAGAGCCCGCAGATGGCTCTCGACAGTAGGGCGCGAGATGCCAAGCGCGGTCGCGGTCTTCGTCGATTCGAAGACGCCGCCACTTTGCCGGAGCATGTACTCGAAGAAGGCGTTGAAGCGATTCATGTCACGGAAGCCAAATAGCCGCTGAATGTCGCGAGCGAAAAAGGAGTCGAGCCACTCGCGATAGAACGACGGCTTCTTCGAAGGAGCGAGTAGCGCCGGCGGGAGTCCACCGTGGAACAGCCGCTGCTCGAGCGATGTCCCGAATGTTGCGAACTCCTCCCAAAGGACTGGGAGCATGTGGATCGTGCGCTTGCGTCCCGTCAGCGTGTCACGGAATTTCTTACTTGCCGCCAGCGTTGAAGAACCGGTGGCTAGAATTCTCAATTTTGGAAACAGATCGGCGCCAATTTTCAGAACCCGAGATGGGTCGGGCAATTGGTGGATCTCATCGAAGACGATCGCGGGCTTCTTACACCCCTTGAAGAACATCTGCGGATCACGCACGAGCTCTTCCGTCGCCGGCAGGTCGCAATTGACGAACAGCGTCTCCGACTCGCCAAGGCTCTCGGCAAGTGTTGTCTTACCGCAACGCCGAACGCCGCAGAGCCAGGCAATGGGCGCTTCGCTCCAGGCCTGCTGCAGCCGTTCTTTCCAGAAGGGTCTGTCGAGCATGCAGCCGTACTTTACGTCTGGTTCGACCAGATGCCAAGTACGGTGGCGACTACCTGGGGCCCAATGGCCGGGCAGGCTGCGCGCTGTGGCCCGAGCGTTGGGACGCGGAACAGAGGGACGGCCCGATGACCCAGATCTTTGGGAGCGGGTGAGCTAGCCACCAATATGGTTTTAAGCTACTGCTGTAAAACAGGTTATGGAGTCTTTTGCTTGGATGAGACCACAGGGGATAGTCGCCCATGAGCGTGGCCTAGTAAGCAAATGGGCCTGAACAATGATCGGGCGCGGGTGCCCCTAAGGAACTCCCATCCGCGGAGTCCACGGTGAGGCGCGGTCTCGCCGGCATCTGCGTGCTCGGGCCGAGCGTCGATGGCGAAGTCGTTCGCAGCTTCGTGCCGCACTCACTCCCTCCCGCTCCTGCGCTCGAAATCGACGGCGCGCGGCGCGAAGAAATCAACCAGGTGCTCCTTGCGATGGGTCGCCTCGACAGCGATTCAGGTCTCTTGCCCGACAGCTCGCTCTTTTCTTCCATGTACGTCCAAAAGGAGGCGGTGCCTTCCTCTCAAATCGAGGGAACACAATCTTCGCTTTCCGATCTGTTGCTACTCGAGGTCGAGCATGCACCGGACGTTCCGTTCGATGACGTGCGCGATGTTTCCACCTTCGTCCGCGCGCTCGAACATGGTGTGAAGCGCGCGCGGGAAAGCTTTCCGCTGAGCAACCGGCTCATTCGAGAGATCCACGCCGAACTCCTTTCCGGGGGCCGTGGCGCCGAGAAACGACCCGGTGAATCTCGAATCACACAAAATTGGCTCGGAGGCAGTCGTTCCGGCGTTGCCGCATTTGTGCCGCCTCCGCCGGAGCGGCTCGCCGAACGCTTGGGAGCACTCGACGCGTTTCTGCATGACAAGCCGCAGCGCACGTCAACTCTCCTAAAGGCAGCGCTGGCCAATGCGCAAGTCGCGACAATTCACGCGTTTCTGGACGGCAATGGCCGAGTGGGCCGATTGTTGATTAAACTTCTTTTTGTAGTAGGAGGTATCCTGAAGGCGCCGCTACTTTGCTGAAGCCTCTACCTGAAGACGCATCGTGAGGAATATTACCGGCTCTTGCACTCGGCACGCGAAGAGGGCGACTGGGAGGCGTGGATTGCCTTCCTCGTTCGCGGCGTGCGCGAAACCGCCAACCAAGCCGCGCAGACCGCTCGCCGCCTCGTTCAGCTCTTCAATGAAGATCACGCCCAAACTCTCCGCCTTGGCCGCTCGGCGGGCTCCGCTCTGCCAGTCCACGATCAACTACAGGCGCAACCGATTCTCTCAATTGCCATGCTGAGCGATCACACGGGCTTGTCGGTTCCCGCGGTCACCAGCGCCCTTGCCGCTGTGACCAAGAAGTGAATCGTGCGGGAAATCACGGGCAATATGCGCAATCAACACTTCGCATTCGATCAATATATGAAAACTCTCGCCGAAGGCACGGCGCCTTTGCGCGAGGTCCGGTCTAGAGGCGGACAGCCGACATGCCAGCTTGCACCGATATTCGTTGCGTTCGAATAGATCCATCCAACACGCGAACCTGCACCAAATACTCTCCTGGGCAAAGGTAGACATGTCCGCGCCTCCCCGACTTCAGATTCGGGGAAACGACATAATTCGCGACGACGTTGCCAGTCTTCTCATCGGCTACCTCCACTCTCGCAGCGCTGGTGAGCGACGAGCTGTCGATCTCAACTTCGATGGCAGAGTCCAGCGTAAGTTGCACTTCCCGACACTCGGTACCGCGTTCGATTCTCTGAGCCGCGTACGCGAGCGAAGGAGCCTTTCTCGACGCGCGCACGACGAATGGCGTTGTCGGCAAGTTCTCTAGATCAAACTTTCCATCCCGCCCAGACTCTGTCCTTCCCAAGACTGCGCTCGAAGTGCCGAGATAATCGGCACTGACACACTCGATGTCGCACGCGCACGCACTCCCGCCAGGATCCACAGTAACTCCCCGCAAGGTTCGCCCCTGCTCCATCTCGACAGGGCTCATCCTCGTTGTACGACCGCCTTCCACAACAACCCGCTGAACGTGAGTTCCATACCCAGCCGCGATCACAGTAATTAGCCAGCTGCCTGGTGCCAAATCGGTCAGTCTCACGTGGCCACCGGCGTCGGCAGTCGCCTTGTACTCTGGTCGCTTATCATTCACAACCGTTCCGAACGCTTTAACATTCACAGTTTGGATTGCAGTACCAGTCTGTCTATCAACGACAACGAACTCCAGAGTGCCACTCGCCTTCGTGAGAGTGTCGCGATCCAAAGTAAACGCTACCGACCTGGTTTCGGGGTTTATGCGAACTGATCCAAGGGATGCGCCGTATCGCATTAGGTGCAAATCAGCAACCATCGGCACGTGTAACCGTATGTAGGCGTCGTGCTTAGGGCTCGGAGCCTCACGGTCAAAGCCCATCGAATTGCCGGGTTGTGTCATCCGAACATCGCGCAAATGACGTCTCGCAACGAGATCGAGATCATCACAAGAAACGCTCTCGCCTGGCGGGGTTGCCACGAGGAACAATTCGTGGAATAGCTGTGAACGTTGTGCCCACCACGCGGCCTCTTTCACTGGCCTTCCGTCGATGCCAACGAAATCGATAAACACAATGGTGTCATCTCTCCACATTCGCAACTCTGTCCGGGACGGCGACGCAGCCAGACGCAGGCTCTGTTCGACCGGCTTATAGCCCACTGCGAAGGCACCAAGAACAAAGTCTGCTCCCTCTAACCCAGAGAAAGTGAATCGATTTGTTCCGACTAAGGCCCGCTCCATGCGTGGTGAACCCGCTGAGGCGGAGGTCAAGTGCACCATTGCGTAGTCGATCTGTTCACCGTCGCTCCCAACCAGCCATCCTTCAATTGAGCCAAGGCGAGGGTCACCGACAGCGCGCTCTGTTGACTTATTCAGATCTGCGCGAGCCACATCGGCGACGGATGCGTTCGGGCTCGTGGTGGGAAATGATGCCGGCGTATCGAACCCCGGTTTTGGCGCTCCGCGCGACTCCAATGTCGCTGGGTGAGTGACCGCACGTTTCGAGATGTCACCATTTTTGCCCAGGTCTCCGAAGTGGACGATCGCTGCTCCGAGGGTAAGCAGAGCACAAACTAGAAGTAAGATCGACTTCCTGTGCATTGATCGTGTACCCATTGTGAGCCTCTTGGCTGAGAGCAACCCCATAATACCCAGACTATCTATGGATAACCACTATCAGGCTTGACCTCGAATGAGGTCGACTCCGCGCAAAGCCACAACACCGGATGGATTCTCTCATAGTGGAACCTTGATGGTCCTGCGACGAGCGTCGAGCACTGCTCTCATCGGCGCCGCGTCAGTCGGGCAGATGGTTCTGCCGGAATCGCCATCGTGGCGAGCATGCGCTGGTCCAACATGTTCGGATGCTGATCGCACTCTTGGCGGGCCTTCACGGCTGGATCGTGATCGCGAGCCCATTCGAGGTGCTGATCCCATAGGGGAAGAGGAAGCAAGTGCTGAGAGGCCACGCCCAGATGCTTTGTGCGAAGTAAGTCTTCCCAATCAGGCCGGGCGCTGCCGGAATGGGCAAGTTCACTGATGCTGGTCCGGTCAGAGGCGCGACGGTTTCGATCGTAATCAGCTCGGTCGCGGTAAACAGGCCAACGTGGAGAACTGCACCGATGAAGAACGGATCGGACCCTGCAAGGTCTTGCACATCCGTGATCAGCCAGAGTCCATTGGTCAGGGGGACAGGATTCGTGCACTTCAATGCAAAATTCGAATTTCCCACTTGTGCAACGGACAGCGAAGACAACTCATGTGGGCCTACACAGCCGCGAGTGCCATTGCCGTACGGAATCACTCCCGAGTTGCCAGGCACAGCGATGACGTCAAAAATATACGAGGCACCGGACTGTGGTGCGCTATTGTCTGTTTGATCTCCATCGATACCGAAGGCATGACTGTCCTCGGCGATTGCGCCCGCAACTATTGTGCCTCCCGAGATTGCGACAGAGAGCCCCAGAGAATCGCCTGCGCCAGCATTCGGGGCCTTGAGGTAGGCTTGTTGACTCCAAGTGCTACCATCTCGAGTAAATACAAAGGCCGCACCAGCGGAAGGAGCATTGTCGTCAGCCTCGTTGCCATCGATCGTCGTCGCGCTACTCGCTTCGCCGGTCGCTCCGATGACTGCGGTATTGGCAGACAATGCAACCGAGATGCCAAAGAAGTCACCTGCGTCCGTATTAGAGGCCTTAAGATACGCCTGCTGGCTCCAGGCCGAGCCATTCCGGACGAAGACGTACGCAGCCCCCGAGTTCGTTGCGCTGAAAGGGCTCTGCGAACTGAACTCAGGCGTGAGAAGGAGCGGTGCTGGATCGAAATTGGACGAAAGAGGCTGTGCATTCTCAGTTCCAGCACCAAGAAAGCCCGCTCGGAACTGTCCCGAGACTGGATCTATTGGCGCATGAAGCTGGACAAGGCCCTTTCCTCCACGACCGCCGTGACCGAGGCCGAGTGAGGTTGTGGGCGGAAGCGGATCCTGCTGGCCGCCCTGCGCGCCGCCGCCGCGTCGGCCGCCGCGGGAGAGGATTGTTCCGCTTGTGCCCCCTATGAATGTGTCAATGGAGTCGCCGCTTTGAATAATTATGGTCCCGCCAGATCCGCCACCCGAGCCGCCGCCGATGCGGTCAAGGAAGATCGTATTCTCGCCTGCAGCGCCATTCCCACCGGATGCCGAGATCGTTCCGCCTACCGAAACTTTGCCGAGTGCCTGAATTTGAAGGACTCCTCCTCCTCCTCCTCCTCCAGCGCCCTTTTTGTCTACGGCGCCAAAGTTGGGATTTAGAATTGTGGTAGAACCAATCGCATTGCCTCCGCCACCGCCGCCCTGGCCGCCGAGCGGTGTCATAATTTCTCCCGTCAGGTTGTTGCCTCGCCCCATCAGGACTACGAGGTCACCCGTCGTCGCTGCAACCGGCAGAGGTGCGGAGAAGTTCACAGCGGCCAGATCGGCAGTGACGCTGGAAATTTGACGCACCAGAGTCTTCGAGCGGAAGCATTGGGTCGGGTCGAGAGCCGTGGTTCCTGCGGTGCAGGCGACAATGCTGTCTTCCCAAGTGCCCACAGTCCGATAGATCGCAATAAGACGACCGACATCCGAAGTGCTGAATATTGCCGCCGTCGCACGCACCTGGGTGGTTGAGCCCGTCGTGATGCAGGATCCTTGAGTTACGATCGCCGTCCCGAAGAAGTTATCCGTCGAACTCGTTGTTACAAAGCTCATCGGTCCCGAAGCGCCTCCATGTGGGAAGGTCGCCGGGCTCACCGCGCTCACTCCTTGCGGCGCGATGCAGGAGCCAATTGTGAACACTGCGGTCGTCGGCCCGTCGTTTCCTTTCTCTCCAGCGGTCGTATAGCTACCGCCGCCACCACCGGCGGGATGCCGATCCTCATTGTCAAAGCACTGTTGCCCGTTGATGACCGGAACGAGCGCCGACTCGCCGCCGAATCCACCTCCATTCAACACATTGAATGGGCCGTGCCCTTGGCCGCCCTTTACGGACGACTGGCTCGTCACCGGGTTGCCAACGCCACCCGAACCTCCCCCGCAAGTCCCTGCGCCACCCGGCTCTGAGAACTGTGCTGCGGTGAGCAGCGTTTGAACATCTGATGCGTCGGACCCAGTCACTAGAATTTGGCCTCCGACGTCCACCTGCACGGTCTCAACTGCGAAGATCTGTAAAGGATTCGGGCCTTGTCCTACGAGGCGTCCTCCGCTGAAAACTCGGAGCCGACGCACGAAGATATTTCCGTTCACAAAGGTCTGCTGCACAGGTGTCCCAAGCGCATTCTTGAGCGTTAGGGTCGCAGCGCTCGTGTCTACGAATACTGTTTGGCCTGGCAGCACCTCGAGGTCGTTGTCCGTGGTCTGCCCGGCGAAGGTGTCGCCCTGATGGCCATTCACACCTGTCGCGCTGCTGTCCTCATTGATGGCCCCGACCACGACGGTATCTCCCGAGATTGAGACGCAGCCGCCAAAACGATCGTCCGTCCCTGTATTGGATGGCTTGAGGTATGCTTGTTGGCTCCACATCCCGCTCACTCGCGCGAACACGTAGGCTGCGCCAGAGCTTGGGGAGCTATTGTCACTCTGATTGGCATTCACGCCCACCGAGCCACTACTCTCACCAGATGCTCCAATTACGATTGTGTTTCCTGACACTGCCACAGACGTTCCAAAGTTGTCGCCAGCACCCGTATTGGACGCCTTGAGGTATGCCTGTTGACTCCATGAGGTGCCGGCACGAACAAAGACATATGCAGCCCCCGAATCCAGCGCGCCGTCATCGGCTGAATTTCCATTCACACCTGTCGCAATGCTGTCCTCGCCGCCAGCACCAACCACGATCGTGTCGCCCGATATCCCCACTGTGTATCCGAACCTGTCGTCAGCGTCGGTATTCGAGGCCTTGAGATACGCTTGCTGGCTCCAGGTTGTACCAATTCTCTCGAAGACGTACGCGGCACCTGAATCGCCTGCGCTGTCGACTCCCTGGAAGTTGTTTACGCCCGTTGAGCTGCTGTCCTCCCCTGGACTCCCCACAACTATTGTGTTCCCCGAGATAGCCACGGACGATCCAAAGTTATCTAAAGGCCCTGAATTTGACGGTTTCACATAGGCCTGTTGGGACCAGGAAAGGCCGTTGCGGACAAAGACGTAGGCGGCGCCGGAGTCGATCGAACTGTTGTCGAACTGACTACCGTTGACGCCTGTCGCGTTGCTGTCTTCTCCTGGAGTGCCGATGACAACTGTGTCTCCTGAGATTGCGACTGAGTATCCGAACTGATCGCCCGCACCCGTATTCGAGGCCTTCAGGTACGCCTGCTGTGCAACGGGGTCGATCGTGAGCGGGTACTGTGCCGAAGTGTCATCGACAACGAGGCGCAGCCCGTTGCTCTGTGCATTCTTCCATCGCGCGTTGACCGGAAGTCCGCCGGCATCCAGGACGGTGAGTCCGCTGTAGTTGAGCGCAGACCCACCCAGCGGATTGGTGAAAGACACATTTCGGCCATCCGTCGAGATTGTGGGCGCAAGCGCGCCCCGGACCGCAATGTCGAGCGTGAGCGGCTCGCCCGCGTTGCCCGGGCGTTCGGCAACGGCGAAGCCGTGCTCGAGGCCGCGGCGATCGTTGACATACCACTCTGTGATTCGACCGTCCCAGTCGCGCGACAGGCGGCGGCCGTCTGCGGAGGTCGAGCGCGCCGGACCCGCGAGCGCCACCGGCTCGCCCCATCCATAGCCGACGAGTTCGAGCCCCCAGCTCCAGCTGCCGCCGTCGGGATTTGTGGTAAACCCGCGCTCGTCGAAAGTCGTGATCCATCTTTGGCCGGGATTGCGCGCGCGCCAGCCGTTCTCGACCGCGACGATCTTGTGGCGTCCCGCTTCGTACGCCGCGCGGATGCTGGACCAGTCGGACGAGGAGAGTCCGGAGGGGGAGTTCGCCTCCGGCGCTGCCGATCCTTCGCCGATGGGGGGCGTGGCAGCCGCGGCCGACGCGATCGCGATGAGCACAAATAGCGGGGCGAGTTTTCCGATGCGCATGCTCTGGACTCCAGGTATGTCGGGGCCGGCTATCGCGGATCGATCGTCCGTCGGCATCGACGTGAAGCTGACGGTTCGCTGCGGAAGGATGGCCGCCCTTGCGTGGTGAGAGTCTCAGGGGAGACCTCCAATCGCTCAAGCTCGGAAGTTGTGGAGCCCCCGGTGTCAGGGTAGTTGCCGCCTGGAATGCTGCGGGGTCCCAACCGAGGTGTCTCCTCGGTTGGGCGCAGCCGCAGGCGCCTGCGAGAGCAGGCGCTGCGCCCCCATGGGGGCGCGATCTCGGCCCCTCCACCGAACCGGGTCAACCCCAGAACCGAGTGGACGCGTCGCGTTCGACGGCGAGTGCGACACCGATTGGAGGCATCGCAGATGGAACATTCAGGGCGCTCCATCCGCGATGAGTGATCTTCAGCGTTCTACGGCATGAGCACCGTAATCGCGAGTCCCTTCGAAGTGCTCAGGTTGTACGGCGGGAGCGGGCACGTCGTCCACGCCCAGAGCGCCATCGCATAATAGGTATCTCCCACGAGCGCCGGCGCGTTGGGAATCGGCGCGGCGGCGAGCGCGCTGCCGGAGGCATCGCTCAAGAAATCGAGGGAGTAGATCTCTGTGGACGCAAAAAAATCTGCGTGAAGCAACACACCGATAAAGAAGGGATCTGATCCAAGAACGTCTGGAACATTAGTGATAATGCCCAGTCCGAGAGACGAAGGCGGCGCATTATCACATGTGATCGATAAGTGTGGTGAATGGATCATTGGGGCGTGCGTCACGTCGAGTGTGTGCACTCCAGCGCAGCCGGGAGTGCCCGTGCCAAAGACGGTAATGCCGGGATTGACATCGAGATCGAAGACGTAGGCTGCGCCGGATCCGCTTGCAGCATTGTCCGCTTGGTTACCGTTCACTCCGGTGGCATTGCTGTCCTCGCCCCAGGCTCCGATCATCAGAACGTCGCCAGAGATTGCAGCGGACCTGCCGAATTCATCGCTCGCTCCAGTATTCGATGCTTTGAGGTAGGCCTGCTGACCCCAAGTGAAACCATTGCGGACAAGAACATAAGCGGCGCCGGAATTGCCTGTGCTGTTGTCCGCCCCATTGCCATTGATTCCTGTGGCGTTGCTATCCTCGCTAGGCGCTCCGACGACGACAGAGTCGCCGGAGATGGCTACACAGAATCCGAATTGATCGTTCGCATTCGCATTTGACGCCTTGAGGTAGGCCTGCTGGGCCCAGGTGGAGCCGCTGCGAACGAACACATAGGCGGCACCAGAGCTGAGTACGCTGTTGTCCGCTTGGTTACCATTCACTCCCGTGGCGTTGCTTGCCTCGCCAATAGCGCCCACGACGACCGTCTCGCCGGAGATGGCAACGGAAAAGCCAAATTGATCGACCGCATTTGTATTCGAAGCCTTGAGGTAGGCTTGCTGGGTCCAGGTGGAACCGCTACGCGCAAAAATGTATGAAGCTCCAGAATCGGTTGCACTGTTGTCCGCCTGGTTGCCGTTCACTCCCGTGGAACTGCTGTCCTCCCTGTACGCCCCCACGATCACCGTGTCTCCCGAGATTCCGACATTCAGACCAAAATTATCGCCACCTCCTGTATTGGATGCCTTGAGATACGCCTGCTGGATCCAGGTGGAACCGCTTCGCGCGAATACGTAGGCAGCCCCCGAGTTGGTTGAGGTATTGTCGCTCTGGTTGCCGTTCACTCCTGTGGCGTTGCTGTCTTCGCCAGGCGCCCCAACGACGACCGAATCGCCGGAGATGGAGACAAAGAAACCGAATTGATCGCTTGCATTTGTATTCGACGCCTTGAGGTAGGCCTGTTGGGTCCAGGTGGAGCCGCTGCGGACGAAGACGTAGGTAGCGCCGGAATCGAATGCACTGTTGTCAGCTCCATTGCCATTCACTCCCGTGGCATTACTGTCCTCAGATTGCGCCCCCACGACGATCGAGTCGCCGGAGATTGCGACGGCCCAACCGAATTGATCGTTTGCTCCCGAGTTCGACGCCTTGAGGTAAGCCTGCTGGGTCCAGGAGGAACCGCTGCGGACAAAAACGTAGGCGGCGCCGGAGCTGGGTGAGCTGTTGTCCGCTTGGTTGCCGTCGATGCCTGTTGCGTTGCTGTCCTCGCCCGGTACTCCAACGACGACCGAGTTGCCGGAGATCGCAACGGACCAGCCGAATCCATCGCTCGCTCCGGTATTCGACGCTTTGAGGTAGGCCTGTTGCGCAATCGGATCAATGATAATGGGATACTGAACGTTCGTGTCCTCAACAATGAGGCGCAATAGTTTGTCTTGTGTGCCTTGCCATTGGGCTGCGACCGAGTGCCCTGCGGCATCTCGGACCACTAATCCATTGTAGTGTACCGCAGTGCCGCCCTCTGGACTGATGAACGAGATGTTGCGACCATCCGGCGAGATGGAGGGGCGCAGCCCACCTCGGACCGCAAGATCGATCGTGAGCGGAAGGATTGGGTGCTTCGGTCGCTCGGAAATTGTGAACCCGTGTTCCAAGCCTCGTCGATCATTGACGTACCATTCAGTGAGTCGCGTATCCCAGGCTCTCGCAAAGTGGCTTCCATCGACGGAGATGGCGCGGGGCGTCGAATCCAATTTTTGCGACTCGCCCCATCCGTATCCCACGATCTCAAGACCCCAGGTCCATCCATTGTCCTTAGGAGTCGTTACAAATCCGCGCGCATCCATCGTGGTGACCCAACCCTGCCCTGGATTTCGCGCCTTCCAGCATTTCCCCGCTGGGAAGAATTTGTGACGATTGGCTTGGTACGCGGCGCGAATGCTCGACCAGTCGGATGTGGTGAGCCCGTCGGGAACCGCAGCTTGGGGAGCCGGGGCTGATTCCTGTAGCTGTGGGGAGCTTGGCTTTGCGTTGCGATCCTGCAGAGGGCAGAGGAGGAGAATCGCGAATGCGAAGAGACACGTTCCAAACATCGGGGTGCGCTCCGTTCTGGTCGCGCCGAGCGCGAAGGGGATCCGTCGCGACGGATCCATCGGGGACCTCGATTCTCAACGACACGCCAACTCGCGCAAGGGCGGGCGCAGGGTGGCGATCTTGGAGTCCGGGTTCTGGCCACCGGCTGTTCCAGCACGGCACAGGCCGAGTGGCGGGACGGGTCGACGCGCTACGAGAGGCACGACGGCGCCGATGGGCACGCACGACTGCCACAGGAACGTGCAGCCAAGATCGCGTCCCGAACGACGCCGACGGAATTACGGCCTGGCTGCTTCGCGCGGGGCTCGCCGGCGAGCGTTCGATTCCCCGAGTGGCTTCAAACTTCGAACGGCCTGGGGAACAGCCGGACACCCGACCCGCTCAGCAACTTGGGGCGAGGCGTCGGCAACACGCGCGCTGAGGGGCTCATGGCTCCCGGCGCCTTCCCCCGGCCCGGTCGCGGCGGCGGACAGGGCGCGCCGACCTGCCTGCGAATGGCCGGACAAAGCCGGCGCTATCATGGGCGGTCCCCATGGACGTTTCTGCCTTGCTCGAAGCGGCGCGGCGAGCCTCGACTCGGGCCTATGCGCCGTACTCGAAGCTGCGCGTCGGCTGCGTGATCGAGAGCGCCGACGGCGAACTCTTCGCCGGGTGCAATGTCGAGAACGCTTCGTACGGGCTCACGATTTGCGCGGAGCGGGCCGCGATCTGCGCCGCGGTGGCGGCGGGCGCGCGGAGCTTTCGGCGGATCGGGCTCTACTCGAGCGCCAAGCGCCTCATCACGCCGTGCGGCGCGTGCCGGCAGGTGCTCGCGGAGCTGGCGCCGAAGGCACAGATCTGGATGACGTGCGCCAACGGCGAGAAGCGACGGCGCAGCGTGTCGCAGCTCTTGCCCGATCAATTCTCGAAAGACGGTTGGAAATGACCGCCGACGGGCCATCGAAGCTCGACGAGGGGAGGCGCCACGCCGGGTTCCGGCGGCGGCTACTCGTGGCTGCCGCCTGCGCGCTGGCGCTGGCTGCGATCGGCGCCTTCTCCATGCGGCGCTGGATTTTTGAAGATCAAGAATCGTCCGGAACGTCGCTCGAAGACGCGGCGCAAGCGGGAACAGGGCGCGGCTCGCGCGGCGCGGAGCCGCTGCCGGCCTCCGGGCGCGCCGGTGAGCGCGCGTCGGCCGAGGAGACGGCGGGGGAGCTGTCGGGCATTTGTTCGGTCTTCGGTTTTGTGGCTTTCGAGGGCGGGACGGGCGATCGCTTCGCGGGCGCCGGCGCGACGGTCGTGCTTCGCCTCGCGGACGAACCGCGGTCGCCCGTGCTCGCGGAGACGACGTCCGATGCCGCGGGGCATTTCGAGCTGCGCGGCATTCCTCGACGCCGTCTCTGGGTGATCGCCAAGGCCGCGGGGCGCGGAACGGTGTTCGCCGAGGTCTCGCGAACGCTGCACGAGCTCTATCCGTCGCGCGTCGGACCCATCGGGTTCTCGCTGCCGTCGGCGCTCACGTTGGAGGGCGTGGTTCGGGATGCGGCCGGGCGCGGTGCTGCGGGCGCGTCAGTGCGCCACGAAGAGTGGCTTTCCTCTCCGACGGCGTCGCCGATCTGGAACGATCTCGGGCCGGCTGTCGGCGCGGAGGTCTTTGCCGACGCGCAGGGGCGATTCCGCTTCGGCGATTTGTGTGTTCCTCCGGACGGCCGAATCGAGCTGATCGCGCGCCGACGCGGCGAAGCGGGAAGCGTTTCTGTGGCAATCCCGCGTGCGGGGAACGGCGGCTCCGAGCCCGGAGCATCTGTGGAAATTCAGCTTCAGCCCTCGGCCGCCGTCACTGGAACTGTAGTCAATTTCGAGGGGCGTCCGATCGCCGGAGCGACGATCGCTCTTGGCCCGGCGTTCGCGACGTCGGAATCCGATGGTACATTTCGCCTGGAGGTCGACCCGCGCGACGCATCTCGCGGCGGCATGGTCGTGGCAAGTGCACCCGGCCACGCTTGGGCCACGGTTTTGTGGACTCCGGGAGCAAGCGATCCCACGGGGCTACGGCTCGAGCTCGCCCCCGGCTCCTCCATCGAGGGCATCGCGCGGGGACGTCTCGGCGTTGGCGTCGGCGCAGCACTCGTGCTCGCGGAAGGGCGGAGCTTCCTCTCGGGCGCCGGCGCGGACCTGCCGCCCCATTGGAGCAATGTGGCGGAGCGGCTTCATGCGCTCGAGACGCGGCGCGCGCGCGCGGACGCCGAAGGGCGATTTGTGATTCCCACGCTGGGCGGCTCGCGGCTGCTCGCCTCGGCGGCGGCGCCCGACGGAGCCGGCTTCGGCTCGCCCGAGTCGGTCGACGCGCCCGCCTTCGGAGTGGAATTGTGGGTTCCGGAGAGCTCCGCCGGCACCGCTTCGCTCGGCGGGCGCGTGGTCGACGCGGCGACGCGGCAGCCGTTGAGAGCGTTCCGAGCTTCGATCCACGCCGCGGGGCGCACGCTCGATTTGTTACGAGGCGAGGATGGGGCTTTCGGAGTGGATTGTTGCCCTGCCGGAAGAGTGCGTTTGCGGATCGCCCCGTTGTCGGGCACAACCTTCGTTCCCGTCGAGCGGATTCTTGACTTGCGGCCAGGCGAATCGCTGCGCGATCTGCAGGTGGAAGTCGGCGGCGTCTCCACGGTCACGCTCGTGCTCGAGCTCCCCGCGGGGCTCGAGGCCGCTTCGGGGCGTTTACAGCTCGAGCCGATCGACGGCGATGGCCTGCTTGAGGAGCCGCCCGTCGCAGAGGTCGACCGAAATGGGCGCGCCAGCTTTCTTGAGATCCCGCCGGGGCGCTATCGCGTAGTCATTACAGAAGGCCCCTGGGCGCCGGTTCGTCCGACCGAGGTCGCCGTTCATCCGGGCGAGCAGGGAGAGTGGCGTGTCGCCGTCACTCTGGGGCGCTCCGTATTTGTGGTGGTTCGCGCCCGCGGCGGGGAGGAGACGCTCGCTCCTTACGCGCTGGAGTTGCGCGACGCGTCGGGCGCCCTGGTCGGAGCTCGCCCCGAAGGGAAAGCGCGCGAAATGGCGGGGGGCGGGCTGCGGCTCACAGTTCCCGAGGGAAGCTACACGATCGCGATTCTGCGCGCGGATCAGACTCTCGAGCGGCGGACTCTTGAGGTCGGCGCGCAGGATCCGGCGCCCGTCGTTTTCACGCTCGACGCAGAATTGAGATAATAAAAATCCTAGCTCCATGGCCCAAGATCCGAAGGCGCGCATGGCATGGCTCCGCACGGAGCTTCAGCGCCACGATCATTTGTACTATGTGCTGGCGCGCCCGGAGATCTCCGACGCGGAGTACGACGCGCTCTATCGCGAGCTCGAGGCGCTCGAGTCGGAGCATCCGGAGTGGCGCACGGCGGATTCCCCGACGCACCGCGTGGGAGCCGGCGAGCTGTCGAGCGAGTTTGCGAAGGTGCCCCACGCCGTGCCGATGCTCTCGATCGATTCGCTGTTCACGAACGACGAGGTGCGCGAGTTCGATGCCCGCATCCGGAAGGGGCTCGGCATCGATGATGTTCAATATTATGCTGAGCCGAAGTTTGACGGTGCGTCGGCTTCACTTTTGTATGAGAATGGCGTTTTTGTGAGAGGGCTCAGCCGAGGCGATGGCCAGACGGGTGAGGATCTCTCCACCAATCTGCGGACCGTCCGGACGATTCCGCTGCGGCTGCGCGGCGCGCAAGTGCCGGAGCGGCTCGAGGTACGCGGAGAAGTGCTCATGTCTCACGCCGCGTTCGAGGAGCTCAACCGCCGGATGCTGGAGGCCGGCGAGACGCCGTTCGCCAATCCGCGCAATGCCACAGCTGGGACGCTGCGGCGGCTCGATTCGCGGCTCGTGGCGGATCGCAATCTGGAGTTCATCCCTTGGGGCATTCCGCTGCCGTCGCAGCTCGGCACGAAGACCTACGCCCAGGCGATGGAGCGCCTCGCGGAGCTTGGATTCCGCGTGACGCACGAGGGCGCAATCTGTGCGAGCGTGGAGGAAGTAATTACTTATCACGACCGCCTGGAGGCGCGGCGCGATTCGGCGGGGTTCGATCTCGATGGCGTCGTCGCAAAAGTGAACTTGCTCGACGCTTGGGAGACGCTCGGCGCCACGACGCGTTCACCGCGTTGGATTCTGGCGTTCAAGTTCACTCCGCGGCAGGCGACCACGGTGCTTAAGAGAATTGAGGTTCAGGTGGGGCGCACGGGGCGTCTGACGCCCCGCGCCGTGCTGGAGCCCGTTCGGCTGGCCGGCGCCGTCATCACGCACGCCACGCTTCACAATGCCCGATTTGTGCGCGACCTGGACGCGCGCGAGGGCGACACGATTGTCATTGAGCGCTCGGGAGATGTGATTCCCAAGGTCATTACAGTGGTGAGGGAAAAGCGCCCCGACGCGACGAAGCCATTCGAGATGCCTTCGAGCTGCCCAGAGTGTGGGTCGGCGACTCAATGGGACGGCGAATATTTGTTGTGCTCTGGCAGCGCCTGTCCGGCGCGAACGCGGGAGCGGATTCTGCACCTCGCATCGCGCACGGCGCTGAACCTCGACGGCCTCGGCGAAAAGGGAGTGGCCGCGCTGTGGGGCGCTGGGCTTCTGCGGCGCGTCGAAGATGTGTTTGCGCTCGACGCTGCTCGAGTGGCCGAGGTGGAGCGCTTCGGCGCGAAATCGGCCGAATCGTTGATATCACAAATCGAGAGGGCGAAGACCGCGCCGCTCGATCGCTATTTAGTGGCTTTGGGGATTCCTGAGGTCGGAGAAGCGACGGCGCGCCTGCTGGCGCGCCGATTCCGTTCGCTGGACGCGTTGGCGTCAGCGAGCGAGCAGGAGCTGCTCGAAGTCGACGGGGTTGGGCCGGAGATGGCGCGAGCGATTACGACATATCTGCGCGACCCCGACATGGGAGTGACCCTCGCAGCGCTCGCCGCCGCCGGGGTACGCCCAGAGGCGCCGGCCGCGCCCGTCGAGGGAGGCCCGTTCTCGGGTTGGACATTTGTATTCACCGGGGCTCTCGGCGATCTCACGCGAGAGGCGGCCGGTGCCGAGGTCGAGAAGCGCGGCGGAAAAGTGAGCGACAGCGTCTCGGCGAAGACGAGCTTCGTGGTTGCCGGCGCCGCGGCCGGCTCGAAGCTCACGAAAGCGCAGTCGCTCGGGGTGGTCGTGCTCTCTCCGGAGGAATTTCGCGAGGCGTTGGAGGGTCGACGGACGATCGCGCCGGCGGCTCCACCGGCGAAGGCCACAAAAAAGGCGTCGCGCAAGCCGGCGACGGATGCTCCGTGAAGACCCAGCCGATTTGTTTACGTGTCGAAGCGCTGCGAGGGCGCGGGAAGCTGAGGATCGCTGCATGGATCGTGGCGGCGTCGGTCGGCGCCTGCTCGTCGACTCCGACGGTGAGGACGCCGCGGGAGCTTCGGTCGGGCGCCCACAGCGGGCTCACCATTCCGCTGCAGCGGGCGTTTCAGACGCAGGAAGAGTATGAGCGCTTCGCGACGGCGCTCGGAGCGAAGGGAGAGGTGCCGAGGTCGCTCGAAACGGTCCGCTGGGGAGACGAGATCGTATTGGTGATCTTCGCCGGGGAGGTTCCCGAAGGGGAGCGGCCGAGCGTGGAGCGCGTGTCGGAGCTCGGCGACGCGCTGGTCGTGACATGGCGCGTCAGTTCCAAGAGCCCCGACCGCGTATTCGCGGACGACCCGTCGCCGCTTCCGGAAGTGCTTCGGGAGCGCAAGCGCGCGACCCCATTTGTGGTGGTTGCGGTGCCGGCCTACGACGGGAAGATTCGGTTTCTTCAGGCGAAGGGACTGCTGGAGTAACGGGTTTTGTCGCTGGGAGCAAGTCTCCCGATCGCTGGACTCGCGGCGCCGGCGTGTGCTCGCGAATCCTCGCGGCAGCCGTATGAATCATCGCGCTGCCAATTCGACATCGCGCGCGTGCGCGCGAGGCTGTCGATTTGTGACTCGGGAAGAATGGGGCGTGGTCAGTCTTGGCGCGGCAGCGAACAGTCCAAGAGGCCATTCCAGGATTCCTCCGAGCTGCGCGCGGGCCTCGGCGACCGGCGCGTCGTTGCGCGTCCTCGGCGTAGCTTCTTGCTACGCCTGCGGCGCGCGCCTTGCGCTGAGCGCCGATTCCTCGCGCTCGCTTGGCGGAGGAATCCTGTCATGGCCTCCCGATGCTCGGCGGCTCATCGGCTGCGCAGAATCCGACCGGCGCTTCGCGCCAGTCGGATTCTG
>JAEUHX010000017.1 GCA_016792805.1 Planctomycetota bacterium
TCGTCAAGGCCCGCCAGCTTCCGACCCCACAGATCCCGCAATGCTCGTTGGTAGCTGTTCACCGGCGGCGGGTCGAACGAAAATAGATGTCAATTATCGGTGGCTCGTTTCGTGTGCGATTTCGAGCTCCGGTGAACGCTCGCGACGGCGGGATCGGCGGGAGCGTCCAGCGGCGACGCGAGCGGAAGGCGTTGCGGGGAAGCGTCTTGCGCGGGCAGCGCCGGGCGCGTCGGACGGGCGTCGCGGCTGGGGCCGAATCCCGCGCGAGAGCGATCCATCGCCTCCCCGAGTGCACGGCGCGTTGCGAGCTTTGACGGTGAGAGCGGCCGGTCTTTTTGAATCTTTGCGCGCTCACTTTCCCCATACGGATCTGTGGTGTTCTCGAAACGCGCCGAGAGCCCGCAGAGAGCAGCGGCGAGAGCGCGCGCAGAGCAGCGCCGTCGTGCGGCGGTGAACGGGGGCGGCCTCGGGCGCGATTCCGCGACAACCCCATCGATCAGGCCTCCGGATTTTCTTGCCACGGGCCGAGCGCCGGGACGGGTCTTGGTGACTGGATACGCCTGGAGGACCTGTCTCCGATGCCCAATGTCCGGATCGCCACCTTCAACGTCGAGAACCTCTTCGCCCGCTATCGATTCAAGCAGCAGCTTGAGCCGGAGAGCGGGTTCACAATTAATGAACTCGCCTTTGAGATCTATGATGAGCGCGAGAAGCGCCTGACCGCGCAGGCGATCCGGGAAGTGCGAGCCGATGTGTTGTGTCTGCAGGAGGTCGAGAGCCTTCCTGTCCTTGATCGGTTCGCATCGGAATTCCTCGCGAGCCTTGGCTACCGGCATCGGCTGCTGATCGATGGAAACGACCCGCGGTACATCGACGTCGCCGTGATGAGTAAGTATCCCATCCTTGGATGCCGCTCGCATCGCAGCATGAGGAACAAGGCGAACACGGCGGCGCTGTTCTCGCGCGACTGCCTCGAGGTGGAGATCGAGCTACAGAAGGGGAAGGAACCGATCACGCTCTACGTGAATCACTTCCTCTCGATGATGACGGGGCGAGATGCGAGCCATGCGAGACGTAAGGAGCAGGCCGATGCGGTTGCTGCGATTGTTGACGCGCGCTGGAAGGGGCGAGGCTATGACGGAAACTTCGCCGTGCTCGGAGACTTCAACGACTACCTCGAGGGGAAGACAGGCATCGGTGCGCTAGCCAAGCATTCGCAACTTGTGAATGTCGTGACACGCATGCCAAAGGCCGAGCAATGGACTCACTATTGGGCGGGTGGGAATGAGTATCGTCAGATCGACTTCCTACTTCTCGGGAAAGCACTCGACAAGCGTGCTGGCCATCCCACACCGAAGATCCTGCGCAAGGGACTTCCGTTTCGCGCGACACGATACGCCGGAGACCGCTTTGAGGATGTCGGGCAGGACAACCCCAAGTCCTCCGATCACTGCCCGGTGAGCATCGACATCCCCACAGAGGCGCTGCTCTAAGGGTTCCGCCTGTTGCGCTGGGCGATTCGGCGCTGATTCGTCGCGCGAGATTTGTTGGAGCGCGTACGAGGCGCGGGAACCAAGATGCGTTCAGGGGCGCCGGACGATCATGCGCATCGTTTCGGCCAGCATCGCGTTGGCGAACAGAAGCGCGATCGCCGTTCCGCACAGAAACGCCAGCACCAAAGCCGCCGGCACGGACACGCCCTCGCGCGCGTCTTCGTCTTCGGGTTTGCCTTGGTCTCGCCCGTCAGAATCACTCATGGGAAGTCACAATAAGAAGATCGGCTCGCTTCGACGTCGCAGCGGCCAGAGCGCAAGCGCGAGCGCCACAACGCAATCATCGTGCACGCCGCTCGGCGACGACATCCGCACATTCCCAGCGTCGCTCGTCGAGAATTCATAGCTTTCGAGCTCCTCGATGCCTGCGCTCCAAAGCTCCGGACGCGGCAGCACGACCTCACCTTTCTCGAGCAGGAGCGCCAGATTGTTGATCAAGTCCGTTTTCGACTGCGCGCTCATCACGAACGGACGCGCACGAATTCCCGCGCTTCGAAGCGACGCCACGATCGGCTCGCCGGGGCCCGTCGAATCCACAAACACGCGCGGGCCGCCGTAGCGCTCACACGCCGCCGCGATTCGAGATACTTGTACGCTCCAGTCGATCCGCGTG
>JAEUHX010000026.1 GCA_016792805.1 Planctomycetota bacterium
CTTTCAGCCGCCACCTCGCGGTGGAAGCCTTGCCTTCGACTTCGAAGCGCCGCTCTCGGGTCTTCAGAGGACTTTCACCTCCGGGTGGAGAAACATGCCAGGCACACCGACGATCTCGCGCGCGCTTGCGCGCGCGGATGAGGGAATCCGCTTTCGGCGGTTCGTCATCGCGCGGGGCAAGCCCCGCGCGATGGTTCGGCGCGTGCGCCGAACCTACAAATGGGTGGCGCGCCGTCAGCGGAGCCGCATCGGCCCCGCGCGACACCCGCACTCGACTCAGCTCCCCTTCACGCGCTTCAGCTTCGAAACGCGGCCGCTCGAGACCCAGTCCAGAACATACAGATTCCCTTCGGCATCCCAGGCCGCGTAGTGGGGCGCAACGAATGCGCCGAGCTCCCACTGCTCCATGGGGACGCCGTTGTTCGCACGCTTTCCGGGATCGGGGTTGTCGCCGATGTGACAAATGACCTCGTTGTCTTTGCCGAGGATCGTCACGCGCCCCTCGAGATCGGCCACCACGAGCTCGTCTCCCCGCTGCGCCACGCTGCAGGGCCGCCGCAGCTTCGCGGGCGCCACTTGCAACAGATTCCCGTCGAGGTCGAATTCCTGCAGCCGGTGGTTCTCGCGGTCCGCCACCATGAGCGTCGTCTTACCGCCGCGCGTCACGAGAGCGATGCCATGGGGCGTCTTCATCTTTCCCGGCTCGTCGCCGTGTCCGCCCCACGACTTCACATGCTTCCCGTCCTTCGTGAATTTATGGACAAAGGACTTCCCGTAACCATCTGCAACATAAAGATCACCATTCGCCGCCACGGCGACCGACGTCGGATTGAACTCTTCGGCCTTGCCGTACACGCCGGCCTCCATGGGCGCGCCGATGCGGCGGATCACCTCCCCATCGAGCGTCGCCTGGATCACTTCGTGGCGCGAAGTGTGCGCTAGGTAGAGCGTCTCGCGCTCACCTCCTTTGCCATCGGCCTCCTTCACGAGCGCCATGCCGTGGAGCCCGCCGCGAAGCTCCTTCCCCCAAGCCTTCGCGATCTTACTATTCCCATCGACCGCGATCACCGCGCGCTCCGAGTCGGTGTTGAAATACACCATTCCTTTCGAGTCGAAGGCAATCCCGCCGTGGGTGTTGCCGATCGGCCCCTGCGCGCGATAGCCCTCCCAGTCGGGAAGCCAATCGTACTGATGATCTCCCGCGCCGACGCGCACCGGCACAGTCGGCCGAACATTCGTCGGCCGCGGCCGCGAGGCCGCACCCTGCTGAGGCGGCTCCTCACGGTGTGCCGCGCTCCCCGCCGCGTCATGCCGTCCGTCGTGGGCACTCGCCACCGACGCAACAGCGAAGCCAAGGAGACCGATCGAAGCCAGCCAACCGGTGCGCGCGAGCCTGCTCATGCCCCGCAAGCTACCGCTCAAGGCGGCTACTTCCCACGGATCGATCGCCATGGCTCGTCAGCGGAAACGTCGATGAGCGCCGGCCCCTCGAACCGCGCCGGCCCCAGGATCGCCAGGAACACCACCGGTTCGTCAAAGATGTTGTAGGTCCCGTGCACCTCGTCCTGCGGCACGAAGACCGCTTCGCCCGCCTCCACGACGCGCCGCTCCTTCCCGACCCACTGTTCCGCGCGCCCCTCCAGGTAGTAAAGCACCTCCTCCATGCACGGATGCCGGTGGAAGGCGTGGGCCTTGCCTCCCGGCATCGTGACGCGGACGACCAGAAGCTGGCGCGCATCGGTGAGCTCGGGGCGCGAAAACCAGTGGTGTGGACCCCAGGGAAGCACCTCTACCTGCGCATCACTCTCCGAGACGAACTTCAGGAAATGTTGAACGCACATGCCTCCTTTCTACGCGGCGGCGGGTCCCGTGCGCGAGCCGCGCCTGCTTCGCCCGACGCGCGGGCTTACACTCTTCGCCCCATGACTCCGCGCGCCGCGCCCATCGACTCGACCGCCGACCTCGCCTCCCAGGCCGCCGCCCACGGCGCACGCCTGCGGGAGGCGAGCGAGCGGCTCAAGGAGGAATCGAAGGAGGCGGCGGGTGTCGCCGCCCATGTCGAGAAGCTCGGCGAACTTGCTGGGCGAGGCGACCTTGTCAAGTTGAAGGCGGAGCTCGGGAAGCTGCGGAGTTCGCTTGCCGACGACGGCGAAAGCCGCCTGCAGCTTCGCGATTTCCTCAACGCCCTCGACGCCGAAGTGGCGAGCGCCCCGCGCCGCCTGCGCGAGGAGCTCACACGCTCGCTCGGCGAAGCGTGCGAGGCGCGCGGCCTCGTGCTGCGCCCGATTTCGCTCGAGGATCCGATCGAAGTGCGCATCGCGCCGCTTTCGGTGCTGCTCGAACTTGATAAGGGACAAGCCACATTTCGGTTCGGGCGCGACGCCGTCGGAGCGTGCGCGGCCCGCGCCGACGAAATTGTGGATACGCATCAAAAGCTCGCGGCCGAGCTCGACGGCGCCTTCGACGCCGAGCGCTTCTTTGATCAATGCCGGCGCGCCTACCTGGCCGGCATCGGCGCCGAGGGGAAGAAAGACGGCGACCGCCTTGAGCTCACGGCATTCCTGCCGCACCTCGCGCTCCAGCGCCAAGGCAAGGCATTCTTCTCGGCGCCGAATGCGAAGAATTTTCGTCCCTATTCGAAAGCACAATTAGCGTACGACGTCTGGAAGCTCGGACAAGTGGCCGGTTTCGAAAAGGGCGGCCTTCGCTTGTGCTTCGGCGTTGCCACAGGAAGCTCCGCCTCCGATAAGTCGCGAGTCGTCTACTTCGAGGACGGCGACGGACGCGGCGAGTACAAGCTCACCGTGTTCTTCGTGCAGGAATCTTGAAACTCATTTCTCCGCCAGCGCCGCGCTCCCCCGTCTCCCGAGAGTCCTCTAAGAAGCCATGAGCCAAGACCGCGATTTGGAATTTTCGCGCCGCATTCTGCTGCGCATGGGTGAGACCGGCCAGCCGCCCGAGCGAGGCGCGCTGCGCGTGAACGTCGGCACGACGGAATTGTTGGAAACGCTTCGGCGTGAGTATCTTGTTACGATTCGCCAGTCGGGGCGCAACTCGGCGTTCAAGCTGGTGCAGGCCCCCTTCGGCGGCGGCAAGAGCCAGTTCCTCCATTGCTTGCGCGAGCTGGCGTGGAAGGAGGGATTTGTGACGGCGCTCGTCGACGTGTCGCCGCAGGAGTGCCCCTTCGACGACCCCGTGCGCGTCTATCAGGCAGTTGCCACACGGCTCGAGGCGCCGCCGGCCGACCTCGCCGAGGAGGCCGAGATCGGAATCGATGCACTGCTGCGCCGCGAGATCCGCCGGCGGAAGCAACAAGACGGCGTCGAGGCGGCGCGCACGTGGCTGGACGAGAAGTTCGGCAGCGCGCGCGTCGACAGCCTCGCCGTGCGCCGCGCCGCGCTGCTCCTCATGCGCGCCACCCTCGATCGCGACGAAATGCTCGACGCGCTGCTGACGAGCTGGCTGCGCGGCGAGCAGGTGAGCCCGGGCGAAGTGCGCGAGCACGGCATCCGCGAGCAGCTCGAGCCGGGCACGGCTTTCCGATTTTTGAGGAGCCTCGTGCAAGTGGTGCGTGCGCTCGAGCTTCCCGGCGTCGTGCTTTTGTTCGATGAGCTCGACCGCGTCATGAGCCTCACCGGACGACGTCGGCGCTCGATCGGCGACACGCTGCGCGCGATGATTGATCATTGCGGGCAGGCGACGCTGCCGTCGCTTTTATGGGTTTACGCGGTGCCGCCGGAGTTTCTCACGACGGTGGTGCCCGAGTATCCTGCGCTCGAGCAGCGGCTCCGAGGCGCCGCGCACTTTTCGCAGTCGAATCCGCTCGCGCCGGTGATCGATCTCGACCGCCTTCCGGTGAAGCCCGGTGAGCTTTTGCAACAGATTGGCGCGCGGCTGCTTGAGCTGCACATCACCGTCCACGGCGACAAGCTGCGCACGGCGGACGCCCGCGGGGCCGTGGAAGCTCTCGCCAAGGAGCTCAGCGCACGTCAGCTCGAGATCGGGACACGCCGGACTTTTGTAAAATCGTGCGTGCAGCTCCTCGCCGAGCTTGAGCGCAGCGAGCCGCGGCGCATGGACGCCGCCGCCATCCGCGGATGGCTCCAGTCGGGCGGCGGCACGCCGACGGTGGCGGCGGTCCTGCCCGGCGAGAAGCCCGTGCTATGAGCGAGGCTGGCTTGCGCGGCGCCGTGCCGGCCCACCTACGGCCGGCCGACCGATTCGATTTATGGCAGACGATTGAGGCCTTGCGCCTCGGAGTCGTGCCGCGCCATCGGACGCAAGATTACACCGTTGGGCGCGCGAAGGAGATGGCGAAGCTCGAGTCGATGCTTACAGAAGGCCGCGGGCTTCGGCTTTTGTGGGGTGAGTACGGCGCCGGGAAGACGCACCTCCTCGACGTCGTGGAGTCGACGGCGCTGCGTCTCGGCTACGCGACGGCGCGCGCCGTCCTCGATCCGCGCGACGTCCCGCCAAGCCACCCGCTGCGACTCTACCGGGCACTGGCCTCCGGACTTCGCTACCCCGACGAGGCTGCCGAAGGAATCGGCCCGCTGTTCCACCGCCTCGGCGAGAGCGCGGTGCACCTCGACCCCGCGTCGGAGCGGTTCAGCCGCTTTCTGTCGCCTGCCCTTTTCGCGCAGCATCACGCGCCGTCGGAGACGGCGGCGCTCGCGCGCGAATATGTGGAAGGGCACCCGAGCGACCACGAGAAGCTCCAGCGACGGCTCGAGCGCGCGAAGTGGACAGGGCCAGGGCTCCTCGCCACGTCCGACTTCCGCACCTACGGCCGCGTTTATGTGCATTTAATCGGATCGCTCTCGGTGTGGCTGCGGGATGCCGGCTGGCGCGGGCTCGTCCTGCTGCTCGACGAAGTGGAATATGTGGATTCTCTCGACAGCGAGCATCTAAGGCTCGCAACCGATGTGCTGAAGCATTTCGCAGCGGCGACACTGCCGCGCGAGCAGCTCCACTTCGACGCCGAGACCGATCTGTATCGTGGAGGGCAAAGCGTGCATAAGCAGCTTCCGCTGCTCTTCGCCCCCGATCAGCCGCTCTGCGCCGTGATGGCATTCACGCCGCTCGCCGAGATCGAATCGATGATGGCGTCGATCCTCGCCTCGGATGAGCCCAATGTGCGCATTTCGGCGCTCGGTGCCGAGGCCTACCACGAGCTGGTGGATCGCGTGACGGCACTGTATGAACGCACGTATCCGCAACGGCAATTCACCCCGTCGGAGAAGCGCGTGCTGCACGACGATGGGCTCAAGTCGCTGAGCGGAGGATTCGAGCGGCCGCGCGCGGCGATCCGCGACGTCGTCTCCGTGCTCGATATGTTGCGTTGCGGGATTCGCCGCAAGGCGCCGAGCGAAACGACGTGAGCGCCCTCGCCGATCCGCGGGAGAGCCTCCCGCGCACGTTCGGGACCTTCTTCGGGCGGTTTTCGGAGCTGACGGAGGTCCAGCGGCGGGCGCTGCCGCCGATTGCCGCCGGACGCGACGCCCTTTTGTGTGCTCCCACCGCTTCGGGCAAAACGGAGGCCTACGCGGCGCCGTTGGTGGAACGGCTGCTCGCGACGCGCGGGAGAGCGGCTGGCGAGGAGGGGTTCCGGCTACTTTTAGTGAGCCCGACGCGCGCTCTCGGCAATGATCTGAAGCGGCGTCTCGATGCGCGCATGGAGGCGCTTGGCGTGAGCTTCGGGCGCTACACGGGTGAGCACAAGGAGCGGCTTGCGGGACGCCTCCCCGAGGCGGCCGTTACAACCCCGGAGGCGCTGGATTCGATTCTCGCGCGCCGTCCACATGTGTTGCACCGCCTCGGGGCGATCGTGCTGGATGAGATCCATGTGCTCGACGGCACACCGCGCGGCGACCAGCTTCGCGTGCTCTTGCATCGGCTTCTTTCTGTAGCGGTCGCTCGGCCCCAGCATCTGGCGGCGAGCGCAACGGTCAGTGATCCGTCGGCGCTGGCAGGGCGCTATCTGCGCGACGCCGAGATCGTGGAAGTGCGTGGCACGCGCTCCATCCTCGCGCGCACGTTCGAGGGAACCGACCCGAAGTCGATGGCCCGCCACCTGGAGGAGCTCGCCGCCGCGGGGCTCCGCAAGGTCCTCGTTTTTTGTAATCGTCGCAACGATGTGGAGGAACTCGCAGCTGCGGCGCGCGGTTCGACGGCATTCGGAGCCGAAGTGTATGCTCACCACGGATCGATCGCACGCCCCCAGCGCGAGCGCGTCGAAAAGCGCTTTCTTGAGGCGCCGGCAGCCGTCGTGTTCGCCACATTGACGCTCGAGCTCGGCATCGACATTGGCGACGTCGACTATGTGCTGTGCCACCGGGCCCCGTCGAGCGTAGCAAGTCTCCTGCAGCGTCTCGGCCGCGGCAACCGCCGCAGCGGCGAGACGCGCGTTGGCGTGTGTGCTGACGGCGATGCCGATCGGCTGCGCTACGGCACCATGCTGCGGCTCGCCGCGCGCGGAGAATTGTGCTCTCCGCACTATTCCTTCCGGCCGAGCGTGCTGGTCCAGCAGGCGCTCGTGCTGGCGGGCACGGGATATGTCACTTCTGCGGTGCTCGCGGCTGCGATCCCCGATCCACCCGGCGCCGAGCTCGACGAGCCGGCGGCGCGGCGCATTCTCGAGTCGATGGTCGGAGAAGGTTTGCTGGAGCCCGCGCGCGGCGGGCGCTACGTGCTTTCGGAGCGCTCGCAAGCCCAGTACGAGCGCGGAAGAGTTCATTCCAACATCCAGGACGAGCCGGAGACGGAGGTGGTCGACCGCCTCACGGGAGAAATTGTGGGCTTCGTCGCGCGCACGACCGACCCGAACGCTCCGGTAGACGGCACGCTGCGCGTCGGGGGGCAGTCTCGCCGCGCTGTGGCACGCCGCGGCGCGCGCGTTCTGACGGACGCCACCGGTGAAGCGCTGCCTGCTCGATTTGTGCCCAGGCACCCGCCGTCCATCTCGTTCGCGCTGGCGCGCGCCATCGCGCGCGAGCTCGGGTGCGGCGAGCGGGAGATTCTACAAAAGTCGGTCGGTCGCGAGACCTTACTCGTGCACGGCCTCGGCGGCGCTGGCGGCGTCATGCTGCGCTGGCTCCTCGAGCGGCGCAGCGAGCTGCGCGTGCTCTCGATCACCGGGATCACCGCCTGCCTCGATCGCCCCATCGGCGAGCTGCCGCACATTTCCGGCGGCGACCTCGAAAAGATCACTTCTTCGGAGGCCGAAGCCCTGGCGCCGCGGCTCGCGCTTGGCCCCTACCACAGCGCGCTCCCGCGCGACTTGCGCCATCGCGCCGTCCGCGACGCCGCCGGCTTCGACGCGCTGGCGACCTTCCTGCGCTCCGCCACGCTGCGCAGCGACCTGCTCCAGGAAGCGCCCGGCTGGTGGGCGGCGCTTTGAGCGTAGATGACTCCGTAGCAGCGGGCGCGGAGCGCCGATGGACCATGGAGCCGCTCGGCGATTTTTGATTAAGGTGTTGCGATGGTGAACACCGCAAAGTTCGGCTGATAGTACTTGCCGAAGAAGTCGAGCCTCCCGCCCGCCACGAAGTGATTGTCAAAGAACAGAGCTTTATTGATCGAGTTGCATTCGGGATTCCATGAAAGCAACTGCTCGGTGTCGAGATTCCAGCCGCCGATTCCCGGCAGCCAGACGCCGTTCAGTTGGTCAAAGTCACCCCCGAGCAAGAGGAGATTCTCGCAAAATGCCATCGACCTCACGTCTCCCGATGCCGCTCCTGACCCGGCCCACGCAAGCGACGCACCGGTGGTGGGATCGAAGCGGGCGATATCCTCGCGGAATCCAGGGCTGTCGACCTTGAATGCCCCTGCAACATAAAGATCTCCGTCTCGCATCTGGATATCATAAATCCGCGTCATCTGAAGGAATGGCGGATCGAAGACGGGGTCAAAGGAGCCATCCTGGGCAGAGATCATAGCAACGCCGACAGGCTGAGCGCCGTGCTCGAAGGGTGAAGAGTTACTTGCGCCGAGATAGAGCTTCGTGTGATCCCGAGAAAGCTTAATACAGTTGAGTGGCGGCAGGTTCATTGAATTCGCAAAGTCGAGCCGGAGGTCTCCAGTGTCGAGGTCGAGGCAATTTAAGTGGTGAGCCGATACACCTGGGACACCAGAAGGAAGCCTCCCGATGACGTAGAGCTGGTTTGTCTCAGGCCGAGTTGCAATCTCCACAGCACCGTGGGATGAGGGATGTGGAGCTGCCTGGAACTGAGGAACAAATCCGAGATCAAGCTGCCCCGTGACTCCATCCAGCCGGGCGAGCAGCGGACGTGCGACGCCATTCACTTTGTGAAAATAGCCAACCGCATACAGATGCAACCCGTCGGAGACCAAGCCAGCTGGGATGGGCAGTCCATTGTTGTCTGTGAAGAGCGGCTGGAAGCTCGTCGGCTTTCCTGTAACAAGATCGATCGCAGCGTTGCCAAACCGCGGGAGGGCACCCGCCACGCTGAAATAGCCTCCAGCGACGGTGACGAGGGAATCTCCGCCGAGCGCAAAGACCTCGTCCGTGGCCGGGCCTGCGATATCGCATCGAATATCGAACGGCTCGGCCGGCAGTGACTCGCCATACCGTCGCACCCAAGCGATGTTGCGTCGCGGCACGCCGCGAATAGCTTGGAAGCGGCCTCCGAGTACAACCCACGAATCCTGTATCGAGATCGTATTGATTCGCGAGCCGGAGGGATCGGCGGTGGCCTGGGGATCCCAGTCGAGAAGCGCTGCCGTTGTCATGTCCAGGGCTGCTCCGCGGCCGCGCGGCGTGCCCGCCGCTTCCGAGAAGTTACCGCCGACGTAGAGGGTGTTTCCACTGCGTACTATCGACCAGACAGTACTATTAAAACCGCCTGTTGCACCGGATCCCGGATACCAGGAGGAGACATTGCCTGTCCCGGCTCCAACTCGCGCGATCCTTCGCCGCGAAGCGCCGTCCACTTCGGTAAAGTCCCCACCGAGGATGAGCGTATTCCCATCGGGAACGATCGACGTCACCATGTAGTCCGGGCTCGGATTGAAAGGCAACAAAGCGCCCGTGACCGTCGAAACCGCAGCGATATTTCTCCGACTCGCCGTTGAGACGGGTTGGTTAAATTTTCCGCCGAAAAAGAGGGTGGTCCCAATTTTCGCGAGAGCCAAGATCGGCTCGCTTGAGTTCCAAGATCCCTGAGTGATTGGGTTCCATGGAAGCAGAGCTGCCGAACGCGAATTGAGCGCCGCCAGATTCCTGCGCGTCACACCCGCGATCTGACTGAACACTCCGCCGATGTAGAGCGTGTTGCCGTCAAGCAGCATCGTTTCAACAATTCCCCCACTAATCTTCGGATCCCACGCGTCGAGCGCCCCGCTCGCCAGCACATGGATCAAGCTTCGAGTCGTTGTCGTCCAGGAGCTGGCTGAAAACTGCCCGCCGACGAAATAGCCCCCGCTTCCATCGGGAATCGTGCACTTCACTGTTCCCTGTAGACGGAACCAATCGTCTTTCGCAAGGCCGGTGGTTGTATCGATCAGCGCCATCGCCCCAGTGCAAGGCCCGAGATGCTCAAATGTTCCGCTCAGATAGAGCGTGCTTCCCAATGGAGTGATCCGAGTCACTTCCCCGTCCGGCACCCAGACATCGGGGCGCGGCTTGAGCGACGGAAGGCCCGGAACGGACTGTCCGAAGGAAGGGGCGCAGAGCGCCTGCCCGGCAAGCATGAGACTCAGTGCGAGCTGGCTGATTCGGCGAAGGACCACGGTGAACTCCTTGAGTAGGACGCATTCCAAGAGTATTCGGAGGTTCGAGATTGCGAAAGCTGGCTTCGGACAGCAGAAGATCATCCGACCAAGTCAGCATCCGAGGAGAAATGGCAGGCCCAATCTCAAGAACAACTCGGGTCCAATCGGGCGACACAGCGATCTCGCGAAGAGGCTCACCTAGAACAAGGGTGAGACGCATCTATTCATGGGTTGACTTCGCGTCGATGTGATTCAAACGCGAAGCAATCCCCGAAAGCCGCGCGCCGCATAGTAAGACTGCGCGCCATTGTGGTAGACGAAGACCTTCCCGTAGCGGCGGTCACAGAAAAGAGCTCCGCCGAGGGAGCGAATTTCCTTTGGCGTTGCGACCCAGCTCGAGGTCTTAGTGTCGAACTCGCCCAATTGTTGCAGCGTGCGGTAATGATCCTCGGTGAGCAGCTCGATCCCCATCGAGGCCGCAGCTTCGACGGCGCTCCCCTCCGGCCGATTTTCCTTCCGCGAGTTCAACCCTTCGCGGTCGTAGCAGAGACTCCTCCTCCCGGAAGGGCTCTCCGCAGAACAGTCGCAAAAAATCACTTCTCCCGTTCCCTTCTCGAATCCGATCACGTCCGGCTCGCCGCCCGTCGCTTCCATCTTCTCGAGCGAAGCCAGCGCGGCGGAGTTCGAGCCGAGCCGAATGAGGACCTTCTCCCACACTTGACCCTTGTGGCGATGAGGATACTTTTCGAACCGGGTCTGAAGGGATCGAAGCAGCTTCTCGCGTTCGTGTGGCTTCATCGGCGGGAGATCCGAGGCGAGGCGCAAAGGAGTTCCTGACGAAGCCGAATCCTAACGTGCCACGCTTCGGCGCGGGGCGGGACGATCCCGGGGCCGTTGCGTACTCCCGAAGAGCGGGCGGGCGCCCCTCGAGCGAGATAGGATTTGGCGGTGGCAGCCGCGCCCGCTGCCTCCAAGCCCCTGATTCGCGCCGCACCTTCGCCGCACTGCCAACCGCAGATCGCATCGTTCCCGAGTATGAGTGACATCTCTGAGCCGAACTCGCCTCCCTGGACCGAGCGGGAGGACGAGCTTCGTGTTGCGCTTCAATCCCCCGATCCACAGAAGATCCGCGCGTTGATCGATAGCGGCGCCAGCATCCATGCGCGCGACGTCCTCGGCGGCACGGCGCTTCATGTGGCGGTCAATTTTCTTGGCGACCTCGAGGTGATCGAGCTGCTGCTGGACCGAGGTGCCGACGTTCACGCGCAGAACGACGATGGCAACACGCCGTTGCTCGTCGCCTTGAGACACGCTCATTACAGACATGAGGATCCCGATCGTCTCATGAAGGTGGTCGGTCGATTGCTTTCCCGCGGCGCTTCCGCAAAGGTCGCAGGCAGCGACGGCGCGCTGCCGGTGCGCGCCGCGATGGATCCGGTGAATCTTCCATTGATCCAATTGTTGCTATCCCACGGCGCGGAGATGCCGGAAGACGGCCTCGACTGGGCTCTCTCGAATGGACACTCCGAGCTCGTCCGATCGCTGCTGGAGCGCCCAACTCCCGCCATGTTGAAGTTCAAAGATCCGTTCGGCGGTTCCATGCTCCACCGGGCGGTCGAGAATCCTGAGCTGCTCTTTGCTGCACAGCGGCTCGTCGAGCACGGCGCCGATCTCCGCGCGGCCGACAACGACGGCACGACGCCCTTCGGCCGCGCGGCTCAACATGACAATATTCCTGCGCTCGATGAGTTGCATCGCCTCGGCGCAGCCACCACAGCCGCGAACCTCCAGGGACAGACACCGCTGCACTTGGCCGCCTACGGAGCGCGCCACGACGTCCTCGGCTGGCTCCTCGAGCGCGGAGCCGATCTGCATGCGAAGGATTCGTGGGGTCGCAAGCCGCTCGACATTGCGATCGATACACATCGCTTCGCCTTCTACGATGAGGACGAGAAGCTGCGGCTGGTCACGCTGCTCGGCGGCACCGCGGCCGATGTGCTGCGCGGCCGGTACACCAACGATCCCCTGCACGAAGCCACCCGCCAGCTCGACCTCCCCGAGGTGCGCCACCTCCTCGCGGCGGGCGCGAATCCGAATGTCAAGAATGAATCGGGAAGCACGCCACTTTTCTGGGCGATCGCCTGGTCGAGCGGGCTGCCGGCAACTCCCAAGGAGCGGAGCTTCGGCAAGGAATTGTTACCCGTTCTTATTCGCCACGGTGCCGACCCCGACATGCGCATGGGCGACGGCTCCACAGAAAGAACCTATGCGGAGTATGCGCGCGGACTCGGGCTCGGCGACCTGCTCGAGAGCACGATGCGCCGCCATGCGCCTCGCCGTGGATGACGCCGGGCCGCGCACGCGCCAGCGCAGCGCGGAAATGTGAGACTCCTCCGCTTACTCGACCTTCGCGAACTCCATCTCGAGCTGGATGCGGCGCGTCGCCTGCAGGGTGCTCGCCTTCGAAATCGCCGACGACGGGCGCCCCTCGGTCGTCACAAAAATGTCGGCCTGCAGCGAAAGGAGCTTTCGCTTCTCCGACGAGACGAGAAAGTCAGCCGGCACCTCAAATCGGTCGCTCCTGCTGCGGAACCACCCCGGCCCGATGGTGCGACGGAGCGCGTCGGTGTCATAGGTGCCGGTGCCCTCAATGACGATCTGCCCGTCGTCGCCGCGGCACAGGTGAGACCGTCCGATCTGCAGCTGGGCTGCCTCAGCAAGGTCTTTCCAGGCGATCGTCACAGGACCAGACGTCGGCGCTTTTTTGGCAAAATCGAACTGATCGGGCGAAAGCGCTGCCGGGCTGCGCAGCACCCCCACGTCATGCCGCGCACCATCCGGAAGAGTAAGCACAAATCGATGCTCTGTTGCGGGCTTCAGCTCGAATCCGTCGTCGCCGTCGATCAAGTAGTAAGGGTGGCGGTCGTAGTAATTGCCTTGCCCAACGCGAAATCGCATCGGCATGCCGTTCACCTCGAGACGCACGTCGTTGCGCTCGACGTCGGCGCCCTTCGCGTTGGAGATAACGGCGCGAATGCTGTGTCGAGTGTAGTTCTGGCTCCCCATGAGATTCGTAAGATGCTCCGCTTCAACCTTGACGCTCAGATCCGTCAGCTTGGCCGGAAGATCTTTTGTGGTACCTGAGCAGCCAAGAAATGACAGTAGGGACATAATTGCTAAGCAGTGAATGAGGCGACGATCCATAGGATGACCGCGGCGGCAGCGCGGCGGCGAGCGAGTCTACCGCGGTTTTGTGGGGTGAGGTCGGGCGAGCTGGGCAGCACGCAGCGATCCCTACCGAGGCTTCTTGCCCGCCTCCGCCCGCAGCAGAGCCAGCACCTCCGCGAGCCCTTCGGTGCTCGCGCCGCGCCGGGGCGAGTCCTGCGCCTCGCGCTCCACGTACTCGAGGAACGGCACTCCGACGGCCCCCTGCTGGTCTTTCCAGGGGGCGCCCCGCCGCAGGAGCAGCTCGAGCACACGCCAGTTGTTCGTCATCGCCGGGAGCACGACCGCGCTCCGCCCCTTCTCATCGAGGAGCTTCACGTCGGCGCCGCGCTCGAGGAGGAGCTCCATGACCGCGGGGTCGATCCCCGCTCCACCGGCGATGAAAAAGACGGGCGCGCCGCCCTCGCTGCGCGCGTTGGGGTTGGCTCCTGCGTCGAGGAGGAGCTGCACCAGCTCCCTGCCCGACGTGCGGCTCTCGCCGATGGCAACCTGCAGCGGCGGTTCGACACCGGTCGCATTCGGGTCGGCGCCGGCGGCGAGCAGAGCGCGCACCACGTCGAGCTGTCTGGGCGCCTCGCGGAGGTGGCGGAGAGCGAGCACGAGGACCGTCGCGCCGGAGAGGCCGGGCGTGTTGAGGTCGGCGCCGCGGGCTGCGGTCGCCACCGCGGCAGCGTCGTTGCGCTCAATCGCCGCTTCGATCTCGCGTAGCGAGTCCGATCGGAACTGCCGAATGTTGCCGGCGCTGTCGCGATAGCTCAGAAGCTGCCAGAACGTCACCGCTTGGCTGCCGACGACCAGCAGGAAAGGGAGCGCCGCGATCAGGAGCGCGAGGGCGCGTGCGGCCACGGCCTGGGAGCTCAGGAAGAGCCAAATGGCGCCGGCCAGGATCGCGCCGGGAATGAAGAACGGGATCAGCAGCGCGAGGAGCGGATTCGTGCGCGACGATCCGGCAGCGGCGAGGCCAAGGAGCCCAAAGACGCCGATCGCGAGGAGGTCGATCGCAACAAATAGCCAGAAGAGGATCTTCATGGGGAGGTGCGGAATGCGGGCGCGGGCACTCTACAGCCTTGGAGGCACGCCGCGGTCACCTGTAGACGTCACCGTTCGCGCAATCGAATGGGATGGCGGCGCAACACCTGGTCGGTCGCGGAGTACGATGACTCGCGGTTGTGAATCACCTATCCAGGCGTCCGCCCTTCGGAGCCCGTTACAAACCTCCATGCGTCCAGTCGCCCACTCCATACCGTGCAATGTGGCGCAACTAGGGCGTCCGCCCCTTGATGCACGTCGGCCTGCAACGGTCCCTTCGGCACTCTCTCGATCTGTGGTGATGGCGTTGCTCGCGCTTTTTTCGGCGTGTCGCACCACAAACGAACCTGCGAAGCGGCCGCGGCCCAAGGAGCTCTCTCCAGTACAGATCTTTGGGCTCGACCCCAATACGGAGACCCTGATGTGCTTCTACGTCGAGCGCGCTCCCGATGGCAGCAAGGGATTTGCCTGCATGAGTAGCTATGTGAGCTTCGACCTGCTCAAGTCGGTTCGTCTCATGGAAAGCCTCGAGCAATTTCGGACTGAGCTCCATGAGGCGGCACTTCAATCGGAGGTCCGGCGACTGGTGCTCGTGCCCTTTCAACGGGGCTCCACCGTCGTGCACGGATTCGAAACAAGAGCGCTCACAAAAACGGAAGCCGGTGAGCTACTTATGGCCTCCGAGAAGCTGGTGCTCGCACAGTAGAAGCACCAGCTCCCGAACAGCTTCTTCGAGAAATCAATCAACCGAAGCACTAACGCCCGCGCGGCGCGCGCGGGCGAGGCTTCGGAGACCGCGGCTTCGGAGATTCTGCCGATGCCGGCGCGCGGCGCTTCTTCGGAGCCGCCGCCATCACGGGCGCCGCGGCAGCCGACGGAGCGCGCGTCGAGTAGAGGGCATCGGCCGGGTCGAGCTGGTAGACGCGATAGTCGTTGCCGGCGACCACGCCGACGCAGCACGACGGCACGACATCTTGATCTTCCTTCTTCCCAAAATGCACATTCTCAATCCAGCCGCCGCAGTCGACAATGCACACATCGTTCTGCGGGTCGCGCGCATCGGAATGCACACAAATCCTCGGCCAGTGGGAATGGCCGATGACGAGCGTCCGCAGCCCCGGCAGCGGCCTCTCCAGATCGTGCTGCGCCAGAATCGACGGCTTCCCGTCCCGCATGGCGCGCGCATGGCGAAGCGCGAGCGGCATCAGCCGATGCCCGCGAATCCGCATCTGCTCCGCTCGCTCCACATTGGCCTGCTCGCTCTCGCCGCCGAGGGGGCTCGGCTCATACTCGACCGTCCGCCAAACGTTCACAATTTCCTCGGAGCTCGGCGATCGCAAGACCGTGCTGGTCGCCTCGCGCAGCACTCGCGGAGCCGTGCCGACCGGCCCGCAGCCGAGCGACACATCTTCGCGCGTCCGATCGGCGCGATAGGTCGACGCCTCGACGCCCTCGCCGAACATCCCGAGCATCCATCGCTTCAGGTCGTCGTCGAACGTGCGCTCGATCGGATCTAACAAATCACCATGGATTGCGAGAGCGCGCACCCGGCCGCCGATCTCGAGCGGAGCCGAGCGCGCCGCGAGCGGCCGCAGAATCGGACTCTTCGGCGCGTCGAGATCGTGATTGCCGACGAGAATCGTGCGTCGAAGCGTGCTCGCAGGCGCGCCGTCGATCAGCAGCTCCCGCAGCCTCGGGAACGACCCCACAATATCGCGAACCCCATCGGCAGGCGACTTGGCGCCATGCCTCGCCTCGCGCCACAAATCGACGAAATCGCCGAGCTGCACCACGCGCAGCGCCGCGCGCAGCGTCGGCGACGCCGCCGCCATGCGCTCCAGCAGCGCCTCAAGAAGCTGGTCGCGCCGAAGCCACTTTTCCTCGGAAAGCCGGCGGAAGCCGTAACGGAACCGCCTCTCCCCGGCCGCCGACAATAAGTGCAGATCGGGAAGAAATAGATAAAGCTCGCCCGCGTCCGACGCGTCGGCGACCGCCGGATCGACGTAGCGGCTCACGAGACGCAGCCGCACGGCCACGCTCGGCACCAGCTCGCTCAGCCGCTCCAGCACAAGACGATGCAGCTCCGCAGCTTTCATCCTCAACGCCTCCCTAACCTTATTCTTCCTCGCCGCCGCCGAACGAACCGACGGCTGCAATCTGGTCTTCGCGCACCTTCGCCACGTCGAACTTCGCCGCCGATTGTTGCATCTTTGCGATCAGCTCCTCCGGCGTCATCGAAACCTCCTTGGCGAAACGAATCGGATTGATGCGCGCCACCACAAATGGCCGCAGATAGGGCGAAGTCAGCCCGCGCGCCTTCAGCGCCGCGACGATCTCGCCGACCTTCGCGTCGAGAGCCGCAAGCGCCGCGCCACGCTTCTCTCGTATCGCGAGCGCCTTCGGAAGCTTCTCGTCGAGGAACGCCTCCGTGCGCTTCAGCGCCGGCCGATAGGCGCCGCCGCTGAACCGTCCGTTCTGCTCGTAACAAATGCCGAGCGTCAGCAGCACCGGCTCCTCAAATTCGAGCGTCAGCTCCGACTCCTTGCGGTCGGAATCCTCCGCCAGCGCGCGCTCCATGCGGATCACTTCCAGCGACTTCTCCTTTAAATTGTGACTTTTCTCAGTGTTGAGCGCAAGAATCCGAAACGCAATTTCGCGGTCCGGCACCAGAAGCGCCGTCACGCTCTTTGCGCCGAGCTTCTCCAGCGCTGCGCGCCGATGATTTCCATTGGGCGTCCAGTAAGTTTTGTCGCCCTCGCGTGTCGCAATAATCGGATCGAGAAACACACCCACCTTGTCCACGACGTCGGTGAGGCGCTTCGCGTGGGTCTCCGACAGGTCGCGCTGGTAGGGCGTCGGCGCGACGAGCGGCAACGGCAGCGCCGTCAAGAGCAGCCACTTTCCGGCGAGCGGATCGCGGTAGGTGCCGAGCACGGCGCCGCCGTCGGCTTCCACCGACGCGGCGAGCTTCGCAATCTCCACGGGGGCTTCACCGCGCATGTCGGCGGGCGCGAGACCGCGGGAGGAGGCGGCGGCCGCCTTTCGTCGCGGCTTGCGGGGCTTCGTAGGCATGGCTCCATCGTGGCCCGCCGCTCCCCCACCTTTCCAGCGGCGGCGCCGCACCCGTTCCGGCCCGAGCCGCCTTCCCGTATCACACGCCCACTCTATGTCCCACGCTGACTCCCCCTGCGCCGAGCTCGCCTCGGTGCGCCGGCGCCGAGCGATCTCGGCGGCCCTCGTTTCTTCCCTCCTCGTAGGCGCATGCCAGAGCGGCCCGCAGGATCCGGCAGCGAAGCCGAACGCGACGCCCGCTCCCACGCCAGCCCCCGCGAAGACGCAGGCGACATCCGCGGCGGTCCCGCAGCGCCCGTGGGGCTTCGAAGAGTCCGACATCCCCGTCAACCCACGCATCCGTTTCGGCCAGCTCGACAACGGGATGCGCTTTGCGTGGCTCGCCAACGCAGAGCCCAAGGAGCGCGCCTATCTCCGCCTCCACATCGACGTCGGGAGCTTCGCCGAGACCGAGGCCGAGCAGGGACTCGCCCATTTCCTCGAGCACATGGTCTTCAACGGCTCGCGAAATTACCCGGCCGGCACGCTGGTGGAGTGGTTTCAGAAGCACGGAATGACGTTCGGCGGCGACACCAACGCCCACACCGCCTTCAGCGAGACGGTCTACGAGATCGACCTTCCGAAAGCAGACGAGCAGTCGCTGAAGGAGGGCTTCTCGGTGCTGCGCGACTTCGCCGACGGCGCGTTGCTCGAGCAGAAGGAGATCGACGCCGAGAAGGGGGTCATCGACGCCGAGGAGCGCGAGCGCGACAACGTACAGTTCCGCATGCTGCGCAAGTCGCTCGAGCTGCAGTACGCCGGCACGCTCGTGCCGCGGCGCCTGCCGATTGGTTACAAAACGCAGCGCGACGCGTTCAATCCACAATTGGTTCGCGGCTTCTATGAGAAGTGGTATCGCCCCGACAACATGACGCTCGTCGTCGTGGGCGACCTCGGCGAACGCAACCCCGAGACGATGATCCGCGAGGCATTTGCCTCCATGAAGATGCCCGCAACGCCGCTGCCGAAGCAGCCCGACCTCGGCAAGCCGGCGGGAGTGCCGACCTACAGCGTCACCTCGGAACCGGAGATGCCGGTGGCCCTCGGTCGTATCTGTTTGAATCGCCCCTTCCGCGAAAGGCCAAGGCGCTGGCAAGCGGCCATCGCAGAGCTGCCGGCCGCCATGGCGCGCGCCATGCTGAACACGCGGCTCGGCGAGATGGCGAAGAAGAAGAGCGCGCCCTTTCTGCAGGCGCTCGCCCTCGACCAGCACGCTTCCGACAAGGGGAACGGGTTCCACATTTACGACGGCGAGATGATGATTGTGGTTTCCCAGCCCGATCAGTGGGAAAAAGCCATGGATCGCGTCGACCGCGAGCGGCGGCGCGCCATCGACTTCGGGTTCGATGACGAAGAGCTGGCTGAAGTGAAGGCGAATCTTCTGCGCCGGCTCGACGAGGCCGTGCAGCGCGAGAAGACGAAGTCGAGCGCCTCTTTTGTGAGCGAGCTGCTCGAACTCGTGGAGCAGGGAGACATCCCCACGACGGCGGAGGCCGACCGCGCCGCCATGAAGAGCGCCATCCAGAGCTGCAACGTGGAAATGTGCCATCAGGCCTTCCGCGAGGCGTGGGAACTGGGCGAGCCGATGGTGATGCTCTCCGGAAATGTGACCACCGATGCGGCGAAGCTACAGTCGGTCATGGAGGAGAGCCGCGCCAAGGAAGTGAAGCCGCGCAAGAAGGAGGAGCGAAAGCCCTTCGCCTACTCCTCGAGCGCCGAGAAAGCGGGCAAGATCGCGCAGCGCTCCCACGACGCGGCGGCCGACTTCGAAGCCGTGACCTTTGAGAACGGCGTGCGGCTGCATGTCAAGAAAACCGACTTCCAAGAGAAGCAGGTTTTGTTTGGCATTGCGATCGGCGAGGGCGACCTCACCGTGGACCCGGCAACGCAGTCCGCGATCGCCTTCATGGCCGACACCGTGTTCATGCAGGGCGGCCTCGGCCAGCACTCGACCGACGAGCTGCGCCGGCTGATGGCGGGCAAGGAAGTCGGCGTGTCGTTCGGCTCGCGCGAGGACGCGTTCTCCATGGGTGGCAGCACCACAAAAGAGGATCTGTTGCTTTCGCTGGAAGTGGCCTGCGCCCAGCTCACCGATCCGGGCTGGCGGCCCGACGGGATCGAGCAGATGTCGAAGCAGATTCCCGTGATGTTTGATTCCTTCGCGCATCAGCATTCCGGGCCAGTGACCTTACAGTTCATGCCGGAGCTCTACTCCGGCAATCCGCGGCAGGTGTTCCCCAAGCGTGAGGCGCTGGAAGCCGTCACGGTCGATCATGTGAAGTCTTGGCTCGAGCCCGCCCTCAAGGATGCGCCGATCGACGTGACCGTCGTCGGCGACCTCGATGTGGAGGCGACGATCGCCGCAGTGGCGCGCACCTTCGGCGCCCTCGGCAAGCGCCGCGCACTGGCGCCGCTCGAAGAGCGCCGCACGCCGGTCACGATTCAGACGGGGCTGCGCCGTGAGTACGCCATCGAGACGGAGATCCCGAAGACGATGGTGGGTGTGTACTTCCCGACAACCGATTCGCGCGATCGCAAGACCGCGCGATTGTTGAACGTGTTGGAAGATGTGGTGTCGGACCGGCTGCGCGTCGCGATTCGTGAGAAGCTCGGCGCGGCCTATTCGCCGCGGGCGGGCCAGCAGAATAGTGAGGTGTTCCCGGGCGACGGCATGCTGCTCGTCTCGACGATGGCCGAGCCCGCCCATGTGGCCGAGCTGCGCGACGCGATTCTTGAGGTGGGCGAACAGCTCGCAACCAAAGGGGCGACCGACGATGAGATCGAGCGCGCGAAGCTCCCGCGCCTCGCGTCGATCCGCGACCGAAAGCGCACCAATGGCTACTGGATGGGCTACCTCTCCGACGCCCATCGCAAGCCGCAGTCGCTGGAGGAAGAGCGATCGCTACTCTCGTTCTACGAGAAGGTGACCGCCGCCGAGGTGAATGTGCTGGCGAAGAAGTACCTGCCGAAGGAGCGCGCGTCGGTGGTGATCGTGGCTCCGAAGGCGGCGCCGACGCGATAGAACACGGGCCCTCTCGGGCTCTCGGAAACCAGCGGGGCCGGGTGAACCTTGTTCGCCCGGCCCCGCGTCCTTGGTGGACCCTCAACCCTCCGTCCGGTCCCTGCCCATGCTCGTTGCTAGCCTCCTCGCGGCCGCTCTCGGCGGCGCTCCGAATTCTGAAGCGTCCGCGCTGCCGTTTCCGATGGTCGTCCTGTCCGATCGCGGACAGGACGGAATCGAGCTGGCGCTCAATCCGCTCGCGGCGCAACCGCTCGAGCAGCTCGGCGCAACTCGCCTCCAAGGGATGCCGCTGCCAGGAGGCGGAGCCGTCGATTTGTTGCTGAAGCGCGTGGAGCTCCGATCGAAGGAGTCGCGAGTCGTGGTGGATGGGGTGCCGGTCGATGAAACGCCCGCGGTGTCGCTCTGGCACGGTGAAGTCGCGGGATTCGAGGGCTCGGAAGCCTTCTTTGCCTTCTCGCCTCTCGGCACGCGCGGCTGGGTAACGCTTGCGGGAGCAACCTTCGAGCTCCTCGCATTCCCCGACGCCGACGGCTCTTGGGAGCGCAGCACTTCGGTGCTGCTCGGCCACGACCGGCTGAGCACCCTTGCCGGTCCGCCGAAGCTCGCCTGCGCCGGCTCTCCCATGCCAACGCCCTCGACGGCGCCGGGGCCTCGGCTCGCCACGATCTCCGGGCTTGGCGGCGGGCTCGCGGCGAGCGCGCCGCTGCTGCCGTATTACGAATGCCACGTCGCCGTCGAGACTGATTACCAATTCTACCAGATCTTTAATGATCTCCCCGCCGCCCAGGCCTATGCGGCGGCGCTGCTCGGCGCCGTGGCCGGACGCTACCGCGAGCAAGTGGGAGTGATTTTCACTTTTCCGTATCTCGGCTTCCACACAAACTCCAACGATGGCTGGGTCGCGCAAGAGAACGGCAGCGGATCGATCGGGCTGCTTTTCGAGTTTCAGGCGGCGTGGCAAAACGGAGGCGCGCCGGTGACGGCCGATGTGTACCATTTCCTGAGCGGCGCGAACCTCGGCGGCGGCGTGGCCTACCTTCCGGCCGTGTGCGACCAAGGCTATGGATTCGGCGTGAGCGGGAATCTGGGGGGCAATACGCCCTTCCCCGTGAGCCCAGGCTGGCTCAATTGGGATTTCATCGTCGTGGCGCATGAGCTTGGACACAATTTCAACGCGCCGCACACGCACGATTATTGCCCCCCGCTGGATGAGTGCGCGCCGGCTGGCTACTTCGGCGCTTGCCAGACGCAGAATGTGTGCACGACGCAGGGCACGGTCATGAGCTATTGCCACATTTGTGGCAATGGAATGAGCAACATGACAACGTTCTTTCACCCCCAGAGCGTGGCCGACATGCGGGCCTACACGACCTCGAGCTGCCTCACGCCGTTCCAGGGCGTGCTCAACGCGTCGTCGTACGGCGCTGGGCTTGCCGGGAGCAACGGCGTACCGAAGCTTTCTGTAGGCTTTCAGGCGTCGCCTACCGAGCAGCTCGTGCTCAGCGCGACGCAAGCGCCGGCGAGCCAGCTCGGCGTCCTGCTGGTGGGTGAGAGTTCGATCTCGCTGCCGTTCCTCGGCGGCACGCTCGTGACGAGTGCCGAATACGGATTTGTGTTCTCTTCCACGGCCTCGGGCACCGCCTCGGTCTCGATCCCCGTCGGTGGCCTCGCCTTCGCCGCCGGCCTCGCGCTCTATGCACAAGGCTGGTGGATCAATAATGCAACGACGTTCGCTTCGAGCGCAGGACTCAGCTTCGAGCTGGTTGTGTTGTAACGAGCCCATTCGTGCGCGCTGGGGAACACGCCCACGGCGCGCGCTGAATCCGACGGGCGTCCAGCACCGTCCAACCGATCGATTTATAGGTTCAGCGCGCGCGCCTTTGCGCCCTTTCACTGAATTGGGGTCAGCGCGTGCGCATCACTACTTGCACGCGCTGTGGGCTCGACGCGAGCGCGTTGCATTCCAAATGAGATGTGGGGTCGGCGCGCGTTCATCGCTTTTTTGAACGATCTGTCGAGTCGGCGCGTGCGCATTGCCTTTTTCAACGATTTGTGGGGAGGGCGCGAGCGCATTGCTTTTTCAATGAGATGTGGGGTCGGCGCATGCGCCGACCGGTCTTCGCGGGACGCGCCCCGCGCGATCGGGAATTAGGCAGCACAATTCTTCCTCCGCGCGCGCAAGCGCGCGCGAGATCGTCGCGGGCGATGCCCGCGCCCTACGTAGCTGTGAAGGAGCCTGTTGAGATGTTGTATCGCCGGGTCGATGCTCGCGCCCTACGTGGCCGTGAAGGAACCTGCTGAGATGTTGCCTTGCCAGGTTTCACCCTCCGTCCTCTTCACAGATGCGCGACGGCTACGAATGGGGCGTGGGTCGCTCTTGACGCGCATACATTTTGATTTGTAGGGTCGCCGCTCGCGCGGCCCCATGGCGCGGGGCTTGCCCCGCGCGAGGACGAACCGCCAAAGGCCGGTTCCCTCATCCGCGCGCGCAAGCGCGCGCGAGATCGTCGCGGGCGATGCCCGCGCCCTACGGAGCTGTGAAGGAGCCTGTTGAGATGTTCTATCGCCGGGTGGATGCCCGCGCCGTACGCGGCCGTGAAGGAACCTGCTGAGATGTTGCCTTACCAGGATTCACCCTCCGTCCTCTTCACAGATGCGCGACGGCTACGAATGGGGCGTGGGTCGCTCTTGACG
>JAEUHX010000027.1 GCA_016792805.1 Planctomycetota bacterium
CTTTCAGCCGCCACCTCGCGGTGGAAGCCTTGCCTTCGACTTCGAAGCGCCGCTCTCGGGTCTTCAGAGGACTTTCACCTCCGGGTGGAGAAACATGCCAGGCACACCGACGATCTCGCGCGCGCTTGCGCGCGCGGATGACGAGGCCCGCGATTGATTCCTCATCGCGCGGGGCAAGCCCCGCGCCATGGTTCGGCGCGTGCGCCGACCCTACAAAACGACCTGATGCAAGGCGCTAAGCGCCAGTCGGATTCTGCGCGCGCCATGGCCTCGAATCTGCGGAACTCGCCGCGCCAAAACCGACCCACGCCCCATTCCTGGCCCTCTCTCATCTGTGAAGCTGAAGGAGGGTGCGAACTGGGGTGACAACATCCCAACAGATTCCTTTACTGTCGCCGTAGGGCGCGGGCATCGCCCGCGACGATCTCGCGCGCGCTTGCGCGCGCGGATGAAGTAAAGTCTGTGGGAGATCGTGCGCACACAAGTGAATTCTGCATCGCTCTTCAGGGCGTCTGCGAGGAGTCACCGAGGAGCTTACAGGCGCAGATCGGTGGCATGACGAGACCGACCTCTTATGTTCCGACTCAGCAGCGCTTTACGGCCCGCCTCACTGCCGGACACACGCGGTATGAGTGCTGCGACTTCCTCAAAAAATCAATGAAACGAGATACCAGAGAACGCCCACGTAAATCCTGCATTCGATGGAGAGCCTGTGAACCTCCAAACCGCGGCGCCGGTTCGAATGGACCGCCTCACCAATGCAACTTGTCAGACCGAGATCCTCACTCCGATCCGTAGGGGACGAGCATCCAGAGCAGCCCGTAAAGCAATACCGAGGTCGGCGCCAAGTATCGCCACAAGGATGCTCGGTCCAGCAAGCCGCGCCTTCCATAGCGCAGCAATACAAACCAAACAAGTGCCAGACTGATAGCGAACCAGAAGTGGAGTGTGCACATTCCGGCGAGCCCCTTGGCTCGATACACCCAGGGACCAAGCGCCAGCCCGAAGCTCGAGCACGCTAGCAGCGATATCACAAACAACTCGCGGCGGGATGGCGCCGTCCACGCGACGAGATGAGCCATCAAGCAAGCCGCAAAGGTCAGGAAGCCCGTCGGAAGCGAGAGCACAAAAATGTATCCCATGTTCGGTCATTCAGATGCGAGTTCGATTGGCGCGGTGCCGTCCTGCTAAAGGTTTGCGGCACGATTTCCGCACTTATCGGATAGCCCTCAGCTTTGCGAGCTCCTCCTCCGCGTGCGCGCGGCGAGGCGGCTTCTCGGCGGCGGGGATTTGTGCATCGCCTTCGAGGAGCTGGAGCGACAGCTCGTACTCGGCGATCGCGCGCGTGCGGTCGCCGATCTTCGCGTAGGCTTCGGCGAGGCTATCGTGAGCATTCGAGGAGCTCGGGAATACTGTGGCAACGAGCCGCAACACCTCGGCGGCCTTGGCCGGCTCCCGTCCTAACAATTGGTATCCGAGAAGATTGACTTCACTTTCGTCGCGCCCCGCACTCTTGGGATCTCGCTCCAGCCGCGCACGCCACGCCGTGACGGCGGCATCGAACTGCCCCGCCTCGAGCGCGAAGAGCGGATGCCGTTCGCCGTCCGGAATACGCATGATCTTGCGCGGAGGCGCCGGGGGCCGCCGCAGCTCGAGAGTGCCCTCGCCAAGCACCTGAAGCTCGGCCGCCGTCTCCCGGTGGATCAGGCGATCGGGACCGATCGGGACCAGCTCGGCCTCCGGCACGAAAGGCACCCTTGCGAAGAGCTTACTATTTCTCTCCACAATCGCCGTCTCCGTGCGCTCGAATATATAATGACCCAACAGTTGTCCGCGCTTCTCCGGATCGAGAGGCGCGCGCACAAATTCCGGCTCGGCGCCGGGCCAGCCATATTCCGCGAACACCGCGCGCTGGAGCTCGGGGAAGATTCGAAAGCCGTTCTCCGAGTTCGTCATGATCACGACGCCGCGCCCGCCCTCGAGGCTCGCCGTCGCATTCGCCTGGAAGCCCGCGTCGGCGCCCCCGTGACCGAAGAATGGCGCGCCGTTTCGCACTCGAAGGAAAAGACCGAGCCCGACGGAATCTCCGCCAGGACCATCGCCGACGTCGATCACGGGAGTCGTCATTTCTAGAGCAACTCCGCTCGAGATCTTCTTCGACTGCCCGGCGCGCGCCCGCGCAAGCTCAAGAAAAAAACGCGCGAGGTCCGACGGCGTCGTCCAGAGTCCGGCCGCGGCCATCTCCGGGTAACTATGGCGTTTGCCAGGGATCGCGCGCCCCTCCTCGTCGTAGCCGACGGCCGCGTGAGCGAGGCGCTCAGGAGGCAGCGTCTGCTCATAAGTACTGTGGGTCATGCCGAGCGGCTCCAGCACGCGCGCGGCGAGGATCTCCGGATAGGTGCGCTTCGAACGGTCAATCATCGCGAGCTGCGTGATCGTGGTGCCGCCGCCCGAGTAGCGGAACCGCGTGCCCGGCGCGAGATCGACGCGCACCGCCGGCGTATTTGCGGGTTTCTCGCCGTCGAGAATCTGTTGCAACGTCGGGATGGGCACTCCGGGCGCGTAGCCCGGGAATCCATGCACAGTCGTGCCCGCCGTATGGCTCAGAAGCCGCC
>JAEUHX010000036.1 GCA_016792805.1 Planctomycetota bacterium
ATGGATGGGGAGGTCCAGTGGCCTGGGGATTCGGGGAGATTGGTGTTCTCCGGAGCGTGGGGCAGCCGCAGGCGCCCCCATGGGGGCGCCTGCGGCTGCGGGCGCGTCATCCGGAGCTTGCGCGCTCCAGATCGCGGAGCCGGTAGCTTCGACCTTTGATGTTGAAGACATGGCATCGGTGCAGCAGCCGATCGAGCAGCGCTGTCACCATGACTTCGTCGCCGGCGAAAACCTCGGGCCATTCCTTCACCGCTTTGTTGGTCGTGATTACCGTGGCGCTCCGCTGATAGCGGACGCTCACTAATCGAAAGAAGAGGCTCGCCTCGAGCCTCGTCAGCGCGCGAAACCCGACCTCATCGATGATCAGCATGGCGCTGCGCAGGTACTTCTTACCTTTCAATCGCGTGGGTGCCACCTCGGCATCGCGCTTGAGCTCATGCATCAAGTCGTCTAGGTGGTAGAAGCCCACAGAAAATCCACACTCCACCGCGCGGACCCCAAGCGCGACGGCGAGGTGAGTCTTGCCGACACCCGGCGGGCCCTGGAGCAAAACGGTCTCATGCTCTCGAATCCACGAGCAGGTCGCCAGCGTCTCCACGCGGCGACGATCGATGTCGGGCTGGAAGCTCCAGTCAAAGTTGGAAAGCGAGAGGCCTGGGGGCATCGCCGACAAACGCAGCGAAGTCCGAATTCGCCGCTCCTCGCGTTGCGCGATCTCCGCCGAAAGCAAATCATCGAGCACCCGGTGCGGGGCAATCTCCTCTTTCACCGCTCTCGAGAGCACCTCGGCAATTCGCCCTGCTGCCTGCTCCAGCCCCAGCCTCAGCAGCGCGTCTCTGGTGCGATCCAAGTCGAGCTTGGGCTCCGGTGTCTTTGCACTCATCGGGCCACCTCCGCCAGCGCGGCATACAAATCGAGCGGCCTCTGCTCCACGGGCATTGCAATAATCTCAGCCAGCCGGCTCCCCATCGCGCCCAGCGGTGGCGGCGCGAGCACTCGATCGGTCGATTGCCCCTCATAGCAGCTTGGATCAATCCACAGCCGCTTCGCCGTGCCCCTTGGGTACTCGCGCAGCAGCCTGCCCTCGGCGCTCAGGATCTGCACTTTTCCAGCGCACCCCCGCACCTCAACGGTCAGCCCAGAGAACTCGAAGGGCACCGAGTATTGGTGGCTTTCGAAACTCACTAAAGCATCTCGCCCCACGACCCGCAGCACGCTGAGATCGAAGGGCTGCGGGAGCACGGCCGGCAGAGGTCGCAGAAGCTCCCGCTCCTTCTCCCACGTGGCGGCGACGCTCTCGCCGGTCGCTGGGCACACCGCTCGCTCGCTCCACTTTCTCACGCTCTCATCGCTGCGCGCCTGGAGACCCTCGATTCCCTCAAAACGCTCTCGGGCCACGTCGACCAGCCGCCGAGACAGCCGCACCTTCGATTCCACTTTTCCTTTGGCCTCCGGAGACCGCGGCGCGCAGGCGTCCACATGAAATCCCATCGATCGGGCATACGCCGCGTAGACCGGATGAATGGTGCCCCATGCACCGGCTCCCGCGCTCATCGCCGTCTTGGGATTGTCGATCCGATTCACCGCGGGCACACCTCCCAGCCGCTCGAAGGCTCGATTGTGGCATTCGAGCCAGCTCAGCTGATCCTCGCGTGTGCTCCACACGATCGCTGGCATCCGAGAGTAGGAGAGCGTCATGACAAATGCAGAGAGCCTCTCGGGCCCAGCGCCGAGATCGACGCGCGGAAAGATGCCCCAATCCGACTGCGCCTGCGCCCCGGGAGGAGTCTCCACGCGCCGATAAGTGCGGATCGGCGGCGCGCCGAATCGGTGGCGGACGTAGCGGAGCACGGATTTGTAGGAATCGCGATACCCGTGGTCGGCGACCAGGCTGTCGTAGAGAGCGCGCACATTGACCGGGCGATCGCTCGGCGTGGAAAACCACGCCTCAATCACCGGGGCGAACTCCTGCGCAGCGAACGGCTTGGCGCAGCGGCCATCGGCGGCACCTTTGCGCTTCAGGTGGTAGCGCACAGTGCCCTCGCAAACGCCGAGCTGGCGAGCGATCGCTCGCGCCGCAACCTGTTTGGAATCAAGGACTTCAATCGTCACGATTTCCTCACGTCGGAGTCGGCACGGCATCGAGCCTCCTCGCCGGCCCCAGGCCGGACAGGGCGCGAAAGATCGATGCCGGAGGCTCCTAGGGACAGGGTGCGTAAAACTTGCCGTCCCCTAAGCGATCAGATATCCCGTCCTCTGACATAGGCAGAGGCGTGCTTGCTGAACGGGGATCGTAGCCTCATCGCTCGGAGCGGGAAGTCGATCGCGTCCTCAGGAACTTCGCCGAGCGGATGGGCATGCCGTATCTTGAGTCCTCGCTCCGGGTGCCTTCTGGTGCTCGCCCTCTTTCTGTGAGACTTCCAATCCGGCAAGACATGTCTCTTCGTGCGGCCATGCAAGAGTGAGCTTTAATCTATCTCGGCTTCCTCGTGTCCCCGAATGCCCCCTCGGCGAAGGCCACCTGAGGCTGCTATCGACACCCTGCTCCACCACCGAAGGGGCCGATCGGTCCATTGCAGACTGTTCGCGTCACGCAGTACCTCGGCCCGCCGTGGTAAATGCGATGAGGGTTTGGATTCCCGCAGCTTTCATCAATCAAGAATCATAAGAATTTTGTGTTGCGACGCATCGCCGTGGTCCACTCGCTGAGCCTTGTTGGATGGTCGTCCAAGACAGACCCAAGTCTCGAGCAAGGCGCAACTACCGGTGATTTCGTACAATAACCGGAACCTCGGAGGAAATTAGCTTCGAGCTGCGGAGGGTCAATGAGTTGCCAAGATAACCGCGCAAGTCCAGTCGCTCACGTTGGGCTTCACTTCTAACTTCAATACGCAAGTGCGCCGAATCCGTCTGGTTGGAACGGATGAAGTGTATGTTGCGATCCACTTCGATAGCCATGAATTTGAATATGCTGCATTGATATTCGATCTGAAGTCTCTCGTGTCGAAAGCCGCATCCATGGAGGCAGGGGTTTATCTCATGAATTGTGCTCCAGCAAGCTGGGGATGGACGACGGGTCTCCGAGGAGCCATCCAATACTGCGCGAGTTTGGAATCTATCAGCGTTCAACGCGAGAGTGTCGATCATCAGAATGATGTACAATATATTGCCATATCAAAAAATATTGACATTGGATTGAATGAAGTGGTTGAGTATCGCTCGTCGGTAGACTCGATGGTCGATGGGTAGCGCATCGCTTCAGTCGCTTGAGAACCTGGAACGGAAAGAGGGTGTAATAGGACTGTGTGTCATCTCAACTTACCAGTGCAGATCCGACGGAAAGAGGATCAGTAATATCGTTCGGCTCGACGAAGGAGATCTGTAGATCCGTTACGTTCTTGCCGGCGTATTCCCCTTCCAGTCTTGAAGCAACTGAGGCGGTCCACCCGATTTCTCGAGTGGCCGCCTGAGTATTCAGCATCACCCGTGGCCCAGCATGCGGACCGGCAGACTACCGCGATGGCGACTTGCCGGCATGAGTCACCTTCTGGGGATGAGGATGGGCGTGACGCAACAGATCGATCACTTCGACGACTAGTGCGCCGAGCATTCCACCGACAAGGAGAATGGCTGCGATGATGAGAAGTAGGTAGGTGTTCGGGTTCATCGGAGTCTCTTGGAGGGCCGGAGGTCGGAGGAGAAGGATGTGATCTCGAGATCCGACGCCGTCGTGCTAAGCGCCTGTCTCGATTCCGACCGCTGCGGACAGTTCGGCTAGCCAAAGGTCTCGGCGCACTCGCGGGCTCGCGCGATCCCGCGTGACTCGACGCACATCTCGCGGATTTCGGAGATCTACATGTCCCTTTCCATCGCGCCGATGTCCCAGAGCTTGTGGATGCCGAAAGCGTCCACCTTCGAAACGATACTCCAAAGGAGCTCAAGGTCATGCGCATCTTCACCCTTCGATCCGACGCCATGGAGCACGGGCTCCTGGCACTCGCAGAGCTGACCCACGCTGGATTCGTCGTCGTTCACGGTTCGCTCCACGAGAGGCGGCACCACGACGGGATCACGCACTGGACTCTCCACCTCGAGCACTCCGCTCTCGCGCACGCCGCGGCGAAGCGAATGCACAGGACACACCACTCACCTCGGCGCCGCGTCGCCAAGACGACGAATCGGGAACACAGGTTTCGCCGGCACAGCTAATCGCTTCCACGTCTCCAACTCTCCAACCGCTACTTCAGCCCGACCACAGTCATGAGCCTCAACCTCTTCGCCTCGGCGCTCTCCTTCTCTCTCTTCCTCCTTCCCGCGTCGGAATCCCGCGATTTCGATTTCTCGACCACGAATCGCGCTGACCTCGCGTATGAGCGCATGGCAACGCGGGTCGCCCCTCTCGATCGCATTGACTTGCGCGATCGTGCGAGCGACACCTGCCGTGGTCGTGAGCGCTTAGAGAACCGGCTGAATCGGGACTTCGCAGATGACCGATTCGACCGAAACTCCTCGGACCGGGACCGACCCGACCGAGGGAACATCAAGAGTGGCCGCACGGATCGCGACCGCACGATCGCTGACCGCTTCGAGCGGGATCAAGTGAGCGTCCGGGACCAAGCGAACGAGATGAGCGCCTGAACAGCAATCTTGACTCTGAGAGACGCGGCCCGGACGGTCAATGTCTGGGCCGCTTCTGTTAGAGGGGCGCAGTCCGCTGGGCGCGGAGAGTGGACCCATCGAATGCAGATCTCTCGATCGCGCGCGTACAGCGCTCGAAGCGCAGCCCACTAACTCTTTCACGCCTCGTAGACAGTCAATTCGGACGGTGCTTGCCTCGCGCCTTCGGAGTGGCCCTTCTAAGATCCTGGAGGAATCGTCCGAGCGCGCGAACTCGCAGCTCAGTCTCATCGATCTGCGGTTGCTTCTTGCGCGTGCTCGGACGCTGCTTTCGTCTCGCCATGATCCTCCCCCTTACTCTCGAACTCATTGGTCCCATCCCTCCTTCGACTTCCGGGAGCCGGCAGAATGAGCGTTCTTGGGGCTGGGGTTCGGTGTATCAGCCGACTGCCGGCATGGCGGGTAGAGAGCCATCCATTCGATTGCGGGACGACTATGGGTCATCACGATGGAGGCCCGGCCTCAGGATTCCCTGTCCCTTTGCATCTGCGGAATGTGCCTTGGGAGTACAGGCATCGGGCGCTGTGATGCGTTCTTGCGCAGCTTTCGGAGCTTCTCTAGAGTGCCGCTAGAACTGTGCGTCCGGAAGTTGTCGAGAGAAACCCCAGTGGCAAAAAAGCGTGGCACCAACCATGAACCAGACGACCACTCCACTCGCAGAGAACGAACCATTCGTAACGGATACGAGCGTCTCGCCAACGACAAGCTCGTGTCCAAGGAGTTCATGTACTCCCTCGCATCACAATGGCTCAGTCGCCTCGAGCAGGAAGACAGGCCTGCAGCCGAGGCGCTCCGAAGGTACTTCTCTGGGCAACTCGAAGAGACCCATATCTCCACGAAAGTGCTTCGTGCCTGGCGAATGGCGCTCTTCTCCATCGTGGATTCCGGGGCTCGGAAGGAAGTCCCTCAACCCAGGATTCGAGCGGCACATGAGAGGCTGCTCTCGATGCTTCAGGGGGAATGACAAAGCAGCGGACGTGACCCGCTGTCAATCTTCCATCAACGATTTCTGTGACCACGCGCTCCTCTACATGTGCGCTCGGCGCAAGGAGTATGGAGCGGTTTGGTCCACTCATGTTTCCTATCGGCACCGGGAGATTCATCGTTCCGCGTCGCGCGGAAGTCATCATCACCGCCATGCCTCAATGATCTGAAGCGGTCCGCTCCTTGCGGCCTTGGCTGCGAGATCCGGGACTAAGCGGTGGCCGTCCTCGTCAAACAGGACGAACTCAAGACTCGACTTCCAACTAATGCTCGATAGATTCGCCCGCTTCATGGGCAGGAAACGAACTCCGATGCCGCGAAAGACCAATACCGACGAGATCGACCTTCGGACGCTTGCGGTCGCCCGATTCGCACGTGATTTGCGAAAGGCAGTGACCGAGGTGACTCCAGATCCAGCCCCTGGATCGGCTCCGCAGAAGGAGCAGCAACCAACACCTACCGGTCCTGCCGCGGGCGCTGGCAAGGTTGCGCGAGCTACACGCGCCAAGTGAGGTGAATTCCGAGCTGGTAGTGCGCTCGGAGTCCCTGTTTGAGGCGCGCAGACGCCGAGATTTGCCACGGAACCGAAGATTCCGTGACCTTTTTTGTTTCTCTGCTGTCCGCAGGTCTCGACCCCCGAAGACCCGCTTTGTTCTCAGAACCGAGTGACCTATGGACGCAGACCACGGAACGAATCTGCGGCGCGTCATGCGCGCTGTGGCGGTTGGGGTCTCGCGAGAGTCCGCGAGACCCCTAAGTGAAGATGTGAAATCGGAGCGCTGCTGCAAGGTATTCAACATGATTACCGAAGTAGTCGAGGGCGACGATCCGGCAAACCCGCGCTGGTCCGACCGGGTGAAGCGTTTGACAAATCGTGAGCTGATTAAGGAGGCCAAGACCAAGGCGGGAAACTCTCGGAAGCAGGAATCCCGAGAGCACTATTATTTGTCCGCGAACGCCGAGCGGATCCAGCGACCGACGCCGAATCCCGCCGCAGAAGCTGTGGGCCGAGATTATCTCGCGATTATCGACAGTGTCTTCGCCGACGGCGAGAGGGTGTTCGAATCCAACTATCAATCGGATGCCAAAAAGCTCAATGCCGCAATGGGGGAGAGACAGTCGCCCGGCAAGCGATGCATCGCTCGATACCGATGCTGCATTCTTGCGGCACTTCGACGCCGTATCCGGGTCACGCGAGATGAGACTCTCTCCGAGATCCTGGTTGCGTTCGTGATATTTTTAGACCCCAAGGGATTTGAGTCCTCGGAGTGCAATCTCACGGACGGGCCTCGTGGTACCGGCCATGTCATGCGAATCCACCGCGCATTGAACGAGTACCGAGAGCAGGTTCGCGCGGATCTCGAATAGAGCAGTTCGGAAAGGCTGGCCTGAAGCTCTCAAGGGCAGCCGAGAAGCGAGTTGGCGGCCCCTTCGCGCGTGAGCCCCTCGATGCTCAGCGTGTCGCTGCTTCCACGTCGAGCACTTCTACGAGGCTTTGTAGTGATCCCCTGAAGTCAAGCCACGAGAGCGGCTTGTTTCTGCTGATACTCCTTGGGGCTAAGATAGCCCAGGGCCTGGTGAGGGCGGGTTGAATTGTACCAATCGATCCATCGCCGAATCTCGCGCCGACACTCCTCGAAGCTTGAGAAGTTGCGTTGCCAAACACACTCTTCCTTGAGGCTTCGAAAGAAGCGCTCGACGATCCCGTTCTGCTCGGGAGTGTACGGTGTAATGAACTCCTGTTGGACTCTGTAGTGCCGGTAGGCGGCGCGGAATCGCTTGCTGGTGAAGATCAGCCCCTTGTCGCTCCGCAGGATGAGGCTCGAGCAGTCGGGCCGGAGTGTTCCGAATCGGCGAATGCAGGCCTCCTCGAGAGCGTGCTCGGATTCCCGAGCTCGGGCGCGAAGGCTGAGCTCGTAACCGATCACTTCTCGGTCGCAGCAATCGATCACGGCCGCCAGGTGCGCCCAGCCGTCGCGGCCACAGTCCACATGAGTCACGTCCATCGCCCAGCGAAGATTGATCTTGGATGCGCGGCTCCTCCAGCCACGCACACGAGGACGCGGCGTGGCAGAGCGCTCGTGTATACCGCCCCCCTGAATTCCTGGGCCACACATAAGACACGCTTGGGATTGTCCAGCGCGCGCAATGTCGTAGGGAATTCGAAGACTCGTGTGCTCGACGTCGCCGGGGCCAAGGGCCCCGGCGGCCGAGAATAGGAGTCTTCTGGCGCCTGCCATCAATAACTGTTCCCACATTAACGCGCAATTAATAGCCAGTCAACAGGGCCTCACGCACCCGCCGACGCCTTCATCCGCCGCCGCCGGCGCTCTTCCAACTTTTCCGGCGTCGTCGCCCACCGGTCATGCACCCAAACCCAGTGTTCCGGGTGCGCGCGGATACGATCCTCGAAGCGCCGGCTCCACTCCGCGGTGAGCCTCTCGATCTCCTCGCGGCGTGGTGCGTCGGGGTTTGGGAGAATGGCTTTCTCGAAAGTCAATAAATAGCCGCGCTCCTCGGGAATCATATACGCCGTCACAATCGGCGCCTTGGCGGCGATCGCGAGCGCCGCCGGCCCCGTCGGCGTATAAGCGGGCTTTCCGAAGAAATTCACAAAAGTTCCCGAGACACGTTTTGTATCGAGATCGGGGAGCAGCCCGACGACGCCGCCCGCCTGCAACACGCGGAGCACGGCGCGCGGCGGCCCGAGCGCCTCGAGCGTCTCCACGCCGCATCGCGCACGCATCCCATGCAAGCGCTCCGCAATCCAAGGGTTGGCGGGCGCGCGCCCCACGACGGCACCGCGGTAGCCGCGCCCCGTGAGGTGCGCCGGAAAAAGCTCCCAATTCCCAAAGTGCGGCGTGACGCAGACGACACCGCGCCCAAGCGCCAGCGCTTCGTCGAGATGTGCCAACGACTCATCGAGCCGAACGAGCCGCGCCGCGGTCTGCGGCCCCGACCGGTCGTAATCCACAATCTCCGCCACGAATCGTCCGAGCGATCGCGCGTTGGCGCGCCGAATCTCGCGGCGCTTCTCCGGCGAGAGCGTGTCGCCGAAGGCCACGCGTAGGTTCGTCCGCGCGCGCCCCTCGAACACGAGCGCCTGCGCCACGCGCGCCGCAGCCGTGCAGAGCGCCACGCGCAACGCAAAGGGCACGAGCCGCAGCGCCGCAATGGAGCCCGCCAGCGCGAAGTACTGGAGGCGATGCTTCAGGCGGCGGTGGCGGCGCATGGGGGCACCACTTTGCACGAGCGCGACGCGAATCGTGCGGGGCGGCAGTCCGCTACGATCGCGGCGTGAAGCTCGAACGCCACCTCTTTCGCGAGCTGCTCGTGAACCTCGCGCTGGCGGCGGGGGTGGTCTACTTCATCGTGGGCCTCGCGGCGGTGCTCCAAGCGTCGCTCTCCAAGGGCTTCCCGCTGCTGACCTCGCTCTCGCTGGCGCCGCTCTTCTTGCTGCCTTCGGCGGAGCTCCTCACGCCGCTCGCCCTCCTGCTGGCCGTCGTCTTCACCTACGGCCGCGTCGCCGCGGAGAACGAGTACCTCGCGAGCCAGGCCTGCGGCGTGCACCCGCTGCGCATGCTCGGCCCGACGATCGTCATCGCGCTGCTCCTCTCCGCCGGGCAACTATACATTTCGTCCTACGCGATTCCCCAAGTGTGGATGGAGCGCTCGCGCATCACGCGCGAGATCTTCGAGCAGACCATTCGCAATATTCCGCCCGGCACCGACCATTTCGAGACGCCCGACGGCAGCTTCTACATGAGCTGGGGCGCGCGGGAGGGCGGCATTCTGAAAGATGTGTACATTCGTTATCAAAAGAAAGAAGAGGGAGAGATGCTAAAGAAAGAAGGGCGCGCCGAGGGCGCCAAGCTCGAGATCGACTCGGAGCGAATGCTCTTGCACATCGAAGGCTTCCAGCCGTTCACCGAGGGGCTCCAGGTGAGCGCGCGGCGATTCACGCTGGAAGTGAGCTTCGCCTCCATGAGCGAAGGTACTTGGGTGAGAGACCGCTCCGAGTGGCTGCGCTCCGAGTGGCTTGTGATCGATTGGATCGCCTCCTCGCGCCGGCTCCAGTACGCTGCCAACCACCCCGGGGAGATTCCACAAAAGCGAATCGAGCGCGACAAGATCAACCGCCGCCGCGCGGTGTTCGTGCTCAACCGGCGCGTCGCCGGTGCGCTCTGTAATCTTGTCTACGCGCTCTTCACGGCGCCGCTCGCGATCTGGCTTCGCCGCGGGACGCGCCTCGGCGCCTTCGCCGTCGGAATTGTGGTGGCTTTCGGCGGCTTCGCCCTCGCGAAGGTGGGGGAGGTCCTCGAGAATAGCTCCAAGGGCAACCCCTATGTCAACGCCTGGATTGTGCCGCTCGTGCTCGGCGCGATGGCTCTCCTCTTCGTCGTTCGACTGGTGCGCCGGTGATCCGCAAGCTCGACCGCTACGTGCTGCGTATTTTTTTGACCTCGACGGCGTCGGCGCTGCTCGTGTGCGCCGGGCTCGTTGTGCTGCTCCATCAGTTGCAACATTTCGACAACCTGATGGCGACGCGCAAGGCGCTCAAGGCGGCAGGCGAGCTCGACCTAGTCGGGAAGCTCTTTCCGCTTACTGTGAAGTTCTACCTTTGCGAGGTGGCGATCCGCTTCTTCCAATACGCACCTTTTGTGGTCTTGTTCGGAACCGTCTTCACGGCGGCGCGCCTGCACCGAACGCATGAATCGGTGGCCATGCTGGCGAGCGGCGTGAGCTTGCCCCGCGGGTTCCTTCCCGTGTTCGTCGCCGCCGGGCTCATCGCCGCCACGCATTTTACATTTCGCGAGACCCTGCTTCCCACGGTCGCGCGCGAATCCGCCGAACTCGACACCTTACTTTTCGAGGGTAAGCGCGAGCGCGTCGTCGAGAAGCTCTCCTTCGTCGACGACGCCGGCCGGCGCATCCGGTTCGCGCGCTACTGGCCGGAGAAGGCCCGCGGCGAGCGATGCGAGATCTACGCCCACGGCGCCGACCAAGTAGTGCGCTCGCTCTCCGCCAGCGTGGCGACGTACCTCATCGAAGACGGGCGCGGACACTGGACTTTCATCGACGCCAAGACGTCGGCGATCTCCCGCACGGGGGCGCCGGTCGCCGACGGCAACTCGCCCCAGTGGTGGGATCGGGAGCTGCAATTCACGCCGGCCGATTGTGAGACAGCGGCCCGCTGGCAGCTCGACCCCACCTACCTCTCGTTCCGCGAACTTGAGACGCTGGCCCGGCGCAATCCGTCGAGCTCACACATCCAGGTTCTGTTGCATACCTCGCTCGTGGCCGCCCTTGCGAATCTGTTGCTTCCGCTCCTCGGGCTGCCCTGCGTGCTGCGTATCGAGAAGCGTTCGACGATCGAAGGTGTGGTGTTCGCGATCGGCCTCGCCGTGCTCTACTACGCGTTCAGTCTTTTCTGTATCCAGCTCGGAATTGAGGAGACCGTCGGTCCCGTCGCTGCGGCTTGGCTGCCGGTGATCCTCTTCGGTAGCCTCGGAATTGTGCTCTTCGAATCGATGAAGACGTGAAGCGCACTACTCGGCGGGTCGGCGAGCGGTCACTTCAAGATGTCCCGCGCGCCCGAGGAACGCGGGCTCTTTGCGGCATTCCCACTCGATGGCGAGGCACCGCCGAAACGACGCCGGCGACTCGAGAATCGCCGGATGGCGGCGCACGTCGAGCGCCGTTTTCCCCGCCAGCTCCAGCACCTCAAACCCGGCCCGCTCGAAGAGCTTCGTGAGTTCGGTCGGCAGGAAGGCGTGGGTCTCGAAGCGCTCGCTCGCCTCGCGCGCGAGCCACTCCGTGCTTCCCGTCCGGTGGAGCCGCTCGAGCCCCTCCAGGTCGGCGCGCTCGAGGTAGTGATCGTAGGCGGCGCAGCGGTTGTCGACCGACGCGATGGCGACACCTCCGGGGGCCAGCACCCGGAAGATCTCCTTCACGGCGCGCGCCGGCTTCTCGGTGAAGGAAAGGGGATCGCCCTGGGCGATCGCGAGCTGAAACGCCCCGTCGTCCAGCTCCCCAAGCTCGGCGATGTCGGCCCGGAGAAAGCGGGCCTCTTTGCCGGGGAGCTCGCGGGCGAGGCGGTCCTGGGCGCGGGCGAGCATTCCGTTCGAAAGGTCGACGAAGGTGACGCGATAGCCCGAGGCCATGCAGCGCAGCCCCCATTCGCCGGTGCCACAGCCGAGGTCGAGGATCGCCGCCCCCGACGTGCGCGGCAGGTGCTTGCGGATCTGCTTCCAGGTGAGCTCGCGGTAGTAGCGCCAGTAAGGGCTCCGGTCGTAGACATCGTCGTAGATCGGGGCGACGCGGTCGTGGTAGCGCTCGTTGGGGCCTTTCATGGGCGGTTTGACGCGGGCGCCTGCCTTCGGCGCGGGTGGGGTGGCTTCACGCTGCGAGGAGACGCGGAAAAACCTCGGGAAGCAACGCTGGACCTGCGCCGTCGGAGAGGCTCGAATCCGACTCCTTCCAATCGCTATGCGACTTCAACCGACCCGCTTCGCGCTGCGCGCTCCGCTTCTCTCCTCTGGCCTCGGCCTCTTGCTCCTCCTTGGAGTGGGCGCCTGCCGCTCGACCTCATTCGAGCGCGACGGCGACGCCCTGATGAAGAACGCACAATTTTCCGAGGCGCTCGCGGCCTATCGGCAAGCGGAGGCCGGCGGGCGCCAGGATAGCACGCTCAAGATCAAGATTCGCGATGCCTATGTGGCATCACAAATCGAGAACGGCCGTATCCTGTTGGCTCGGCGAGAGTTCACGAAGGCGATCGACGTGTTTCAAGAGGTCGTCTCGGCGGCGCCCGACAGCGGAGTGGCGCACCAGTGGCTGATGAAGGCGGAGCGCGACTATTCGCGGAAGCTTACAGAAGATGGCAAGGATCGGCTCGGCGTCCGCGAGTATGAGGACGCCATTTTGCAGTTCGAAAAGGCGTTGAAGTTCGACCCGGAGAACATCGATGCGCGCGATTCACTGGAGCGGGCGAAGACGATTCTCCAGTGGCGCCAGGAGAAGGGGCAGGCCATGTGGAAGGCGGGGCTGCGGGCGGCGCAAGCGGGCGACACGTACATCGCGAAGACCGATGTGCAGAACGCGCTCGACGTGCCTGTAAGTCCGCCGAATAGTAAGGAACTGCTGACCGATTTGAAAAGTACGCTTGGCAATGATCGCGCGCAGCTCGCGACGAAGCTCGAGGCGGATGGGCAGTGGCACGCGGCCCAGCGGATATACCGCGATGCGAAGCTGCTGAAGGCGTCGGCCCCCGGCGTGGACGGGGCCGAAGACCGAATGAAGCTCGAGGTGAGAGCGGATTCCCATGTGCATGCGGCGCAGATGCTGCTGGCCAAGGGGGAGTTCGATGCGGCGCAGCGGCGGCTTCAGAAGGCGAAGGAGCTTACAAAAGATAAGGAGAATCTGCTGGCGATTGAGGCGCGGCTCCATGAGGTCGAGGAAAAGCGCGCCGAGCATGATTACAAGGAAGCGGTGAACATGGAGTTGGAAGGGCGCGTGGAAGACTCGGTTGTGGCGCTGAAGGCGCTCGACGTGCGCCACCCCGCCTACCTCGACGTGCGGGAGAAGATCGACCGCCTCGAGTCGCAGGTGATCGCACCGACGAAAATTGCGTATCAGGAAGCCAAGGATGCCTTGGCGAAGGAAGATTGGATGACGGCGCGGGCGCGGCTGAAGACGGTGCTGTTCCTGCAGCCGTTTTTCGGAGACGCGCGCGCATTATTGAAGTCTGTGGAAGCGCGTCTCGCGAAGTCGGGCTCGGCTCGCTAGAGAGTTTTGTGTGCTCGCCGGGCGCTTGCCCTGGCGAGGTGGTCGGAGTTCTCTGCGCGCGGCGGCTTTGCCAATTTGTGGGTTCGGCGCGTGCACATCTCGGTGATTTTGTGGGAGTGGCGCGTTCGAGTTCCGATGATTTGTGCAGCTACTGCATCCGAGATCCGATGATGATTTGGAGCCCAAGTCTGCTGATTGCTGGGGTTGAATTGCAGATCCCAATGATTTGTGGGATTGCCTCCTAACCTTTCATGATTTATTGTGTTGGTTCCTAGCCTCTCATGATTTATGGGGTTGACGACCAATCACTTATGATTCGTGTTGTTGGCGCGTGCGCCAACCGGCGCGGCGGGGCCGTGGCCCCGCCGGGTTTCGAATCGGTCGTCGGAACGATCATCCGCGCGCGCACCGGCTGGCGCGCGCGCCAGCCCCACGAATTGACTGAAATGTGAGTGCGCGCGCGCCAGCCCCACGGACCAGCTTCCTTACGAGTGCGCTTGCGCACGCGCCGCGACCCGCGAGCCAACCGAGATGGGATTGCGCCCGCGCCTGCCCCGCGACTCGATTCTCCACGAGTCATCGCTTAGGTCTCATCTCCAATGTGCTCCCGGATGCGCACCCATAAGAGCGCTTTCGCCTCCAAGATCGAATCGGCGGAAAGTTGAAAGCCATGTTTTGGCGACCCCTCAATTGTCCAGGCGAACGATCGCCAGAGGGCCAGCGACGCCGCCCCTTGCGAGGAGCCTTCGAGCCGTTGCAATAAATCGCTCGCATACGTGCAGAGTCCGATCGGCTCGCGGAGTGCGGGATCCGCGATCAGCTGTCGTGCCGGCTCATCGCCCAAGATCGCACCTTCGTCGGCGGCCAGGTCCTGCAGCATCTTCCGCCGAAGCGAGTCGGCCACCTTTTTGTCATTCGGCTTCACTTTCTTCGGGCGCAAGTAAGGGGCGCGAACGAGGAAGCTACAGCAAGGACAGAAGCAATGTGCGTCTTCCGAGTAGAGCCGATTCCCAGGCTCCGGTTCAAGATCAAATGTGCACTTCAGAAAGGTCGAGAAAAGCCGGCAGAATGCGGGGAGGTCTTCTTTCTGTGGACGCGCCGCGTCCGGGAAGTTCAGCCAATGCCGAGCCATCCAGGCCGACGCGCCATCTTCCTCCGATGCGTATCGATTGGCTGCGTCTGGCGCGATGAATCCGCGTTTCAACGCCGACTCCATCCATTGGAGAAGGCGATACGCACGGGCTTGCAGGTCGATTGCGTGGCGAACTTGTTCTTGCGGAAGGAAACTCATGAATCGGAATCGCGATCGGGTGCCTCAGAGACAGGCCGCTTGCCCACTGTGGGGGCGGCCGATCGTCTCAGGCAGCTCCGCGGAGAGCCGCGGAATTTCCGGTCGAGCCGCCGGATTGACCTCAACCTGCCGCTTGCCGGCTCCGGATCCCCCGTGCTTTCTGGCGGCACTCGAAGGGAAGTGCGTCGGTGTCTGCGTGCACAGCAACCGATCCGCAGGGTCGGCGCACGCGCCGAACAATGGCGCGGGGCTCGCCGCGTGCGATACCGATCGGGATGGTGCTCTTGAATCGGTGGCTGGGTTCTTCATCCGGCGACGCATGCGCCGCCGAATCGTCGGTGTGCCTGGCATGTTTCTCCACCCGGAGGTGAAAGTCCTCTGAAGACCCGAGAGCGGCGCTTCGAAGTCGAAGGCAAGGCTTCCACCGCGAGGTGGCGGCTGAAAGAAGCCGGAGACCACAGCTGCGACCTG
>JAEUHX010000039.1 GCA_016792805.1 Planctomycetota bacterium
GGAACCGGACTCGGTACTGCGTGCACGACCGCGCCGGTGGGAGTTCCAGCGGCGGGCCGAGGGTCGCAGCTTGGATCTCTGCGGATCGGGTGCGCCGTCGTGGCGCCGGGATGCACGCCGGGCTGGGACGCCCTGCAGGCATCGCGACGGCGCATTTCCGCATCACCTCGGAGTGTGGCCTGGTGAAGCTGAAGCGTGCAGAGCCCTGGAAGGGCGCAGACCGATGGACGTGTCCTGGAGCCCCGGAGTGTTGGCGGCGCGATACGCCGAGCGCGCGTACAAGGCAGAGAGGTTGAAGCTGCCGCCGCGGGCCACGCGGCTGGCGGAGCCGGACCACGGCGACACGGGGTCCTGGCCCGGATTCTTGGCATAGAAGCCTGCGTCGTATCCGTCCAGGCACCACTCCCACACGTTGCCGTGCACGTCGTGCAGTCCGAACGGGTTCGCCCCGTACTTCCCCACCGCAGCGTGCACGACACTGCCGTCCGTGAGATCCGGCCAGTCGTGGATGGCGGACCACGGCGCCCCAGCCTTGTGGGCCGTCTGGTCGGCCAGATTCACGTTGCCGCGCAGGCTCTCGCGCTCTGCGCCCGTCGACCAGGGCGTCGACGTCCAGCCGCGCGCGCCGTGCTCCCACTGCGCCTCGCTCGGTAGCGCGAGCCCCAAACGCTCCATGAGCTGGCGGCACGTCGTCCAGCTCACTTGCTCCACCGGGTGCAACACCGTGGGCGTCCAGCCGTAAGGGGGCTGGTAGTTGCTCGGATTCGTGCCCGTGATTCGCCGCCACTGGCCCTGCGTCAGCTCGTACTTCGACAGGAAGTACGGGCTGAGTTCCACCTCGTGGACAGGGCCTTCGTCCCGCGTGGCCTGCGGATCGTGGTTCTGCGCCCCGGGCTTGTTCTGTGCGCCCATCCAGAACGTCCCGCCTGGGATCAAGACGAACACGAGACCCGTCGCTTCCGTCAGCACGAGCTTGCCGTCGGCGCCGCGCACCGCCGGGTCGCCCGTCTGCAGGTGCGCGAACTCCCAGAGTTGCGAGTGCGGGTCCACCCCGATCGGGAGCAGCCCCATCTGCGCCTCGATCGAGCGCCCGCCATACATCGGCGAAGCCTTGATCGCCGCGATCGCCTCGTCCCAGCGACGCTTCGCATCCGCCCCTTCGACGCTGAGTTCGGCGATCGACTTCGCGAACGCGTGGCGCTTCGCAACCCCCCAGCCGAAGGGCTCCGCCAGCACGTCGTTGAGCAGTCCCCGCTCCGGGTCGCGCAGTTGCTCCAGGTCGCCGACCAGCTTCTCGAGCTGTCGGTTCCACCACGCCTGCTCCTCTTCCTCGAACTCGAATCTGCGGCGCTCGCTGACCGTCATGGTGAGCGCGGTCACGTCCTCCGAGAGCTTGTCGTGGGCCGCGCGGCGCTTCGCGAGCTGGCCTTCACGCCAGGAGGCGACAGCCTGCTCCAGGTCCGCGGCGGACGACTTCAGCGCAGCGCCACCCGGCTCCGACAGCGCCGTGCGTCCCTCGGCCAGTGCCTCGTCGAACCGACCGGCCCGCAGCAGGGCCCAAGCCACCGTGTCGCGGATCCCAGAACGCTGGTGCTCGGCTGCCGCCGCGAGCGCGCGGCGCGCGAGCAGCACGGCGCGCACTTCCTGCCCGTAGACCGGCGTGGCCCGATCCACGAGCGGCAAGGCCAGTGCATTCAGCGCCTCCGCGTCCGCCGGCAGCGGCTCCAGCGCCAGCGCTGCCTCGACCTCGGCCTCGCTCGGCCAGGGCTCCAGGCCGAGCATGCGCGACTGCCAAAGCAACTCTGCCAGCTTGGACTGCAGCTCCGGGTACTTGGGGTGCGACTCGCGCTCGGCGCGGGTCTCGTCCGCGGTGAGCGGCCGCGCCTCGCGCCGCAGATCCGCCAGCTTCGCCTGATGCTCCGTGAGGCTCGGACGGCGCTTCCGACCGAGTGCTTCCGGCCGCCCCTCGAGAAGCTCGCGCGCGCGGGCCAGCCAAGACTCGTAGCGCTCGATCATCTCTGGATGCGCCGGCCACAGCATGTCCGCCTCCGCGACGAGGTCGTCCAGGTCCTTCTGCGCCGACAGCGCCAGCACGTCGTTCGCCTTCTGCGTCGCCTCGTCGCGTGCCTTGCGCGCGGCCTCGGCGTTCCCCTGGGCCGTCTGCGCGTTCTGCTGGGCCTCGCGCTCCCCGCTCTCCGCACGCGTCGCCTGCAGCCGCGCCTCGGATTCCCCACGCTCCGCGCGCAGCGCTTGTTCCCTGGCGTCGGCAGCTTGCGAGTTCGCGTAGAGGCCAAGGCCCGAGACGACGACCAGCGCCGCCGCCATGGAGCCCGACAGCGCCTTGTTGCGTTGCACCCACTTCTTCGTCTCGGCCCAGGTTCCGCTCTCGTACGCCTTGACCACGCGCCGCTCCAGGTACGCGCGCAGGTCCTCGGCCAGTGCGTTCATGTCGCGATAACGAGCGCGTGCCTCGCGGGCCATCGCCTTGTCGCAGATCGCCACGAGCTCGGCCGGTGCACGCGGCGCGAGCTCGACGAGTGGACGCGGTGGCCCGTCGATCACGCGCAGGAGCACCGCGTGCGCCGACACGCGCACGCCCGGCGGCACGAAGGGCATCTGGCCCGAGATCAGCTGGTAGAGCATCGCGCCCAAGGCGTACACGTCGGACTGCGGGCCCAGCGCCTCGACCTCGCCGCGGGCCTGCTCGGGCGGCATGTACGCGGGCGTGCCGACGATCTGGCCGTCCATCGTCACCAGCGGCGAATCGGGCTGTTCGTCACGCTCGGCGCGGCGCTCGGTGTCCACGACGCTTTGCGAGGAGGTCGGGATCGGCTTGAGGCGGATGTCGTGCCGGTCCTGCGCGCCGAGCACGCGCGCGAGGCCCCAGTCCATCACGTAGACCTCTCCATAGCGCCCGACCATGATGTTGGCGGGCTTGAGGTCGCGGTGGATCACGCCCTTGTCGTGCGCGTAGGCCAGCGCCTCGCAGACCTTGAGCAGCACGCCCAGGGCACGCGTCGGGTTCCAGCCTTCGTGGCCGGACTGCACATGGCCGTAGATCGCTCGCAGATCCTCGCCCTTGACGAGCCGCATCGTGAAGTAGACGCGGCCGTCGGCCCCCAGGCCGAGCTCGTGAACGGGCACGATGCCGGGGTGGTCGAGCTGGCCGGTGACCTGGGCCTCTTCGAGGAAGCGGCCCAGCGTGCGCGCGTCGGCAGAGGGCGTATCACCTCCGCGACCCTCGTGCTTCCCGAGGACGACCTTCATCGCCGACGTGCGGCGCAGGTCCTCGTCCCAGATCTTGAGCACGGCACCCATCCCGCCGCGACCGACCTCGCCCAGGATGCGGTAGCGCGAGTTCGCTGGCGCGTGGGCACGCAGGCGCTGGAGCAGCTCGCTCGAAGGGCCCGAGCCGCTCTCGGCCTTCGGTGCCGGTCCCTGGATCGACACCGCCGGGTCGACGTCGCCGCCGAAGCTCCGCTTGAGCTCATCGAGCGAGCGCGGGCCTCCGAGGCCGTGCTGCCGCGCGATCGACTCGAAGCGGTCCCAGGTGACCTTGAGCGCACGCAGGGCCTCGGCGTCCGCCGGATGCAGCGCACAGAAGGCCTCGAAGCTCGGCGCCTCGGGCCCGCGCGAGACCGCAAGCCAGTCGGCGAAAAGCCCCTCGATCCGCGACTGCGAGCGAGCGTCCGACGGGGTCATGGAAAGGACGTCGCGAATCGTACCGAGTCAGGCTCCACTCCGCCGTTCTCGCCCCTCGACCCGGCGCGCACCCAGCCCGCTCGCGCAGGCCGTCCTGAACCGTGGCCTCAACCGTCGCACGATCTGGCACTGCGACCCATGCACCCGCGTCTCCCGATTCTGGTTCGCCCCCGTGGTGCCGTCCGGGTCCAAGGCCTGGCCTTCACCGCCCGCGCCGCGGGCCCGCGCGGCAGCCTCGCCGGGGCGGGACGACGCCGCCAGCCGCTCGCTCGACGCGACCGGCTCGTCGAAGCCGAGTGCCGCGCGCTCCGAGCGCGAAAACGGCGGAGTGGAGTCTGACTCCGTCAGAACGGCGAGTTCGAGGGCGGCGGGCGCTTGGGCGGGGGGGGCGCCGGCGGCGGGGCGGCGGGCTTGGACGCAGGCTTGGAGGGCTCGGGCGCCTTGGCCTTGGGCTGCGAGCGGGGCTTGGGCTCCTCCTCGCAGACCTTCTCGCGCATCGTGCGGCCGACCTTGAACTTGACGACGCGCTTGCTCGGGACGGTGACCTTCTCGAGCGTGCGCGGGTTCTGGGCCACGCGCTCGGCGCGCACGCGCACCTCGAACACGCCGAACTCGCGGAACTCCAGCCGGTTGCCCTGGGCGAGCTCGTCGATGATCTCGTCGAGGAACTTCTGCAGGACGTCCTTGACGACCACCTTCGTGAGGTCGGTCTGTTCCGCGATGCGGTTGACGAGTTCCTTCTTGGTGATCGTCTCGGGGGCGGGCGTCATGAGGGGAGGCGCCGGCTCGGGGCGGGAGGCCGCGGCGGGGGGGCGGGATTGTGGGTCCGCGCCAACCGCCCGTCAAGCAACCACTTGGGACGTCGGAGCGCCCCCGGGAGCGGCCTGGGGCGGGTCCTCGAGGACGAACGTCGCGGGGCCCTCGTTGACGAGCTCGACGCGCATCGCGGCCCCGAACACGCCGGCCTCCGTCTGGATCCCAAGCCGCTGGAGCGACGCGCGGAAGCACTCGACCAGCGCGCGCCCCTCGGCCGGCGGCGCGGCCGCGTCGAACGACGGCCGGCGGCCCTTGCGCCCGTCGGCCGCGAGCGTGAACTGGCTCACGACCAGGATCGGGAGCCCCCGGTCGAGCGCGGACAGGTTCATGCGCCCCTCGGCGTCGGGGAACACGCGGTAGCCCGCCACGCGTTCCGCGAGCCGACGGGCCTCGCGCGGCGTGTCGCCGCGCAGCGCGCACACCAGCACGAGGAGCCCGGCACCGACCTCCCCCACGATCTGGCCCTCGACGACCACGCGCGCCTCGGACACGCGCTGGATCACGCACCTCAACGCGCGGCTCCCGCACGCTCGGCGGCGGCGGCCTGGCGGTCGATGCGCTCCAGCCGCACGCGCGCGCGCAGCGTCTCGAAGGCGCCGGCCAGGTCGTCGCTGCCCGCCGCGAGCTCGCGCACGACGACCCAGGCCGCGCGCGCGCGGAACGGGTCGCGCCCGCCCTCGTCGAACAGCAGCGCCTCCTGCACCGCCGGCAGGATCTCGCGCGGAGCCTGCGCACGCGCAGCGTCCACGTAGCGCCGGGCCCCGGCGACGTCGCCGCGCTCGCGCGCCACGCAGGCGCGCAGCGCGGCGAGGCGCCAGGCCTCGACCTGCTCGGGGTCGAGCAGGTCGAGCTCGTGCTCGGCGCGCCCGATGTCGTCGGTGGCGAGCGCCAGGAGCGCGGCGTCGAGGCGCGCCTCGGCGACCTCGCCCGGCAGCACGCGCGGGTCGCTCGCGGCGCGCTCCAGCCAGCCCGAGAGCCGCATGCGGGCGGCCTCGGTGGCGCCGTCGCGCACCAGGATGCGCACCTCGAGCCGGCGCGCGGGGAGGTGTCCCGGATCGGAGGCCAACGCGCGCTCCAGCGCCAGGCGCGCCTCGTCGATGCGGCCGTCGCGCAGCGCCAGGAACGCACGCGCATGGTGGACCCACACGCAGTCGGGATCGCGCGCCTCGGCCCGCGCGAGCCAGGCCTCGGCCGCGGCGGAATCCGTCTGCGCGCGCGCCGCGAGCAGCTCGGAGACGACGCCGGGCGCCAGCACGGCGCGCTCCTCGCTGCGACGGCGCAAGGTCTGTGGATCCGAGAGCCAGGCCTCGGACTCCTGCCACCACACGCCGAAGGGCATCACGTCCGGCGCACGGACCAGGAGCCGCTCGAACCCGGCGCGCGCCGGGGCGTGATCGCCGCGCACGAAGCGCTCGCGCGCCGCGCGGAAGTCGGCCATCAGCGCGTCCGGCACGCGGTCGTACGGGCTGCGGCCCTCGGGGACCTCCACGACGCGGGTCATCGAGCAGCCCGCGACGAGGAGCGCCGCCGAGAGGAGACCGCCGCTCGCCCGCCGCGCGCTCACCGCTCGATCCGGCCCTCGATGCGCACGCTCTGCGCGCGCACGGGATCGGCCTTGGGGCCATCCTTCCAGTAGACGTCGCCACCCGCGATCACGAGCACGTCGACCGGGCCGGGACGCTCCAGGATCACGATGCGCCGCAGCGCCGAGAGCGCCAGCTGGTCGATCTGCGCCCGCACCTCGGCCCCGGCGGCGCGCACGGTGATCGTCTGCTGGAATCCGGCCGGGAGCGTCTTGACCTCGACGTCGTGGAGACCGGTCTCGGGCCGCGTCACGACGTGCTCGAGCAGCGGCGCGGGCCCCTCGATCCGGATCTCGTCCGCCACGAGCACGCCCGCCTCCAGGAAGCGCTTCGTCCAGGGCTTGGGCTGCCGTTCGACGACGCCCGCTGGCGGCGGCGCGTTCGGATCCGGCGGCGGTGCGAAGGCCGAGCTCGACTTGGACTGCGCGCCGGGCGCACCGCAGGCGGCGCACAGCGCCAGCGCGCCCGCGAGCCCCAGGGATCCCACCGCCCGCCACTCAGGATCCCTGCGCATCGATTCGGTCATGGTCCGCTCCTCGGGCCCGACGCGGCCGCGTCCGGGCGCGGGAGGTTGTGCCACCCCGAGCGCCCCGGCGCCACACCCGCGCGGCGCGCGCGGGCGGCTCAGCGCAACCCGCACGCCCGCCGCGCGCGCTCCAGCACGGCCTGCGCGCGCTCGCGCGCGCGCCGGGCGCCGTCGGCCAGGACCGCCTCGACCTCGGCCGGGTTCGAGAGCAGCTCCTCGCGCCGCCGACGGGCCGGCTCGAAGCGGGCCTCGATGGCCTCGGCGATGCGGACCTTGAGGTGGCCGTAGCCGGGCGCGCCGGGACCGCCGCGGCGGACGCGGGCGCGCCAGTCCTCGAGCTCGGCGGGCTCCAGGAACAGCTCCAGGAAGCGGAAGAGCAGGAGCTTCGCGGGATCCTTGGGCTCCTCGGGCGGCGCGCTGTCCGTCACGATGCGGTTGACGGCCGCGCGCAGCTTCTTGCCCGACTCGAAGATCCACAGGTCGTTCCCGTAGCTCTTGCTCATCTTCTCGCCGTCGAGGCCGGGCACCTTGGCGAGGTGCTCCTCCTCGGGCACCAGCGCCTCGGGGCGGCGGAACACGGGCCCGTAGACGGCGTTGAACGAGGCCGCCATGTCCTGGGCCATCTCGACGTGCTGGATCTGGTCCTTCCCGACCGGCACGAGGTCCGAGTCGTAGGCCACGATGTCGGCCGCCATGAGCACCGGGTACGTGAACAGGCCCACGCTGGGCACGATCCCCTTGGCGACCTTGTCCTTGTAGCTGTGCGCCCGTTCCAAGAGGCCCATGCCCGTCGAGCAGCCGAGCAGCCAGGCGATCTCGAGGACCTCGGGGACGTCGCTCTGGCGGAACAGCGCCGCCCGCTGCACGTCGAGCCCCAGCGCCAGGTAGGTCAGCGCGACGTCGCGCGTCGCGTCGCGCAGCGCCGCCGCGTCCCGGCTCGTGGTGAGCGCGTGGTAATCGGCGATGAAGAACAGGCACGTGTCGGTGCCGGCGCTGAGCGCCACGTGCCGGCGGATGGCGCCGAAGTAGTTGCCCAGGTGCGGGCGGCCGCTGGGCTGGATGCCGGAGAGGACCGTCTTCATGGCGCGCGTCGGGGCGCGCAAGCTACGAGGCCGGGAGGTCGAAAGCGAGCGCGCCGCGCTTGCCCTGCGGGGTCGGCTTCGCGGATGCTCCGCGCGTGCTCGAGGGGCGAACGACGGCGGGCGGGGCGGCGCGATCCGCTCGGAGCGCGGCCGTGGCGCTGGCCCTGTGCGCCGGCTGCGCGACCGACGGCACCGAGCGCAATCTGGCGCCGCTGTGGTCCGAGCACGCCATGGCCGGCGGGGGCGTCGAGGTCGAATCGCTGGGCGGCGCGATCCGCACCCGGCGCCCGGTGCGCGGCGCGGCCTTCCAGGAGGTCGCGCTGCGGCCGCTCACGATCCGGACCCGCACCGACGAGGCGCTGCTCGACCGCTTCCTGACCCCCTTCGGCTACGCCAGCTACCGCGAGGAGGAGAGCGTCTGGCAGCTCCTGCCCGTGGCGCGCTACGACTCGCGCCGCGCGGAGGACGGCACGGAGGAGTGGACGATCTTCACGCTGCCGGGGATCTACTGGTCGAAGCGCGCCGACGGGCGCACGCTGCGCGCGGTCTTCCCCTTCGCGGGGGTCATGGAGACCTTCCTCTCCTACGACCGCATCGAGTGGATCCTGTTCCCGCTGTGGGCGCGCACCGAGCGCAGCGGGCGCGTGACCCAGCACGTGATCTGGCCGATCTTCTCCTGGTCGTACGGCGCCGGCGGGCCGAGCTGGCGCGTGTGGCCGCTGGTGGGGAATTCGGTCTACGAGGGCCGTTACGAGCGCTGGTTCCTGCTGTGGCCCTTCTTCCTGTGGCAGCGCAACAACCTGGCCCTGCCGCCCGAGGCGCACGAGACGAAGTGGATGGTCTTCCCGTTCTACGGACACACCTCGACGCCCGGGGGGTACAGCGCGCACACCGTGCTGTGGCCGTTCTTCGGCTGGGCCTCGAACGAGCGCACCGGCTACAGCGCGGTCGACGCGCCCTGGCCGATCGTGCGCGTCATGCGCGACCCGCGGGCCGACCAGGAGCGCACGCGCTTCTGGCCGTTCTGGGCCAACTACCGCGGCGACGGGCTGGACTCGACCTGGTGGGGCTGGCCGTTCCTCAACGAGCGCCGCGAGGTCTACCCCGACGCGGAGCGCTCGGGCGTGAACATCGTGCCCTTCGTCCAGAACTGGGAGCGCCGTGACGACCTCGGCAACGTCGAGACCTACGGCAAGATCTGGCCGCTGTTCCAGGTCGAGCGCCGCAACCAGGACCAGATGCGCACGGCCTTCCCGGCGCTGAATCCCCTGTGGCGCACGCCGGACATCGACGCCATGTACGCCTGGATCTGGGAGCTCTACACGAAGGAGCGCCGCGCCGGCCTGGTGCGCGAGCGCTCCTGGCTCGGGCTCTACCGCCGTGAGCGGGACGAGCTCGAGGACCGCCGCTCGCTCTCCCTGCTGTGGAGCACGCGCGCCGGGACGCGGCCCGGGGAGGACTGGCGCGAGACGTCGGTGCTCCTCGGCCTGCTGCGCTGGCGCGTGGATCCCGCGGGGTTCCGGCTGCTGCTCCCGGCGCTGCCCGGACCCGGCTGGCCCATGGAGCGCGGGGAGGCGGATCCCGCGCGCGCGGTGGAACCGGGCTCGGACGCCGTTACGGTACGGGCTCGCGCGCCATGAACATCCTGCGACCCGTGGTCACGATCGCCCAAGGCCTGGGCTACGAGCTCGAGCTGCTCGGCTCGGTGCTGGCGCGCCTGCACCACGTGCCGGCGCGCGCGCGGCTCGTGGCGGACCAGATCTACCAGAGCGCGCTCCAGACCGTGCACGTGGTGCTGGTCGTCGGCACGTTCATCGGGATGATCGTGGCGCTCCAGACCGGCATCGAGCTGGCGCGCATCGGGCAGCAGGACCAGATCGGCACGATCGTCTCCCTGTCCATGGCGCGCGAGATGGGCCCGTTCATCACGGCCACGATCCTGGCGGCCGCGGCCGGCAGCTCCATGGCGGCGGAGATCGGCACGATGTCGGTCAGCGACGAGCTGTCGGCGCTCGAGGTGCTGTCCGTCGATCGCGTGAAGCTGCTCATCCTGCCGCGCGTCGTGGCCTTGGCGATCGCCGCGCCGCTCCTGACGATCCTGTGCGACACGGTCGGGATCCTGGGCGGCGGCTTCGTGGCCCAGTCCCAGCTCAACGTCAGCTACCAGCTCTACCTGGACTCGGCGGTCGAGGCGCTGCGCGACCCCGGTCGCATCCTGCCGCTGCCCAAGGACGTCTACGGCGGACTCTTCAAGTCGTTCGTCTTCGGGGTGATCGTGGCCGTCATCGGTTGCGCGGCCGGCCTGCGGGCCTCGGGCGGCGCGCTGGGCGTGGGCCAGGCCACGCGCTCGGCCGTGCGCGACTCGATCATCGCGATCATCGTCACGAACTACTTCATCACGTGGGCGCTGTACCAATCGTGAGCCCGACCGCGGAAGCCGTCATCGAGCTCCGCGACGTGCGGAAGAGCTTCGGGGCCCAGAAGGTCCTGGACGGGCTTTCCTTCCAGGTTCCGCGCGGCCGCTGCCTGGCGATCATGGGCCCCTCGGGCACGGGCAAGTCGGTCATCCTGCGCCACGTGATCGGGCTCTTGAAGGCCGACGCCGGCGTCGTGTCCGTCGAGGGCCGCGACGTGGCGCGCCTCTCGAAGCACGAGCTGTCCGACCTGCGCAAGCGCATGGGCTTCCTGTTCCAGGAGGGCGCGCTGATCAACTGGCTCACCGTGGGCGAGAACGTGGCGCTGCCGCTGCGCGAGAACACGCGCCTCCCCGACGCCGAGATCCGCCGCAAGGTCCAGGAGAAGCTGGAGCTGGTGCACATCCCGGACGCCTGGGACAAGCTGCCCGCGCAGATCTCGGGGGGCATGAAGAAGCGCGTGGGGCTCGCGCGCGCGCTGATCACCGACCCGGAGATCGTGCTCTACGACGAGCCCAATGCCGGGCTCGACCCCGAGATCTCGCAGTCGATCAACGACCTCCTGCGCGAGCTGCACGAGCGCCTGCGCGTCACGGCCTTGCTCGTCGAGCACCGCGTGCGGTGCATCCGCACCGTGGCGGACGAGGTGCTGTTCCTCGAGAAGGGGCGCGTGCTCGTGCAGTTGCCGCCGCGCGAGTTCTTCGCCTCCGACCATCCGCGCCTCGTCCAGTTCCTGGGGAAGGACCCCGACTAGAGGGAATCCGAGATGTCCAGCCAGCGCACCGTCCTCCTGGGGCTCTTCTTCCTCGTCACGCTGGGCGTGCTGGGCTACTACACGCTGTTCCTCACCGAGTTCACGCCCTTCCGCGAGCGCCCCGAGCTGTCGGCCTACTTCAAGGAGACGAACGGCCTGCGCGAGGGAGATTCCGTGCTGGTGGCCGGCATGCGCTGGGGCCGCGTCAAGCGCTTGACGTTCGATCCCGACGCGCCGCAGGAGAAGCGCATCGTGCTGACGGCCTCGCTCTACGAGCCGCTGGTGCTGCGCGAGGGTGCCACGATCGAGATCCGCGACGCCACGCTCTTGGGCGGCAAGAACCTGTGGATCGACCCCGGGCCGGCCGGCGCGCAGCGCATTCCCGCCGGGCGCGAGTTGTTCGGGGTGGTCGCCGGGGGCCTGCTCGATCGCGTGACCGGCCTGGTCAAGGACAGCGAGGCCAGCATCAGCCGCATCCTCGACAACATCGAGCAGGTCACCATCGACCTGCGCGAGGGCAAGGGCGCGCTGGGCCGCCTGCTCGGCGACGCCGCGCTGGCCGACGAGGTCGAGGAGGCCGTGCGCGCCGCCGCGCGCGCCCTGGAGGACGCCCGCGCGATCACGGCCGACGCGCGCGCCGGCCGGGGCACGGTCGGCAGGCTCCTGACCGACGACGCTCTGTTCACGGACCTGTCGGCGGCGGCGCGCAAGCTCTCGGAGCTGCTCGACGAGGCCACGCGCCTCGCGACCGAGGCGCGCACGGGCGACGGCGCGCTGGGACGGCTGGTCTCCGATCCCTCGCTGGCCGCCGAGATCGCCTCCGCGGCCGCCAGCGTGGCCTCGATCACGCGCAAGATCGACGAGGGCCGCGGCCTGGCCGGCACGTTGATCAACGACGACGCGCTGGCCGCGGACGTGCGCGAGACGATGGCCAGCGTGGCGCGCGGCGAGGGCACGATCGGCGCCCTGATCGTGCGGCCCGAGGTCTACGAGAACTTCCGCGCGATCACGGACGACGTGGCGTTCATGACCAGCACGCTGCGCAGCGGCCAGGGCAGCCTGGGCCGCCTGGTCATGGAGGACGAGATCTACCAGCAACTCAAGCTGGCACTGCAGATCGTGTCGCGCAGCCTCGAGGAGTACCGCGAGGCGGCGCCGATCACGACCTTCACGAGCGTGTTCTTCAGCGCGTTCTGAGGCCGCTCTCGGCCGCGAGCCCGCGCAGCACCCACTTGCCGATCAGGTCGCCCTCGACGTGGACCTCGTCGCCGGGCCGCGCCAAGCCCAGGCTGGTCCACTCCAGGGTCTTCTCGATCACGGCCACGTCGAAGCGCGCGCCGTGGGGCTCGACCACGGTCAGGCTGACCCCATCGAGCGTCACGCTGCCCTTGTCGACCAGGTAGAGCGCGAGGTGTGGGTCGACCTCGAAGCGCATCCGGCGTCCGCCGTCGTGCGTGTCGACGACCTCCAGGACCCGGCCCAGCCCATCGACGTGCCCGGCCACGAGGTGGCCGTCGAGCCGGTCCGAGAGGCGCAGCGCGCGCTCCAGGTTGACGACCCGCCCGGGCCGCGCGCGCCCGAACCAGGTCCGGGCCAGGGTCTCCGCGCTGAGGTCGAAGCACAGATGCGCGTCCGCGGCCCCCACCGGTGCCGCGGCGCCCGTGGTCGGATCGGCCCGGCCGACCAGGGTCAGGCAGGCCCCCGATACGGCCAGGCTGGCGCCGAGCGCCGCCTCCAGCCCCGCGGGCGGGGCCGCGAGGGCGAGCCGCAGGCCATTCCCGCGGGCCTCCAGGCTCCGGATCGGGGTGCGGGCCTCGATCAGACCGGTGAACACGGGTCCTGGCTCCTCGACCCCCAGGCGCCGTCCGGCGCGGGACATCGCGCCTCACCGTTGACGCTAACCCGCGCCCTTCCTACGCTTTCGAGCCTTTTCGCACGAGCGATCGTGACGCTCTTTGCCATCCTGACCTTGTTCCCGGAAGCCGTCGAGGCCTACGCCTCCGAGGGCATCCTGCGCGTGGCGCAGGAGAAGGGCAAGGTCCGGATCGAAACCATCGACTTCCGCGACTTCACCCGGGACCGGCACCGGAGCGTCGACGACCGGCCCTTCGGCGGCGGCCCCGGCATGGTGCTGCGGCCCGAGCCGATCGCCGAGGCCGTCGAGTGGCTGGAGGCGCGCCACGGCCCGTTCCGGCGCATCGCGCTGTGCCCGGCCGGACGCCCGTTCCGCCAGGCCCACGCCGAGGAGCTGACCCGCGAGGAGCGGGTGCTCTTGCTCTGCGGCCGCTACGAGGGCTTCGACGCGCGCCTGATCGAGGCCCTCGGCTTCGAGGAGCTCTCGATCGGCGACTACGTGCTGGCGGGCGGCGAGCTGGCGGCCCTGGCGATCACCGAGGCCACCACGCGGCTCCTGCCCGGAGTGCTGGGTGACGAGCGCTCGGCGGCCCTGGACTCGTTCGCCGCCGGCGCCACCGAGCTGGACTGCGCGCACTACACCCGTCCGCGGGTGTGGCGCGGCCGCGAGGTGCCCCCCGTGCTGCTCTCCGGCGATCACGCCGCGATCGAGCGCTGGCGCCGCGCGAACGCGCGCGAACGCGCGCGGCTCAACCGCCCCGACCTCGCCCGGCCCGGCAACGAGCCGCCCGCGCCGCCGGCGCAGGGCGCCGGCCCCCGCGAGCCGGTCCGCCGCGACCCGGACCCGACCGCGCGGCGCGAGCCCTGACCGACGCGCCTCCCCCACCGAACACCCGCGCTGCGGCCCCGCCGCGCGGCGACCGAACCCCACCATCGCCTCCGGACGGAGGCCCCATCGACGTACGAGGCCGGCTCCGGGTCGGAGCCGCGAGACACCCATGGATCTGATCGGAAAGCTCGAGGCTGAGAACGGGAAGCGCGCGCTGCCCCCGGTGCACATCGGCGACACCGTCGAGGTGCACTACCTGATCCGCGAAGGCGACAAGGAGCGCGTCCAGCTCTTCATCGGCACGATCATCGCCGACCGGGGACGCGGCATCCGGCGCAACATCATCGTGCGCCGCATCGTGCAGGGCGAGGGTGTCGAGCGGACGTTCCCGCTCCACAGCCCGCGCGTGAAGGACGTCGTCGTGACGCGGCGCGGCGAGGTGCGCCGCGCGAAGCTCTACTTCCTGCGCGACCGCGTGGGCAAGCAGACGCGCCTCAAGGAGCTCCTCGGCGAGAAGGTCCGGCGCGAGCGCGAGTTCGACAAGGCGATGCGCGCGGCCACCGCCGCCGAGGCGCCGGCGGAGCCGGCTGCGCCCGCTCCGAACGAGAAGAAGGTCACCGCGAAGGTCTGATCCCGCGCGCCCGGCGGCCCGCGTGGCCGCAGGGCGCGTCCCACGCCGCGCGGACCGGGAACGGTCCGCGCGCGTGCTCCCGGGGGGCGCCGCCGCGGCGCACCGGCCCGGGGCGAATTCCCCCACCCGCCCGAACCGCCGCTCCCACGCTCCCATGACGGAGAACCTCGGTCGCAAGACCACCCTGACCGTCGCCCTGCTGCTCGTCGCGCTGGCGTTCATCTTCGGGCCCCTGCTGCTCGGGAACAAGCCGTTCCGGCTGGGTCTCGACCTGCAGGGCGGCACGCGGCTCGTCTACCAGTTCGACTTCGAGGACGCCTTCAAGAAGGGCCTCATCAGCGAAGCGGAGTACTTCGAGCGCGAGGCGCTCCTCCAGCAGATGAAGTCGATCATCCACGAGCGCCTCGACCCGCAGGGCGTGCGTGAGATCTCGATCCGCAGCCAGGGTTCGGACTCGCTCGTCATCGAGGTGCCGGGCGCCGCGGAGTTCAGCGCCGCCGTGCCGGGTGCCCCGCTCGCGGCACCGATCGCGGCCGACGCCACCGCGCTCGTGCTCGACGGGACGCAGCCCCAGGTCCTCAAGGCCTACTCGCTGAACGGCGGCACGGTGCAGATCGGGACCGAGAAGATCCTGTACGCGTCGCGCAACGGGACCACGCTGACCGGCCTCAAGCGCGGCCACGAGAGCACCCAGGCCGCGGCGCACGAAGCCGGCGCCCTGGTCGATCTCTTGTCCTCGGACGAGCTGCAGCGCGCGATCGAGAACGTCGGCGACATGCAGTTCTTCATCGCGGCCGGCCCCGAGGACGTGCGCGCGCTGGGCAGCGACCTGGAGGTCGAGCGCAAGCGCATGATGGAGTGGCGCGCGCAGCACCCCGACGACCCGATCGACGACTTCAACAACCTGGCACCGGAACAGGGTGGGCCTCCCAAGGACCTGCGCTGGTATCCGATGATGATCAAGAGCCAGGAAGCCGAGATCCCCTACGGCCAGCGCGAGATGATCGCGCTGTACCTGCCGCGCCCGACCGACCCCTCGCTCTCGCGCGATTCGTGGATCTTCACCGGCGAGCACCTGAGCTCGGTGGGCATGTCGGTCGACCGGGACGGCTACCCGGCGGTCTCGTTCGAGATGGCTGCCGACAGGAAGATCGCCTTCGGCGACTTCACGCAGGCGCACCTGAACGACGGCATGGCGATCGTCCTCAACGGCGAGATCGCCACGCTGGCCGAAATCCAGGACCGCCTGCCGGGCAGCGGCATCATCAACGGCGGGCGCGGCGGGTTCACGACCAAGGAAGTCCAGGACCTGATCACCGTCCTGCGCTCGGGCTCCCTGCGGATGAAGCCCCAACTGCGCGACAAGTCGCGCGTCGGCGCCAGCTTGGGCGAGGACTACATCGCCTCCGGCACGGTCAGCGCCTTGATCTCCACGCTGGTCGTCGTGGTCTTCATGGTCTTCGTGTATCGGCGCCTGGGCCTGTTCTCGGTGCTGGGCCTGCTCGCGAACCTGATCCTGCTCATGGGCGTCATGGCCTTCTGGGGCGCGACGCTGACCCTGCCCGGACTCGCGGGCATCGTGCTCACCGTCGGCATGGCCGTCGACGGCAACATCCTGATCTTCGAGCGCTTGCGGGAGGAGCTGGCGCGCGGGCTCAAGCTGCCGCAGGCCGCCAAGGCCGCGTTCGAGCGCGCGGCCGTGACGATCCTCGACTCGAACCTGACCACGCTGATCGCGGGCATGATCCTGTACTGGGCCGGCACCGGCCCGATCCGCGGCTTCGCGACGACCCTGTGCGTGGGCATCCTGACCACGCTGTTCACCGTGATCGTGGTGACCCAGGTGCTCATGTTCCGCGACATCCAACGCGGCGCGGAGCCCTACACGATGCGCGAGCTCGTGAAGGGCAAGGGCTACGACTTCATGGGCCTGATCCGGCCGGCGCTGATCGCCTCCGCGCTCTTGATCGGCTCGACGGTCGGACTCTTCGTCTACCTGCCGAACCAGGAGAAGCTCGGCATCGACTTCATGGGCGGCTACGCGCTGACCGTGCGCACGCAGGAGCCCCAGAGCATCGAGGCCATGCGTCAGAAGGTGGCTTCGATCCCGGGCGAGATCGGCCGCTCGGCCGAGGTGCGCGTGATCGCCGACAGCAAGGTCGGGGACAAGTACCGTGCCTTCCGCATCACGTCCAAGCTGGACGACCGCGCTGCTGCCGGCGCCGTGGACGCCGAGGCCGCGCGCGCCGCCGACGATGCGGCGCAGGCGGCCGAGACGGAGGTGCGGCGCGCGCTCGCGGACGTGCTCCAGCGCGGCCCGGTCGAGCTCAAGGTCGGAGCGGCGGCGGACGGTGCGTTGCCGGTCTCGGGCGAGGTCTACTTCGAGAGCGGCCACACCGAGGCGGACGTGCGCGCGGCGCTGACGGAAGCTGGCATCGAGAACGCCCAGGTCAGCGTCGACAAGGCACACAGGAGCGCCTTCCAGTTCACGGGTCGCACGGGGCTCTCGCGTTCACCCGCGGAGATCGAGAGCGCCATCCGCGAACGGTTCACGGCGCACAAGGACTCCGCGGGGGCGACCTACGAGCTGCTGTCGCCCATCCCCGAGTCGGCGGTGATCGGCGCCCAGGTCGGCGGCGAGCTGCGCGACAAGGCGATCCGCGCCCTGCTCCTGGCGACGTTCGCCACCGTGCTCTACCTGCGCTTCCGTTTCGCGGAGTGGAGCTATGGACTGGCGGTCGTCGCGGCGCTCGTGCACGACGTGCTCGTGACGCTGGGAGCCCTGGCGGTCGCGCGCCATTTCGACCTGGTGCAGGCCGAGCTCGATCTGACGATGATCGCCGCGTTCCTCACGATCATCGGCTACTCGCAGAACGACACGATCGTCATCTTCGACCGGATCCGGGAAATCCTCCCGAAGTCGAAGAAGCCGCTGCGCGACGTGATCAACCAGGCCCTGAACGAGACCCTGGGGCGGACGATCCTGACCTCGTTGACCGTGCTGCTCACGGTCGTCGTGCTGTTCCTGTTCAACGTCGGATCGCGCAACGTGATCGAGGGCTTCACGTTCGCCCTGATCGCAGGCGTGATCTCGGGCACCTACAGCACGATGTACATCGCGGGCCCCACGCTCTTGTGGCTCGAGAACCGCCGGATGCGCCGCGAGGGCGGCGCCCCGGCCTCGACCGGCGTGCAACCCAAGCCGGCCACCTGAGGCCGCACGGGACGGCGAGGAGTCGCGCGTGCGCGTCGCGATCTGGGTCGCCCTGCTCGTGGCAGCCTTCGTGCTCGCCTGGCAGATCCAGGAGCGCTGGGCCGAGGCGCGGCGAGCGGAACGCGACGCGGCCTACGGACGGGTCTCCTCCGGCGAGGGCAACCTGCCCGAGGGCTTCGGTCGGGTCATCGTGGGGGCGCCGAGCGGCGCCGATCCGATCGAGCGGCCGCGGCCCGCGCCGACGTCCGACGAGGAGCACGAGACCGAGGCCGGCGGCTCGACCGGCCGGGCAGCCCAGGGGCAGCCGGACGCGCGGCGCCTCCGGCGCCACGTCGTGCAGCGCGGTGACTCGCTCTCGGAGATCTGTGCCGCGGCCTACGGCACGTCGCGCAAGGCGGTGGTCGACGCCGTGGCGCGGGCCAATGCGCTGCCGAATCCGGGCGCGATCCGCGAAGGGCAGGAGCTGGTCCTGCCGCCGCTCGAGGAGCTCAGCTCCCCGCCGCGCTGATCCGGCCGTCGCTCTCGTCGGCGGGGTCGCGGGCAAGCGCCGCACCGGGGGCGAGCTCGGGCGCCGGCGCGTCTTCGATCCGTAGGTCGGGACCGCCGGCGCGCTGCAATGCGCCGACCTGGGCCTCGGTCAGACGCACGCGTAGCCGCACGCCGCCGCTCACTTCGTCGTAGACGCGCTCGACGGGCGTGCAGAGCGCGCGCACCCGGGCGTCCAGGCGCCCGTCGGAGGCGGCCAGGTGCACGTCCACGAGCCGGGAGTGGCCGTCGAGGCGAGCTCGCACGCGGGCGTCGAGCTCCGCGAGGCCCGCGCCGGTCTCCGCCGAGACGAGCAAGGCCGTCGGTCCCGCCTCGCGCCCGAGCGCGGCCAGCGCGACCGGGTCGGTCACGAGGTCGACCTTGTTCAGCACGACGAGCTCGTCGCGGGTCCCGCGCAGGACGGTCCGCAGCACCTCGTCGACCGCGGCCATCTGCTCGGCCGCGCGTGGGTGGGAGGCGTCGACCACGTGCAGCAGCAGGTCGGCGTGCAGTGCTTCCTCGAGCGTCGCATGGAACGAGGCCACCAGGTGGTGCGGCAGGCGCTGAACGAAGCCGACCGTGTCGGACAAGAGCACGATCCGCCCGTCCGAGAGACGCCACTGGCGGGTGCGCGTGTCGAGCGTTGCGAACAGCATGTCGGCCGCCAGCTCGCTCGAGCCCGTGAGCCGGTTCAGGAGGGTCGACTTGCCCGCGTTCGTGTAGCCGACGAGGCCGATCGTGAAGTGCTCCGCACGGGTGCGCACCTCGCGCAGCTTGCGCTCCTCGATGTGGCGCAGTTCCTCGCGCAGGTCCTGGATGCGGCGGCGCATGAGGCGCTTGTCGGTCTCGAGCTGGGTCTCACCCGGGCCGCGCGCGCCGATCGCGCCTTCGTGGCGCTCCAGGTGCGTCCACATGCGCCGCAGGCGCGGGGCCAGGTACTCGCTCTGCGCGAGCTCGACTTGCAGGCGCGCCTGCCGCGTGCGCGCGCGGCGCGCGAAGATGTCGAGGATCAGCTCGCTGCGGTCGACGATCCGCACGCCCCAGGCCTTCTCCAAGTTGCGTCCCTGCGCGGGCGAGAGCTCGTTGTCGACCACCACGGTGTCCGGGTGGACGCGGTCGATTTCGGTCTTGATCTCGGCAACCTTGCCGCTGCCGAACAGCGTCGCGGGGCTCGGCCGCTGCATGCGTTGGAGGATGCCATCCCCCACGACCACGCCTTCCGCGGCCACGACCAGGCCCGCGGCCTCGGTCAGGTCCTCGTCGGCGAAGGGCGGCTCGTCCGCGAAGCGCACGCCGCACAGGAGCACGCGCTCCTCCGGGGTGCGGGTCGGTCGGGGTACGCGGCTCATGCGACGGCGGCCGGGTCGCGGACCGGCTCGCGCAGCAACTCGGCCCGCATGATGCGCCCGTCCTCGAGGATCGGTCGGATCAGGGTGTGAGCCCGCCACTCGGCGCGGGTCTCGGGGGTTTCGGCACGCTGGTGCGTTCCGCGGCTCTCCTCGCGGGCCAGCCCGCCCAACGCGATCAGCCGAGCCACGGTGAGCATGTTGACGAGCTCCATCGCTCGCGGCTCCTCGAGCTCCAGCTCGGACACCGCGCGCGTCCAGAAGCGGATCTTCTCCAGCGCGTCCTGGAGGCGCGCGCTGGTGCGCTCCACGCCGACCTGGCGCCACATCAGGGACTTCAACGAGTAGAGCAGGTCCTGCAGGTTGACCTGGACCCCGGGCGGAGGTCTCGAGGACGGTCCCCGCAGTCGGCCGTCGATGGTTCGCAGGTCGACCTCGCGCGCCTCCGCGGCGGCCAGCCGACCCGCGCGCTCGCCCAGGACCACACCCTCCAAGAGCGAGTTCGAGCCCATGCGATTCGCGCCGTGCAGGCCCGAGCTGGCGCACTCACCCACGGCCAAGAGCCCCGGCACGGAGGTCCGGCCGTCGAGATCGGTGCGCAGGCCGCCGACCATGTAGTGGGCGCCGGGCCGCACGGGGACGGGGTCACGCGCGATGTCGATCCCGAAGAAGCGGCAGATCCGGCTGATCCCGGGGAACAGGGCGTGCGGATCGCCCTGGACCCGCGAGAGATCGAGGTAGACGCTCGTGTCCTGGGTCGCGGCCATCCGTGCCGAGACGGCGCGGCTGACGACGTCGCGCGGGGCCAGCTCGGCAGCGGGGTGGTACTCGGGCATGAACCGCACGCCGTTGCGGTCGACGAGGATCCCGCCATGGCCGCGGACGATCTCGCTGATCAGGACCCGGGCTGCGCCGGCGATGTACAGGCAGGTGGGGTGGAACTGCACGAACTCCAGGTCGCGGACCACCGCGCCGGCGCGGAAGCCGATCGCCACGCCATCCCCCGTCGCGATCGCCGGGTTGGTCGTCTCGCGGTAGATCTGTCCGCCACCGCCGGTGGCGAGCACGACCTGCGCAGCCGCATGGACGAACAGGTCTCCGCGGGCGTTGCGGGTCAGCACCCCGGCGGCACGCCCTTCGTCGTCGGTCAGGACGTCCACGGCGAAGGCCGACGGGAAGCAGGCGATCGCCGGATGCTCCTGGATCGCACGGGTCAGGGCGTTCTGGATTTCCACGCCGGTCGCGTCGCCGTGCGCGTGGACGATCCGCGCGTGGGAGTGGCCGCCCTCGCGTGACACGACGAGCTGGCCGTCCGCACGGCGGTCGAACTGGGCGCCGAGTCGCAGCAGTCGCTCGACCGCGCCGGGTCCGCCGCGGACCACGCACTCGACGACCTCCCGCTCCGACAGCCCGCAGCCCACGGCCAGGGTGTCGGCCTCGTGCGCGGCGAAGCTGTCCGGAGCCTCGAGCACCGCGGCCATCCCGCCCTGGGCCCAAAGCGTGTTCGTCTCCCGCAGGTCGGACTTCGCCAGCACCGCGACCTGCGCGCCACGGTCCGCCGCGGCCAAGGCCGCCGCAGCGCCCGCCACGCCGCTGCCCACGACGACCACGTCGAAGCGAAACGCGGGCAAGCGCCGGACGTTGCAGGCCAGGACGTAGCGGTCGGTCGGGAGCGTCTCGCTGAGCACGAATCCTCTTCGGAACGAGGCTGGTCCCGCCGCTCGACGGACCGGGGGGAACCTTGGATTCTACAGGACGAGGTCTCGCAACGAGCCTGACCCCACCGCCGGCCGGTGGAGAGCCTGGCGCGGGCAGTGGCCGGGGCGGCGGGGCAGGCTGCTGACTGTCAGACGGAGGTCGTGGTCGAGCGCCTCGGATGCGGGGAGTCGCAGGCCGGATGCGCGCCGCGCGGTCGGCGCGCGCGACCGGAGACCGGGAACCGACGCTCTCGGGCCGAGCTGGTCCCGCCAGCACGCCACGGAGCACACGTGAGTGCCGTTCAGGCTCGGTCCCTCAGGCTCCGAACTCCCACGCCGGACGAGCGCGGGCCTGGCCGGGGTCGGGCATCCCCCCAAACCCAGCCCCGGGCCCCGCGGGCCGGGCGTGGACGCCCGCGCGGAACCCACGAGCCAGGCATGCCCCGGCCGCCCGCCAAGCGCCCCGCCAGGGCCGGGACCTGCGCGCGTGACCCAAAATCCGTTCGCCTCTTGTTCGGGTCGTCGGGGGACGGTACTTTGGGTTCCGTTAGGGTCCGCCCCTGACCCTGCCCACCCCACACGGAGAAGCCGCGATGTCCAGGATCCTCAGTAGCGTCCGCAGCGATCAGCTGTCCCTCGTCTTCCTGGTCCTGCTGCTCGCCTCGACCTTCCTCTTCTGATCTCGCCGCCTCCCATCCCGCACGGTGCCATCCTGCACCGTGTCTCCCGCCCCTAGGCCCGCGATGAACTCCGTCCCGCTGACCCGCCGGCAACGCGACATCCTCGACGTGTTCGAGCGCTACACGCGCGAGAACGGCATCAGCCCCACGCTGGAGGAGATCGCGACGGCCCTGGGCGTGAACAAGGTCACGGTCTTCGGCCACGTGGCCGAGCTCGAGCGCAAGGGGGTCCTCACGCGCGCGGCCAGGGGAGTCAGCCGATCCCTGCAGCTGCGCGAGGGCGCCTCCCCCTCGCGCTCCGCGCCGCTCCGGATCTTGGGCAGCATCGCGGCCGGCGCACCGATCGAAGCCCTCGAGGAGCCGGAGGTGCTCGATCTTTCCGAGCTCACGCCGCCGGGAGCCGAGTGCTACGCGCTGCGTGTCCGAGGGGATTCCATGATCGACGACGGGATCCACGATGGAGATTTGGTCCTCGTCGAGCGACGCACCACCGCGCACAACGGCGAGATCGTCGTGGCCGTCCTCCCCGACGAAAATGCCACGCTGAAGCGCTTCTACCGCGACGGAACTCGCTACCGCTTGGTCCCCGCGAATGCCTCTCTCGAGCCACGGGTCGTCGAATCCCTCGAGATCCGCGGTGTCGTCCTGGGCGTCCTTCGACGCTACTGAGCGGGACACGCGCAGCACGGGCGCACGCCAGGGCGGCCGCCTCGGGCGGAAAGCGCGCTACCGTTCCGAGCGCAGACGACCAAACTCCCCCGGCCACCGGCCTCGATGCGATCCGAAACGGGGTGACCAGCGCGCGTTCGCCGTGGACGAGGTCCAGGCGGAGTGGAATCGAATGCGGTGAGCTGGGCCGCGGCCCGGTACAGGCGCCTCGGGAAACCGCCGGGCTCAGTTCCGTCACAGCGCGCCCGCAAGTGCGTTCAAGAGCCCTGAGCGCACAATTCTGCTGAATGAGTTGCTGAGGACTCGGTCGGGTCCGCTCACCGAGTACCGGGCCGAGGAGCAGGACTTGGCTCGATGCCCCGCGCCTACCGCGCGCGCACAGGAAATAGAGCGAGGGCGTGCGACCTGGATCGCACGCCCTCGCAGGGTAGACCCCGGCGATCACCTACTTTCTCGCTTGCGCAATATCATCGGCGGGACTTGCTTGACGACCGTGTTCGGAATGGGAACGGGTATGGCCAAGCCCCTATCATCACCGGGAATGCTCGGGGGAGCCGGAGACTCCCTCGTGAATGGATCAAGGTGAACTGCTTGGAACGTGAAACCTTCACTGCCTCCGCAGAGCACGGGGACCGTGATCTGGGGAAGGTGGCTAAGCCGATCGTCCGATTAGTACCGGTAAGCTCAACGTGTCACCACGCTTACACCGCCGGCCTATCAACCTGGTAGTCTCCCAGGGGACTGGTAGGGATGACTCGTCTTGGAGAGGGCTTCGCGCTTAGATGCATTCAGCACTTATCCGTTCCGGTCTTAGCTACCCAGCGCTGCCACTAGCGTGACAACTGGAACACCAGAGGACCGTCCACCCCAATCCTCTCGTACTAGGGGCAAACCTCCGCAATCATCCTACACCCACGTCAGATAGGGACCGACCTGTCTCACGACGGTCTAAACCCAGCTCGCGTACCGCTTTAATTGGCGAACAGCCAAACCCTTGGGACCTCCTACAGCCCCAGGATGCGATGAGCCGACATCGAGGTGCCAAACCTCCCCGTCGATACGAACTCTTGGGGGAGATCAGCCTGTTATCCCCGGAGTACCTTTTGTCTGATGAGCGATGTCCCTTCCACACGGTTTACACCGGATCACTAAGCCCTACTTTCGTACCTGATCGAGCGATTGCTCTCTCAGTCAAGCGCGCTTGTAGCTTTACCCTCTGCACGCGATTGCCAACCGCGTTGAGCGCACCTTCGGACTCCTCCGTTACCTTTTGGGAGGAGACCGCCCCAGTCAAACTGCCCACCTAACACTGTCCGATGCCCGGATTCACGGGTCACCGTTAGAATTCTAGCACGACAAGAGTGGTATTTCACTGATGACTCCGCCCGAGCTAGCGCCCAGGCCTCACAGTCTCCCACCTATGCTACACATGTCGAGCCAAAAGCCAATGCTAAGTTGCAGTAAAGGTTCACGGGGTCTTTCCGTCTTGGCGCGGGAAAGTGGCATCTTCACCACTACTTCAATTTCGCCGAGCCCATCCTGGAGACAGCGGCCCACTCGTTACGCGATTCATGCGGGTCGGAACTTACCCGACAAGGAACTTCGCTACCTTAGGACCGTCATAGTTACGGCCGCCATTCACCGGGGCTTCGGTTCGCAGCTTCGCCTTTCGGCTGACCGCTCCCCTTAACCTTCCGGCATCGGGCACGCGTCAGTCTGTATACGTCATCTTTCCTGACTTTGCACAGACCTGTGTTTTTAGTAAACAGTCGGCAGGCCCATTTCTCTGCGGCTCCCGAAGGCCCAATATTAGAAATACTAGACCCCCAGGAGCGCTCCTTGTCCCGAAGTTACGGAGCTAGATTGCCTAGTTCCTTCAGGATGGTTCACCCGAGCGCCTTAGGATATTCACCTCACCCACCTGTGTCGGTTTAGGTACGGTCGCACACCTCGTCCCTAGAAGGTTTTCTCGAGAGCACTTCAGACTACTTCGCCCGCTAGGAGCTCGTCTCACCTTCGAGGCCATACGCTGCGGATTTGCCTACAGCGACCTCTCCGGCTTTCACCTGCACAACTCGCGGCAGGCCAGCCATCGGTACTCTGTCACTCCATCGGTAATAACCTCAGTGTGCGGTACGGGAATATTAACCCGTCACCCATCGACTACGCCTTTCAGCCTCGCCTTAGGGTCCGACTAACCCTGGGCGGATTTGCCTGGCCCAGGAAACCTTAGGTTTACGGCGAATGAGATTCTCACTCATTTTCTCGCTACTTATTCCGGCATAATCTCTTCCGCTTCGTCCAGGAGTCGTTTCCGTCTCCCTTCGTCCTAGGGCGGAATGCTCCCCTACCGAGACAAACTGCAACAGCAGTCTGGCTCCCGCGGCTTCGGTTCCGAGTTTGAGTCCCGTTCATTTTCGGCGCAGAATTGCTCGACTGGTAAGCTATTACGCACTTTTTAAATGATGGCTGCTTCTAAGCCAACATCCCAGCTGTCTTAGCAAGTCTACTTCCTTTACGACACTTAACCCGGATTTGGGACCTTAGCCGGCGGTCTGGGCTGTTTCCCTTTTGAGCGTGAAGCTTATCCCCCACGCTCTGACTCCCGTGGTAACTTCATCGGTATTCGGAGTTTGATTAGGTAGGGTAGTCTGGTGGACCCCCAAACCCGATCAGTGGCTCTACCCCCGACGAAGAATTACACGAGGCTAGCCCTAAAGCTATTTCGGGGAGTACCAGCTATTTACGGCCTTGATAAGTCTTTTGCTCCTATCCACAGCTCGTCCGAGCATTTTTCAACATACAACGGTTCGGTCCTCCACGGAGTTTTACCTCCGCTTCAACCTGGCCATGGATAGATCGACCGTTTTCGGGTCTACTCCAGGTGACTTTATTCGCGCTATTCGCACTCGCTTTCGCTTCGGCTTCGGAGCTGAACTCCTTAACCTTGCCACATAGAGTAACTCGCCGGATCATTATGCAAAAGGCACGCGATCAGGCTTTCCTTGCGGCATAGCCCTCTCACTGCTTGTAAGTGTACGGTTTCAGGTACTATTTCACTCCCCTAACAGGGGTTCTTTTCACTTTTCGCTCGCGCTACTATTACGCTATCGGTCGTCGAGTAGTACTTAGCCTTGGGGGGTGGGCCCCCCAGATTCGCACCCGGTTTCACGAGGCGGGTGTTACTTGGGATACCTACCAGAGACTCTGTGCTGTCGCCTAAGGGACTATCACCCTCTACGGTCGCCCTTTCCAGAACGTTCGGCTAGCACATTGTTTTGTAACTCTGCGTCCGCACTGAGCCACGAACTGCAGGTCCCACGACACCGACGGCACAACGTGCTCAGACTTGGCATGCCATCGGTTTAGGCTGATTCCCGTTCGCTCGCCGCTACTGAGGAAGTCGAGTTTTCTTTCTTTTCCTGAGGGTACTTAGATGTATCAGTTCCCCTCGTTACCTTCGGCTATCTATGGATTCAATAGCCGATACTACAGAATCATCTGTAGTTCGTTTCCGAATCTAAGAGATCCTCGGATCAAAGCCAGCTCGCGGCTCCCCGAGGCTTTTCGCAGCCCGCTGCGTCTTTCGTCGGCTCTCGACGCCCAAGCATCCACCGTACACCCTTAGTAGCTTGACCACTAAATATACAGAGAACTTGGATTCGCCACTTTCCACACCTGGTTGTCAAAGATCGTACTCGCCGCAAATCGCAGGATCTCATGTTGCATGAGAATCCGATTACGATCTGCTGACGCCGGGCATCGAAGCCCGTTGCGGCGGGACACAAGATTGAGTCAGTGTCCTTTCGCGTGTTTGATAGCGATTTGTGGTGGAGGCGAAGGGATTCGAACCCACGACCTTCTGGTTGCAAACCAGACGCTCTGCCAACTGAGCTACGCCCCCGCGGATTGGCCTCAAGTAACTCGAGTAACTGGCAGCCCAACCGATCTCGCACGCGTCTCTCAGTGCTCATCGATTGATGGTGTTCATCGAATGGATGTTCATCAGATTGATGCCATGCGAAATGGTGCGCCTAAGTGGACTTGAACCACTGGCCTTACGCTTATCAGGCGTACGCTCTAACCAGCTGAGCTATAGGCGCGCTGGTATGAGCCGCGTGGGGCATGGGTCGCCCACAAACCGAGTACGATAAAAAATGGTTGGCCCTTTGATAGTCGCCTTGTGACCTACGTCGACAAGCGCTGAAGCAAGCTTCAGCAACTCGTTCTCTACGATATCCCGTAGAAAGGAGGTGATCCAGCCACAGGTTCCCCTACGGCTACCTTGTTACGACTTAGTCCCAATCACCGAGCTTACCGTGGGCGCCGCCCTCCTTGCGGTTAGGCAAGCGACTTTAGGTACTCTCAGCTTTCGTGGCTTGACGGGCGGTGTGTACAAGGCTCAGGAACATATTCACCGCGGCGTAGCTGATCCGCGATTACTAGCGATTCCGGCTTCATGGAGGCGAATTGCAGCCTCCAATCCGAACTGAGATCGGCTTTCAGAGATTGCCATGGCCTTGCGGACTAGGAACTCGTTGTACCGATCATTGTAGCACGTGTGTAGCCCTGGATATAAAGGCCATGATGACTTGACGTCGTCCCCACCTTCCTCCGTTTTGACAACGGCAGTCTCCTAAGAGTGCTCAGCTTGACCTGGTCGCAACTTAGGACAAGGGTTTCGCTCGTTACGGGACTTAACCCAACATCTCACGACACGAGCTGACGACAGCCATGCAGCACCTGTGCACGTTCCGCTCTTGCGAGTGTAGGCACCCTTTCAGGCACTTAATCCGTACATGTCAAACCCAGGTAAGGTTCTTCGCGTTGCGTCGAATTGAACCACATGCTCCACCGCTTGTGTGAGCCCCCGTCAATTCCTTTGAGTTTTACCCTTGCGAGCATACTCCCCAGGCGGGGCACTTAACGCGTTAGCTCCGGCAGAGAAAACCATAGGAATTCCCTCTACCTAGTGCCCATCGTTTACAGCTAGGACTACCGGGGTATCTAATCCCGTTTGCTCCCCTAGCTCTCGCACCTCAGCGTCAGGATCGGACCAGAGAGTCGCTTTCGCCACCGGTGTTCCTCCTGATATCTACGCATTTCACCGCTCCACCAGGAATTCCACTCTCCCCTCCCGTCCTCAAGCCTTGCAGTATCAGACGCAGTTCCTCGGGTGAGCCGAGGGCTTTCACATCTGACTTACAAGACCGCCTACGTGCGCTTTACGCCCAGTGATTCCGAGCAACGTTTGCACCCCCTGTCTTACCGCGGCTGCTGGCACAGGGTTAGCCGGTGCTTCCTCTCTCGCCTTGGTCAGCCAACGCGCAATTAACGCGTTGGGTTTCATAACGAGTGACAGGAGTTTACAACCCGAAGGCCTTCATCCTCCACGCGGCGTCGCTCCGTCAGGCTTTCGCCCATTGCGGAAGATTCTCGACTGCTGCCTCCCGTAGGAGTCTGGGCCGTGTCTCAGTCCCAGTGCGGCCGACCACCCTCTCAGGCCGGCTACCCATCACAGCCTTGGTAGGCCATTACCCCACCAACTAGCTAATAGGACGTGACCTCTTCTCCGAGCAGATGGTCCGAAGATCCCTACCGTTTCTCCGCATCCTGATGCCAGGTCGCGGTCGTATCGGGCATTAGCGATCCTTTCGGATCGTTATTCCCGTCTCGAAGGGAGATTGGTCGCGTGTTACTCGCCCTTTCGCCACTTTACTAGCGGAGTTGCCCCCGCTTTCTCGTTCGACTAGCATGTCTGATCCACGCCGCCAACGTTCGCTCTGAGCCAGGATCAAACCCTTCATGTTTTTTGATAAAGGGTTGTGATAACTGGCAATCACTTGGTGTCCAACAGGCCAGACCTTCAGCAATCGCTGAGGCCTCGCACCGCTAGAGCACCTGGTTGCCTGCTCACAGCGCGGATCAGAAGGTCGAGTAGACGCATTCCGATCCGCCCTGGAGCTTATGGTAAATTCGCAAGGCAACCTCAAAGGGCCAACCTTGTTTTCAAAGATCGAAAGTCTTTGACCAGCTCGCTTCGAGCTGCGGCGTCTGCCGCGCACGATTCGGTCGCATGGTTCAAAGAGCTGCGGATATTCCGCATCGGCCGCACCGTGCTGCGCCGCGCCGTTGCCGTCGCGCCGTCAGCCTTGTGGGCCGCCCCGTCAATTGGGGTGGGAGAAGGTATCGTCGACTCCAGGAGTGTCAAGCGGCTCATCCTCAAAACGCCCCGAAGGTCCTAGAACCCCCCTCGAACTGTCGGTAGCTTCCAGACTGGGCGCCATAAGTCTTTTAATCATAATAGTTTAGCGTCAACTCTCGAAGCAGAGGCGCCCGTTAGATCCGCCGCCCGGGCTGGAGAGGGCGCGTCGAGTTGGCGCGTCGTCCAAGAGCTCACTTCGTCGCCGCCTTTCGGCTCCCCGTGATCGCCTTTTCGAGCCGCGGCCGCCGCGCTCCCTTGGGGCACCTCACGCACCTCTTCCCGTTGGCGCAAAAAAGTGAGTTTCGGTCGCTCGCAAGACCTGCCTCAGCAACCTGCTGGCAGCCGCCGAGAGATCGCTCGCCGAGGCCGCCCGGGGAATCCCGTCCCGCGCTCCGCATGTTGAGACGGAACGGACGCAGGAGCTTCGCCGCGCGGCCCCTGATCTCCCTTCATGGGCCCCATGTACCACACCTCGCATTCGAGCAACGGCGAGCCAGATACAGATGCGCCCGACTACTCCTCAGGCCAATATTAGCCGGTTGTTGAAAAGCTGCTTTCGAGCGATTCGAAGTTCACTTGTCGCGAGAGCGAGGAGAGACGCGTGAGGCGCAGCCAAGGAGTTCCGTCGATCGCGGCTCGACGATGAGATCGCAGAAAGGGCACGACAAGCGCCGGCATGAGCTTTCCGACGACCTGCTAGTGAATGTGCACCTGGAATCGGGCGGCTCCTGCGGAATCGAGATACGACGCAAGCTCGGCGACATCCTCGTTTCTCATCCGAACACATCCATGGGAAATCTCGGCGCCGATGGCGGCATCCGTATCTGTCCCATGGATTCCGTAGTGCTGGTATGGCTCTGAGAATCTCAAGAATCGAGTTCCAAACGGATACTCGGGATCTCCAAAGAATAGCTCCCTGCCGTCCTCCGGCCGGACCCAGCGTGTCGCCGACCGCTCGGCAACGTCGAGCTTCACAATCTCCTGGATCTCGAAACTGCCGGTAGGCGTTGGAGAAACCGGCTTGCCGATCCCAATCCTCCAGCACTCGAGCAGATACTCCCCGAGCCGCAGCTCGAGTGCCTTGGAGTTCTTGTGAACAATCACTTCTAACGAATCGACAGGCACCCGAAGCTTCCTTCCCCCGGGCACCCGGTTGGCGTCGCTGATCTGATTCATCTTCATCACGAGACCAAGGCCGGCTCGAACAGCCGGCTTCCTCGTCCGCAGCGCCTTCAGAATCTTCGACAGCGGCCCCGGCTCCACAAACTCGCTGCGAAATGTTCCTTTAGGAGCAAACCACAGCGCCGTGTTGATCACGGCGATCCTGCTCCGCGAATCTGTTGTTTTTTGCCAGCCATCCGAGTTCGACTCCAAGATCTTCGCGACCCACCGCGAAAGAGCGAGGGCTTCCTCGGGCTGGTCTCCTTTCACGCGCGCTTCCTCTGCCCTCTTTGCGAGCGCCCGGGTCGCGGTATCGAGCTCCGCAGCTGGCTGCGCCGGTGCGGGGCCCTGCAGATCTCGCTCCTCGGTCTCCCTGATCTTCGGCTCCGGCGTCCCAGCAGCCGCCTCCGGTTCTGCCGGCGCCTGCGGGCTCAAAGAAATTCGCTGCGCCACGAGCCATCCGGATGTCACAAGACCCGCCAGAAGCAGGGAGGCAAGGAAGAGAGCACGCATCTTGAACTACTCACAAATCGAGGCGCGGAGACGCCTCCAGCGCGCTCGCCGAACAGCAGCGCACGTGCGGCCCACACGCGCCTCGCAGCCTGAAATGCAAAGAACGCTCTCCACAGTCGCCGTGCAGCGCGGACCGTGAACCCTGGGTTCACGTGGGAACCTCGCGGCGGTATCGCCCGCCAGCGGAAGGCCCCCGGATTTTTCGTATCGGTTCAACGGCGTATGCGCTTGATCACGCGCGTCGCAGAGAGCGCCGTGAGAATCCACCATGGGTGGATTCGAATCAAGGCGTCTGCGCGCGCGGTCACCCGACGCGAAGCACCTCGAACTGAACCGAGATTCCGTCGAGGAGTTCCACGGTTCGCCACGTGGGCCTGCCCGCGGCGGGTTCCAATCGCACTTCATCCGCTCGAAGCTCCGAAAGCCACGCGAAGCGAGTCGCTGGCTGCGCCAAGGCCCGTAGCGGCCGTTCGGCAGACTCCGACTGCGCCAGAAGGATGATGCACCGATCGGAAAGCCGGAATCCGGAGTCGCGGCGCGCTTGATTCACGGCGCTCGCGAGCTCGCGCGCCATGGCTCGATCCTCAGCCGCGGTATCAAACTTGGTGGTCAGGGCTACCGTGATTCCGCGGTCTGACTCGCAGGCCGCGTCACCGCGGAACTCTGCTTGGAGCTTCACATCGTCTGCGAACACCTCGAATACGCCATCACCCAACGCAACGGCGCCGCGATTGCCTGAAGCAACAAATTCAAGAACGTCTTCGGTAGACCACCGCTCCAGCGCTGTTTGAATCGCCTTCATGTTCTTTCCGGCACGCTTGCCCACGACGGGAAAATTGGGCTTTGCCTTGAGAGCGAAGACATGCTCCTGCCCGGGATCGGGCGGATAGAAATCCCACACAACGGAATCAACGTTCACTTCTTCGCGAACCGCGTCCTCAACGGCAGCCAGGAACTCTCGGGAGGAGGCGTCCCCTCGGGGAACCAGCAAGGCGATCGACGGCAACGGAATCGTATTGCGGATTTTGTTGCGTTCCCGGATCGCGCGGGCGAGCCGCGCCACGACGAGCGCGAGCCCCATCGCGTGCTCGAGACCCGCGTCTCGCCCCTCCCCGCGGCCGCGATCCAGAGTCGGGAACTGTTGCAGATGCACCGATTCCGCATCGGCCCCTTCGGGGTGCACTCGATGCCAGAGCATCTCCGCGGCGAAAGGTGCGATCGGCGCGAGGCAACGCGCTGCGACGCCCAGCACGTCGCGCAGCGTCGCGAGCCCCGCCGCGCGCTCCTCGAGGGAGCCGAACTGGAACCGACGACGGCTCCGACGGACATACCAATTCGAAAGCTCTGCGTCGGCAAAGCTCGCAAGCGCCGAGACCGCGCCGGGGAGATCAAAGGCATCCAAACATCGACCCGCCTCGTGCGCCAGAGTTGCCGCCCGTGAGGTAATCCACCGATCGAGCAACGCAGACGAATGTCGGCCCGACCTTGCCTTCTCGATCGGATCAAGACCGATCTCGTTGGCGTAGGTCGCGAAAAACTGTAAACAATTCGCCAACGGCAGCACGACCTGCCTTCGCAGCGAACTGATGGCATCGGGATCGAATCGCCGGCTGAGGTGGAGCGCGCCGGAGCCGAGAAGCATGAGGCGAACCGCATCCGCGCCGAATTGCTTCACAGCGTCGAAGGGATTGACGGCGTTGCCAAGTCTCTTGCTCATCTTGCGCCCTTGAGCATCCAGCACGAGACCGTTCACAACGCACGCGCGGTACGCCGTGGTGGCTGGGAGCTCGAGGCGCGCACCATCGACCTCGCATCCGCGGTCGACCGTAGTAAGAAATGTTGCAATCGCGTGAAGTGTATAGAACCATCCGCGTGTCTGATCGAGCCCTTCCGCAATGAAGCCTGCGGGGAACTGATCTTTGACCTTCTCTCTGGATCCCGGCGTGAAGGGAAATCCATGCTGCGCGAACGGCATCGCCCCCGAATCGAACCAACAATCCATGACGGAGTTCGATCGTCGCGTTTCGCCGCCGCATTTCGTGCAGCGGAGCCTGACGTCGTCGATCTGAGGGCGATGGGGATCGAAATCCGCCGAAATTGTAGTTATAGCTTTCGACCGCAATGCCGCGATCGACTCGACCACCTCAAATGTATCGCACCGCTCACACTCCCAAACTGGAAGCGGCGTGCCCCAATAGCGGTCACGCGACAGCGCCCAATCGACGTTGCCCTCGAGCCATTCGCCGAAACGCCCCGAACCGATCTCGTGCGGCACCCACTGGGTCTTCCGGTTCAGAGAGACCATGGCGTCCCGATAGGAGGTCGTCTTGAGGAACCAGGCCGGAGTAGCGTAATACAACAGTGCCGTGTCGCAACGCCAACAGAACGGATAGGTGTGCTGCACCGTGGACCGTTGGAATAGGCGGCCGGAATTCTTGAGCTGAGCAATGAGCTCCGAATCGGATTCCTTGAAGAACGTTCCGGCGGCCACCGACCCGACGGATGCCGCGAAGCGCCCGTCGCGCCCGACCGCGGCGAGAATCGGCAGCCCTTCGCGCACGCCAAGCTCGTAGTCGTCGGCGCCGTAGCATGGCGCCATATGCACAATTCCAGTCCCGTCCTCGGAGCTCACGAAAGAACCAGCGAGAACTGTGTGCTTCTTCGCCGGCTGTTCTCGCAGCGCGGCGCTCTTGAGCGAAGGAACATCCAGTCCCTCGAAGGGCGGCCTGTAGCGAAGCCCGAGAAGCGCCGCACCATGAGCGGTCTCCAGGATCTCTGCGTCGGCCCCGAGAATGGCCTCGAGTCTGCCCATTGCGACCCAGAACTTCTCGTTCGGATGCTTGGGAGAGCGCGCTTTCACATATTCCAGATCCGGATGGACTGCTGCACCAGCGTTGCTTGGCAGAGTCCAAGGAGTCGTCGTCCAGACGAGAAGTGAAGTTGCCGGCTCGTCGACGAGCGGGAATCTCACCGTCACCGAAGGATCCTGAACATCGCGGTATCCCTGCCCCACCTCGTGGCTCGAAAGCCCGGTGCCACAACGAGGACAGTAGGGGAGGACCTTGAAGCGCTTCTCGAGCAGCCCCTGCGCGTGGTATCGAGACAGAATCCACCAAAGAGACTCTACATATCTCGGCTCAAAAGTAACATAAGGGTGGTCATAGTCGAGCCAATAGCCGATGCGCTCCGACAGCTCGCGCCACTCGGATACATAAGTAAAGACGCTTTCCTTGCAGAGTGCGTTGAACCTCGCGATGCCGATCTCCTCGATCTGCTTCTTCCCCGAGATGCCGAGCTTCTTCTCGACCTCGAGCTCGACTGGCAATCCGTGTGTATCCCAGCCGGCCTTTCGGTCAACTCGCGCACCGAGCATCCATCGATACCGGCAGATCGCATCTTTGATCGCTCGAGAGAAAACGTGATGAACACCCGGCCGGCCGTTCGCTGTGGGGGGACCTTCATAGAACACAAATGGTGTGGCCCCCTCGCGGCGGCGCTGCTGCTCGCCGAACACATCGGCCCGCTTCCAGAACTCGAGGACGCGGCGCTCCGCCGCGTCGGGAGATGCGAGATAGTCCTCGGGGAATGCACGGAATTTCGGGCCGGTAGACATGCGGCACGGAGTCTCGGGCCCCTACGTCCGAAGTGCAAACCCACCGGCGGCTCGCGGGTCTGGCAGACTCCCCGCATGGCACGGATCCAGAAGCTCTTGGACGGCGCGTCCCATGCCGCGCTCGCGCTCTACGCGGGCGGAGGAACGGCCTTTTTTCTCTTTGCCCGCACTCTCTTCGACGCCATGCCAGCCATCTCGGCTCACCCGCGCTACGACGCCGGCGAAGTGATCGGACCGATCGTCTCAGTGGCGAATGCAGCCGAGATTTCCGCCGGGCTGTTGGCCTTCGTGGCAGCGTGGGCGCGGAGGCGTTCGACCGCCACGCCTCGCCGAAACTACGCCATCCTCGCTGTTGCACTCCTTTTGATGGCGTTGGCGCTCTTCGAACGCCTTGGGATCCTGCCAGAGATTCAAACCCTGCGCGTTGCCGTGGGGCGAGCAGGTTTCGATGGCGACGCCATGAGCCCCGAGCGCCGTCGGTTCGGCATGCTCCATGGCATCAGCAATCTGTGTCAGCTCACAGGCGTCGCGTTTGCGTGGCTCGCGCTGCTCCTGGAACGCTTTCTGCCTCGCTACCGAACCGTCACTTAGACTCCGAAAAGAGCACTGCGCCCGACTCGTGGCGTGGTCCCTTTCCGTCGCAGACGGCAAATGCCGCATTGTGGTAGCGGCCATAGATCATCGCACTTCCGTATTCGCCGTCCTTGTTCAGCGCGTAGTACGCGAGGTCGAACGTCGGACGTCCCGACGCATCGCGCAGCCGACGCTCGCACTGATCTGTAACGCGTCGAAGTGCTTCGAGGCAGGCCTCTTCCGGCGACTTTCCGATGCGCATCTGCTCCACGATCGTATGGGCGCCCGCCACGAGAATATTACTTTCGCCTCGACCCGTGCTTCCGGCTGATCCGGCCCCATCGTCCGCAAATAATCCAGCGCCGATGACAGGGCTGTCGCCGACGCGCCCTGGTACCTTCCACGCAAGCCCGCTCGTCGTCGTTGCGCCGCCGACGTGTCCCTTGCCGTCCCAGCAGGAAATGTGGGTTGTGCCGAGCGGAGGCGACTTCACGGCCGAGCTCGTCGAGCCTCCCTCCGGTTCACCAATCCAATTGTCCGTCGCTCCTCGCGCAGCTCGCCACTCGAGCCAGACTCTGCGGCTCTCGGGAGTCAGCAAGGAGACCTCCGGGTATCCGAGGTCGCGCGCAAATCGAAGCGCCCCCTCGCCAACCAATAATAAATGGTTTGTCTTTCGCATCACCGCCAGCGCTACAGCTGCTGGATTCTGTATGTTTCGCAGAGCTGCCACCGCGCCGGCGCGGTGCTCCGTACCATCCATGACCGACGCATCGAGTTCGACGACACCCTCCTCGTTCGGCAGCCCTCCGAGACCGACACCAGTTTCGTAAGGATCATCCTCGAGGAGCGTGACTCCGACGACGGCGGAATCCACAGGACGATCACCCGCGCGCAGCCGCGATGTCGCCGTCTCGACGGCCGAGTAGGATTGCTGCTTTGGGTGTCCCGGCTTCGGCAGGTGGGCATTTGCGCTTCCGATGCACCCAGGACCATCGAGCTTCCGCGCGACGCGCCCGCCGATCGCGAAGAGCCTCGGGCTCGCCCAAGCTGCGGCCGCGGCTGCCGATCCATGGAGGAATGTCCGCCTTTCGATCTGTTTACTCATAGGAGTCGCGATGATTCTTGGGGAGTCTGAATGAATCTCAACGAGCCGGGCGCTTCTTTCCGGCCGACTTCTTGCGCGGCGAAGGTTTCAATAATTCGGGAAAATACTTGCCCACGATCGGAGCCAGCTTCCGCACTGCCGCAGCGGGAACGGCCGCGCGCTGAGTAAGAACGGCCGACCTCAACGCACCGTCCGCCGAGTTTCTCCCTAACGCTGCGATCTTGGGAATAGCCTCCTTCACGACGGCCTTTGCATTTCCAACATTTGCGGCCATCACTTTGAGGACTGCATCCACAGTTACGTCATCGTGATGGGGATGCCAGCAATCGTAGTCCGTCGACATCGCGATCGTCGCGTAGGCGATCTCCGCCTCCCGCGCGAGCTTCGCCTCCTGCAGATTCGTCATGCCGATCACCGCTCCGTTGATGGATCGGTAGAAATTCGACTCGGCACGCGTCGAGAACGCAGGGCCCTCCATGCACACATAGGTGCCGCCGTCGTGAACGGTCACGCCGACCTTTTGTGCACTCTCCACGAGAATGCGCCGCAGATCGGGACAGAACGGATCCGCGAAGACGACGTGTGCGACGAGGCCTTCCCCGAAGAACGTCGACGGCCGCTGGCGCGTTCTGTCGAAAAACTGGTCCACGACCACGAAATGTCCCGGAACGATCTCCTCCCGCAGCGAGCCCACGGCGGAGAGCGACACGATGTGTGTCACGCCGAGCGACTTCATCGCCCAGAGGTTGGCACGGAAGGGAATCTCCGTGGGAAGGAGGCGATGGCCGCGCCCGTGTCGGGGCAGGAACACACAAGAAACGCCGTTGAGTTCACCGGTGATGAATGCATCGCTCGGGGACCCGAACGGCGTCTTCACCTTCACCTCTTTGAGCTTCCGGATCCCCTCGATCTCATAGAGGCCCGAACCACCGATCACTCCGACTTTGATGGACGTGCTCTTGCTCATAGCGTTGACGTTGTGCAGTTTTTCTGTTGGGAGTTGTCAATCATTCAAGTCGCGACTGCGTGAGACCGCGTTGCTACTGCGGTTCCCTACGATGGGAAATCGCTGGACGGCGAGTCTCACTCGGGCGTGCTCTTCGGCTTTTCGGGACCTTCGTCTGGGCGGCTCCGGGGACCTCCCCGATCCTGCCCATCGCGGCGCGGGGGACGCCCCGGGAAACGAGGGAATCGCCCCTTTCCGCCAGGCCCGGGCTTTCCGAACGGTCGCTTGCGCGGGTATTCACTTTTGGCGCCGGGGCCATCGGCACTTTTCGGCGGGAAACTCCTCGGGCCGTCCTCTCCGGAGAATGCACTTCTCGGCCGCTTGTTCGGGAAACGCGGCCGATCGGTACCGGGCATCGGTGCCGAGCTGTTTCTCCACGTCTTTCCTTCCTCGCCGCGCCGTCGATAGGTATTTGGCAGCATCCCGCTCTCCCGCAGCGCGGGCGGCTTCGCGAGGAGCTTTCGGCCGCGCGGCTGGAATGGGCCTTCCGCAGGTGCGGCAACCGGTGCCGGCGCTTCTTCGAAGCCGGCAACCGCAAAGAGCCTCTTCACAACGAGCGTCGCATAGCTCCCGCGCGGAAGCTCGAACCGGAGTCGGATCTTGGCAAGTCCGGGGTTGATCTCATCCGGCTCGGGCTTGAGCACGCGGAAATGGGCAGGCACCACGAGAAGAGCGCGTTCCTCCGCCTTGAACGCGAAGCCCTCCACTCCGCCGGGAGCTTTCAATTTCTCCAACGTCAGCCCCTCCCGTGCGAGCACCTCATCCACCGCGGATCGAACTGTTGCGTCACGAATCGTAACATCCGGCGCGAGAAGCGGAATCGACTTGCCTCGAAGCTCGGCTGCCAACGAGTCGCCGAGGCGATGGAATGCTACAAGCGCCCCCATGTCCGTCGAGAGGAGCACGCGCTCGGCTTCGGGCACGACGGACCGCAAGTATGCCGAAACAGTCAAATTCCATAGATAGCTTTGAAATGCATACAGATGTATCAGTCGGATCCGCGTGGAGACGAACCGCCAGGCGCCGGCGAAATCCCCCGGATTCTCAGCGAGATGCTGAAAGACGGAAATGTGCTTCCCGCCTCGGCAGAGCTTCACGCATTGTTGAAAATCTCCCCAAGCTCGGCGAAGCCGCCCTTTGAATGCGGCCTCACGAGGCGGGTCGAACGGAGACGGATTCAGGAGGCAGCGCATCAGCGCTGACTCGACTTTGCCCTCGAGAATCTCTCGGGCGATGAATCCTTGTCCATGCCGCAAAGCGCCGAACCGCTGATCGTCGAAATAATTCGGAACACCCTGGGAGCGCACGGGCCCTTGGCTTCGCTCAAATCGCTCCAGCTCCTCCGGAGAGAGCCCGCGAAGAGTGAGATCGAAGCCGTTGGCGCGAAGCCAGCTTGAGTCGATCGGAGCCTCCGAGTCGGCCGCCCACTCCACGATGAGGCCGGGCTCGTGGAGTTTGAGCCGCTTGCCGCCGAGAATGGAGATGTATTGAGTTGTGACGCCTTGCCGATCCTTCAAACCGGCGAACTCGACGGCTCGCTTCTCGACCCCCGCCTCTGCCGCGAGCCGGTCAACGACCTCGAGGGTGGTAAGCTTACTTTTCGTAACGCGATAAATATGGTGAGGCCCCTTGGCGCCTGGAACTCCATCTCTCAGGATCTCCAGCACTCGAAAGTCGCCCGGTCGCTGCTTCAGCTTCATGCTGCGCCTTCCTCGCGTCGGATTCCGCGGTAGTGCTCGAGGTCTCGCAGCAAGCGCTCGAAATCCGGCGGCGCAGCCGACGACAGTTCGCGCCCCGGCTTTTCCGATCCGGGGGCCGGGGGAATCCACAATTTCCGCCGGTGCAGAGTGATGCGTTCCATCATCGGCTTCTCGGTCCTTCCCGGCTTCTCTTGAAAACCATGCTTCAGATCAGATAACAACAATTGGCTTCGAACACCGTACACAGGGTCTACGGTCAGAGGGAATCCGCTGGCTTCGGCGTGCGCCCGAACCTGATGGGTTCGTCGAGTCCTCGGCGATGCAGAGAGAAGGGAGAATCCCATAAATCTTCGAAGCACACGAAACTCGGTCTGGGCGGCGTCTCCCGATTCCCGATCGACGACGCGCTTGCCCGTGTGGCGCCGGTCCGCGCCGAGAGGCAGATCGATCGTGTACGCATCCTCTTCAGGCTCGCCGTCCACGACGAGCAGATCTTCGACTTCGATCGCCCCGGAGAGCCACATTTCACGCATCCGCCGGGCCACCTCGAGCGTCTTGGCAAAAACAACAATCCCACTCGCGTCTCGTTCCGTCTTGTCAACGGCACGGAGTATCTCGCGAGCCGGCGGGGCCTGGAATTGTCTGCGCCACGTGGCACAGAAGGCGTCCAGCGCTTCCGGGTCTGCCGCCATCCCAGCCGGCTTCGAAATCGCTACAATTTCGTCGTCGTCATGGAGAACCTCAATCGGCGATCGATCTGCCTCTTCGTACGAAGCTGCGCTCGCTCCACGGGCAATCATGACTACAGCGTTTTTGTGCAATGGCCGCGCCGTCGTCATGGGAATGCCATCGACTGTCACTTGGCCCTCGCGCACCAATCGGCGAAGCGAGCGGCGGTCGATCTCGGGGAGCGAGTTCTCCAGGAACCGATCCAGCGGAACTCCCGCCATCTCGCGCGGAACCACGAAGGTCTCCTCGAGTCCGCCCGGCGAGGGCTTTCGTCCACCGCGCTCTCGATTCGTACGCGCTCGATGGTCGCGGCCCTGCCGTGGCCGGTCACCGTGCACGCTGCACCAGATCACGGCGGAGCGCAGCGAGGTACGGGAGGTTTCTATAACGTCCCGCGTAGTCGAGGCCATACCCGATCACAAATTCGTCGCCGATCTCAAAACACTTGTAATCCGCGCGAGCCTCGACGGAACGCGGAACCCGTTTTTCGAGGAAAACACACGTCTTCACATCCGACGCCCCGAGATCGAGCAGCGTTCGCCGCGCCGCCGCGAGGGTTCGCCCGCTATCCAGGATGTCGTCCACGAGGATGACGCGCCGCCCGACCACTTCGTCCGGATCGGGCAGCAGGCGCAGATCCACCGTGCCCTTCGAGACTGTTGCATTTCCGTAGGACGAGGCGTGCAGAAAGTCGACGCGCAGACGAATCGGCATGCGCCGAATCAAATCGGCCGTAAAGACCAACGATCCACGGAGGCACGCGACGAGGCAGGGCTCGTCGCTCGAGTAGTCGGTGAGAAGCTGCTGAGCGAGTCGCTCGAGGCCGGCGCGGATCTGCTCTTCGGAGAGCAGCACGCGCTCGACGTCGCGGTCGAGGGGCGCGTCCATGAGGGCTCAGGATCATAGCGCCCCCGTGAGATGGGTGCCCCGAGGAAGCCATGCGCGACCCCTTCGGCTGCGCTCCGCATCCGCAATGCTTGCATTCGCTGGATCCCCTGACAGATCCTCGCCCTCGTGAACTCCATCCTGATCTCCGGGGGAACGCTGCTCCCAATGACCGAAGGCGCCCCGCGCCAACGGCCGGGTGACGTGTGGATTCGAGATGGTCGCATTGCTGCCGTCGGCGAAGTCCCCGAAGAGGCCCGCGAGGCAACGCGACTCGACGCGACGGGTTGCGCGGTCTTGCCGGGTTTCGTTCAGACACATCTACACCTCGTTCAAACGCTCTTCCGCGGCGAGGCCGAAGGGCTGAGCCTCCTCCCCTGGCTTCGCACCCGGATTTGGCCGCTCGAGGCAGCCCACGATGAGGAGTCGCTTCGTGCTTCGGCACGCCTCGGCCTCTTCGGATGCATCGAGAGCGGTGCCACCACGCTCTTCGACATGGGCACCACCCACGGGCATGGCGTCGTCCTCGAGGAGATCGCCGCGAGCGGCATCCGCGCATGGAGCGGCAAGGCGTTGATGGATCTCGACCTCGATGGTTCAACGCCGACGCGCCTTCGAGAGACGACGGAGCGGGCCCTCAGCGAGGCAGCAGAGCTCGCGCGCCAATTCGACGGGGCTGCCTCCGGGAGAGTCCGCTACGCCTACGCCCCGCGGTTCGCGCTCTCCGCCACGCCGGACCTTCACCAGGAGGTCGCTCGGCTCGCTCAACGGCACGATCGGCGCGTGCACACGCACGCAAGCGAAACTCCGAGTGAGGTCGATGCGTGTCGTCGGCACTTTGGTAACCCCTGCGTGGCGCATCTCTCGCGTGTTGGGCTAGGCACCGGCCGCTGGACGCTTGCCCATTGCGTCCACCTGGAGCCCAATGAAGTCGAGGTGCTCGCCGCAACGCGAACAGGCGTCGCGCACTGTCCATCGAGCAATCTGAAGCTCGGATCCGGGATCGCCGACGTGGTGCGGATGCGTCTCCATCGGATCTCGGTGGGGCTCGGAAGCGACGGCGCCCCCTGTAACAATCGGCTCGATTTCTTCCGCGAGATGTCGCTGGCCTCGCTCCTCCCGAGGCGCCTCGGCGACGCGGTCGGGCTCGACGCATGGACGACCCTCACACTCGCGACGCGCGAAGGGGCGGCCGCCATCGGGATGGACCAAGAAATCGGGACCCTCGAAATCGGTAAGCGCGCCGACGTCGTGATCATTGATTTGTGTACTCCGAATACGACACCCCATCGCGAAGTCGCAACGGCTATCGTCCACGGCGCTTCGCCAAGCCAGGTCCGCGACGTCCTCGTCGACGGACTGTTCCTCAAGCGGAACTTCCAGGTGCTCGGCTACGACGCTCGCGAGCTCTGCGCGCGTGGCGAGCTGGCGCTCGAGTCGCTGCTTTCTCGTGCAGCGCTGGCAGGATAGATCCATGGCGAAACAACGCTTGGGTCGACCGCGCGAGACCGGCAGAAAAGGCATTTATCGTGGGAAGATCTTTCGCGTGAGCCAGTGCTCGCTCCGCTTTCGCAACGGCGAGCGAGCCGTCCACGACCTCGTCGAACATGACGGCGCCGCGGTATTCGTCCCGATCCCTGAGCCGGGCAAGCTGATCTTGATTCGCCAGTACCGGCACGCAGCCCGCGGCTATTTGTGGGAGATTCCGGCGGGCCGTCTTGAAAAGGGCGAGCGCCCCTTGGCGGCCGCGAAGCGCGAGCTCGCGGAGGAGTGCGGCCTCACGGCGCGCCGTTGGCACAAGGCGGCTTCATTCCTTCCCGCCCCCGGCTACACCGACGAAGTGATGCACCTTTTCTTCGCGTACGATCTCGCACCCGACCAGAGCGGCGCGCGGCCGGATCAGGACGAGGAGATCGAGATGCGCACGTTCTCGCTCGCAGAGATCTCGGAGTGGATGCGAAGCGGTCGAATCCGCGATGGCAAGACGCTGGTAGCGTTCGCGTACCTCCTCGCACAGACCCGTGCCGAGTGATGCCGGCGAGAGTGGATTGTTGAAGCGGGGGCGCGCGCGCCCCAATGTTGGCGCTGCACCTTCGCTGCCGCACTGACGTGTGAGTTCCTCGGCAACGTCCCATTGCCGAATCCAAAATCCGCCCCGTCGACCATCCGCTCCTCCCGGAGGTCCTCTTGTCCGTCGCCCGCATCCTTGCGATCGACGACGATCCGCTCGTGCGTGCCACTCTTCGAGATCTCCTCGCGCTCGAAGGGCACGATGTCTCCGTGACTGCAGACGGAGAGCAAGCGCTTGAGCTCGTCGCCCGCGAATCGTTCGATCTCATTTTGTGTGATCTTTCATTGCCCGGAATCGCGGGCGCTCAGCTCCTCGAGCAGCTGCGGGAGCGCGCGCCCATCACGCCCATCGTCGCCCTGACGGGCTACGCATCGGTCGAAGGTGCCGTCGCCGCGATGAAGGCCGGAGCCAACGACTATGCCACAAAACCAGTTCGCCCGGCGGATCTCTCGCGGCGCGTCGACGAGGCCGTGCGCCGCTCCCGCCGTCATCTCGTCCGGCACCAGCGCGAGTTGAAGATGTTATTTCTCAAGTCGATCCGAAGCCTCGTCATGAGCCTCGAGGCCAAAGATCCGTACACGAAGAACCACTCACTTAAGGTCGCGGAGGTCACAGATCAGATCGCCGTTGCCATGGGCTATAGCGGCGAAGCACGCCAGCGCATTCGTCTCGCGGCCATACTCCACGACGTTGGAAAAATTGGCATCTCCGAGACGGTGCTCCACAAGGGAGGACCTCTGACGCGCGAAGAGTTCGGACATATCATGGAGCATCCGCTCATCGGGGAGCGAATCCTCCAGCCCATCATGGACGGTTACGCCGACGTCGTCGCTGCCGTGAAACATGAGCACGAGCGATTCGACGGACGAGGCTATCCATGCGGCCTCCGCGGCGAGGAGATCCCGTTCGCCTCGCGGGTGATCATGGTGGCCGACTGTTTCGACGCCATCACGAGCAATCGGCCCTACCGCGATGCGCAGGCCGCGGAGCGAGCATTCGAGGTTGTCACCCGAGGGGCGGGATCACAATTCGATCCTGCCATAGCCGAAGTCTTCGACTCGATGCGCGGGACATGGATGGCAACCGTCGCGACGGAGCCCGGCCCAGCCGCCGCAAGCCTCGAGATTTGTTAATGCCTCACCGAACGAGTGTCCACCCTTCCTCGAGACGGCTGAACACGGAGGGAAGCTGAAATGCAACAGCTCCCGCCGAGCCGCGAACCGGCGCACGCCCATCCTGATCTGTAACAAATACGAGCCGGCCGTCGGCGCGCGGCTCGAGCTTCAAGCGGCTCAGCTCGAGCGGCTCGAGCCGGAATCGGTCGTGCGACATATAGGCTTCGAGTGTTCGCGACTGGCGATCGCGATAGGCATCCGGGTCGGCGCCGTGGGCGCGGGCCATTTCTTGATGTTGCGTAGTGAGCTGCTGAAGAACGACCTCGAGCTGCCGCGCGGACGTCGCCCGGTGGAGTTCGGCAACACGAGCGAGGAGCCGAAGACGGTCCGATTCCGCGATCGGCCCCGATCCCGCATCGAGCCAACGCCATCTCCCCGCGCCGAGATACGCGTGAAACGTGAGGCAGGCCACCTCCCGCCCCGGCCAAGTCGGAAGGCTCGCCCCGCCGGGCCACCGGTATCCGACGACACGCTCCTCACTGGCACTTCCTATTGCGGAATCTCGCGCGAGCACTTCACACTCATAACGCTCGAGGGCCGACGCCGGATCCAGCCGCCCCAAGGAGACAGAAAGGCGGTTCTCCCCTTCGATGAGCCAATGGTTCAGAGCGTTTTGTGAGATTCTGGGCACCCCCGTGGGATCGCGATCCACGGGAATATCATTGATCCTCGCTTCTGCGGCGAGCCCCGCGCACTCGGCCTCGAAGCGAAACTGTAAGATGCTGGGCAATGGAGTCCTGGTTCGGGATCTCGAATTTCGATCCTGAGTCGACCGGAGTAGCCTATCGCGGTTCGAATCGCCTTCGGGGTTTCCACTGGCGCCCGTTGGTGGTTTCATAGGAGCCGTCGTGCGGCGCGGGGCTCACCCCGCGAGGCGCGATCTGCTCGAGCAAAGGACATCCAAGCACCCCATGCCGGATCGGATCCTCATTTGCGATGACGAAGAGAGCCTCCGCTGGGCGCTCCAGAGCCTCCTCGTCGCAGAGGGGTTTCAGGTGCGCACAGCGCACGACGTCTCGTCCGCCATTGAGGCCATCGAGAGGGAGCCGTTCGACCTCGTCCTCACCGACCTCCGCATGGTGAACGAACTGGGCGAGACCTCGGACACGGCAGGAGAGTCGGTCATTCGGTATATCGCCCTCAATTATCCCGCGACGCCGACCATTGTCCTCTCAGCGCGGCAGACGAGCCAAAGCGCCGCGGCTGCTATGAAGGCAGGTGCCGTCGATTACCTCGATAAGCCGTTTCAGCGATCGCAGGTTCTCGAGCGCGTACGATCCGTGCTCCAAAAGGCCCATGCACCGACAGCCACATCGAAGCGACTGTTGCAATCGCTTCCGGAGCGGCTCTGCGCGCGGTCGCGGGCGATGGCGCCAATTGTTGAAATTCTGGCCCGCGTCTCGCCGCTCGATATCAACGTATTCATCGCCGGCGCGTCGGGAACCGGGAAAGAGTTCGTCGCCCGGACGATCCACGACGGCAGCCCTCGCGCAGGCGCACGATTTATTGCACTTCACTGTGCGAGCCTTACGGAGAACCTGGCGCTCGCGGAACTCTGCGGAGTTGAGAAAGGCGCGTTCAGCGGGGCCGACCGCGTCCGTCGGGGGCTCTTCGAAGAGTGCGCTGGCGGAACCCTCCTGCTCGATGCGGTGGAGGAACTCCCCTATTCCGTTCAAGGGCAGATCGTCCAGGCCATCGAGAGCCGCGAGATGCGGCGCGTCGGCTCCAGCCGCGTACTGCCTGTGACCACCCGCATTCTCTCCTCGTCGGGCGTTGACCTTCGGAAGCGCGTTTCGGCGGGGACTTTCCGCTACGACCTTTACTCGGCCCTGCGGGTCGTTTCCGTCGAGCTCCCAACGCTGCGGGAGCGCCAGGACGATCTCGAACCGCTTGTGGCTCGCTTCCTCCAGGAGCTGAGTCTGGAGTTCTCACGAAAGCTCACGGTCAGCAAGGAGGCTCTTGAACTCCTCGGCCGACATGAGTTCCCGGGCAATCTCCGCGAGCTGCGCAACGCGCTTCGGGCCGCAGGCTCGCTGGCAACGGATGGAGAGATCTCCGGTCAGCTCGTGAGGGAGCGAATCCTCCCATCGTTTGGAAGTCCGCCCCCTTCACCGGTTCGAGAGTCCATCCAAAGCGTCGAGGCAGCTCGCATTCGAGAAGCGCTCGAGAGAAACCCTGGGGACCTCCGGAATGCCGCAGGGGAGCTCGGCATCTCCCGAACCACTTTGTGGAGGAAGATGCAGCGCTACGGGCTTCGCGATCGAGAGTCGAATCCCTTAGCAGGCCGTTGAGAAGCTTCTACGGGCGCTTCGCGCCCCGTTTTCGCGGTCACTTCGTGGGACGGCCTCGGCGCAACTTCTTACTCGGTCGTCGGCGGTCCTGCTCGATCTTGCGAGGCATCCCCATGCTCGCGGAATGGAGCCCTTCGCCACGGGAAGCTCGCAGGAGTCCGCCCCAAGACCGGGGGAGACTGTTTCAGGTTTGAAACAGAGTGCCTCGGGAGAACCCACGTCGTCCACAACGCCCCCACAGGATCCCAGGACGACTCCAGAGGTTCTCCACAAGATCGTGTGGAGAGGGGTCCGTTCGCGCCGCTCGTATGGGATCGGCACGAGATTGGACAGGGGAGCGGGTCCGCGACGGCAGCCCCTTGCCGTCTCCGCCTCGCGTTTCCCCGCACCACTTCCTCCGCACGCCCCAACGGAAAAGTGTCATGGCTCCTGTCGGCATGGCCGCCATCGATGCACTCGCCACCACTGAGCCCTGGTTCGCCACGGGTATCCTTGATGCGGCAAGCCGAGTCATTGAGTCCGGGAAGCCACGCATTCTTGCGGTCGACAATGACCCCGTCATCGTTGAGGTTGTGAAACACGCCCTCAGCCAGGAGAGCTTTGAGGTGCAGTGCGAGACATCGGGTCGTTCCGCGCTCGACGCGCTCGCGCGAGATTCATACGACTGCGTTCTCTGCGACCTTCGGCTCGGGGCGCTGAGCGGCCTCGACGTATTGCGGGAGATCCGGAAGAACGACCAGTCGACCTCGGTGGTGCTTTTCTCCGGGCTTCGGGATCAGCAGGTGGCGGTCGAGGCCATGAAAGAGGGCGCGGATGACTTCGTTTCGAAGCCGTTTCGCCTCGATCAGCTGCGTGAACGTGTCGAAACCGCCATCGCTCGGCGGGCGAATTTCTATTCGCTACTCGAATCGGAGCGCCGCCTGACGGAGGCGGTTCGAAGCGCCAACGAAGCCTGCCTCGCCCGCGAGCGCGATCTGCACGCACTCGCGATACGTTCGATCCGCAGCCTTGTTCTCTCGCTGGAGGCCAAGGATCAATACACAAAAGATCACTCCATCAAGGTTGCTCTCGCGAGCGTGCGCATCGCGAAAGCGCTCGGAATGAACGATGACCAGGTTCGGCTAATTCGCCTCGCCGGCCTGCTCCACGATGTCGGCAAGATTGGAGTCCGCGAAGCAGTGCTCCACAAAGCTGGAAAGCTCACAGAAGAGGAGCAGGAGCACATGCGTCAGCATCCGCTGATCGGTGTGCGCATACTCATTCCACTCGCCCAGCGATTCCCCGATCTCGTCGCGGCCGTTCGTCATGAGCACGAGCGCTGGGACGGCCTCGGCTATCCCGATGGATTGCGGGGTGAGCAGATTCCGCTTGCCTCTCGCATCATCGCTGTGGCCGACTGCCACGACGCGATCACCAGCAACCGCCCCTACCGCGCTGCTCAGGGGACGGATGTTTCCATGCGTGAGATTTCCGCTGGCTCGGGGACGCAGTTCGATCCCCGAGTGGTCAACGCCTACCTCTCCATCGCAACCGAACTGTGAGGGACACATCGGTCGCGCTGTAGAGGAGTTTCCGAGCCGCCTCTAGGGGGAGGGCCCCTGGAAGCGGCTCCTGTTTCCTTCTCGGTTCCTCGTCGGGGAGCCCGGTTTGGCCTGCGCGCTCGCGCAGGGCGCCGGGCTCCCTGGTTTTTAGGGAGTGGACTTTTCGAGGAGAACTCCTTCGATCCCCACAGATCCCCGTCCCCAGGATCCAAACCCAGCTCACAAATCGGCGAACGGTCGAACGGTCTGGCAACCCACGATCGCGTGTGCGCCAATCCTGTCCATATGCATGGACAACATCCCCCGGTCGACAAACTCCGGTCGGCATGTACGCAACAAAAAAGCCGGCCCGCAAGGCGAGCCGGCTTTTTCTGTCGTCATCCCTGGGGCCAGAGGCCTCCGCGGGTCGACGCTCTGAGGGCGTTTCAAAGTCCTCCGAGCTGCGCGCGGGTTTCGTCGCGCTCGCTTTGCGGAGCACTTTTGGAACGTCGTCTTTTGTCAGTCGGATTCTTGGCGTTCGAAGGAGCGGCCAGAGTCCCAACGATCCAGACCGAACTCGGAAGCAGTCGATCCGGAGCGAGCGTCGAGATGACGCGCGCTCCGTCGACGACTTCGAGATTACTTCTTCGGCGCAGGGCCCACGGGCGGGGCCAGGGAACTCACATTTCGGCTGCGCTCGTAAAACGGCGTATCGCCCTGGTAGATCGCACCCGCCGCAGAGCCGCCCGCCTCGCGCCATGCCGCGCGCGAGTCGTCGCCCGAAAGATCGGCATCGGGGCCGCTCAGGCCGAGCTCGTGGAACGCCGACTTCAATCCGAAGAGCGTCCAGACCCAGTGCCCGAAGGAGATCGTGAAATCGATCACCTCTTTCGGAGCAACGTCTGCTTCGACACCGACCAGCGCCACATGGGCGTGCACGCTGAGGTCAGTCCAGTGGCCCGTCTCATTCTGGTGATCGAGGTCGAAGCCCTTGTAGGACATCGACTGGTCGAACAGGAACTCGGTGCCCCAGACGGCCTGGCGGTTAATGTCGCGCCAGTAGAAGAGCGAGAGGCCGTATTCAGCCTGGCGCTGACTCCAAGCTCCGATCGAGCGGGGACGGGTACCCCAGCGAACGGTGTCGGCCCAGCCGAGACCGCCGTGAAGCACTTTCGTCGCCTGGACATCGAGAAGGAGGCCATCGCCCAGGCCGACGTTCACATAGGCAACGTCGAACAGGTCGTGGAATGCATCCTTCGAGGCGGTCCAGAGGAGATCGCCGTAGTTCCAGCTGGTTTGATCAACAACGTTCTGGTGCGCCTGCGTGCTGCGGCAGGCGCCGGCCGCACAACCCAGGAGCAGGACAAGGGGAGCGACGACTTTCTTCATCGGGCAGGGACCTTCAGAAGCGCGGAGGGTTACGCCCCGGTCAACAGTCACGGCGTCGTGACCCGATGCCGGGTCCAAGGGGGGCGAGAGTCTAGGGAAAACGTTCAAACCGAAAAGGGGGAAAAGTCGCGCGGCCACGGGATCGAGGCGGTTCGATTGGAAAGGGCGGCCGACGGGGCGTCTCAGGGTCGCCCAACGAGGGCGTTCCAAAGGGCTCCAAGCCATGGTCGCCGGCAGCTGCGCTCCGCACAGGTCGCGGAAAAACTCATTCCGGGGCTCCCTGCCCTCCCTGTGCGATCTCCTCGTCGAGCCGCGATCGACGGCACTCCTGGAGGACGTTTCAAAAGTCATCCGAGCGGCGCCCCACGCGTTCCTTCCCGATCTGGCGAAAAGTGAACTCTGAATCGCTCGAAGCCCGCGACTCGACAACCTGTTAGCGGTGGAGCTCGCGCCAATGGTCGTCGAACTCCGCGGGTGTCATTCGGTAGGAGGCCTTCAGGACGCGGGCCACCTGTTTAGCCGAAAACAACTTCAAGAACGAGCTTCCTTCCTCCGGCTCCGTCTCCATCCACATCCGCACGAGCGACCAGAGCTTGGCGATGTCCTTGTCGTCGAGCTGGTTCAGCTTGCGCTTCACGAGGGCTTCGAAGCTGGCGTCCGACTTGTCTTGCGCCATCTCCTTACAAAGCAGGAGATATGCGGTATCCTCGCCTTTCGCCGTCTTGCCGACGCTGCCTTTGTAAGAATCCGGGTTGAAACAATAGGTGGTGTTCTTCCCACCCCAGCGAACGGCAACATAGACCCCGAATCCTTCGGAGATCGCGGGCGGAGTCTCTCCGGCGATGAACGCCTCGATGTACACCTGCCCAAGCTGATGCAATAAGTATGTCTTGGGGTCGACATCCGATTTAGTGATTGCAAATGAATTCGTAGCGTTTGCCGCCTTTCCGCTCCCTTTGAGCACATCCTGCCGCAAATAGGGCTCAAGGGCGCCGAATTTCGACTCAAGGTACGGCAGCAGCTCCCGGACTGCCGCGGGATCCCGCAAGAAGTAACAATGAATCTTTCCGCCGCGGGCGGAAGGGAATGCGGCGGCATTGGCCGGCTTCTCGAAGTGAATATTCAGCTCAGCATATGCCTGCTCCGCAAGCTCCAGAGCTTCACGTGCTGCCTCAGCCTCGATCGCGCCCTTCAGTGAGAAATGTGCGCTTGAGATCACTGTCGGGGCTTCCCCGAGCTGAGCTTTGAGCTCCTCCGCTTCGGCTCGATCCGCCGCGGCGTTCTTCGCGATCTGCTCGCCAGTCGCCTTGGAGTAGTCCGGCGCCGCATGTCGCTCGGTGGCATCCTTGGAAGCCCCCTTCTGCGAGCCACCCTTTCCGGCGCCTGAGCCATCCTTGCCCCCGGGTTTCTTCTCGCCTCCGCCCCCCTTCTGTGACAGCTCGAGCACGGATCCGGCCAAAGCCGAACACCTCTCATCAACCCAAGCGTCTGGAGTGAGCAGAGTCCCAAGGGAAGCAATCACAAATGGGGCGACGAATCGGAAGGTCATAGAAGTCCGGAGCGGTACCTATTGTGAGGCGGCTTCATGGATGTTCCGAGAATTGCGTGGAATCGTCGCCTGGCGCAAATCGTCTCGCGTGACGCGGAACCAGAACCAGCGCCGCCGTCGGGACAACGCAGCGATGGGCGACGGGTCCCGTCGGCATCTCGGAGGAACGATGAATCCGCGGCGAGTCTGCCCTACGGAGCTCCGACTCGAAAGGGAGTGCAGCTACTCCGAGCCGCCCGCATCGGCCTTGGCAGGTCGCTCACCTTGCGCCCAATGCTCACGCAGACGCGACCAAGGGTCGCTCGGAGGCGCCAGCAGCCGCCCGTCGGCACCCACCACGCGATGGGTCGGGATGAATCCAGGGGCCGGTGCGCGCCGATTGGCTGCCGCGGCGGCGCGAACGGCATTCGGGCGGCCCGCGGCCGCGGCCAGCTCACGGTAGGTCCGCGTCATGCCGCGTGGAATCCCACAGATCGCTCGCCATATGTGCCGCTCGAATTCGCTGCCGAGCAAATCGAGCGGCGGACAGGCGCCTGGGTCGGCGCCCTTCAGGAGAGCACTCCAGTAAGCGGTCAAAAGTGAGTGCCACTTCTGTTCACCATCGACGGGTCCGACCTCGAGCCGGGCGCGCTTCTCAACCCGGCGCACAAAAAGCACCTTCGACTCCGAAGGACTCTGAAGCGCAAGGATGCCGCGCTCCGTGGCCGCGGCGTGGAGCACACATCGCCCCCAGCGCAGCGGAATCAGCGCGCGAACAACGACCCGTGTGGAGAGATCGGCTCTGTCGGAGCCCCCTTCCTTCCGCCGCTCGCAAGCGGAAACCTTTTCCCGCGATGGGACTTGGTTTCGCAGCGAGAGGGCCCGCGAGCCGTGCAGCGGCAGTGGTTCCTCGACGGAAAGCAATTTCATGCGACCCATGGGAGCGGGCCTCACAATAACCCGCACTGAGGAAGGCGCCCGCGCGGCCAGAGTCGTCGCGTTGACCAGTGAACGCCTCCCTCGATGCGCCCCCACCGGGTTCTTAGCTGCCCGCGGCAAGAGTGCTCCCTGAGCGAGCGCGCGGTTTTTCGCGAGATCGAGAAGGACCGCCGTATACGTAGCAAGGAGTTACGGCGAGGCGGTCCGACCATGAGATCGCGAGGAAGTCCCGCGCGCAGCTCGGATGACTCCTGCCAAGGGCAGCGAGGCATTCGAAAAGCACGCCCCCTCATTTGCCGGTCCCTTGCGACCTCGTTACGGTCGTCTGGTGACTTTGCCGGGATTCCGGCTGTATCCGGGGAGTTCAGAATCCGCTCTGTGGTATTTGGAGCGGTGGAGAGACCGATGCTGAAATGGTTCGAAGGACCGATGGGCTCAACGCAGAGCTTGGGGCGCATGCTCCTGCTCTCGTCGTTCACGGTCTGCGGTGCGTCGTGGGCGCAAGATGCACCCGCGACGCTGGCCACAACGGAATTCATCGCTGGCAAGACGGCGACCGTGCGAATCCTGGGGGGGCCGAGGAGCCCCGACGGGAATCGCTATGTCTTGGCTTCACTCAATCCGCTCGTGCTGGCGGATATCCCGCCTGGGGTCAACGGCCCCGGGCTCGAGAATTCAGCCTGCAAACTTTTGTGGGTTTCGAAGTGTAACGGACTGCTCGCGAAATTCGACCTCGCGCCGGGCACGAGCAACATGACCGTGTATTACCGCGGCATCATCTTCGATTCGAAGAAGCCGGCTGGTTTTGTATTGACTCCAATGATGTCGAAGGTCGTTACGGCGCCTGCGGGCACGGGCGCCGGCTCATCGACGGGCTCGTCGGGGTCCAGCACGTCCAACTCGGGGGGAACAAGCGACACGACGGGTTCAGGAAGCGCGACGTCGTCGACCGGAGCCACGGAGGAGCCGCCCCCGCCGCCTCCGCCTCCTCCCCCGCCGCCTCCGCCCCCGCCGCCGTCGAGTTCACAGAATCTCACGACGGGCATTCAGCTCTTTGCGAACGACGTGTCGGGAGTCGAGCGCACCGGCGATCTCATCACAGCTGGAGTGCCATTCGCGAAGTCGGACAATGTGACTTCCACGGCGAACCTTGTCGTGCTCGACGGCACGGGGAAGGCGCTTCCCGCACAATTCCGCGTGATGCAGCGCTGGGGAGCTCTCAATGATCCATCGGCGCCGATCTCGTGGCTACTGGTGGAGTTCCGCGGGAGCAGCCCCGCGAATGCAACGGTTGCGTACACGCTGAAATCGGGGTCGTCGCCGGGCTTCCCGCTGGTGTCGGCCACGCCGACGGCGGACGGGCTCGTCATCAACACGGGAGCTGCACAGTTCGAGCTCAACGGCAAGTCGAACCGGCTCTTCCAGAACGTCTGGCTCGATCTCGATGGGAACGGGTCGTACACGGCGACGGAGAAGATCGTGTCCGCGTCTGCCGGCACGGGAGCCCTGCTGAAGGCTTTCGACAACGTTCTGTACGCTTCCGAGAACGACCCTGCAACCATCACAGTGCAGAGTCATCGATCGGGAGCGGCCGCACTTCGAGTGAAGGTGGAAGGGCGCCACAAGGCCGCACCCGGATCGGCGAATATCGGCCGCGACGTTCTCCGATACACGACCTACCTCGAGTTCGCTCCGGGCTCCGCCGAGGTCCGCGCGATTCATACGATCCGGAATGATTACTATCTCGACGCCATTGGCGCAGTGGGGATCGAGAACTACGAGCTGGCCTTCAAGCTCGATACACAGGGCGACACCGCGACAAAAGTGACAGTCTACGGCGATGCCTCCGCATCTCCGGTCTCTGCCAACCTCGCCACGGCGGGCCGCGTCCAGGTGTATCAAGACTCGAGCGGAGCAGCGACGTGGAACTATACGGCCGGCACGAGCTTCTCGGGCTACCGCATCACGACGGGAAGCGCCTCGGCGCCGAGCCTCGTCGCGAGCGGCAGCCGCGCGCTCGGAATCACCGACGTGTCGACGGCCAAATACGGCGTCACGACGGCAATCCGGTACTTCTGGCAAGCGCATCCGAAAGCCATCGAAGTCGACGCCACAGGGCGTATCGCCGCCAAGCTGCTCCCGACAGATTTCGCCGGGAAGCTCTGGCTCGACGATATGCAGAATTACACGACCGAGCTGATGTTCGCCTTCCACAAGGGGTCGGCTCCGGCGGTGGCCTCTGCCAAGGCGTTCTTCCGTCCGATGCGCCCGACGCCCACGCTTCAGTATCATCAGTATACAGCTGCTTGGGGTGATCAGGGCGACCTCTCGAATCCGTCGGAGCCGAGCTCGAGCTTCCCCACGATGGCGCAGCAATACCGGGCGTACACCGATTCGGGGCGTGACCAACTCGACGACTGGGGGTGGTGGATCTTCGGTGAAGCGAAGTGGTATCAAAACACACACACGACCGGCAGCCCGCGCAACGTGCTATCCGCATTCTTGCGCTTTGCCCAGACCGGTCGAGTGGAGTTCTTTGAAGTTCCCGAGGAGGCTGCACTCCACGCCGCGAGTCTGCGCGCCTTCCACGTGAACGGATTCCTCGCATCGAACCACCCGAACGCATATTTGTATGAGGGTTGCCCATACCCGAATACAAATGCATACCCCGACGATCTGGGCAGGAGCGCGCTTCCGGGTAAATATCCGGCCTTGAAAGTGGGAATCCCGTCGACTGGATCCGGGTGGAACGGATACGACGAAGAGCACATGACCGTCGATGACATGTATGAGTACACCGTGCTCACAGGTCATCCGATCACAGAAGAGGCGGTGAAGCAGGTCTGTGAAGGCATCCTCACATTCCCCTTCGTGAAGAAGCCCAATACAAAGCCGCTCTCGTCGCGGTCCGCGGGCTGGTGCATGCGAGCGCTGATGAAGGCTTGGCTGATCTCCGGGTCCGCCCAGTACCTCCAAGGTGCAACCCAGATCTTCAAGAATCTGGACCAGTATCGGGGTGTCGCGCCGAACGCCTATGCCGTGGCGACTCAGGACTACGGCAAGGCCTTCCCCGGTAACTACACAGATACCTACGAGTCGCCTTGGCAGATGGGCACCGTCCTCCACGGCCTCGCCCTCTACTACCGCTACACGCTGGATCCGAAGGTTCGCGTCGCAATGATCGACATGGCCGACTATCTGTGCGGTACTCCGGGATGGGGACCCAACGGGAACTTCAAGCGGTTCATTAAGACGAAGGACTGGAACGAATATGTGATCTGCACTCAATACGACGGTGTGGGTCAGTGGCTCCCCAGCGCCATCATGCTGGTGAATCGCATAGCACCGAAGGCCCTCTACACCCAGCGATGCAAGCAGCAATGGGACTTCACCTATTCTGCTCTTGGCTCGGGATGGAAGATGGGGCTCACCAACGATCTGTGGCACTGGTGGCAGGCCTACTTCGTAGACAAGTCGAAGGGGCTCGTGCCCTAGAGGCAACGCTTCGGGGAGCGGGGGCAGGCCCGCTCTGAAGTGGCCGCGGCCGGCATCCAGTTCCGGCCGCGGCCTTTTTCATTCCCCCTTCGCCTGGCGGCGACCCCTGGCATCGCTGCGGCCGTGGGCGAAGCATGACGGCCATGGCTTCCCCGTCTCCGTTTGAAGCGGCCCACCGCGCAGCCCAGGGCGTCCTTCAGCCCGTGGAGGGTGCGCAGTACCCGATTCGATTCACTCATCCGTTTGCTGAGCATCAAGCCGCCCGCTCCGCGGCCGTCGTGATCGATCTCTCCTTCCTGGGCAAACTCGAGCTCGCCGGCCCCGATGCGCGTGAGTTTCTCCAGCGCATTGCGTCGGCCGATCTCTCGCAAACGCCTCCGGGGCAAGGGCATGCCAGCTATCTCCTCAACGGTCAAGGGAAGGTCGTGCATGCATTCGATGCGCTCGCGACCCCAGATGGATTCTTGTTGATCACGGAATCTGGCGGTACGGGGCCGATCGCAAAAGATGTTGCCACATTACAATTCGGCGAGAAGATTCAGCTTCAAGACTACAGCGACCATCTCGGTGCGCTCCTCCTTGCCGGGCCGCGCGCGGAAGCGATCGTAAGCGCGGCCATCGACCGCGGTGCGCTCCCGCCGGAGGTCCCGAGATCCCACGCATTTGTTGGAATCGAAGGAGCCTCCGTGCTCGCGATCCGAGACGCCCGCGCAGGGATCCCTGGGCTTCTGCTCCTGGTGCCGAGAGCGGCCGCCGACGCGGTGCTCCAGAAGCTGCTGAATGCGGGCCAAGCCATGGGGCTCCAGCGGGCTGGGCTCGCCGCCTTTGATACCTTACGAATCGAAGCTGGCCTTCCGCGCTTTGGGCTCGATTTCGGCAACGATCTGTTCCCGCAGGAAATTGCGATCGACGAGGCCTTCTCGCTCAGCAAGGGCTGCTACCCGGGGCAGGAGACGGTCGCTCGTATTGATACTTATGGTAAGACCCATCGGAAGCTCGTGGGTCTCGTCCTCGACTCTCCCAAAGAGGATGTTCCTCAGCGCGGCGACCGGCTCCTCAAGGGCACGGAGGAGGTCGGTGAAGTGCGCTCGTGGGCCATTTCGCCCCTTCTCGAGCGCCCGGTCGCTCTCGCCGTCGTGAGGACGGCTAAGGCACCGGTGGGCGCTGAGCTCGAAATCCGCTCAGACGACGGGCGCGCGCTCACCGCAAAAGTTGTGGACTTTCCGATCGCGCGCTGATCGTTACTGAACGGCGAACTCGAGGACCGTGCGCGCGAGCGATCGGATTCCGAGAAACGAGGCCGTCGCGAGCTCAGGCGATGCCGCCACCAGAAGCTTCTCGTAGGCACCCGCGCGATAGCGGCGCGCCTCGATCGTCAATGTGTAGCGTTTCCCCGATTCAAAGAAGACCGGGACAGGGACCCCTTTCGACTGCGCGGGCAGCGACGGAAAAATAAACTTCCCGGGCGAGCCCGGAAGCCGCACACGCCAGGATGCGCGCTGCTCGACGATCTCGCCATCCGGCTGCGTTTCGAGATCGGACCGCTCCACCGTCAGCAGCGTCTCGTCGGCGTCGGGATCCGGCGCCCATTCGATGCCGGCTCCCGTCGGCGTGAGCACGACCGGCGCACCTCCGCCAGCAGGTGCGGCGGTAACCGTGGGCAAGGTCAAGAATCCCGCAGGAGCGGCCTCGTCGGAGACCACGACCGCCGCCGTCTCGTAGCTCGATCCGTTCGCGGTCGTGCCCGTGCCGCGCACGATCGCGGCGATACGAAAATCGGCCAGCGACGGCGATGCCACAGAAAACGCGCCCGTGCCGGCATTGAATGCGGCATTCCCCTGGCGGCCCAGGGAAATCCCCAAGCCGCTCGAAGTTCCCACCACCAACGTCGCTGCAACGGCGGAGGCATCGCCGTCGAATCCGTTCAGCACCGCCTGCACGGAACTCGAGGGAACCAGATCGAGCGACGCGTTCTGTGTGACGCTCTCCCCTTTGCTCGCGACGACGGAGGCAACCAATCCGATCCGCGTGATCGGCGCGGTGGCGCCCGTGCCGTCGCGCTCCACAAATGCGAGAGAGGCGCCGCCTGCGGGAATCAGCGCCGAATAGCCGGGCTGCCCGAATGCCGGCAAAGCTGCGCGCTCTGGAAGGCGCTGCGCCTCGTCCTCCTCCAGGCCGAGCTCAATCGCAATTTTCCGCTCGAAGCTCCCCGCGCTCGACGCGCGAATCTCGACCGAATAGCTGCCGGAGGCCGGAGGAGTGCCGATCGGATCTGTGAGGCCTGCCACCGATCCGCTGGCGAGCGCCCCCACGGCGAAGCCTCGCGGAAGCAGCTCGATCCGATCCGACAGCAATGCACGGCGCGTCCTCGAGTTGGACACGCTCGAGGCATAGGTTGTATTGCGGATGCGATCGATCGGCACACCTCCCACAAAAAGCCCGCGCGCCGACGTCTCGAACGCCCGCCCCACGGTCGTGAGCGCATCACCCGGAAGGACCGGCTGGAATCGGCCGATGCCGCTCAATGTGTAGCCTTGCTGCGCGACCGATCCGTTGATGCCAAGCAATCGATACGAGGTGAAAACGGGAGTTCGCGATCGGTCCCGCAACGCCGATTCCACAATAAATCCCGTGTGAGGCTTTCCCTTCTTTGCCGTCGCCACGGGGAAGAGCTGAATCGTCGTCGTAGAACCTTCGCGCGTGAGCTGCGACAGCCGGCTCGAGCGGATCAATTTTCCGTCCTCGACGACCGCTGTGGCGTTCGCCAAGAATCTGCCGAGTGGCACATCCCAGAACTCGCCGCCTGCAAGTGTTGCAATCGTCGAGTCTTCGAAAAGGCAATCGTCGGCGTCTGCCACGCCGACCCACGCACCGGGGAGCGTGTCTCCGCGGTAAATCGGCTGCACGCGAACGCGCCCGGCAGGAACTGTAGCGAGGGGCCGGTCTCCGAATTCCGTCACCTGTCCTGCGCCGGGCACTCCGAGCTTGCCGTCGAGCCGCCAGGCATGCTGGGCAAAGAACGGAGGCGCCGTCGCGAAGAGAGGCACCGTGATCGGCTGATCGTTTGCATCCGCAGCTGTAACATCCTGGATCCCGGCGAGCCCATTCGAATCGGCAAGAATTGCGCGGCCGTCACGTGACAGAAATGCCGTCTTCTCGAGCGCGTCAAGCTTCAGGTCGACGGCCCGCGCAGTCACGATGGTGCGGCGGGGTGCGGTGCTCGCGACGGAGAGCGCAAAAATCCCGCCGCCCTCCGTGTCAGGCGAAGCCAAGAATCCGCCTGCAACGGAGGCATTTCCGGCAAGCAGCCAATCACCCACTGTAGCGTCGAGCCGATCGAGCTCCGGAGCGACCGGCTTCGATGCTGCGAGCGCATCGGCGATCCCGAAGATCGAGCTTCCGACGCGCACGACCGGCCTCGTGGAAAACACGAGTTCGGCGGGGGCAATGGCGTAGTAGAGCGCTCCCGCGCGAAGAACTCCGCCCACTGTCAGCGCGGCCGAGACGGCGTGAGGCGGAATCGATACAAATCGAAGGGTCGCCGCCGTTACCGCCGATCCTGGAAGGGTGGCGACGGCGCCGTCGAGCACCAGCTCGGCGCCCGTGGCCGGGTCGATGAGCGTTCCCGCGAGGAGTTGCCCTTGGTTTACGGAAATTTGCTGCGAGGCACCGCCCTGGAAGTCAGGCAGAAAGATCGGCCGCGGGGGCACTCCGAACGTGCCGGAAAAGCTCACGAATACGGAGGAGGTATCAAAAATACCTCCCGCGTCCGTCGACGTATTTCGGGCATCAACACGAACGAGCCCGGACTTCACAAACTCGTCGCCGAACCGATACCGCCCGCGTCCGTCCGTAAATGTAGATTTCCCGTTGTACGTTACGCGGGCGTTGCTCACGGGCCGCCCCGTCGGATCGCACACGAGCCCCTGGACCGACTCCTCCGCAAAATCCTGCAGGTTGGGTCCCACTTCGGAGCCCTGCCCGACGCACGCCGCGCCCAAAGCGAAGAGGACCGCAGTGATCGTCAGGCGGTGGATGGGCGTGCCGAGCGGTCCAGAGTGCTTCATCGTGGGTAGGCGGCGCCGGCAGATGCCAGCCGCCGGGCGCGAAGATAGCGACCCTCGCCGCTATCGCGCCGGGCGGCTCTCCGCCGCGCCCCGCTCGACGGGCACCGACGCCGCCGAGCGACGCCCCGTCTTCGAGACCGCGCGCACGCCCACAACCGCATCGTCGAGGACGACGGGCACGACGGCGCTCGACTCGGTGCCCCCGGGGAATTGCTTCTCCCACGTGGCTGCGGTGGTCGAGCGCGCAACCACCTCAAATCCGGCAACCTGGCTGGCCCACACAGCCGCCGGTGCTTTCCAAGAAACCGTCGTGTCGTGGCGCAGAGCGCCATTCACGCGGACGTCGGAAGGAGTTGGCGGCGCCGAAGCGACCTCCGCCACGAGCGCCGCATTGAGCCGCGCGACATGTGCGAGGTACTCAAAGTCGAGGTGCTCCGGCAGATCGCCATAGCGCACGCCGCTCTCCTCACGCACGTCTTGGTGCTGGTGGCGGTAATCCTCGCGCGGCTCCGTGAATCGAATCCCGGGGAATCCCAACTTCTCGAAAGAAGTGTGATCTCCGCCGCGGCCGTAGCGATCGGCGCGAAACACAAGAACGGGCTCAAATCCCGGAGTGTACAGTTTGGCGACATCCACGGCGTGTCGTGCCAAGTTGCGCGCCGGCGAATCCAGCCCCGCAGGACATGGTGAAAACAGGCGCACAAATCGGTTGCGCACGATCCCGTCTTCGCCGCGGGAGGCGCCCACGATATCATTGGTAATTGCCAACTCCACAAATTTTCCCGACTCCTTGAGCTTCTTGGCATGGGCCTCCGAGCCGAGCAACCCCTGCTCCTCCGCCGTCATGGCGCAGAACTCAACGGTCATTGGGAACTGAAGGTCGGCCAGCGCTTCGGCACAAGCGACCGCAACTGCGGTGCCCGAGGCGTCGTCGTCGGCTCCCGGCGCATCGCCGACGGGGTCGATCCCGCCCCGCCGAAGATCATACTTTGAATTGATGGAATCGTAGTGTCCTGAGACAACCACAATTCGATCTGGCTCCACGGTTCCGACGAGCCGCGCGATCACATTGGCGCCGCGCGCCTTGCCCCCGGGCAGCCGAGTGGCGGACACGAGATCGGTCCACTCCTCCTCGACTTGGAGCCGGCCGCCGCGGGCCGCCGAGATGGCGCGCAGCTTTTCGACGAGCCATCGGCGCGCCGCTCCGATCCCGCGGTCTCCCGACTCGCTCTCGGATGCGGAGTGGCGCGTGCCGCAAGCGACGAGCGCGATGACCGTCTCCTGAACCTGCGCGGGCGTGATTCGAGCCAGGCGCTTAGCAATCTCGGGGTCGGCGCGCCAAGCCGATTCTTGTGCACTGGAAGCGGCAGCGACGACCGCGAGGGTCGCCGCTGCCCAAATCCATCGCTGTCCCTTCGGACTCATCGGAGCGCGCGCTGCAGCGATTCTGTCCTAGGTCCGCGGCTCGCCAGGGTAGGGCGGGCGCGGACGCGGGCGCGTGGGACGAGGCTCGCCCGGGGCGTAGCCGCCGCCGGAACCGGTACCTGCGCCGCCACCATAGCCAGGGCGGCCGCCCCCTTCCGGGTAGCCGCCACCCGAGGAGCCTCCGACGGAGTAGTCGCCTCCGCCCGAGTAGCCGCCTCCTCCCGCGTAGCCGCCCCCTCCGCCGTAGCCGCCGCCGTACGGTCGCCGATATCCGCCGCCGCCGCCTCCCGCATAGGGCCTTCGGTAGCCGCCGCCGCCTCCTCCCGGTCGGAAACCGCCGGGACGGCGCCCACGGAACGGACGCGCCCCCTTCTTCGGTCGCTTGCGCAGCAGCTTCTTCTTCGAGGATCGCCGTCGGGACGTAGCGGTCGGACGCGCAATGATCACAGAAAGCCCGCTTTGCCCGTCGAACGGCGTTCGCTCAAAATCGCAATAATGCTCGAGCACTTCGAATCCGGCCGATTTCAGCAGGAGCTCAAGCTCGAAGCGATGGGTCCAGCGGAGCGTGATATCCGCCTCGCCGCTGCTCTTCGCCCCGCCGCGCGGACCGACGTCCTGCCACTCATGATGGACCTTCAACAGCTGATTTGCGGTGTCCACCGAGTAGCTACGCATCCGGCGAACCTTCGCCTTGCCTTCTCCGGGGCGCTCGATCTCTTCCGCAGCTTTTGTGGACTTCCCCGGCTTGACCGACGCAAGCTCGTCGTAGGTCGGATATCGAACGTCGAAGACGAAGAGCCCGCCGGGAACGAGGTGCGCCTTCACGCGGTTCAGAGCTCGCCGACGGTCCTCCTCTGTAAGAAGATGAGATAAAAAGTCGCCGGGGGCGATGGCGCAAGCGAAGCGCCGATCGAGCTGCATGGTGCGCGCGTCTCCCTCCTTGATCCGCTTGCGGGCGGGAGCGGGAGGAGGCGTCAGCGCTACTCCGGCGACATCGGCCGCAGCCGCTGCGTGCGCGGGCGACGCCGCAGGTGCGAACTCCTTCAGCTTCGACTCGAAGACCTCCAGCATCGCCGGAGCGAGATCGACGCCGAAATACGGGAGCCCCGCTCTGACGATCTCCATACCGACTCGGCCGGTCCCCGCGCCGAACTCGATCACCGGACCACCAGCGCGACGCGCGACATCAAGGTAGAACGGGATGTCGTCTTGCTTGCGCTCCTTCGCGAGCGCGGCGCAGTCGGCATCGTAATGCGGCGCCGCGATTTTGTAATAATTCCTCAGTGCCTGGTTGGGAGATTCCATTCCGTTGTAATTCCACAAAAGAGAACTCTCCGAGGACAAGCTCGGAGCGATGAAGCAAGCGCATCATGCGCTGCTCCCATCGGACGATCGAACTTCGCTTCGAGGCGACTCTCGATGAGCCGCACTTATGGAAGCGACGCCAGAAGGGTACGGGCCATCCTCATCCTCGCAACGCGCCTCTGGCACCGAGGGGTCTCCGCGAAGTGCCTCAGGTGCTGCCCCCCGGGCCCGCTCAGTAGATCTCGAGCCGCCGAATCCGAACCGCGAGCTTTCGTGCGCGGTCCGCGGGCGCCGCCGAAGCGACGACCGGGTCGCGAAGGTCGACCTGAAGGAGTAGGAAGGGCGCTTCCACGCCCATCGGCTCGATGGCCCCTGGCGGAATGTCGAGGTCGATGTCGCGGGGATCGGTGCCGACCGTCGCCTTGACGATGGTTTCGAGCCCGCCAAACCGGACCTCAATGTCGCGCGTGCCTTGAGCCTGCTGCGCCGCCGGCGAAGCCGACTTGTCAACAAACGCGCTCAGCCGAAGCTTCTGGAAGGGCCGGTCGGAGCGCAGCAGCACGATCGCGCGCGATGACAGCAGCCCATAAGCGTCCTCGAAGCCCGCCGGCACCTGTTGCAAATTCTCAATTTTCTCTTTGGGAAAGAAAACCACAGAACTCGAGACCTTCGTTCGAGCCAGGTTGTTGGCTTGATTCCTCCACTCGACGGGGAGCCGCGAATCCTTCGAGGGATCCACCGGCGGCAGAGGCGGCACCCCCGGCAGATCGAGTGCCTTCACCGAGACGAAAGCCCCCAACAGCGCCTCCGCGAAAAGCCGATTCGCTTTCGCGTTGGGGTGCGGATCCCAGCCCAATGTGAATTCCTCGCTGCCGAGATTGATGGCATCCGGAATCACAAAAACCGGGACCCCGAGCGCCGACGCCGTGCGATGAAGTTCTCCGTTGGGAGGGGCCGTCAGATTATTAAAAGAGAAAATAAGCACCTTCGCGTTGAACCGCTTGGCGCCTTCACAAATCCTTGCGAGTTCGCGGCTATATCGAGCCCAGCGCTCCTTCGCATAGACGCCGATGCCCCACGGAACGAAGTCGCCGCCGAAAAACCGCCGCTCGAAGGCCGGACGCTGCTCCGTCGGTATCGCCGAGAGCTCACCGAGTCGAATATAGTTGGTACTCGCAGTAAAGTAGCCTTCGGGAAGCTCCTCGAGCCTGGGAGACCGAACGTACTCCCCTTTGGGCTCATACACTCGGGAGTCATCGAGGTCGTTGGCGACGAAGGTCACCACGACGACATCGGGCTTCACGGCGTCGGCAAGTCGGTCGAACTGGGCCGCACTGTCCTGGATCTCGAATCCGCTGACAGCACCGTTAGCAATCTCCGCCTTGCCCCGCAGGCGCTCCGCCAGCACGTGGCAATAGGGCTCGCCCTCGCGTAGCCCGTAGCCATAGGTGAAGGAGTCTCCGAGGACGAGAACGCGCGGCAGGGTCTTCTCCTTCGCCAGCTCCGCCGACCGGAGCCCGAGAGAGTTCGTCCGCAGCATGTCGCCCGCATCGATGCTGGGCCGCAGGACGAACGGGGGCGCGCCTCCCGGCACGCGCTGGAGCGACGAAGCGAGGATCTTGTTGAACTCTCGCCGCAGGTCGGTCGATTCGGCCGACTTGCGCTCGGCCAGCATCGGCTTCACCACAAAAAAGAATGCGGCGGCGAGGATCCCGGCGAATCCGATGCCGAGAAGCAGTGCAGCGCTTTTGTTGGAACGAGGAGGTGCTTGCGCCAAGCGAAATTCGGAATCGTGCGGGAGTGACGAGGAGTCGGGGCCGGGCCCCATGGGGAGATCGAGGCCGCAGAGGCTATCCGAAGCGGGGAATCACTCGCGAGAGGACGCCGCCTTCCGAGCACCGCTCCCCGCCTCGCGGGGCTTTCGAAGGCACAGTCTTCATCGTCCCCGCCGTCGGCGATTCCGTGCTCGGCAGCACCGCGCTCGGCGGATGCTCTCCGGGAGCCGCCGGCTCCACTCGCGCGGGCAGTGCGTGATGGGACGCCCGATGTCACCGGGACGAACGCCATGTCCGCCCACGTGTTCGATCCGGCACCCGCCGCCCCGCTGACGGGAGTGTATGGAAAGTTCTATGGGGGCCCCGTGAGTCCAAAAGCGCGCTTCTATCCGGCGCTGACCCTGACCCGATCCGGCAGGATCCTCATGGTGGGTGGACGGGTTCCGACTCCGCTGCCGGCCTATGCCACTAAATAGAACGAGATACAGTATTTCTCGCTCGCGGGCACGACGCTCACGGCCCAGCCCGGACTCACTCCCCAACTCGCCCACAGCGGATGGGGCCTAGCAGGTTGTTCAAAGTTCATTCCGGCGCTCCTCGTCCCCATTTCGCGATCTCATCGTCGAGCCGCGATCGACGGAACTCCTTGGCTACGCCCCACGCGTCTCTCCTCGATCTCGCGAAACGTGAACTTCGAATCGCTCGAAAGCAGTTATTCAATGACCTGCGAATCACACCTCTGGCGAATGATGCATTCGACTGCTTCCCACGCATTTCCCAAACGAGACGCTTCTCGATACGGACACAAAGGTAGTACTCATGCACAATGGCGGAGTCACCCATCATAACGACTACGACCAGCGCCTCGTAGAGCTTCGGATTATTGAGCGCCAGCAGCTCACGTCCAATACATTTCGACTGACTCTCCAGGCGCCGACCGTGGTGAACCATGGCGCGTGCCCTTCAGAATGGTACATGCTCTTTGTACTCACTCCAGATAGCCACGTTCCTATTGGTAGCCGAATTTCTAAAGGTGCAATAGAGCTATGATGCACTTCGCTCGCCGAAGACAATTGGCGCTGCTCACGGGGGTCCTCAGCGCTGTTTTCTTCTCCGGATTGGGAGCTGCTCAGAGTTTCCTGTCGCCCGAGTTAGCTCCTAACTATTTTTGCAGGCTCTCCGAGCATGGGGCATTCGTGCGCCAGGAGTCGCTTTCAGACAGTTGCAGTGCTGAGGACGGGCGGACGCTGTACGTGGCCGAATCCGTGAACGAGTGGTGTGAAGTTGCTGACGATGGAATCCTCGTGGCGCGCCTCGTCAAGAGCAACGATGAGGCCGTGCACATCGATCCCGTTCGGCTCACCTTCTGTGGATCGAACTCAGCTCCCACCATCACCGAGCTTGATCCGCAACGTGGATCTCAGAGCGACTTCTATGGCAGCGATCCCAGGGCATGGGCTCCGTCTGTGGCGCGATGGGGTCGCTTGCGGCTCCATCAAGTCTGTTCAGGGATCGATGTCGATATCTACTTATCGAAGGGGATTCTGGAATACGACCTTCGCATCGACACGAATGCTGACCTAGGAGCCCTCGCAATCCATGTCGAGGGATCTCAGGGAATGACACTTCTCGAGAGCGGCGACCTCGAGATCCGCACGGCCCGTGGCAAGTTGCTCCACCGCGCTCCAAAGCTTCGCTCGCTGGATGGGACACTCTTAGAAGTGCCATGTCGC
>JAEUHX010000061.1 GCA_016792805.1 Planctomycetota bacterium
AGGGTCCCCCATGGGGGACCCTGCCACGAGCATCCTGGAAACGCCGGCAATGGGAAAGGAACTCATCCGCTGGGAAACCTCTCGCCCTCGAAAGAGACTGCTATGACGCGAGGTGTCTCACAAGTATTGGCAGAGAGGGAAGTGCATCAACTGATGGCTACGGGAGTTCCTTCTCTAATGTTCCAGTGCGCCAATGCTTCATTCTGGCTGATCGCGTTCGCAACAGGACTCAATCCTCAGGAGCAGAATCGCTCGTTGAGATTCACGGGTGATCCAGAGTGGTTTAGTCCGATTGAGAAGGCCTGGGAAGAGGGCAGATCGATGGATCCTGAACTTTTCGATGCCTTGCTTCATCGCGTCGATCGGAGTCCCCCCAGCATTTTGGATCGCGTACGTCTCTGCTCGCATCTCGGACAGGTACACAACTTTCTTCTAGCGACGGCGCTGGACAAGAGACCGTCGGAGACTCGACCGTCGAGTCAACCTGCTCGGGATCCGATATCGATGAAGGATCCATCGGCAGCTGACATGATCCGATACTCTTGTTGGCGCCCTGTAATCCTAGCGAAGACATCTTCACTCAGCCTGACTGACCTTGCAGCAGCCCACCAGTGCCTGTTTGACTTCGAACCCTTCATCGTGAAGGAGTTACTAGATCACATTATTGATCGTGACGCGAGTGAGATTTGGCAGCGACGTAGATCTGCAATATTGCGGCGAATTGAAGGATTCACACGCCCCAAGAATGCGGCGAGGGATCTCGCTCTACTTCGAAAGAAGCTAGAGATGGCTCCGGGGAGTCGGCCCACATCTCTCTCGGATGATCTCGCTGCTCGTCTTGGAACTACAAGTAGACCGGATGGTAGGTTCCAAGATCTTCTCTTGCTCGACGAAGCGAGTCGCGCGGCGGTCGGTTCCGGAGAACTCCAAGAGGCTGAACAATACGCCGATAGGTGGCTCCGGCTTGCTGTGGAGCTCGGCGACAATACATACTCAGTTGAAGCAAAGCATGGCGCCCATGTTGTTCTAGGCCTTGTTCGGCTCGCTCAGGGGGATCTCAATGAGGCCAAGAAGATGTTACTGCAATCAACTCCAGAGCAGGAAACGCCCTCGATCTCTGCGTTCGGTCCAGACATGACTCTCGCTCAACAGCTACTGCTTCGAGGCGAGGCTGACTTAGTACGCAAGTATATTGGTAGCTGTAGCCGCGTCAGCGCCAAAGTCCGCACCCGTGAGCGCTATTGGCTCATGCTCATCTCGGATGCAAAGATTCCGAATCTGAAAAGGTGGTCTCCATGAGCGTAGGATATCTCGTGCAGCATGCGTGGTCGCAGAACTCATTCGCCGCGGAGCCGGTTGTATTGCAGACATTCGCGTTCTCCAAACTTGGTACACGACGCGTCTCCAAGGGCGATCGATCTCAGCCCCCGCGATTTCATCCATCTGCGCCGGGTTCGGTGCCACGGAGTAGGTTCATTCGACAGATGTACGGGCTTTCGAGGCTTCGTGGGGGCGGCAGGCCTGAGATGTCCAGCATTCCCTAATGAGCGGAGTCGCTAGCACTAGAGGTCACACATCCAGTGTCTTGCTGCAGAAGGTGACTCACCCCGATCATGGCGACGAAGACCAGACCCATCCGCCCGACCTCGGTTCATCTCAGCACCTAAACCACTAATGAGAGGCTCTACAACATTGTGACCAGATTGACCACCAAGAGATGTGCATAAATAATGTCGCACTGCAAATGTTACGGAAGACTTTGGTTCTTCGCTGCGGAGATGTTCATTGTAGTCGCAATGACCGCGACCACTGCGTGCGCTAAGCAGCGGTGGCGTTCCGCCTCTGCCGTCGACACAGCTGTGTCAGAGAACTCTCAGCTTCTCATACGTCCCGACCTGAATGAGCGTACCTCGCTGGAGTTCTTTCACGACTCAAAGCGGGTTTGGAGCACGTCCGTCTCCGGCAAGTTACGAGCGGCCAGAGTGCTGAACTCAGGCTGGTGCGCCCTGCTACTCAATGGCGTTGGTCCGAATGGGACTTCGGAGACTCAGTGTATTCTGGCAGACCGCTCTGGCGAGTTGACTCCCTTTCTTGCTCTTGAGCAGCCCTACAGAGTGATCGATGGCGAGAGTTATCCTGCCGTTCGATCGATCACACTTAGCGACCTGAATGCATGTGTTTTAGTGCAGATTGCCTTGACGCCGTACGGCTCAGACTTCTGGCTACGCGTTCCGCTGAAACGGTCGAGTCGCGAATCGTCTATCTCAGACGCGTATCCGCAGGGTCTACTTCGGAGACAGAATGCAATTCCCAAGGGAATCTATGCAGTTCCGAATACGCGATTCTTTGTATCTCCTTTCGTTCAGTGGCCTGGCAGTTCTCGGGAAGTTGGCTCGTTTCAGACCGGAATCGTAGTTCTAGACGCCCGGCTCTCCCCAGCTTGGAGCGGAATCATCGATGAGGACATTCGGCTGACTGAGGCTTCAATTGCCGCGTCGCTTGAACACCGAGCGTACGACTTGGGCCCGATTCTTTCGATTGGCGAGGAGGGGCCAGGCACGTTCACAGTAATCAGGCTCCTCGACAGACGCAGACTCACGCTCTCGATTGACGAAGGCGCCAAGGACGGATTGGTATTTACAGTGAGAGACGTGGAGTTCCGTGAAACTCCGATGCGCTCGGGCGGTGCTAGAGATCAGATATCTAGATCGGTGATCGCGCAGAATGACCCCACGCTGATCTGGTAGCGAATCTCGGAAGAGCGTAGCGGTCTCTTACTTCGGGCCTACGGCGGCGTCGGCCGAGGGTTTGAAGTGGTCTGCGGGGACATCGAACTCCGCGAGCACTGTTTTTTGAGTTTTTACAATGCGCTTGAGATCGAGGAGGTGCAGGTAGACGCCGTCTTTTGTCGGCGTCGCGTCGCCCACCGCGAAGGTCGTTGACTCGCCGGGGGACTGGATCGCGACCTCGATCCGCGGCTTCATGAGACCATACTTTTCGAGGGCGACCTGGCCTGTCGTGCCGAGCTCGCTCTCGGCCGTCGCGGAGAGGCGCAGCTCCGAGAGCGCGCGGACCACTTTCGCGCTGTCGGCCGCGCCGAAGGGCGGCTGAATGAAGCTCCACTCCCCGTTGCGGTTCTGTAGCTCGTACACGACGTCGAGCCCCTTGCGGACGACGACGCGGTCGACGCGGGAAACGGTGAATCGGAAGAGCGTCTTCTCGGTCTGGTCGAAATCGGCCGGCTTCGCGGAGGTCTGCACCAAATAGACCGTGACGCCTCCGAGGGCGAGCGCCACGCCGAGAAGTGCAATGCTAACTTTGAGGTTCATCGGCGGCGCCGCCACCAGATCAGCAATCCGATCAGTAAGAAGAGTCCGGACGGGATTCCATAGGCGGCGAGCGTCATGCGCTGCGCCTCCTGCTCCGTCAGGTGAAGCGGACGATAGTCCGGCGAGCGCGGGCGCGCTCCCGCCACGCGGTCGCGATTCGCCAGCCAGTTCACGCAGGAGCGGAAGAGATCCTCATTGGCGAGGGAGCGTCGAATGCACTCATTGGCGAACGACTCCCTCGAGCCGATTGCGACAATTCGGATGCCACCGCGGGAGGCCACATCCGGGCGCGCGGAGTCGGCGGGTATCTGCACTGCCATCGCGAGCGCGATCGGTCCGGCCGTATCCCCTTTGTCGACTTCCTTCTTCCAGTCGCTGCTGCTCAGATTGGTGTCGGCCCAGGAGCTCGGCGAAGTCAACAGAAGCTCGGTGCGAATGAGACCCGGCGGATCCGAGTTGGTCGTCGGCATCTTGCGGACCGAGCGATTCGTCGCCATGCGCACGCGAGAACCCTCGAGCGGATTGACAATCGGGTGCTGGACCTTCGCCTCCGCCAGGATCGTCGTGGGCGATGTGCTCACGGCCTTCTGGGAAGGATCGACGACGATGTCGTTGCCGAACTCGATTCGATACTTGGCAAGTAACGATTCGAGCCCCATGTAGCGCCTCGGCTCCGCCAGAATCATGAGCCCGCCGCCGCGCTCGAGGAACTCGGCGATTTTTGCAATCTCCGTCGGATCAAACGGCTCGATCGGACCGGCGATCACGAGCACCGTCGTGTCCGCCGGAATCTTGCCTTTCTCGAGCAAGAACCGCTGCCGGACCTCGAACTTGTCATAGATCAGCGCGTCGCGCGCATAAAAGAACCCGTTGCCGCCGATGTCCTCGGGATCGAGCTCGCCATGGCCCGCGGTGAAATCCACTTTCGGCGCCGCGTCCTCGATGAGATTCAGGATCGCGTTTGTGAGGGCAACCTCGCCGAGGAAGCTCTTCTCTCGGATCGTCGATTGGTTGCGATCCTTGATCTGTTCGAACTGTGCCAGCTGGTCGCGCGGGATTAGCCGCGCGCGCGTGCCGTACTCAACTGCCAGCCCGAAGGCCGCCTTCCGCGGATCGAGCTTAAGGCGCTCGACGAGGTCGCGAAAGGCGCCGGGATCTCGGTCGGGATCGATGCGGCGCAGCTCGATGGACCGCGCTTCGACGCGGAATTCCTCCACGAGCGCTTCGATCTCCGGCAGCACCATCATCATCGGATCATTCTTCCGATTCGGGAAGAGTGCATAGATCCGCAGCGGCTGGTTGACGCGACGAAGCAGCTTGACCGTTTCGCCGGCAAGAGTGAACTGCCGGCTAAAAGTGACATCCCAGGGACGGAGTTGGAAGTAGGTCGTCAGGAATCCTAGGAAGCCCCAGATCGCCAGCGCGGAAAGCACCGAGATGCCGACCGAGAGGCCGATGGTGCGGCGGGCTACTCTGGCCGATCCGCCGGGAGCCGGATCCGGGGGAACAGCAATCTGTGGTCGTGGCAGAGGCGGCACAGGCCTCGGCGGGGCGGGGGGGGCCGATGTGTGAACGATCGCAGGGGTAGGAGCGGGAGCAGGCGCAGGCGTCGGGACCGACGGAGGCGAAGCAGTCGTCGGAGGCGGGGGCGCCGCCTGCCGCGGCGGCATTGGTTTCGGCGGGGGCGGTGGAGGCGGAGGCAGTGCAGGAGCCTTCGGCGCGGGCGGAGGCGCTGCCGGCTGCTCCGACGGCTTCGGCTTGGGGGTCCCGGGGAGGCCGAACGCCATCAGGCCCACCGCCGCGATTCGAGGAACCGCGTCGACAAGAAGAGGAAAAGTGCCGTCGACGAGAGGAAATAGATGAGATCGTCGAGGGCAATTCTTCCGCGGTAGAAGCCGCGCAGGTGCGCCGGAAGATCAATGTAATCGAGAGTCACGCGAAGCCAGGTTGGCAGCTCGATCGGCTGCGGAATATCCGACAAGCGCAGCACGAGAAGCATCAAGAAGGCGACGCCGAAAGCGATCGTCTGATTGGAAGTGATCGAACTCGAGAAGATACCGATCGCCGCGCACAAGCCGCCGGCCAGCAACATTCCGAAGAGCCCCGAGAGCAGCGGCCCCGGGTCGGGATTGCCGCCCGCCCACCGAAGCAGCCCCCAGAAAAAGAGTAACGGCAACAAGGAAACCACAAAAAATGCCATTACTCCGAAGAACTTGCCGAGCACGATGTCGCCGTCACGCACCGGATCGGTGGCGAGCGTCTCGATCGTTCCATTGCGAAACTCTGCCGCGAGCGTGCCCATCGTCAGAGCAGGAAACGCAACAATGAAGACCCACCACGTGGATTCGTAGACGGAGCCGAGCGACGCGACGGTCCGGCCAAGGGTGTGGATCTCAAAGAAGAACGCGGAGGCGATTGCGAACATGACGGCGACGACCCACGCGATCGGCGACAGGAAGTGGCCGATGAGCTCGCGGCGGAGGACGACCCAGACTTTCACGCCGCACCCGCTCCCGATGCCGAGGACACTGCTTCATGCCTCACGAGGCTGCCGAACACTTCCTCCAGCGACGCACGCACACTCACAATTTCCACGGGGACGCCGCCGCCTGTAAGAATCGCCGCGTGGATCGCTTCCCGCGCATCGACGCCGGCGCGCACTTCCACACGCCATCGACGGTCGCCGCCCTCGGCGCCAGCCTCCTGGACAACCTCTTCGACTCCGTCGATGCCGCGCAGCCGCGGCTCGAGCTCCGCGTCGGCGCGCCGCACGGCGATGCGAACGCGCGAGCGATCGCCGAAGCCGCTCAATAATCGGTGAATGGAATCATCGGCCACGAGGCGTCCGTCGTTCACGACGAGCACGCGGGAGCAGACCGCTTCGATCTCCGGCAGAATGTGGCTCGACACGAGAATGGTGCGGTCGACCGAGAGTTCGCGCACGAGCGAGCGCATCTCGAATACCTGAGTCGGGTCGAGGCCGACTGTCGGTTCGTCGAGGATCAGCACCGGCGGATTGGCCACGAGGGCGCCCGCAAGCCCGAGCCGCTGTCTGTAACCTTTGGAAAGGTGGCCAGCGAGACGCTTGCGCACCGGAGTGAGCTGACAGCGCTCGATCGCCTGGTCGACTCGAGACGATCGCTCTCGCCGAGGGACATCTTTGAGATCTGCTCGATACCTCAAATACTCCTCGACGCGAAGCTCCGGATAGAGCGGAACGCTCTCCGGCAGGTAGCCGACGTGTCGGCGCGCCTGGATCGAGTGCGTGAGCGTGTCGAACCCGGCGATCTTCGCCGTCCCGGAGTCGGCGGGCATGTAGCCCGTCAGGATGCGAATGGTGGTGCTTTTCCCGGCGCCGTTGGGCCCGAGCAGGCCGACCACTTCTCCGCGCGCGATCGAAAAAGTGATATCCCGGATGCCGCGGGCGTTGCCGTAGCTCTTCTTGAGATGAATCGCTTCGATCACGGGACGGTTCGGGCGGCGCAGTCCGCCGCGTCCGAGCTCAATTCTTCGGCGGCGTCGGCGGTGCGGCGCCGGCCGCTTGGAGGAACGCGCCGGCCTGGGCCGCGAGCCGGATCGGGCTCAGCCAATCGACTCCGACGGACGGCATCGTGACGCTCTTCACCGGGAAATTCTGGGCCGTCACATAGGCCACATAATTGCCCTGATCGGGCTCCAGCGCTCGCCGCTGGAGATCGGCCGCGTAGGCTTCCGCCTCCTTGAGCTTTTGTGATCCCTCGGCCGCCATGCCGAGCCTCGCCTGCAGCGCCTCCGCCTTGCGCGTCTCGGCCTTCTTGAGGGCCTCCGACTCGATCTCCTGCTTGCGCTTCAGCGTGTTCACAGAGATGTCGGATTGTTTGTTCTTGAGGCGGTTCTGGATCTCTTTGACCAGGTTGTCGGTCGTTTGAATGATCTTGTCGCGCTCGCCGCCTTGTGTGGCTTTCTCCTGGAGAGAAACCTCGAGCCGCTTGTTCTCGCTGTTCACTTTCTTCTTGCGGAGCTGCTCCTCGTACTTGGCGTCGTAGCGCACTTCCGTGAGCTCCACCGAGACGAGCTCGAGGCTCTTCTGCGTCAGCAGCTTCGTCCGAAGCCGCTCATAGAGAGAAGTGACCGCCTCGCGCCGGCGTTTCTTGTCATAAATATCTTCCGTTCGCATCGTCGCGACCGTGTTCGCGATCTCGGGCGCCGACAGATCCCGCGCCAGGCGAATGAAGTTCTCGCCGGGGCCGGAATCCACATAGACCACGTGTCCTTTCCCCTCGGCGATGCGCACGAGGATCGACGCTTCGACGCTCACGCTGTCGCCGTCCTTCGTCTTCGCGGAGATCGACGGCCCGTCGAGAGAGCCGCGCTGATCGGTCAGATCAGTAAACGATACTTTTTGGACCGCGCGCGGCAGAGTGTCCCAGCGTTCCCAGAGCCAAATCGATCGGTAGAACCCCGCGTCGAAATCTTGCGGAACGAGACCTTTTGTGGTGTCGCCGCCGACGTTCAGCACGCGGATGCCGATGTGGTCCGGCGGAATGCGCCGGCAGCTCGCAGCAGCTAAGAAGCCGAGGAGGATGGCAACCATCAAGAGAACGAGAAGCCGCCGCATCAGCGCACCGTCGGCTGCGGATTGTTGAGAATCGGAGCCGCAGCGCCGGCGCCCGGGAGCGGCACCGCTTTGCCGCCCGTGCCCTGCTCCATTAGATAAGACTGCACGAAGGCGTTATACACATATGGCAACGCCGTGATCTGCATCTCTTTGAGCCGCTTGGCGAACTCCGCCGCGACGAGCTGCGAACCGGCCGCGCCGGAGAGCGCCATCACGAGCTGCCTCGTGCCTTCGTAATCGGCCTCGGCCTGCCGCCTTCGGCCATTCGCCTCCGCTTCGTCTTTCTTGAGCTTGCCGACCGCTTCCGCAGTCACGCGCACGTATTCGGCCTCCGCTTCCTGTACAGTTTTTGTGGCTTTCGCCGTCGCTTCCGCGATGTCGCGCTCGGCCTGCGCCTCCGCCGCCGAGATCGCCACGTCATATTTCGCCTGCTCTTCGTTGACGCGCTTTTTCTGTGCTTCTCGCTCGGCGCCCTGTTGCTCGACGATCGCCTTCACCTCCTGATCCGTATCCTTGCGCGCGCGAACGATCTGTTCGTACTCGGGATAGGAACTCGGATTCTCGACGGCGATCGACGTGATCAGAATGCCGAATCGGTCGCGCAGCTTTTTATTGATGTCGTCGAGCGCTGCCTGCGCCTGCTCGCGCCGCTTGTCGCCTTCGTTCATCTCCTCGCGCGTGAGCTCGTTGAATCGGTCGGCCACCGCGGCGCGCACCGTCGGACGCACCCAATTGCGGAGAATGCCGTTGGCGGCCAGCGCCTCGCTTCCCGTCGTGCGGAGCACTTCGACGGCCTTCTCGGGCTCGATGCGATAGGTGACTTTCACATCCACCTTCACGTTGTCGCCTTCCGACGACTTCACGTTCAAGAAGTCAGCCGGCGGCTTCGCTCCATCAGGTCCTGCCGGCGGATCGCCGAGCATCGCCAGCGTCTTCTCCGTCTTGTCGATCGTGTAGAAGGAGATGACGTACGGAATTGTGAAGTGAAGACCGACCTTGTTCTCGAGCCGCACGTCGCCGCTCAGGTTGTTCACTGATACGCCGATTTCGCCGCCGCTCACATTCCGCACGCCAGCGACCAGCACGCCAACGACGACGAAGAGCAGCACGAGAACGGTGAGCCCCGCGCGGGGCGCATGGGACGGCGACGCAGGGGATGCGCCGGGCGCCGCGGAGAGGTCCGACCCCGAAGCCATGGAGAGCCTTGCAGCTAGGAGAGAAGCCGCCGAGAGAAGGGAGGCAGAGAGTTGGGTCTGAGAACGAAGCCCCGGCGCGCCGGGCGGGCGCGTAGTTCGGGGCACCGAATGGCCGGCCTGCGGCGCCGGAGTGCGAGGAAGCTACCGCTCCACCCCGCACCCGAAAAAGCGCGGGGAATGGTTTTCCGGCGAAAGGGGGAGCAGCGCCGACGCCGCGCCTCTCCTGGGCGTTGAGCTACCAGCCGACGGCGGCGTTGGTCGTCACCTTGCGGATCCGCGTGATGGGGGCCAGCAGCACCTCGCCCGTCTCGATGTTCGCGCCGCGCAGGATGAACTGGTAGTCGACCGACTTGGCGTCCTCGCCCTTCTGCACGAACGACGCGAGACGCCCGTAGAGCACATACCGCGCGCCGATCTGGCGCCCCGCCTTCACGGCCGTCTCGGGGAGCGCGGCCGTCGCCTGGAAGTCGATCTGCTCCTGGATGGATTTCTGCCCCTGGCCGCCGGCCGTGAACCGGAACTGGCCCGACTCCAGCAGCGTCGACTGGATCGCGTCGGCGATCGCCTGCGTATCGATGTGCTCGCTCGTGTCGTTCTGGATGCCGGCGAGGAACACCATCGGGCGATTGGTGCCCTCGAGCCCTTTGCCGATCAGCGAGCGCACCGACTCCGCTGCGACCTTGTCGAGGTCATTGATCGAGAACCGATTCTCGAGCAGCACGGGGCGATTGGGATCTTCGTAGGACGTCGAAGGGCTCGAGCAGCCGACGCCAGCGAAGAGCAGCGGAAGGGAGGCAGCGAGGCGAAGTGCTTTTGTATTCATCGGATGTGTCATAAAGAGATGGGTAAGAACAGGATTCATACGATCCCAGCTACTCGCGGATCTCGTTGGGGCGCTCCACATGGACGCGCGCCCGAACGGCAGCGGGCGACACGGCGATCCCTTGGATCGGATAAATGCCTTTGCCGTTCAGGACGACAGGCTGGTAGCTCGGCACGGGATTGTCGAGACGGAATCCGTCGCGGTCGAACCACTCGATGCGCCATTGGAAGCGCACGTCGCTCGAGGTTTTATTGACCATCTCGGCCTGGAACTCGAGGCGGTCCTGCGTGCGGCGCGTGACCACCTTCTCGAGTCCGAGGTCGGACAACAGCGACGGATTGCCGACGAGCATGTCGGAATCGCCTTCGCGAATATTGATGGTATTGCTGGCGGTGCTGGCGCATCCCGCGAGCGGAAGGGCGGCGATCAGTGCAAGAACACAAGAACGCATGAAAGTTACTCCGAAGTGGGCTGGGTGATGGAAGGCCCTGAAGAAGGTGCAGCCGGCGGCGGCGACTCGCGCACCACAAAAAGGCGCGAGCCGACGGTCCGGCACAAAAGCGGAATCGCTCGCCCGGGGGCGAGCTCGATCGTGCCGAGGTCGTAGGTGGCGAGGACCTGACCCGCAGCGCCGCGCGCCTCGATGCGCACGGAGTGGGTGCCGGCCGGAACGGCCACACGCGCCATGGCGAAGCGGCTCGGCAGCGTGAGCCACGAGCGCAGATCGGCCTGCTCCACGAGGATGTTCCAGAGGGCCGCACCGATGGCGACGCCGACGGCGGCGAGCTGGTGCTTGTCCTTGCGGAGCTGATTCACGCCGATCTCGGTGGCCGCCGCGCGAGCGGCCGCCCGTGCCGCCGTGCGCGCGATGATCGCCGCCAGGCGCCGATCGAGGTGCTCGCGCGCGATGGAATCGATGCTCTCCAGCTCCTCCGAATGCCCTTCGGTTCGGCCGTCGACGACCACGGCGAGCTGCGTCGCAAATCCGGAGCGGGGCAGGTATCTGGGAATCGCAATTTTTGTGACAGAGCGCCCCGTGGGAATCGGGATCTCGATGGCACTTTTTTGCGGCGCCATGCCGTCGGCGTGGACCACCACAATTTCCGCGAGAGAGCCTGACCGGTCGGTTCCGACGGACCGGCTCGGTGCTGCGCCCTCAAACTCGCGCCGCCAGCGGTCCGCGTCTTGCGCGCGTCCCGTCGCTTCGGCGATTCGCAACAGATCCGAGCCGACGCGCCGAATCCCCGGCGCGCGCTCTTGGATCTGCTTGTAGTCGACATAGGCGTTGTCGACGTCGCCCGCAATCTCGCGGATCGTCGCCGCCAGATATTGTGAGAACACGAACTCCGGCGGATCCTCCGGATCGCGCGATTCGATCTGTGCCACATAGGCGCGCTGCCGCTCGGCCGCGCGGCGCACTTCGACGAGGGCGCCCGAGAGATCGCCAAGAAGCCAATAATTCAGCGCCTGGAGCGAGTTTAATAATACGCGCTCGAAGCCCTCCCCATCGTAAGGCATCGCTTTGTCGTTCAAGACGGCCGTAGCGACGCCCTCGGCGGCATCGCGCCCGGAGATCTTGGGACGCGACTCGAACCCCTCCACCACTTTCTCGGCGCGCGCAAAGGCGGCGCGGCTCTCCAGCAGCAGCCCGCCCTGCTGGAATGCCGTCGCCGATTCCAACAAGTAAACGAGCTCGTCGGCGCCGGAGGCCTCTTCGAGGTAGCCCTTCCCCGCTTCTTCGAATCGCCCGGCCTCGAACGCATGGCGGTAGTCCGCCGTGGAACTCGGATAGGCGCTGAAGAGAGAGCACGAAGGGAGGCCAGCCAGCGCGAGCGTTGCGAACGCGCGGGAGGCGAGCGACGCGCGCGGGGTCGCGATGGGCGGACGGAGGCTCACGGCGTGCGGATTATCGGAGCCCGCAGGGGGAGCGTTGTGGCGCGGCTGCGGGCGCGGGCCCCCGACGAACGGGGAGCTATCGGGAGGGTTTCCACCCGTACACTCCTCGGCCCTCGATGACCCCACCGCCCGGCGAACTCTTTCCGGAGGCCTTCGCACCGTCCGGCGCTCCGTCGCCGGTGATGGCCCAGTACCTGCGCGCCAAAGCGCGGGCTGGGAACGCGCTTCTCTTCTTCCGGCTCGGCGATTTTTACGAGCTTTTCTACGAAGACGCAAAGACGGCCGCGCGGGTCCTGGGCATCACATTGACCTCGCGCGCCAAGGAGCGCGAGTCGGGGGAGCCGGTGCCGATGGCGGGAGTGCCCGTGCGCAGCGTGAACGGGCACCTGGCGAAGCTCGTGAGCCACGGGTTCCAGGTTGCTATTTGTGAGCAGATGGAGGAAGCGAAGGGGCAGAAGATTATTGAGCGCGAGGTCGTGCGGCTCGTCACTGCCGGCACTCTCACGGAAGACGAATTGTTGGAAGGCCACCGGTCCAATTATCTGGCGGCGGTGGCGTTCGACGGCGAGCGCGTTGGGCTCGCGTGGTGCGATTTGTCGACGGGCCGATTTTTTACATGTGATGTCGCGCGCACGAGCCTCGCCGACGAGCTGGCGCGGCTCGCGCCGGCGGAAGTGTTGATCTCGGAACGGCTGCGCGACAAGCCGGAGCACCAGGCGGTTGCCGCGGCGGTGCCGACCGTCGTGACGGAGCGAACCGATCCCTCCTTTGCCCAAGGGCAGGCGCGTCGGCGCCTTTGCGACGCCTTTGGCGTGGCCACTCTCGAGGGATTCGGCATCGACGAGCGCTCGCCCGGCGTCGGCGCGGCCGGAGCGATTCTCGACTACCTGCGGGACACCCAGCGCGCGGCGCTCTCGCATCTGCGGCGTCTGGAGCCCTGGGCTCCCGGAAGATATGTGGTGTTGGATCGGGCGACGCGGGAGGCGCTCGAACTCGTCGAGACGATGCGCGGCGGCGATCGCGCGACGACTCTGCTCGGCGTGCTCGATCGGACGCGCACGGCCATGGGAGGGCGCCGCATGCGCGAAGTGGTCCTGGCGCCGCTTCGCGACGTGGCGGCCATTCGCCGACGGCAGTCGGCGGTGGCCGAGCTGGTGGATGCGGCGAAGCTGCGCGAGGAGCTGCGCGCCGCGCTTGAGAGCGTCTCCGACGTCGAGCGCATCCTCGGGCGCATTGGATGCGAGCGCGGCTCACCGGCCGATTTGGGCAATCTTCGCCGGTCGCTGGCGGTGGTGCCGCAGCTTCGCGATTTGTTGGAAAAGCATACTGCCGCGCGGGCGGGCTGGGGCGCGAGCGACGATGCGCTGCGCGAGGTGCTCGCGGGGCTCGATCCGTGCGCCGAGCTGCGCGATGAACTTACAAAAGCGCTCGTCGACGCGCCGCCGCTCATCACCAACGAAGGCGGTATCGTTCGCGAAGGCTACTCGGCGGAACTCGATGAGCTGCGCGTGATCGCGCGCGACGCGCAGGGATGGCTCGCTCGGTTCGAGCAGAAGGAGCTGGCGCGAACCGGCGTGCCGAACCTCAAGGCCGGGTTCCATCGCGTGTACGGCTATTTCTTGGAAGTTACCAATGTGCACGCGGCGAAGGTTCCCGCCGAGTATGTGCGCGTGCAGACGCTCAAAGATCGCGAACGTTACACGACGGCAGAGCTGCGGGAGTTTGAGTCGAAGGTGCGCAGCGCCGAGACGAAGACAATCGAGCTTGAGCGCGGGATCTTCGAGGAGCTGCGCCGCAAGGCGGCAAAGGCGGCGCTGAAGGTGCTGTCGACGGCGCGCGCCGTGGCGGAGATTGATGTGCTCGCCTCCCTGGCGGACGTCGCCGCAACGAACCGATTTGTGAAACCGGAGGTGGACGAATCGCTCGATCTCGAGATCGAGCAGGGGCGCCATCCGGTGGTGGAGCGGTTCACGTCGGAGCCCTTCGTGCCCAATGACTGCCGGCTGGCCGGCGAGGCGCGCGTCATGGTGCTCACCGGACCCAACATGGCGGGAAAGTCTACCTTTCTTCGCCAGACGGCGCTCGTGGTTCTGTTGGCACAGATCGGCTCCTTCGTTCCGGCGAGGCGCGCGCGCGTCGGCGTCGTGGACCGCATCTCGACGCGCATCGGCGCGACCGACGATCTCGCGCGCGGGCGGTCGACCTTCCTCGTCGAGATGGTCGAGACCGCGGCCATTCTCAATCATGCGACGGAACGCTCCCTCGTCGTGCTCGATGAGGTGGGGCGAGGCACGTCCACATTCGACGGGCTCGCGATCGCGTGGGCTGTCGCCGAGCACCTGGCTGAAAAGTTACGTGCGCGCACGATCTTCGCGACCCATTACCACGAGCTCAATGAACTCTCGGCGCGCTGCGCATCGGTGCGCAATTATCGAGTCGACGTGAAAGAGTGGGGCGACCGCGTCGTCTTTTTGCGGCAAGTCGTCGAGGGCGGGACCGACCGCAGCTTCGGCGTCCATGTCGCGCGCCTGGCGGGAATCCCTCCATCGGTGCTCGCACGCGCTCGCGAAGTGTTGGCCGCGGTGCAGGCCGAGACGATCGCGCTGGCGCCGCGCATCCTCGCCTCGGCTCAGCCCGCTGGCGTGGACGCGGCGAGGGCGGAGACCGCCGGTCTCTTCGATCCCCGCAAGCAGGCAGTGCTCGAGGAGCTGAAGTCGGTCGACGTCAATCGCCTTTCGCCGCTGGACGCATTATTGATGCTTCAGCGCTGGAAGAGTGAACTCAGCTAGCGCGACTTTCGCGCAGCGAAGTCATAAAATTGTGGCGAAGCTGTGAGGCCGGCTGCGAGGCCGGCCCCACGGTCGGCGTTACGGGGCGATCACGATCTCGTACGCATTCGTGATCGAGAGCACGCTCGACCCGCCTTCCAGCACGATGGCCTGGAAGTAGAAATGCATTCCAATGAGAAGCCGATTATTGGGAATCGGAACCGAGAGCGTGAGGATCGAAGAGCCCGCAACGAGCGGATACTCGCCCGAAGCAAGGATCTCGCCTCCGGGAATTCCAAACGGCGTGAGATCGAGGGGAAGAGTGAGGCCTCCCCATGTGACGTTCGACTCGCCGGCCCATCCCCACATTGTGGAGCCGATCGGCGCGTTCTCTACGTTGAATTGTAACGTCATTCCGGCAATCGGTGCAGTGCTCGACTCCCAGCTGAGCTCGGCAGAACCCGACGCGGCGCCGAAGTCCGCCGGCTTCACGAAGTAGTGAAAGGCCGACGGCGCTAGAGCCGTCCCTGTCGGAGTCGTGACCGAGACGTCGACGACCCCCTGGGCTGCGGCCGCCGGGAGTGTCGCGGACACTCGCGTGTCGTTCACAATCGTGAAGGACGCCGGCACGGAGCCGAATCTCACATCTGTAGCTGACGTGAAGCCGGTGCCGTCGATGACGACAGTTCCGCCCCCCGTCGTAGGCCCGAACGGTGGCGTCACCGACGTGATGGAGGGACCGCACTTCGGTGCCACAAATCGCGCGTTCGAGGTTCCGTCGGGCGTCCCGAGCGTGAATCCACCCCATGTGATCGCTCCCGACGCAGACAGCGCCGGCAGGATGTCGAAAGGTCCGTAGGTGCCCCCGATCGGCGTCGGCGCCCCCTGGGTCGCCACGTCCACCAGGGAGCCCTGCGGCGTGCTCAAGATCACACGCTCGATCTGTGATCCCCCGGGCAGCATGAGCGTCACCCAGACCACCACATTTCCGGCGTCGTCGATCGACTGGACCGGATTCCGCGAGAACGTGAGCCCGATACATTGCCCAGTGCCGATGGAATCAAGGAACCTCACGACTTTCCGCCACGCGCCGGGCTTGCCGGCGTACCAGCCGGAAGTGTAACTCCCCGGGCTGAGCTCAAGATCCGCGAAGAACGATACCTGGCCCTGTTGGTTGAGGTTCGGCGACTGGAAATCGATGTACGTGCCGCCCCCCGGCGCCGCCGTACCGGACTGGACGTACCATTGGGCCGATCCCGCCGACTTCATGATAATACCGCTCGTTCCGAGATTCGTGATGGCGCGGAACGCTACAGTTCCCGCGTTGTCGATGGCGGGAACCGGCCCGGTCGGCATCGAAGTGCCGTCGACGAATCCCACACTTTCTCCGCCCAGCCATGCATAGCTTCCTTGGCTCGGAGCGGCCTCGCCCACGGCGGCCACCGTCGAGACCGTCCCACCGCTGTATTTCAAGATATCTACATTTCCTCCCGTGCGCTCCGCCAGGAAGACGACGGTTCCGAGATCGTTGAGGGAGCCGGGACCAACCGCCGCCAGCGTGCCGCCGCCTGGAGCCGGATCGCCAACCGCTGCGACCTTCACGATCGTTTGCGTCGTCCCACGATACAGAAACAAACCGCGCGGGGAGCTGCCAAGATAAATGTCCGCAAGAAACAGAACATCACCGGCCTCATTCATGGCGGGCGCGAAGAAGGTGCCGTTGAAGAAGCCCGCGAACTTTCCACCGATCGGCGACGGATCTCCGGCGGAGCCAGGCAGCCCGCCGCCCCCGCCGTTGCCGCTGCCAAACGCGATCGGATGGATCCCGCCGGCATCCGCCCAGAAGATTGCTTGGTTCCGCGGGGAGCCGGAGATCCAAGACATGAATGCCACTTTTCCAGGCCCTGTGCAGGGCGCCGGATCCATGAACGCGCCGAGGCTGAGGCTCCCGCCGCCGGGAATGGGTTGTCCATTCTTGGCAACCGCGACGGAACCGCACGACACCGCCGCCATGGGAGCAATCGGCGTCGACTTGCCCGAAGTCACGACGGGTGTCGAGGCGGATCCCGGAATCACCTGCCCGTTGCTGAGCTTGATGAATGTCTGTCCAGAAACCGCTGCAGGAATTGAAAGAAATGCAATAATTGGGAGGAGCCATTGCATGGAGATACACCTCAGTTGCGGATCTCACAGAAATGGGCAAGACCTGTGCCTCGCGGTAGACCCGGTGAATCGGGACTTGACCTCTAGCAGGTCGTTGAAGCACGCAACCCGGCGTTTCGCGTCTCCTCGAGGCGATCGCATCGTCGGACCGCCTCGCCGTAACTCCTCGGCTACGCCCGCGGCGGTCCTTCTCGATCTCGCGAAAAATCCTCGCGCTCGCTCTGCGGAGCACGTTTGCCACGGGCAGTTAGGGGGAGGAGAAGCGCCGGAGTGAGTTTCTTAGCGGCCTGGGAGGCGTGCCTGTGACCTGCGGTCCGATAGCGACGAAGGAGCTTCCGCGAGCGCCCTCGAATCTCGCCTCGAGAAGGGCGGGATTCGAGGGGCGGCTGCTCTTCGCGCGTGCGTTGAAGAGCATCAGCGCAAGCCGGCCGAGCATCCCTGAACCGCCCTTCAATTCCGCGTGCTGTCCGACTGTGACCTTCTGGTAGTTTTCTTTGCGCAGGCCGGTATTTATTGCATGCTCGACGGCGAACGAGGTTGCATCGATGACACTAGAACTCTCGGGGCTATGTCCATTGTTACAGGTCTTCGACATGCCCACCGCGCTAGCGTTCTATCAAGGAGTCCTGGGCTTCGAAATCGTGCAGCAGGCAGGAAGCGCAGCTGATTGCGGGTGGTGCTGGCTGCGGTGCGGAGCAGTGGAACTCATGCTTAACACACAATTCGAGTCCGCGGATCGGCCCGCGGCGAGCGATCCTCAGCGATTGGCCGCACATCGGGACACAGTCCTTTTCATTGGGTGTCGCGATCTCGACGGCGCATGGAAGCACTTGCAGAGCCGCGGGATCGCAGCCGCACCTCCCGTTCTACGCGAATATGGCATGCGCCAGCTCTCGTTCTGTGACCCCGACGGCTACGGCATCTGCTTGCAGTGGCCTGCTGGTGCTGCACTCTCAGAGCCATGATCTCCTGGGGATCATGGGAGCTGCGGATGCCACCTCGCGCGGATTGACAGACCTTACTTTTTCTTAAGGAGATCGTTGACGGCGTTCACCGTGTCGTCCACGGCCTTGTCGACCGATTTCTGTGTCTTCTCCACGGCGTCTTTCAGCGCTCCTTGGACCTTCTCGTGGAGCGCCTGCTCGAGGGCGCCGAGCGCTTGATTGGCGTCTTTCCCGATCATTCCGAGAAGCTCGGAGGGGAGGCCGCCGCCGTTCTTTGCGACGGACTGGAGGATCTCTCCGAGCAGCCGCTGGATGAGTTCCGCCATCGTGACGCCTTCTCGGCCGTTGGAATTCAGGTCGCGCACGATGAGATCCGGAAGAGTCACTTCCTTGCTCGACTCCAGCCCTTTCACGATGCTCTGTCCGACGCGCACTTTTGTCGCCGTCACCTTGATCTCGCCGATGACGTAGCGCTTCTCAGAGCCCGCAGGCTTGCCGGGCTCACCCGACGGCGGTGCGCCCGGACGCTGCCCTTGTGTGATCTTCTCCGTGTTCTTGAGCAGCACGCTGAAATTGGTGCCGCCCGTTCCCACCTCGAAGGTGACCTCGGGCTTCTCGATCACAATCCACGGAATCTTGACTTCCTCCGATGTCAACGATCCGACTTCGGCCTTCGCGCGGATATCGTCGGCTGTGAAGGCGGGATTCGATGAGTAACTTGGTGGATTGGAGATGCGCAGCTTTCCGAGACCCACTTCTCCGGAGAAGATACCGAGGGTTCCGGAGCCGACTGTGACCGGCACACCGAGCGCATAGGTGCCTCCTTTCTCGACCCCGGCGCGCAGCGCGGAGCCGCCGAAGAACACAAGACCTGCAACTGCCAGCAGGAGAATCACCACGATGACCGCTAGGAAGCGAAGAAGCATCTTCATGACACCACGCTACTCCTCGGAGGGCCGGCGCGGTGCCGGGGCCGCGACGGCGCCCCCGCGGCCCTCCCGCCGCTTACCCGGTAGACCGGCCGCGGCTCCCGCGGATACTGGCTCCGTGACCGAAATCGAAGATCGCAAGCCCGCCGCCGGACCCTTTGCGCGTCTGCTGGGCGACCGCGTCGCGCTTGGCTTCTCGTCCGTCTATTTCGGGGTCGCCGCGTTGATTCCGCCGGGCGGAGCGCCGAAGTGGGCGGATATCTGTATTCTTCACAGAATGACGGGGCTGCCATGTCCCGGGTGCGGAATGACCCGCAGCCTTGGTCACTTGCTGCGTGGCGATGTGGCCCACTCGCTCACCTATCACCCGATGGGAGTTGTGCTCGCGCCGGCGCTTCTTCTTGCGGTGATTCTCTGGATAGGACCGGAGCGGTGGCGCAGCTGGGCGGTGGCGCGCGCGCGTCCCTACGAGAAGCTTCTCGCGGTGGTCATCGTGGGAGGCTTCGCCCTCTTCATGCTGTACGGGTTCGTTCGGCTATTTTTGGTGTATCGCGGCGAAGCCACTTTTCCAGCATAGCCGAGCTACCAATTCATGAACGCCGCGGCGTCCGCATCGGCGCGACGCACGGCCCGCTGGCCGCGGACGCCCTTGCCGTGCGGGAGGTAGGAGATCTTCTTGAGATCGGTGCCTTCCTGAATCGTGAGTTCGACGGGAAAGCTTACATCTCCATTCGCCATGGCGAAGCCGCGCAGCTTCTGGCCGTCGCGAAGCCCAGCCTTCCAGGCAGCGCTTCCTTCCACCACTCCGACGACTTCCCTGCGCTTTCGCGTCTCATCGGCGTCGAAGCCGGCCTCGAATTGTGGTAATTCAGAAGGTTCAATCGTCGCGAAGGGCCCGAACGCATCGGCGGGCAGCTCCAGGGTCTCGCCGCGCTCGAGGACAGCCCGCATTTTCACTGCGAACTCAGGGCTCGTCCACCTCTCCATATCTGCCAGCAGCGAATCGACGCTCGCTTTCGCGCCGCCGGCCTTCGCACGCTCCATCAGATCGAGGAAGAAGTGATCCAAACATTTCTTTCCCCCGCTGCGCACCCGGATCTCGCGGTCGAGCGCTGTCGCCACGAGATCGCCGCGGCGGTAGGGAAGAGACTGCACTTCTCGGCTGCTCCAGAACGCCTCGAGAATCCGCGTGTTCGGCGCGTTGCGCTCGGCGCTGAGCGCATATTGCGCCAGCGATTGATTGAGATTCTCGAGGGCGTTGTCGAGGGAATAGATGCCTGCGCGCGCCAGAGCCCGTCGCGCGAAAAACTCCGTGAAGCCCTCGGAGAACCAATAGACGAGCTGCTCCGGCTCCACGCGACCGAGCACGCGCCCGTTCCAATAGTGAAAGAGCTCGTGCGCAAGCAGGTGCGCCATCGACATCCCGGGCCCCGGCTCGATCTCGAGAGAGACGTTGGTGGTTACGAAAAGTGCAAACGAATGGGTGAGTCCTGTTCCGCCGAGGGAGCGGGACCGCGACTCGGGGTCGTGCTTTCCGACCGGCAGCAGCGTGATGAGAAAATACGGAACTGTGTGATCTCGCATCAGATCGCGCTCGGCTTTCACGACGCGCCGAGCCAGGTCGACGAACGCCTCATCGGTGAACTTCCACTGTTGGCCGGCCATGGCGACCACGAGCTCGCGCTTCTCGATCTCCATGCGGTGGATCCGAAGCTCTCCCGCGAAGAACACACTATCTAAGAATTCTGCCAGCGGCAGCTCGACGTCGCATCCCTTCGGATCAGCCGAGAAGGAGCTAACTGTCTTCCAGCCCGCTTCCTGGAAGCCCGACCACCGGAGTTGCACTTTGCAGGCGGGGGCCGCCGCCGCGTGCCGCGGCCGGAGAAACGCGGAGCTGCCCAGGAGGTGCACCAGCTCTCGCTGGACTACGGGCCTGTAGTAGTCCTCACTTTTCGTGTCGATCTCCGCCTTTGGTTTTCCGAATCCATAAGTAACGACGAGCGCCGCGCCCGGCGGATGGTCCACGGTCCATTCGTGAGCTCTTCCCTGGCGCACATCGAGCCGCTTGCCGGCACCGTCGTGGATGGCGAGCCCATGGATTCCGCGCTCGAGATTGCGATTCCCCGCCGATTCCTCGGGAAGCTCAAAGGTGGTGGTGCCGTCGGCGGTGCCCGCGGTCTCGATCTTCATCTCGATGCGCGGTCCCTCCTGCCCTTGCACGGGCTGAGCCATCGACAGGGTGTATCGAACCCTCGGCATCTCGCCCGTGGGCTTCGATTGGGCTAGGGAACCCGCGAGGGTGAACGCAAGGCCGAGGAGATGCGCTTTCGCCATCATGGCGCGACAGTACGGGGAACCGGGGCTCCCTGTGAGTCCCGCGAGCATTCCCCCCTGCGCCATGATTCTCCAACAGTATTACCTCGGGTGCCTTTCGCACGCTTCCTACCTCGTGGCCGACGAGGAGTCGAAAGTTGCCGCCGTCGTCGATCCGCAGCGCGATGTGGATCAGTATCTTTCTGACGCGAAGGCCAAGGGACTCACCATCCGATATGTGCTATTGACACATTTCCACGCCGACTTCGCGGCCGGCCATTTGGAGCTTCGCGAGGCGACGGGCGCGGAGATCGCCATGGGGCGCGCTGGAAGGGCCGAGTTTCCGGTTCGCAGTCTGGCCGACGGCGACGAGCTCGCGCTCGGGCGCGTTCGGATCCGCGCGCTGGAGACGCCGGGCCACACGCCCGAGAGCCTCTGCTTCCTCGTGTTCGACGACGCCAAGGACGCCACAAAACCTGCGGCCGTCCTGACAGGCGACACGCTCTTCGTCGGGGATGTGGGGCGCCCCGATCTTCTCGTGGCCGCCGGGCGCTCGGCCGAGGAGCTCGCCCGTGATCTTTATCATTCCACAAGGAAGAAGCTCTTGCCGCTTCCCGACGAGACGCTTGTCTATCCCGCCCACGGTGCGGGCTCCATGTGTGGCAAGAACCTCGGATCGGAGACGTTCTCCACCATCGGCGCGCAGCGAAAGCTCAATCTTGCGCTGCAGCCGATGGATGAGCGGACCTTTGTGGAGATGGTGACCCACGACCAGCCCGAGGCGCCAGGATATTTTGCATTCGACGCCAGTTTCAATAAAACGAACCACAGCACTCTCCCGGCCGTTCTTGAGCGCGCGCTCGTGCCGCGCTCGCTGGCCGAGTCGCTCCAGTTGGCGGCGCAGGGAGCTGTTCTTCTCGACGTTCGAAATGCGCCGGAGTTCGCGGCGAGCCATCTCGCGGGGAGCATCAACGTCGCGCTCAGCGGGAAGTTCGCCACCTGGTCGGGGAGCGTCGTCCGGCCCGAGGAGCCGGTGCTCCTGATCGCCGACCCCGGAAAGGAGCGGGAGGCGGCCACGCGCCTCGCGCGCATCGGCTATGACCGCATGGTGGGCTTTCTCGAGGGCGGCCCCACAAAAGCGCTTCAGCTTCGTCCCGACCTCAAGCGCTCGTCGCGGCGCCTGACCGTCGCCGATCTGAAAAGTGAGCTTGCATCGGCTTCGGCGCCGATCGTCGTCGATGTGCGCGCCGCTGGCGAGCGCGCTGCCGGAAGCATCACGGGAAGCCTCCACGTCGCGCTCCACCTTCTTCGCGAGCGCATGAGTGAGATTCCTCGGGATCGGCCGGTCGTGTTGCAGTGCGCCGGCGGCGTGCGTTCGATGATTGCGATGAGCCTTCTCGAGCGCGCGGGCTACTCCAATGTGCGCGACCTCGTCGGTGGCTACTCCGCGTGGCACGCGGCAGCCAGCCCATTCGGAAGCAGCTGAGAGGGCCGCTCCGAAGTCATCCGAGCTGCGCGCGGGCGACCTCCTCGGACCCCCGCGCCGCGATCTCCGGTTGTTCGTTCGCGCGGCCGACGACGCTCCTCCAGAATGCGGACGCGCGCGCCGCCTCCCATGCGCCGAACCTGGAACATCCCCGTCGATAGCGGTTTCGTTGAGCTGACCGTCACCGACTCGGCGGAGCGGCTCTACGTCCATGGCGAATGGGATCCTCAGGCGGAGAGGGCGCTTCTCGAGTGGATTCGCCGCCTCGACCAGCCGTCGGAGGTGCACGCGCTTTTCGAGGCGCTGTTCCCCGGCTTCGAGCCGCGCTCGGCGACGACGGGCGCCGTTTCGTGGGCCCAAACGCTGGAGGTGCGGGCGCTCGAGGCGCTTCGCATGGGCAGTTTGATGTTTTCGGGGGCCCCGGGGAGCAACAGCGGCGGCGGAGGCGGGAATCCCAAGGGGCCGCCGGTGCCGAAGCCCAAGCCGAAGCCGGTGCCGCCGCCGAAGCCGCCGGAGAATTTCCAGTTCGGAATTGTGAATATCTCCATGCCGCCGGTTATGGCGCCGTCGGCGGAAAAAGTAGATATCCAGTACGAGATCCACGATCCCGACGGAAAAATTACTTCTGCCACATTCGAAGTGTTCGCGAAGGACGTCCCCGACCCGATCCTCACGGAGCAGCTCGGCGCGGGCGACCGCACGCACGGACCCCACGTCAAGAAGTGGGACGGCGCCGTCACGACGAAAAGTGAGTTCCCGGACGGGTTCGCGACCATTGAGTTCTCGCCCTATACGGTGCGCATCAAGGTCGCCGGCTCGGGCACCGCGTCTCCTGAGCAGCAGGAGACGACGTTCGAGGTGAAGCTGGCTAAATTTGAAGTGATGCTCGGAAAGAAGGAGACGCTCAAGCACGACCAAGACAAAGAAGTCTACGATCAGGTCGGCGCGCTCCCCGCGAGCAAGAAAGTGGAACTCACGCTGAAGCGGAATCTGTATGCGACCAAGAGCAGCGAGATGAACGACGGCACGGCCTTCGACTCGCTGCGGGCTTTCTGGGACGACGGTCCGCGCATCCCCGTGGTGGCGACGGCTTTCGTGCAGGATTCGGCGGGAAACGCAAAGCGCTGCGGGAAGGCGATGGGGCGCGCGCGCGTTCTGTGGGATTACACAGATCCGCCCGAGTCGAAGACGGCGTTCAAGGCTTCGACGGCGAAGGCGTTCATTGACAAAGCGAGGAATCACGACTCGGCCGGAGGGCGTCCCAAGGGAGACAACGCTCACCTCGAATTCGGCGGAAAGAGAGGCCCCGACGCGGGCCGGTCGCTTCCGGCGTTCAAGCCCGCGGATTCCGGACTGATGAGCTTTCCGTTCACGCTGGAGCAGCCGAAGAAGCGCTTCTGGGCGAGCTACGGCTTGTTCCAGAAATCGGGCGACGACGATGGGCGCGCTGGGGCGGTCTTTCGGGCGTCGCGCTTCGCGGGCGACAGTTTCGAGGTGACGGCATTCCTCGACAAGTTCGACAAGCTCGACGTAACCGACGATGCGCCGGCCGGCGAACTCGCCAAGGTGAAAGTGGGCGCCTTTGAGGTCCTCCACGAGGTGACGCTGGCGGAGTACTACAAAAAAGCGAGCAAGACCTCGCCGATGACGCCCGCGATCGACGGCGTCTACGAGGATTCGTACACGAAGGTGGCAAACCGGATGGGCGCCGCGAAGGTGCTCGAGAAGGCAAAGTATGATGAGCTCTTCCAGAAGGGGAGAGGCGCCGCTTTCAAGAACGCCGCCGTCACGGCGCTCGACACGTACGCGCTGCCGAAGGGGAGCCAGTACGACATGGAGCCGCCGGCCGAGGGAGTCCTGGGGACGATTGTGGACTTCCTAGGCGACGTCGTCGATGCAGTGGCGGACTTCCTCGGGCTTGGTTCGGGCGGCGCCGACGCCACCGAGTGGGTCGGCACCGTTCGCAGCTACGCGAAGTTCAAGAGTGAGCTCAAGAAGGGAAACGGCTTCAACGATACGCAGCTCAATATTTTCCTGATGAACAACGGGCTCGAGACCGAGCAGAAGTACTGTCGCGAGCTGAGCTTCTTCCTAGGCGACGTGGCGGTGCAGATCTGTAAGGAGCTGTGTGCAAAGGAGGGCGTCACAATCCTGCAGTTCTCGTGGACCCACAGCCTCGAAGAGATGGCGTTCACCTCCATCGCCGGCTCGATCCGGCTGAACGGCATGGCCTGCTTCAAGACGCGAGGGCTCACGGGATTTGTGTTCATGCAGCCCGACCAGCAGACCTTCGGGCACGAGCTCGGGCACTGTCTCTTTCTGCCTCATGCGCCCCAGACGAGCTCGACGTCGAATCCCGTGGGCGGCGCTCAGCCTGACCGCCACGACGGCTCGGAAGCTCATTGTTACATGTCATACAACCCGCCCTTCCAGGGATTCTGTGGTTTGTGCTTGCTCCGAATGCGCGGGTATGACCAGAGCAAGTTCAATAAAGGAGGCGTCGCGGCCGCGGCACCTGCGGGCCCTCCGTCCGGCGTGGGCGCACCGCCGGCGACACCGGTGGAAGACCTCGAGCTCGAATGATCAGCGCTCGGCGATGGGGCTTCCTTTGCGCGCTCGCTTTCGGAGCGCTGCCTGCGATTGCGTTCGCGTCCTGCCATCCAGCGTCGACTTTCCAAGAGTCTCGACCCGTGAGTGATCTTCGCTTTCGTGTTGTTCCCCGTGCGACGGAGTGGCTCCAGGGGGCCGACGTGATCGTCGACCTCGAGATCGACAACCACGGTCCTGAAGCAGTGGACTTGATTCACCCCATGATGAACGGAGAGAGGCAACCACTTTTCCGGCTGCGCAGGCCCAACGGGGAAGAAGTGACGTTTGCGTTCGGCGCCCGCTGGCCGGAGGGCAAGCCGAGCCGGCGCATAAAGCTCGGGAAAGGGCAGGGCTGGCGAGGCGACCTGATCGTGAGCGACGCCGCAAACATGACAGATCCGGGGAGCTATGAACTCTCGGCGGCTCTCGAACAGGGGGCCCTTGCGGCGTCGGCCGCGCCGGTGAAGCTCGAAGTCTATCCGGCGCGGTTTCGGCGGATCGCGGCGGCGCTTGGGCGCGACGACTCGGGCGTCGTCGGCGCCGAAGCCGTAATCTTGCAAGTGGGCAAGAGTAAACTCTCGGCTGTGGCCGGGCTCGTTCGCGAGACCCACGCCGACATCGGGGAGGCCTCGATCATGAATTATGTGCCGCGCGCCGATGTGCCCGTCGACACCGTCGATCTGCTGGCGCCGTACACAAATACGGTCGGCATGAAGAGCCTCGACCGATGGGTCGCCGCGGCTTCTCACAAATCGATTCTGGCCGTAGAGTCGACCTCGGGCGCGCGCGCGCGCATCAGCGTTTCGGCGCCGATCGCGGCCGCACTCACGCCGCTGCTGGGGGGCGACCGGCGCCTCACGGTGTCGGCATTGCTGGAGCGTGGCGACGAGACGGAACTCGCTGCGACGACGCTCTCGGAGCCTTCGGGCGGCGAGCAGCAGGCTTCCCTCACCCGCGTCGGAGCGTGGCCGGGGCGCGCCGTTGCTGCCGCTACGCTCGCGCCCGAGAAGCTCGGGGGTGTAGCAGTTTTTGCGGTCGCCTATCCGGAGACGGAAGCTGCCGTGCTCGAATTGTGGCAATGGGACCGAGTGGCTCCTGCTGAGCGCATCGGGCGCGCCGAGCTTCGCGGCTGGATTCCGGAGGGGGCGATGGCCGTCGGCGTCCGAAGCGACGGCGCCATCTTCGCTTCGGGACTCGTTCGCGCCGCCGGTCGCGAGGCGCCGCGATGGGGAATTGTTTGCTTCGATGGAAAAGTGGGAAGCCGGAACTCCGCGCCCGCGCGCCTCGTCGCCGAGGTGTCTCCGGAGGGCGGGTTGCTCGACGCTCATTTGCGGTATTTCGAGTCGAAAGCCGGTTCCCTTACGGGCGTCGCCCTGCTGCGGCCGGTTCGCAACTCGGGCGCCACCGTCGTAGAGCTGCCGAGCGGAAAAGTGCGCCCGCCAGCGCAGGCCATCCCGTCGCGATCCCAGATCGCTCTGATCCCGGGTCAAACCACCTGGTACGCCGCAACCCTCACCGCCGAGTCGGTCGAGCTGCGCTCGCTCTAGGAGCCCGAGCTGCGCTCGCTCTAGGAGCCCGAGCTGCGCTCGCCCGCGCGCGCCGCTACCCGAGCAGGCCGCGGAAGAAGTCCACCAGGATCTTGCCGATCCGGTCGACTTCCTTGGTCATTTGTAGCATCGGCTGCTGGGCGCCGAAGGAATGCCCAACTTTGTCCATGAGCACAAATCGGGTCATTTCCTTGCGCGACCAATGATACAGACGCTCACCTTCGTCGATCGGCACGACGAAGTCTTCCTCGCCATGCACGAGCACGACGCGTCCGGGATAGCTGCGCAGCGCCCCTTCGAGCGAGTAGCGCGCCGGATTGCTTCGGACCTCCGACGCAAAGCGCGCATGGGGATTGCCATCGCCTCGGTCGAGCGTCGCACATGAGCCGAGCGTCACTACGCCGGGCACGGCGCCCGAACCGGACGACGTGATCGCAATGCTCTCGGCTGCCGCCAACAAAGCGAGCCCGCCTCCGAGCCCATGTCCAATGAGCCCGGCATGGCCGCGCGCGAGCCTCAGATCGAGCGTGCCCGCGACGAGCACCTCCAACAGTTTCTTCGCCGCAGCCAGCTCTCGCGCCGGCTCGATCTGCTCGCCCGAGAGCCGGTCGAGCCAGGCCACGGCGAAGCCCGCCTTCACGAGCCGATCCTCGAGGTGCGGGTAGAACAGCGAACTCGAGGCCAACGAGTCGTCGGGAATGAATAGCAGGGGCGCCGCCCGCGCGCGGTCCTTCGGCCCCACCAGGCGCCCGCTCACGGGGCCCATTCGGGGCACATCGAGCTGGAATTGGGATTGCCAAATCATCGAGTTGCCCGGCATCGAGCCGCCCCGGCGCGCCTCGTCGGCATGGGCCGACGACGCCACCCGACGTTCGGGTCGCACTTTATCGGGGTCAGGTTGGGCGAAAAACACGTGGCGTCCTTAGGGGGGTCGGTGGTCGGCGTAACCGGCGCGCTGTCGGGTAACCTCGCGTCTGCGTGGAGTACGACGCTCCGAGTTCATCCGACGGCGCCCGCCTGGAAACGCTTCAGCATGCTCTTGGGTACCGTTTTCGGAACCCTGATCTCGCATTGCAAGCGCTCCGACATGCCTCCGTCGGCGGCGCCAGTGGGACGGATAACGAGCGGCTCGAGTTCCTGGGAGATGCGCTGCTCGGACTCACCGTGGCGGAGATGTTGTATGGAAAGTTCCCGAACGCGCGCGAAGGGGAGCTGACGGAGCGCCGCGCGCGCGTGGTGTCGCGCGCGCACCTCGGTGCTTTGGGGCGCGTGCTGGGCCTCGACGCGCTCGTCGAGCTGCGCCCGCCGACGGCGCCCGGGGCTCGGGTGCAGGAGTCGGTGCTCGCGGGGACGCTCGAGGCGCTGCTTGGGGCGGTCTACCTCGACGGCGGGCTGGCGAGTGCGACCGTCGTGACACACCACCTATTGGCGCGGCTGCCGGCGTCGAGCGAGCAGCAAAACCCGAAGACTGAGCTGCAACATTGGACGCAAGTGCGCCACGGCCGCACCCCGGTCTACCGCCTCGTGGAGGAGCGCGAGCACGCGTTCGGGCGCACGTTCTGTGTACAAGCAGAAGTGGAGGGACGTCGATTCGGCAGCGGCTGGGGACGAAGCAAGCGCGAGGCGGAGCAGAACGCGGCTCGCGAGGCACTCCTCGTGTTGCGCGCGGAGAGGGAGCCCGCAGAACACACAGATGCGGAGCCGGCGTCGTCGTGAGGGAGTTCGTCGAAGCGCTCGCGGCCGACGCCCCTTTCGCCGCCGCAATTCCCGCGCGGCCGGGCGAGCGCGCGTCGATTGGCGGCGTGATGGGGTCGTCGGCCCTGCTAGCGGCTGCGGCAGCGCGCGCGCTTCGCGGGCCGACGGCGCTCGTGATCACCGCCGACCCCGACGAGGCGGAGCATGCGGCCGCCGACCTCGAATTGTTTGGAGAGCCGGTGCTCCTGATGCCGCCGCGTGGCTCGCAGCCCGAGCAGCTTCGACTGCGCCTCGAGGCGGCCGAGGCGGCGCGGCGGCGCGGCGCGTGCGTCATCGTGGCGCCGATCGTTGCACTTCTTGAGCCGCTGCCGAGCGAGGAACGCGTGCGCTCCTCGGTGCTCTCGACGGCCGTAGGCCAGCCGCTTGCGCTCGCCGATTTGATGCGTCGTCTGATCGAGGGCGGTTTCGAACGCGTTCCCATGGTAACAAAACCAGGGGAGCTGTCGCTGCGCGGAGAATTGTTTGATCTGTGGCCTCACGCCTCCGACGTGCCAGTGCGCATCGAGGTGTTTGAGGACCGGGTCGAGTCGATTCGGCGCTTCGAGGCGGTCACGCAGCGTTCTATCGAGAAGCTCGACCGCATGGCGGTGCCGCTCGTGCGCGACAGCGAGAGCGGAGGGATCGATCCGATCGATGCATTCGCGCCCGATGCCACGGTGATTTTTGTTGAAACATCGCGCGTGGAGGAGCGCGGAGAGGGATTGTGCCTGCAGAGTGATTCTCAATCGGAGAGGTATCGCCGCCTTCAAGCGGAATGCGGGCGCAGGCCGCGGCTCGATTTGAGGACATTGCCGGGCGGCGATCTCGATCTCGGGGCGCGGACAGTGCGCGAGATGGGGATCGGCCTCAGGGCGACCCACGACGCGCTCTCGAGCGCGGCCCGCGAGGCGCTCGTGCGTGTCTATTGTGCGAACGATGCGGAACGCCACCGATTGCAGCAGATCCTGCGGGATCGTGGCGTCGATTCGGCGCTGCCGATCGAGCTGCGCATCGGCGAGTTGGGGCGCGGTTTTGTGCTCCCGCGCATCAAGCTCGTGGCTCTCACGCACGCCGAGCTTTCCGGGGCCATCGCCATCCGCCGCCCGCTGCGCAGGAAGAGGATGCAGGCGGCGCGCTCGATCGAAGGGATCGCCGAGCTGAAGCCCGGCGACCACGTGGTGCACGCGGTCCATGGAGTGGGGCGCTTCCTCGGGACGCAGCGCATGGAGAAGGGCGCGGGTGAGGAAGAGTATCTTGTCATCGAGTTTGAAGAAGATACAAAACTGTTCGTTCCGGCGTCGCGCATCGACCTTGTCGGCAAATATGTAGGGGCCGGCCGGGCCGCGCCGCCGCTCGACAAGATCGGCGGGCTTTCGTTCGCGCGCCGCAAGGCGGCGGTCAAGCGCGCCGTCGCCGATCTTGCGGCTGAATTGTTAGAACTCCAGGCCGTGCGCCAGACGCGAACGGGGTTCGCCTGCCCATCTGACGACGAGTTGCAGCACGAATTCGAGGCGGCCTTTCCGTACCGGGACACGGAGGATCAAGTGACAGTCACCGCGGAGCTCAAGGCCGACCTCGAGTCGCCACGGCCGATGGACCGGCTTTTGTGCGGAGACGTCGGCTACGGGAAGACGGAGCTCTCGATGCGCGCCGCTTTCAAGGTGGTTCAGGCGGGGCGGCAGGTCGCCGTGCTCGTTCCGACGACGGTTCTGGCGCAGCAGCACGTGCAGTCCTTCCGGGAGCGATTTGCGGACTTTCCCGTGATGGTCGAGTCGATCTCGCGGTTCCGCAGCGAGAAGGAGATTCGTGAGATACTGCGGCGTGCCAAGGAGGGTGCGGTGGACGTGTTGATCGGAACACACAGAATTCTCTCGAAGGATGTGGAGTTCCGGGACCTCGGACTTGTGATTATCGACGAGGAGCAGCGATTCGGGGTGCGAGCGAAGGAGCGGCTGAAGCGGCTTCGCGCCTCGGTGGACGTGCTTTCGATGACGGCGACGCCGATCCCGCGCACGCTCCACCAAGCGCTCGTCGGGCTGCGCGACATCTCCTCGCTGACGACGCCTCCGCCCGGGCGCGAAGCGGTCGAGACACACGTCGCCGACTGCGAGGAGGATGAGCTCATCCAGCGCGCCATGCGCTTCGAGCTGAACCGCGGCGGACAAGTATACTTTGTGCACAATCGAATTGCGTCTCTGGAGGCGCGCGCTCGGCATCTCGCGACGCTGGTGCCGGAAGCCAGCTATTCCACAGCCCACGGCCAGATGGGGGATGACGCGCTCGAGGAGACGATGGGAGCTTTTGTTGCGGGCGACTTCGACGTGCTCGTGACCACGGCAATTGTCGAGAGCGGTCTCGATATTCCGAGAGCGAACACCATTTTTCTTGACCATGCCGAGTGGTTCGGGCTTGCCGATCTGCACCAGCTTCGCGGCCGCGTTGGGCGAGGATCACAAAAAGGCTACTGCTATCTGCTGCGGCCGCGGCACGGCGCGCTCGGCGCAGACGCCAAAGCGCGGCTGCAGGCGATCGAGGAGCTTCAGCAGCTGGGGGCGGGCTTCGACATCGCGATGCGCGATCTGGAGATCCGCGGCGCCGGGAACCTTCTCGGCGCCGAGCAGAGCGGGCATATCGCGGCCGTCGGATACGATCTATATTGCCGGCTTCTGAAAGCGACAGTGGATCGCATGGCTGCGGAGCGCCGCGGCCGCGCTCAGCGCGAGGAGGCCGTGGCGGCGAAGCTCGGAATTCCGAAGCCGCAGCCCGTGGAGCGCGCCCCCGTGCGCGCGCTCTCGGACGAGGATGACGGCGGCGCGGAGTTGCATGCGGACGCGCCGGAGATCGAGGCCGGATTTGTGCAACCGGCTGCCCCGCGCGTCGCCCCCGACGACGGCCGCGGCATACCGCTGAAGGCGGTCGCTGCGGCAGCTGACGCAGCAGACGAGGAGCTGGCCCCCGACCTGGAGCTCGGGGTGCGCGCCTTCCTGTCAGAGCGATTTGTTCCCGATCGGAAGCTGCGGCTGGAAGTGTATCGTCTGCTGGATGGCATTCGCGACCGCAAGTCATACGACTCGGCATCGGCTGACCTGAAGGACCGGTTTGGGCGGATTCCCCGGGAGGCGAAGCTCCTGATGGATCTATTTTATGTGAAGAATCGGCTGCGCGCATCGTCGGTGAAGCTCATCTCATACGCGCGCGATCGTTACATGGTGGATTTCACAGATCGCAAGCGGCTGGAGCGCGCTCTCGGGCCCGCGTTCCGCGATCGGCGCTGGGTGGAGGAGGGCCGCGTTCACCTGGTGTTTCCGAATGAACGGCAGCGCTCCCCGGAGGACGCTCTCGCGATGCTGGTGAAGGCGCTTGGTTTTTAGTGCGTTCTGCTGGAGAGTGCTGAAGCGTTGATGGCTTGCTGGGTGTGCGTGGCTTTGTGTGGGTTCGGAGAATGGGGCGTGGTTAGTCTTTGCGCGGCAGCGAACAGTCCAAGCCGCGATTCCAGGATTCCTCCGAGCTGCATGCGGATGTGGTGCCGACGCGTGCGAACTACCCCAAGTAGATAAGTGGGGTCGGCGCGTGCTCGATACCCGCAGTGGAGAAGTGGGGTCGGCGCGTGCGCCGACCGGCTCGCGCGCGCGTGCGCGCGCGGATGACGAAGCCCGCAAGCGATTCCTCATCGCGCGGGGCAAGCCCCGCGCAATTGTTCGGCGCGTGCGCCGACCCTACGTGTCTATTGGATATATGTCGGCATTGCGCCAGTCGGACTCAGCGCGCGCCCAGACCGACCCACGCCCCATTCGAAGCCGTCTCCTATTTGTGTGGCGTGGGCGTGTTCGAATCCTGAAATGATGCCGTGGGGCACGGGCGTCGCCCGCGCCGACCGATGCTCTCGCGGAATCTACTCGGCGGCCGCGATGCGCACGCTCAAGCGGCGCACGACGAGCATGCACAAATAGGCAACGAAGGCGGCGGTCACGGTCGTCGCGCCGAGAGGCCAGTCCATCTGGTAGCTCACGAAAAAGCCTGCCGCGGAAGAGAGGAGTCCGATTCCCGCGGCAAAGGCGAATATGGTCCATGGCCGGCGCGCGACGGAGAGCGCGCCCGCTCCGGGTAGTACTAAATAGCCGACCGCGAAAAGCATACCCGCCAAGTGGATCGACATGGCGACGGCGAGCCCAAGCAAAAGATAGAACGCGGTATCCCACGCGCGGACGTTCACTCCCAGCGACTGCGCCATCTCTCGGTCGAACGCCACAAGTAAGAACCTGCGGAAAAATATGAGGAGAACGAGCGTCGCCGGGATCATGGTCGCAAACATGACCTGTACGTTCTGGTGCGATACGAAAAGCGGATCACCGGTCATGAGGATCTGCAACTCGTCCATTCCATGGGGACTGCCGGCGACGAGGAGCAGCGCGAGGGCGCCGGCTGCCGTGAAGCAGACGGCAATTCGGGTTTCGCGCGAGAGAAGCCTCTTCTCGCTCGGAATCAAGAATGCGAGCCCGGAGAAGTTGGCGAAGGCACCCATGAGCCAGTGCTCGCGCAGAAATCCGAACGCGCGGTCGGGCGCGGTCGCCGGGAACCGCTCGGCGAAGAAGGCGCCCGCGACGCCGAGGGCCGCCAGCTCGGAGAGTGCAACACCCACAAATACGACTCGGCGCAGAACCACGTGCACGCCGAGAAATGCGAGCGCCGTCGAGAGCACGAGCGTCGCCAAAAGCGAGTCCTTGAAGAGTTCCCACGTCGTGGCGAGCCCTTCGAGAAGGCCCGCCTCGCCCTGAGTGATCGCTGTGACTGGAGCTGACATCCTCAGACGGAGCTCCTCGATCCCATCAGCACGGCGCGCCGCGAGCCGCTCTGTAAGATCGTCATCGGATACTGGTAGAGGGCCGAGAGCCGCTCCTCCGTGAAGGTCGTCTCCACCGGTCCGGCCACATATCGCCCCTGGCACATGGCCAGCAGATGCGTTGCGCGCTGCGCGACGAGCGAGAGATCGTGCGTCACGAGCAGAACCGTGAGCCCGCGCTCGCGCCGGAGCTGCTCGATGAGGTCGAGAAGCCTCTCCGACGTTCCGGGATCGAGCGCTGTCGTCGGTTCGTCGAGCGCGAGGAGCGTCGGCTCGAGCGCGAGCGCGCGCGCCAGCAGGACGCGTTGGCGCTGCCCGCCGGAGAGCTCCGCGTAGCCGCGCTTGGCATCGCCTCCGAGCCCTACAGTCTCAAGCATGAGCATTGCGCGGGCGCGAAGCTCACTTTTCGGAAACGGACGGAAGATGTGCTCCGTGCCCAGGGCCAAGAGCACAATTTCTACCGCTTGGAACGGATAGATCGAATCGATCGAGTCGCGCTGCGGCACATAACCGATCCGCGGACGCCCCGTGCCTGCCGCGGAGCCGGCACGAGTCTGCCACCGCAGCTTTCCGTTGAGCGGCGGGAGAATCCCCACAATCGTTTTCAGAAGCGTCGTCTTTCCGCAGCCATTGGGGCCGACGATCCCAAAATAGGAGCCGGCCGGAACCGAGACCGAGATGGGCTCGGAGACCGGCCGGCGGCCCTGGTAGCCGACGCTCAGCGAATCGAGGTCGAGGAGGGCGTCGGATTCGGGCAACGGTCAGCTCTTGGCGAAGGCCGCCGCAGTCTCGCTCACCATGGATTCCATCATCTTGATGTATGTGGTGGCCGCCGGGGTCGCTTCCACCTGATGGGGGAAGAGAACCGGAGAGGCACCCGTTTCGGCGCACACTTTGTCTACCGGCTTCTTCGATTGGAAGACGTTGTAGAAAACGACCTTCGCCTGCTTCGCCTTCATGCGCGCGATGAGTTCCTCCAGGTGGCTCGCCGACGGCGGGATGCCTGGCTTGGGCTCGAGGGTGCCCATGTAGTCGAAGTTGAACCGATTGGTAAAATAATTGAGATTCTGGTGGAAGGAGACAACGGCTTTCCCCGAATAGGGAAGCAGCTTCCCTGCCCACCCGCCGAGGTCGGCGAGTGCCTCGCGCGATTTCAGAAACTCAGTGAGCTTTCCCTGGGCGAGCGCGTCTGCCAGGGTCGACGAGGAGAACCGTCCGACGAGCTTCTCGCCGAACATCTCCACGTCGATCTGCTTTGAGAAGGCGTCGCAGCGATCTGTAAAATCCTTCGCATTCGTGGGTGCTGCGGCGATGAGGCCGTCTCGAATCGCCCTCGCTGCGATCTTGGCGTTCATGGGGTCGTGCAAATAATGAGGATTTCCCTCCGGATGCACATCTCCCTGGGCGCGGTCGATCACGCCGGTGAACACCGATTGGAGCTTGGGAATCTCCCTCGAGACGTCGACGAAGGTCGGCAGCCCCGGTTGAATCTTGGGATTGCGCGCCTCTGTGAGCACGAGCTGCTCGAACCCGACCTCGAGCGACATGCCGTTGCGAATGAACACATCGGCTTTGTTGGTCGCCTTGATCAAGGATGGGCGCGCCTGAACGAAATGGGGATCCTCCGGCCCGCGCGTCAAATTGACGGCCTCCACGCGCTCGCCCCCGATCTGCTGGGCGATGTCGCGCAGCTCCGGCGTCGTGGCGACGACCTGGATCTTGTCCTCCGCGCGGCCCGCCAGCAGGAGCCCTGCCAGCGCGGCGAGAATGGTGATCTTCATGAATGGATTCCTATGTGTTGAGAAAACCGATTAGAAGCGGTGCGGCGCATGGGCGCCGAAGAGGATCTCGAACTGCAGCCAGACGCTGAAGTAGCTATTATCATTGAGTTCCTGAATCCGATCCCAGTTGCCCTGGAGCCGGATGCGGGAGAACTCCGTCGGGTAATAGGTAAGGTTCAACGCGTAGCGAATGCGACGGTCGAGGGAGCCGTCGCCGCCAGTGGCGAGCCCATTGCCGTCGACATACTCCGCGCGGGCTCCCGCGACCCAGGGACGCGTGATGCCCCAAAGCATTTGTGCGTAATAGCCGAAGTCGCGGAAGCGCCGGCTCGGGAACGCCTCATTGGTGCCATCGTCGTCGATGTCGCCGAAGAAGGAGTCAGCCCGGTAATTCCTCCACATCGCCTCCGTTTGGAAGCTCACGAAGGGGAAGCCCTGGTAGTTGTCCGTCGGTCTCCAACGATAATAAAAATCGACGCCGTAAATTTGTGTCCGCCCGTCCTCACCTGTGGAGTTGGGGCCGAAGAGCGCCGAGCCGCCGAGAACGAAGGAGGACTCGTCGGTGAGATCGAGGGAGGTCGAGACGCGCTCGGTGAAGAGCATGTCGCCGAGGCTGTCGACGGTGCCTTTGCGGAACGGAAAGCCGCCGCCTGCGCCGGCGACCTCGGCGCCGGAGCTCCCGGTGACGCCCGGCCACACTTCCTCGTTGCCGATGAAGCTCGTGAGCGTTTCGCCTCGGGGATTCTGGATGCCCGATTGAAACTCAAGAAAGAACGGAACCGGCGCGAGCCACGACGCTCGTGCTCCGGGGCCACGCAAACCATCGCCGCCGAAGTAGCGCCCGAGCACGATCGGCTGGTCGACGAACTCCCAGGTGTGTGCGTGCTGTCGATTGAGGCGGCCGAACTCCGTGAAGTAGACGCCCGCTTTCAGCTGGAGGTCGGCTGGCAGCTGCGTAGTCGTGAGGTAGGCCTCCTCGACTTCGAGCACCGTCTCGCCCTCGGCGTCGATCACCATGGCCATCACGCCGGTGCCGCGGAAATACGGATCGACGGCGCCTTCGATCTGCAGCTCCATGTTGGAGAGCGTGAAGCCGCGCTGCGCTGGGTCATGGTGGCCGAGCTGGAGCAGCGGAATCTCCTCGTCGGTCGCCTCGCTGGTCCCGATATTTGTGAGAATATCCAGAGACATGTCGAGGAACGCCGTCCGCTGGCCGCGCGTGCGTTCGAAGTCGCCTTGTCGAGCGGTGAGGCCGCTCACGCGCACCTGGAGCTCGGCGATCGCGTCTTCGAGGGCGCGCGACGCAGGGGCGCCCGGAGATGAAACGCTTTGTTGCTTCAGCTGTGAGATCTCGCGGCGCAGCTCGGCGTTTTCCCGCTCGGTGCGCTCGCGATATGCCTTGAACTCGTCTTCGAGCTTCTTGAGGCGATCGTCGTCAGCGCCCTGCGCGGTTGCGAGGGCAGAAGCGGAGCCAAGGAACGTGGGGGCGAAGAGGAGGAATGCTGTGAACTTCTGAATCGTTGGATTTCCCGGGATCGGATGCATGGAGCCTTCGGAATGCTGGCGTTGGGCGCTCTGCGCCCTGGGTCAGAAAACGCGCAGCAAGCGCGCGGGGCCTCGCGCGGGCGCCATGCCCGGCGAGCCTACGCTTGGCTGCGCCCTACGAAAGGGCGCAGGGCGGGGGTCCGCGGGCGTCGTCTTCGCGGCGCGCAACCGTCGCGGGGACAGCGGGCGCCGGTGCATCGGGCCGATCGGCTGGGCGCTCGGCGAGGGACAGATCGGCGGCCGGCGGTGCCGGCTCGATGGGGGCCTCGGCGAGCACGCAAACAGCGCACTCGGAGGTGCCGATTTTCGAAGTCTCGTGGCGGTGGCCCGTTTCCAGGCGCAGCGCCAGCAGGAGGACCGCCAGCGCCAGCAACACGCCGGCCAGCCGACGAAGGTCGGCGGGGCGGAAGGCGAGCAGGCGCTGGAGACGCATCACGGCGCGCAGCCTCGCGCCGCCCCGGCGGATCTGTCAAGCAGTCGGGAGGGGTTCTCGCAACCCAGTCGCTCTTACAACTCGATTGCGACAACGCATCTTCGGGGTGCGACGTCGACGTCGCTACGCTGCGCCGATGCCGACCCAGCTCGTGCGCGCCGAAGGGCATCTGATCGATACCGGGCTCATGGCCCGCTTCCTCGCCGTCGTGATCGAAGGGGGCGGCGCTTACCGCATCGCGCGCTTTGAGGTGGGCAAGACGAAGCGCGATTTCTCGGAGCTGGAGCTGGAGGTGCGCGCCCGCGACGCGGGGCGACTGCGCGCGATCCTCGACAACCTGGCGGCGCTTGGGTGCCGCCTCGTCGACGAGAGCGAGGTGCGGCTCGTGGCAGCGCCGCGCGATGGCGTGGCCCCCGACGATTTCTGCTCGACAACGCACCACCGAACGCGGGTGCGACATGGCGGTCGCACGCTGGAAGTGGAGGGGATCCGGATGGACGCGATGATCGTGGTCCGCGGCGGGCGAGCGCGGGCCGTGCTGCTGCGCGACTTGAAGCGCGGCGATCCGGTGGTCTGCGGGCTTTCGGGGGTGGAGACGCTTCCGGAGTTCCACGAGCGCGAGCCGGAGCACTTCTCGTTCATGAAGTCCGACGCGTCGTCGGAGCGCGCGGTGGCGGTGAAGGTGCGGGAGGTGGCGGCGCGGATTCGTGAGGTGAAGGCGGCGGGCCGCGGCATCGCCGTGGTGGCGGGGCCGGTCGTGGTGCACACCGGCGGCGCGGCGGCGCTCGCCGATCTGATCCGGCGCGGCTGGGTCGACGCGCTGCTCTCGGGAAACGCGCTCGCGGTGCACGACGTGGAGAGTTCACTTTTCGGATCGTCGCTCGGTATCGATGTACGCAGCGGCGTCGCCGTGAGCGAAGGCCACATGAATCACCTGCGCGCGATTAATACGATTCGGAGAGAAGGCTCGATTGCGGCGGCGGTGCGGCGCCGCGTGCTTCGCTCGGGCATCATGTATGAATGCGTGCGCGCGCGAGTGCCGTATTCGTTGGCGGGCTCAATTCGCGACGACGGTCCTCTGCCGGATACGCAGATGGATCTGTTGCAAGCGCAATCCGACTACGCAAAGCTGCTGTCGGGCGCAGGGCTTGTTCTCGTGCTGAGCTCCATGCTCCACGGTATCGGCGTAGGCAACATGGTTCCGTCGCACGTCGCGATGGTTTGTGTGGATATTCACCAAAGCGTCGTGACGAAGCTCGCCGACCGCGGCTCGGCGCAGACGATCGGTGTTGTCACCGATGTCTCGGCATTCTTGCACCGCCTCGCGCGCGCGCTGCGGGGGCGCGCCTCGCGGCGGCGCGCGTCGAAGCTCGGCTCGCAATTGTAAAAGCACAGCATTTACATGCGAAGTACAAGAGTAGACGCCGATGCCAGCTCAAGCGCAATCTCCTTTTGCCGCGCCTTCCTCATCACTAAATCATCTCCGGTCTGAGGCCAATTGATGATCACGGCATGTCGATCCGGGGGCTCGTCGGGCTGAACCTCTAGCCCAGTGAATCGAACCTTCCCAGCCGTGAGAAGTGCAGCTCCACAGACTCGGCGGTTACGAATCACGGCATCCGCAATGCTCCAGAGGCGATCGGGAGGCTCAGCGGACTGCCGAAAGACTGAAGTCTCTTGGGTGTCCAATTGCGGGAGAAAAAGGGAGCCCTTTGGACCGCTGGCATTGTATTGACTTGTAGACGTTACGAACCTCGCTAGAACCTCAGAGGAGTCGACCGTCTCGTCAAGACCCGAGGATAGAGTCACCTGCGGACAAGCTCCTTATCTGAGTTGTCAGATCGAAAGGCATTCGCTCCCGAGTGAACACAAGTACTCCATGACCCTTGTTTCCGCCATTCAGCCAGGCATACGGACATCTCGGAGTTCCGTTGAGGCTGACCGAAAACACCCTGTGTCTTGACTTGATCCAATCAAGCGAGATGGACCCGTCAGGTTCAGGGGCGAACTCCGGAATAGGAAACGACTCTGGTAGAAACCTCACCAGAAGCTCAGCGTCGAGGGCTGCCTCGGGCTTGATCGCTTTAGAATCCTGGCCGTCCCAATCGTCCTTCGCACACTCTCGTGCAAGCTCGCGGAGCTTTGCTATTGCAGCCAGCTTGGAGCCAAATAAAGCATGGGAGCACTCGGCCCGTTGTATCACTGATCGCGCAGCTTCCCGGGCCCCAGTGGCCTCCTTGGAAACAGCACTGCTGCTATAGGCATAGGCCATGATTGCGTGAAGCCACTTCGTCTCGCTCTTCAAGAGTTGAGTAGTTCTAGACATCTTTCAGTTAGAGACAGTCTAAAAATATTGTTCTTGAGAGCACGTAGGGATTGAATTTGGCTGGTAATCCAAGTCCAATTTTCGGGTTCTGTCGACTCCTCACGAGCCACGGTGATATCAAGAATGATCGAGTGAGCATCGTCCTGCATGGGTTCCTTGGCCAACACGATCTGAACCATGTGACCAGAACGATCAATCGCTGTATGCTGAGTCATGAATCCAGTCGATTCTAGCTCCATCTCGGCTGGTAGGCTCGGAGCCGTCCGAACGTACTCCCGGATGTCCAAGCTACTCAATGCGCTTGGAATTCGAATTCGGTTGATGTAGCGAAGCCTAACAACGCGAACCTGGGTTGGTGAAGCCAGACTCACGAATTTTTTCCAAGTGCGTTCAATCTCATTGGTATATGCGTCGAGCGAGGTATACGGCGCGAGGCGATTGAAGGAGTACCCGTTCGCACGAACTTGAATAAGCTGTTTCTCATCAGACTGGAGCATCTGAAGCGAGCTCACTTCGTAGCGAACGGAGAAGTTCGGCGGCCGATCCGCACCTCCGAGATGCACTTGCTGCTCTTGCAGTAGCTGTCGCCTGAACTTTGGGTAACGGTCTTGGAATGCATCCTTGATGGTCTGCTCGAATCCCGCGGCCTCGAGCGCTTGGGGCATGTCACAATCGATGTCCAGCACAGCCTCGATGATGGGCGCATTCTGAACTTCAAATGGATTCGAACTCATTGGGACCTAGCCGGCAGGGATTAGCGTTCGACTGAGCAGACTTCAAGACATAGGTTCGCTACGTGGGGGCCTCTAGACATGTGAATCTAGGAGCTTTTGTGCGAGCCGTGCATCATGAATGAGTCCAAAGCGGTACTCGCTGAGCTACCCGTTTCCACGGAGCTTCGGTAACAGATCCGACGGCACGTCGAGTTCCATGCGCAGAAGGCCGATGCCGTGGGTCTTTCCCTGGGCGTCGGTCTTGAGCGATTCGCTGCCGCCGCCGCCGAGCGAGTCGCTCAGCAGGAAATTGAGGGCGAGGAGATTCGGCGCCTCGTAACGCGTCACGTTGCCTCTGGCGATGGCGGCGAAATGTTGCTTCACGCGCTCGACGGTGAGCTCGCGCCGCAACAGCTCGTAGCCTTCCTGCGTGTAGGCCGCGATGCCGACGTTGGAGCCGTCGCCCTTGTCGCCGGAGCGCGCGTACGCGATGGTCGAGAGTTGAACTTTCACAGAGCCACCTCCTCAACGGTCACGGTCGTCTTCACGCGGCGCTTCGAGATGAGCGCCGGCCAGTAGGCAATAATCTCCGTCGGCGCGGGACGCCCTCCGGCGAAGCCCGTCACTCCGGGAGGCCCGCTCGTCACGAGCGGCGCCAGCTCGTACCCAAAACGCGCCACCTTCTTTTCGTCTTGTGACTTCACACCGATGCGCAGGACGACCTCCGTCGGATCGCCCGCCGCGACGATCCCCTCGTGGCACACGCCGGATCCGACGAGTTCCACGAGCTTCTCGCTCTCGGCGAACGTGACGCCGTCGAGCGCGAGCCGATCGAATACCACTTCTGCGCAGAGTTTGGCTTTTGCGACGGCGTCGGGGCCTGCAATCGTGAGCTGCCCCTGCGCTTTCCAGCCGTTGCGATAGGCGATCGAAACTTTATACGTGTCGGTCGCAGGGGAGCCCTTCACGCCGGTCACGCGCACGCGGTCTTTTCCGGCCTGCTCCATCCGGATCGTCGTGAAATCGGCTACCACGTCGGGCCCGATGTAGCGCTTGGGGTCGCCCATTTCATACAGAAGCTGAGACGTCACCGTGCGCACGTCGACAAGCCCGCCCGTCCCGTCATGTTTTGTGATCACAAAGCTTCCGTCGGGCGAACACTCGGCGATCGGATACCCAATCCGCGCCATGTCCTTCACCTCGCGCCATTGCGAGAAATTACCGCCGGTGCACTGCGCGCCGCACTCAACGATATGGCCCGCGACTGTCGCCGCGGCGAGCTTGTCGACGTCGTTCGGGCCCCAGCCGAATTCATACACAATCGGTCCGCCGACGAGCGCGGGATCGGTGCAACGCCCCGCGACGACGACGTGGGCGCCCTTCTCGAGCGCCTCCGCAATCGGAAACGCGCCGATATACACATTGGCGCACTCCACGCGGTCGAGCACTTTTGTGAGCGGCTCGCCCGTGTCGAGATTTCTGAACTCCTCGCCTGACTCGATCAGCGCGGGAAGGTCGGCCAGAATGTCGTCGCCCGCGATCGCTCCGACGCGCACACCCTTCAGCCCGCGCTTGCGAATCACGTCGGCCGCCGCGCGGCGGCACGCGTCGGGATTCACTCCACCGGCGTTCGCAATAATTCGAATTCCCTTCGCCATGCACTCCGGCATCACGCGGTCGAGCATCTTGATGAAGTCGGTCGCGTAGCCCGTATTGGGGTCGCGCCGCTTCTGCTTCTGCATGATGCTCATGGTCACCTCCGCCAGATAGTCGAGCGTGAGGTAGTGGAGCGGGCCTTCGCGCACCAGGCGGACGGGACCGAGGGGCGAATCGCCCCAGAAGCCCTGGCCGTTGGCCACGAGCACGGGAGAGCGGCGGGTCGCAGACATGGTGGCCCCGATTCTACGGGCCAAAACGAATCGCGGCCTCGGTCAGCGCGAAGCTGGCGAGGCCGCGGAGGGAAGGGGGCGAGTCGTTACTTTTTCGCCGGCGGCTTTTCGCCCTTCGCCTGGGCGAGGGCGTTGTCGAAGAACTTGGAGGTCGACTTCCTCTCCTCTGCGTCCCCGATCGCCTCGATCTCTGGCTGCGCGGCCTTGTGAATCTTCGCCGCCACGTCGGCCTTCGACGCTGCGGCCGCACTCGCCATGGCGACCCGCAGCACGCGCATGCGTTTGCTGCTGCTCACCGGCAGCTCTCTTGAAAGAACCATCTCCTCAAATCGCCTGTTGATGGCATCGCGATTCTCTGGAGTGAGCTTTGTTTTGAACATCGAGTCGGCCTCGGCGTCGATCAGGAGCGCCTTCGCACGCTTGCTCTGGTCGTCAGTCAGCCTAAGGCTCCCCATCTGTGCCTTCGCTCTGGTGAACTCCAGGAGCCCCATCTCGAGCTCGAGAAGGAACAGATCATTCCTGGCCGCCGAATCGCCCGAGGCGGCCTTCGCACGAGCTGCGACGACCCGCTTCGCGGCGGCGCCGGTTTTCTCAAACCCAGCCACACTGCGCTCCTCCGGTTTCGCGAGGATCACTCCTTCGGCATCCATGAATGCCAGCGTCGGGAAGACGGAGCCGCCCGTCTCTTTCAGGAGGCCGTCGTATTTATGACCGTCAATTTTTGTTGTGATGTGGCAGAAAAGAATATATCCCTCTGCGAACTTCGGAAACGCGTCGTCGGAGAGCGCACGGCTCTCCAGCTGTTCGCACGGGCCTCAATAGGCGAACGAACGCGTGAAATAGATGAAGATCAGCTTTCCTGATTTCTTGGCTTCGGCGCGGGCCTTGTCGTAGTCGGTGAGCCAGCCCGCTTTCTTGAGGAAAGGCTTCGCGAGCTTTTTCTCGTACTCCGCCTTCATCTTCTCTTGGTCGTAGGTCGTCGGTGCCGGCGCGGCCGGTTTCAACGGGGTCGCAGGAATCGGGCCTTTGCCCGGATCCTGCGCCGGAGCTGCGCCCAGCAGAGCTGTGAGCGCCAGCGCGCCGGAGAGGAGCGCCATCATGGAAGCCTCGTCGGGTGGGGGTGCGTCGGCTGGGAGCGCCGACGCTCAGAGGCTACCGGACTGCCGACGACCCGTCGATTCCCAGCTCCCCCGCGGCCGGCGAACGCGCCGAGCCCACGGCGGCGCGAAGATCGCACGCTACGCTTTGTGGGATTGATCGACCCGCACGAGCTCCAATCCCAGCGGCCGACGCCGATTCAGGTGGCGCGCAGCTATTTGTCGCCTGTTGTGCTCGAGCATCGCGCGAGCTCGCACAATCCGCATCTCCTTGTGAGGCTTGTGCGCGGGCGGCTTCGGCTCGACGCGGCTCATGTCAATTATTCGCACGGCGAGCTGCACGAGGTGATGGACGCGGCGTTTCGTGAGATCCATATTCGCGGGCGTGGCGTCGAGCGGGCCCTGCTGCTTGGCCTCGGAGCGGGAAGCGCCGTGGAGCTTCTCCGGAAGCGCGACGCGCCGAATGCACACATTACAGCAATCGAGATCGATCCCGTCGTCGTCGAGCTCGCGCTGCGGTGGTTCCCGGCGTGCCTCGACGAGGACGTTCGCATCGCATGCGCCGACGCCGCGGAATTCGTGGCACGCACTGAGGAGTGCTTCGACCTGATCGTCGTCGACCTCTTCATCGACGAGGAGGTGCCGGCGCGCTGCGAGACGGCGGAGTTCCTCGCCGATTGCGCGAGCCGGCTCGCGCCGGGCGGACTGCTGATGTTCAACCGCCTCGCCGACGCCGTCCACCGGCAGGGGCCCACCATGCGGTTCGAGCGCGTCTTCCTCGAGACGCTTGCGGGGGGCTCAGTGGTTCCGGCGCTCGGCAACCGAATCCTCGTCTACGAGAAGCCACTGTAAGATCCCACCCGCATGCCCTACACCCCGGCCCAGCAGCGTCTCCTCGACCTTCTCCGCGAGCGCGCCGTGAAGCGCGGCGAATTCGTCCTTAGCTCGGGGCAGAAGAGTAATTATTACATCGACGGGCGGCTTGTCACGCTCGATGGCGAGGGCGCCCGCGCGGTGGCCGAAGCGATCCTCGAAAAGATTCGTGAGCTTGAGCTGGCGGGGGCGCCGCAGGTGGCGGCCGTGGGCGGCCTCACGATGGGGGCGGATCCGATCGCTGGCGCGTGCGCGGCGATTTCCGCCGTTCTCGGAAGGCCGCGTCGGGCATTCATCGTCCGAAAAGAGACAAAAAAGCACGGCACACAAAAACTCGTTGAGGGGCCGCTGGCCGCTGGCGAGCACGTCGTCATCGTGGAAGATGTGGTGTCGACGGGCGCTTCCGCGATCCAGGCGGCGGCATCTGTTCGCGAGATGGGCTGCCACGTGACGGCGGTCATCACGCTGGTCGACCGCGAGATGGGCGGCCCGGAGGAGATGGCAAAGGCCGGGCTTCGTTATATTCCGCTTTTTACAAAAACTGAGCTGCTGGCGGGCTGATGGCCATGGGCTCTTCGGGCGAGGACGCGCCGGGGTACGCTCCGGCGGCCGAGGAGCTGGCGGTGGCGGAGCTTCTGGCGGCGGACGTCCGCGATCGCTGGCGGACGCTGCTCGCGACGCCCAAGGGGAGAGTGAAGGCGATTGCTGAGCTCTCGGAATTTGTGAAGTGGCTTGACCCGCACCGGCGCCTGCCGGTAGCGCGCGACGCAACGGAGGGATCGATCTCCGTTTGGCTGCGCGACCAGGGCGCGCCCAAGGACTGCCGCTTGATGTCGGAGCGCGCCGCGCTCGACGGGCGGGAGATGCCGCTGATCGATGCGCTGAAGGCGACGGCGGCGGGCGGCGTCGGATCGCTTCTTTTGTGCGTTCCTGGGAAGCTCATCTATTATCAGCATCCGACGGTCGACATTCGCTTCGCCGTGCGGAAGAAGTAGCCGCGTGGCGAAGCTTACCTTTCAGCTCTATGGATCCCCGCTGGAGGTCGAAGCCCCGCTTCCCACGGGAACCATAACAGCCGCGGAGTTCTTGCCGCTCGTGCACGCTGTGGTGAGCGCCGTGGTGGCTCGATCGGCGGAGCGCGTGGAGGCGGGGATCGGCGGATCGCCTGGGAAGCCGATCACGTGCGCCAAAGGCTGCGCCGCCTGCTGTAAGCGGCAGCCCGTGCCGACGGCGTTGCCGGAGGCGGAAGCACTCCGTGCGCTGGTCGACCGTCAGCCGACGGCACGGCGGGAGGAGCTTCGCGCGCGTTTTGAGGAGGCGGCCCGCCGCGTCGAGGAAGCGGGCCTAGGCCCGCGCATGCGCATGGAGATCGCGTCGACTCCCGAGCAAGCGCGCGTCGCAGTGCAAGAATATATGCAGCTGGAGCTTGTGTGTCCTTTCCTCGAGAACGAGAGCTGCTCGATTTATGAGGATCGGCCGATGGCGTGTCGCATGTACTTAGTGACATCGCCTGCGTCTCTCTGCACGGATCCGCTGGGACAGCCGGTGGAAGTGCTGTCGATGCCGCTTCGCCCGATCACGGCGCTGATGGCTGCTCTGGAGGAGCTCGGGTTCTCGCCACAGCACACGGTGCCGCTCACTCTGGCCGTCCCGTGGGCCGATGCTCACCGCGAGGCAGCGGAGCAACAATACTCTGCGGAGCTTCTGTTGAAGACCTGGCTGAAGCACCTTTCCCGCCGCATCGCGCCGGGAGCGGCAGGGGCCGGCTAGCTTTCTCAGCGCTGGCCAGCCGCGCGTTCGAAGCAACCGAGCGGCACCAGGATGGAGGTGAGGTAGACCGCGTTTTGTGCGTTCTTCAGCCCCGCGCCGAAGCACTCCCAGGGAGCGCCCTCCGACGGACCCAAGCGAAAGTCGTGGCGCCGGAGGTGATCGAGGAACTCCGCAGCGACGCGGCGCGCGAGCTCGGGGTTGCGCTCCGCCAAGGCCTCCACGAGCCAGCCCGTGGGAGTGTGCCAGTACGCACCGTTTTGATAAGTGTTCTTCGCAGCTCCAACTGTCCGATCCCATGCCGACTCCGGAGAAGCGTCGCGGTCCGTCGGCACATGGCGCACCGCGCCCTCATACAGAATCGTTCCGCTGCGAACAGCCGCCTCCACTGCGTCCAGCGCTCGAGCTCGGGCACCCGAATCGAGCGCACCTTCGTGGAGTGCAAACAGCGTTCCCCACACATCGGGCTGGCGTCCAAGCTCCGTCGCTGCCAGCAGAAAGCCGCTGCCCAGCGGATCCCGGAAGCGTTCGGCCAAGTGGGCCTCGATGGTCCGAGCCTCCCCGCGCAGCGCTGCGGCGCGGGGAGGATCGCCCGCGAGATTCCACAGGTGCGCCAGCTCCTGCGCCGCCCGCCGCCTCAGCAGTGACGGAAACAGCAACTCGCCCGACATCACGATGGCATCACAAAAGCCAAAACCCACACATCGGCGCTGCTCGCTGGTTCTTACGAGCCCCGTTTCCGGGCTGTGTTCCGGGACGCGATAGCCAGCGTCGGCGCGCTCCAGCAGCGAGCGCCCGTCCACGACTTCAAGCGCCGCATCGATCCCGCTGGTCTCGCTGGCCATCCACGCGACGGCATGCACGAATTCGTAATGATCGTCAGCCGGAGGAAGCACCCCGAATGCGCCGTTTCCCTGGTCGTGCCCCGAGCTGTACGTTCCCGGGTAGAACACCGCTCCGCCTTCGACCGTGATGTGATCGGGAATCGCGTGGGGAGGCACCTCGAGCCCGTGGGCGAGGCGCAGCGTGTTCACGCCGTTTTGTGATTTCGCAATGCATCGCACGTGCTCCCGCACTTCGTCCAGCGGAATCACACGCGCGTCGAGCGACATGCAGAAGTCACGAATCCAGAATGCCGGATATCCGCCGCGCCCCGCGGGCGTGATCGCCGCAAATCCGAGCGCGCGCCGCGAAGCCCCGTTGCGGCAGAGCCCCAGCGTGTCGCGGGCGAGCTCCCTCAAGAACTCGAGATCGCCGCGGGGAAGCTCGATCGCCGCGGGACGCGCAGCGCATCCCGCGAGGAGGAGCGTCGCCGCCGCGGATCGCCGGCGCACAAATTCCCTGGGCCGCTACCGCCGCTGCGACTGCCGCGCGTAGCCGATCAGCTTGTAAAGAATCCGCGCGCCCACGTTGGCATCCCACTCATCTTCCCCGGGGGCGACTTCATTCAAATCGAACCCGACGATTTTTCGCCCGCTGCGCACGACGGCCGCCAACACCGCCGTCGCTTCGTAGAATTGCAACCCGCCCGGAACGGGCGTCCCGGTGTGCGGACAGAGCACGGGGTCGAGCCCGTCGATATCAAACGAGACGTACACCGCCTCCGGCAGATGGCTCACAATTTCATCGCAGAGGCGCGCCCACGTCTCGCCCTCTTGGCGGCGCGTCGCCAAGTCGGGCGCAAAAAACGACGTGATGCGGCCGCCGGAGCTGCGGATCTTCTCCACCTCGCGCTCGCCGACATCCCGGATCCCGACTTGTACGATGCGGCCGACCTCCGAAATGTGCTTTGCGACGTTATAGAAGATTGAGGCGTGGGACCACTTGAATCCCTCGAACGCCTCCCGCAGATCGGCGTGCGCGTCGAAGTGTAAGATTCCGATCCCCGGGTAGCGCTGCGCGTACGCCTCGATGGCGCCGAACGGCACGGAGTGATCTCCGCCCACGATGCCGACGAGCTTGCCTCGGTCGAGCCAGCGATCCGTCTCGGTGCGCACCCAGCGATTCAGCTCGTCACCGATCGAATTCACTTTTGCAGCCGACTTCTGCAGCGCCTTCGTGTGGGCTCCGCCGGCGCGAACTACGGGACGGGCGGCCCGCTTCCCCTCGGCGTTCCACCGCTTCACCTTTGCACTCTCCGGCAGCATTGCGATGCCGCCCTCATAGGGACGCCCGGTTTCGATATCGAACAGATCGACCTGCTTACTGGCCTCAAGGATCGCCGAAGGTCCGCGCGAAGTGCCGCCGCCGTAGGACGTCGTCGCCTCGAACGGCACCGGCAGCAGCACCACCTCCGCATCCTCCGGTGAATATGGAAGTCCAAAGATACCGGACCCTTCCGGAGCTGCGCCGTCCGGATCGAAGCTCGATTTCTTCATATTCGCGTGTCGCCGCAGATTCGGTTACTTGGCTTTCTCGACCGAGGCCTTTTCGATCTTCAGCGGCTCCTTCGGCTTTCCTCGATTGTCTTGGTCGCTCGCCGCGGCCGCCGCTTCGAATTGCTTCAGCACTTCGTCGCCCTCCACCATCTGCCCGAAGGCCGTATAGTTGCCATCGAGCATCGGCGCCGGTCCGAAGCAGAGAAAGAACTGCGAGCCGGCTGAATCGAGGAACGGCTTGCGGTCCTTCAGGAAGCCCTCTGAATCGAGCTTCTGAAGCCATGCCTGTCCTTCCTTTGGGTCGGCGAAGAGCTTCTGCGCGAGGAACTGCAGGAGTTCCGCGGTTGGCCTGCGGGCATTGCCCGCCGGATCGGCATTGCGCGCCATCGAGAGCGTTCCGCGCACGTGCTTCAACTCGCTCAACTCGGCCGGCATCGGTCGCCCGTTGAACGGCATGCCGCCCGAGCCGTCATTATTGGGATCGGCATCCCTGGTATTCGGATCGCCTCCCTGCGCCATGAAGCCTTTCACAACTCGATGGAAGTAGGTGCCGTCGTAACCGCCATTCTGTGCCAAACGCACAAAATTGCGCGACGCATAGGGCGCGCGCACCGGGTCCATCCGGAACTTGAGGGTTCCTTTGTTGGTCTGGAAGACCACGAGCGTATTCGTAAGATCTTCCAACAGTTCCGCCCTGATCGGAGCGCTCTTCACACCATTGGCCTCGAACCAGAGTTCCACCGTGTCGGACTTCCCCGCGAGCGTTCCGCACACACCTCCGGCCTCGATCGAGCAGGAGATCGAGCCGCCCGGCGGCACCTCATAGGGCGCCTCTTTTCCGAAGGCCGACCCATCGAGCAGGGCCGCCGGCTCCGCTTGGGCCGCGCCTACGGGGCGAATCCGAAGTCCAAGCCCGGTCAGCATCGCCGGGTCGAGCTTCACGCGCTCCATTCCGCGATTGGTGAACCTCACCGTCAGCGGATTCTCCTGCCCCATCACGACGATCTCGCGCCGAAGCTCAAGAGAGGCGACGAGCGGGGACGGGGTGCTCTCCTGGCTCATCAGTGCCAGAAGTAGGGGAGCGATCGACGGATGGAGCAGAAGCATGAGGCAGCTCTTTCGGGGGAAGTGAGTATTTGCGGAGAATACGGAGGACGCGTCGCCGCTGCCCGAGGGGGCCGCCCGCCGCCCCCTTCTCGGCGCGCGCCCGCGATCACTGCGGGAGCATGCGCCGCCAAAAACGCAGCAGATTGCCGCCCAGGACGGCGCGCACGGCCTCGCGGCCGAGCCCGGCGCGGCGCAGCGCCGGCGCCAGTAGCCGGAAATCGCGCGCATCGCGCATCTCGCGCGGCAGCCTCACGAATCCGTCGAAGTCGGAGCCGATCGCCACGTACTCCGCGCCGACGGTCTCGACGGCGTGGCGCACATGGGCCGCCGGGCGCTCGATCCCCGCACCCCCGAGGTATTCGCGAGCGAGAATGACCGCGGCGACGCCTCCTTTGCGCGCGAGCGAGCGGAGCTGCTCATCGCGGAGGTTTCGCCACAAATCGGTGACCGCCCGTACCCCGGTGTGCGAGCAAAATGTAGCGTTTACCGGAGACGTTACCATTTCATCGAGCGCGCGCGGAGAAGCGTGCGCCACGTCGAGCCCCATCCCGATCTGCGACATCTCCGCGAGCAACTCGCGGCCGAGCCCCGAGATCCCGCGATCCTTATAGATCCAATAGGAGCAGCTTGCGAACTCATTCGGAATGAGATGGGCCGGCCCCAGGAACCGCACGCCCAGCGCGTGCAGTTCCCGGAGAGAATTGAGATCTCCCTCGAGGCATTGGGCGCCCTCGATGCCAAGAATCGCCCCAAGCCGATTTTGTGATACACAGAGATCGAGATCGGCGCGCGTGCGGACGATCGACGCCTGCCCCGCGCTGCGCTCGACCGCGCGGTGGATCTGTTCGATCTGCCACAGCGCGCGCGCGCGCGGACTGCGCCTCGCCGACCGAGGCCACCCACACCAATGCGCTAAGAGCCCCATGCCGTCGATGACCGGCAGACCCCACGTCGCTATCGTGAATGCCTGCGCGCGAATGCCGCCCTCCAGCAGTCGTGGGATGTCGGCGTGTCCAGCCGTGCACGCCTTGGAAAGATCACGATTCCACAAGAGCGAATCGGCGTGCGCGTCGGCGAGCGGCGCGTTCGCAATCCACTCGAACGCCTCGTCGTCGAGCGGTGGGGAAGCTGCGGGATCGTGTCGCACAGGGCGGATCTTGTGGCAAGCCGAGCGGGCGCGAGGATAGCGAGCCATGGCACGCACCGCGGGCTACGGCGCCGAGCAGCTCCTCGTGGCGCGCGAGGAGATGCGCTACGACTTCGGCGGCGCCCGCTGGCGCCTGCCGCGGGACCGGGAAGCGCTCGCATGGATCTTCAGCCAATTCCTCTATGGCGAAGTAACCGGAATTCAGTGCGGCCACTGGCTCTATCGAGCCCCCGACCTCGAGGCCGCACAGTTCTTCGCTCAACAATCGGTCGAGGAGATGGCGCATGTGCAGCAGTTCGTTCGGCTGCTCGATCGCCTTGGCGAGCGCCCGCGCCCCGCACACCCGCTTGTGCGATTCCTCTCGACAAGCTTCATGGGGGCGAGCTTCCCCGAGCACACGTGTCTCGAGATGGCGGCCGGAGAGGGATTCGTGCTGATGGTCTTCTATGCGCTCATCGACACCATCGAGGACGATGCCATTCGACGCGTTCTGGAGGCCGCTGTCGTGCAGGAAGAGCGGCATGTGTCCTTCGGTGAGCAGAGGACGGCCCGCGCCATTGCTGAGCGCCCGGAACTCGCGCCGCAACTCCTCGGATTGTCACTCGTTGCCCTCGCGAGCGTTCGGCAGCTCGCGCGCCGTGTGCCGCGCTTCCTTCCGTCGGAACATGAAGTGATGCGCCATCTTCCGGCGTTTCTCGAGAAGACATGCGCCGTGTCGGAACTGCGTTTGCGCCGCATGGGCGTGCTGCGCGAGCCGCTCGCGGAGATGAGTTGGATCCGCAAGGCGGGACTCGCGGGTTGGGGCAGCTTTCGCCATGCCGTCAGGACGCTCTCTCCGTCGGGAAAACGGCTTACCGACACCTATCTCACTGACCCGCAAATCCAGCGCCCAGTGCCGCCGACGGGCGTTTTTCCTGCGAGCTGAGCCGTTTCTGTACGGGCCTTCGTAGGGGAATCCCGGCTCTCCCTATGAAAATCTCGAGGGAAACGGCTCGCACTCGGGCGGTCTTCACTCGATACTCCCGCCCACGAACTCGATCGGGCGGCGCGCGCCAGGCGTGCTGGCGTTGCGACCCCCGATTCGGAAATCCCTACAAAAGGAAGACTCACGTGCCCGCAAAGACCAAGAAGCCTGCCCGTAAGCCGAATGCCGCTTTCATGAAGCCGATGACGCCGGATGCAACTCTGGCCGCTGTCGTGGGTGACAAGGGCATGCCGCGCACGGAAGTGACGAAGAAGCTGTGGGCTTACATCAAGAAGAACGGGCTCCAGGATCAGAAGAACAAGCGCATGATTAATGCTGACGACAAGCTCAAGGCTGTGTTCGGCGGCAAGAAGCAGGTGTCGATGTTCGAGATGACCAAGCTCGTTTCGAAGCACCTGAGCTAAGCTTCTGTATCGGAGCCGCTGCAGTACTTCTCAGGACCTACTTCTCGGGACGTACTTTTCAGGGCGGCTCTTCTCATAGCGGCCCGCGGGGGTTTCCTTCGCGGGCCGTTCTGTTTTTGTGCTGTCTTCTTGTTGGCTGTCTTTTGTGGGTTGCTTGAGGAAGGCGGCTGCGCTACCAACCCATCAAATCGAGACGCCACTTTTCGAGCTGCGCATCCCGTGCGGGGCCGGAGCCGTCGACGCACGTCGCGCGGTCGACGCCCTCCGGGGGCGGAGATAGGCGCGCGAGTTCATCGAAGGCGAGCGAACGCAGAGGAGCCAGCGGCTCGCGCACTAAAATGTGCCAAACGGAGACGGCTTCCTCGAAGCGGGCATGTGTAAGGAAGCTCTTGAGCGTCGAGGCGCGCTCCTCGTGGGTCACGGCGAAATCGAAGGCCGCGAGCGTTTTGCGCACGAGATCGGGGGCATCCTCGTAGACCGGAGTGGTCGCGGCGGCGATCGAACCTCCCTTCGTAGCGACGCGTCGGACGAAGCACGACGCCCCCGAACGAAGGAAAAGTGGGGAGCCCTCGATCTCGAAGTGCACGCGTCCGAGCTGGACACGCAGCTCCGTGGCGCCATCGTCGCGCACTTCCATCGTGTATCGGCAGCCCATGTCGACGGCGGTGCCGACCGGTGTGCCCACCTGGAAGAGGCGAGGCTTTGCATCCGGCGAGATCGATGCGCGCACAATTCCACGCTCCAGGAAGAGCTTCTGGAGGTCGGCGCTGCTGCGCTCGAGGCGCAGATGGGCGGGGCCTTCGAGCGTCACGTCGCCGAGATCGGCGACGCGCACGCGGACGCGGGCGCCCATCTCACACACGAGTTCAGCCCCCTCCGGGATCTGTGAAGCTCCCGGAGCTAGCGACGTTTCGGTCGCCTGCTTGGATCCCGGGGCGAAGATCGCGGCTGCGGCGCTCCCCTCGAGAAGCTCGACGACGAAGCGGTTTTCAACGAAGGCGACTTGAGGCGCCGGCGCCGGTGTTCTTCCAAATTGTGAATTCAGCAGCAGGAGCGGCGCCGCAAGAAGCGCGGCGGCGAGGGCGAGCCACGCGGCGCGAGCGCGCACGCGCGGCGGCGCGGCCTTGGGTGCCGCACGCCGTTGGAGGCGCAGCGGCGCCAATCGCCGCTCCAGCGCTTCGATCTGCGGGTCGGGCGGCCCGCTGCGATCCCAGAGGTAATCGTCACTCATGGTGTGAGGCCCCGGCGCTCCAGCTCCTCGTGGAGGAGCTTCATGCCGCGATGGAGGTGAACACGGACGGAACCGTGCGTCATGCCGGTACGCTCTGCGATCTCGGGGCCGGTCATGCCCTCGACGAGCCGCATGACGAGCGTCTCACGATACGCCTCGGAAAGTGCACGAATCGCCTCGAGCACTTCGCGCGCGCCATGGATCGCGTCGGCGGACCCGCGCGCGGCCGGGTCGATTTCACCGAGTTCACTCATGCGACGGCGTGTGCGCAGGCTCTCGCGCGAGACGTTGCGGGCGATTGACGCGAGCCACGCTCCCACGCGGCCGTCCTCGCGCAGCGTTGCAATTCCGGCGAGAGCGCGCGCGAAGACCTCTTGAGTAAGGTCGTCGGCGTCGCGGGGAGGCGCATGAGAGAGAACGATGGCGTGTACCATAGATGCGTAGCGTTCATACAGATGCTCGAAAGCCGCGGAGTCGCCGGCCCGCGCTCGGGCGACGAACGAGGAGTCCGCGGCGCTCTCGGGCGCAGCGGGCTCCTCGAAGGCATCGGGGCGAGGAACCGCGGACACGCGGGATTCGATGTGTGGTTTCCGGCCTGGTGGGGGGACTTGGGCCGTTTTGATTGAAGTTACTTCTTCGGCGCAGGAGGAACGGCTGGCGCCTTCTGGAGCGCGTCAGCCGTCTTTTCCCCGAGGAAATACTTGGCCGATTCGACGGCCGCCTTCCGAATGAGGCTCCCCTCCGGCGCGAGCGAGATCGCGAGGCCCCATTCTTGGCGGGATCGCTCGTGGCCGCCCTTGCCGAAAAGTGAGGTGTCCTTCATGAACCATGAGGCGGCGAGGACGAGATGCACGGTCGGGTCCTGCGGATTGATCTCCGCCACCTTGTCGAGATAGGGCAAGCCGCTGACGTCGGCTCTTCCGTAGCTCTGATTCATGGCTTCTACGAAGTAACCAATGTCAAGGAGAGGCATGGCGCTGCTGCCGCCGGCTAATTGTGCGCGCAAAGCCCGGTCGTAGAGCTGATGGGCCAGCTTGTAACGAAGTCGCACTTCTCCGCCGGCGCCCTCCCGATCGAGGCGCATGCCCGCCATCGTGGCGCGGCGAAGCGTCTCGACGTGCACGAGCGGGTCTTGCGAGGCATCGAGGGAGGCCAAGGTCTTCGGGATCAGATCTGCCGCCGTGATCGTGCTCTCGTCGATCGAGGCCGCTTGGCCGATCTCGAACTCAAAGCAGAGCAGCGGAGGCCCGTAACGCGCCGGAGCGAGCGAGAGCCCGAGGAGGACGAGGGAGGCGAGCGAGGCGGTTGCGTGAGGCATGGATCGGTTCTCCAGAATGCTCTCCCAGTGCTGCGCAGGGGAGAAGCGTTAGCCGCCTTGCGGTTTGGCAGGGGCGGCGCGGCCACCGCTTCCGCCGCCAGCGCCTTCGCGTAGCATCGGAGCCCCCCAAAACTCCATCGACCCCGTGCCCATGCTCAAGCAGATCCAGGACATCCTCGGCGCCGAGGCGGCGTCGCTTCTCAGCCACGAGTGCAAGACCATTTCGCGCGAGGCGGTGCACGCCCCAGGCCCCGACTTTGTCGATCGCATCTATGTGGGCTCCGATCGGCCGACACCGGTGCTCCGAAGCCTCCAGTCGATGTTTCAGCACGGGCGCCTCGCCGGGACGGGCTACTTGTCGATCCTGCCGGTCGACCAGGGGATCGAGCACAGCGCGGGCGCGTCGTTCGCGCCGGCGCCGATGTATTTCGACCCGGAGAATATTGTGAAGCTCGCGATGGAAGGCGGGTGCAATGCCGTCGCATCGACCTTCGGCGTGCTCGGCGCGTGCGCGCGGAAGTACGCGCACAAAATCCCGTTCCTTGTGAAGTTTAATCACAACGAATTTCTCTCCTATCCGAATAGTTACGATCAGATTCTGTTCGGCAACATGAAGCAGGCGTGGGAGATGGGCGCCGTGGCCGTCGGCGCGACGATCTACTTCGGCTCGGCGGAGTCGAAGCGGCAGATTCAGGAGGTTGCGGCGGCGTTCCACATGGCGCACTCGCTCGGCATGGCGACGGTTCTGTGGTGCTACACGCGCAACTCGGGGTTCAAGAAAGACGGCGTCGATTACCACACGGCGGCCGATCTGACGAGCCAGGCGAATCATCTCGGCGTGACGATTGAAGCCGACATCATCAAGCAAAAGCTCCCGACGCACAATAAGCCCGGCTTCAAAGACCTTAATTTTGGAAAGACGCACGACAAGGTCTACACGCAGCTCTCGAGCGATAACGCGATCGACATGACGCGATACCAAGTCGCGAATTGTTACATGGGCCGCGCGGGGCTTATCAATTCGGGCGGCGAGTCGAAGGGGGCAACCGACCTGCAGGAGGCCGTGAAGACGGCCGTTGTGAACAAGCGAGCGGGCGGCATGGGGCTTATTTCCGGCCGCAAGGCGTTCCAGAAGCCGATGAAAGACGGCATCGCACTGCTGAACGCGATCCAGGATGTGTACCTTTGCAAGGAGATCGGCCTGGCATAACGCAACGCGCCTGCACAGCGCAGGGCGAGTGCGAGGAACGCTCGTGCTCGCTCTGCGGAGCGCGCCACCGCCAGCGGCGTGCCGTCTGCGATGAAGCGAAGATGAGCGCGCCCGCGCTGGGCGCAGTGGAGAAATAGCCTCGAAAGTCTCCAATCCGAGTCAGGAGAACGAGCGAGTCAATATGGGGCTACCCGAGGCCCTTCCTCAGAATTGTGTGAGTCGTCCATTGGAATCTCGTCGATTGGAGCACTCGTGAAGCACTCTCTCATCAGTCTTGGATGTGTGATCTCGGCTATGGCTCTCGGTCCCGCGGCAGCCGCTCAGCAGCCGCCACTCTTCGCGGGCGCGAGCTACGAGGCTGGGTCGGGGGCCTCCGGCCTCGGGGCAGCGGACCTTGACGGCGACGGAAAGCTCGACGTGGTGACGGCGAATAGCGGCAACACGACGGTGTCCGTTCTGAAGGGGAATGGCGTGGGCGGGTTCGATCCCGCGCAGAGTTACCCATGCGCGGCAACGCCGGTCACGGTGCAGCCGGCCGACTTCAATCTAGACGGTCGGCTCGACCTCGTGACGGCAAATAGTAATGACGACAACATAACACTTCTGATCGGGACGCCGACGGGCTTCGCCCCGCCGGTATCGTTTCCGGCGCAGAATGCTCCCGTGAGGGCCCTTCCAGCGGACGTCAACGGCGACGGCAGGCCAGACGTGGTCGTTGCGAATCAGGGAAGCACCACGGTTTCCGTGCTTCTCAATATTGGGTTCGGGCTGGCGAACGCCGTCTCCTACGGAGGGCACAATGCGCCGCGGGCGCTCGCCGTCGTCGACATCGACGGGGACGGAAAGCTCGATGCCGTTACAGGTTCCGCGAATGCCCCCATCTGTTTTGTTGCCTACGGCGATGGCGCAGGCGCCTTCTCCTCGTCGCCGGTCGCAGTCCTGACTTTCGATTGGGTGTACGACCTGCTTGCCATGGATCTCGACGGGGATGGGTTTGAGGATCTCACCACGACCCATTCCAGCTCGAGTCGCGTTGCCCTGAGCCGAGGCCTCGGGGCTGGAAGCTTTGCTTCTTATTCGACGACCTCCGTTCCGTCGGGCCCACGCGACATCGTGGGGCGCGATCTGGACGGCAATGGAAGCATCGATGTGGCGACCACTTGTCAGAATCCATCACAGATATCGATTCTCTCTCTTCAGGGGTCCGCGCTCACGCTGAACGGCAGCGGAGTTCTCACTCTGGGCAGTCCCGCGGGCATTCGCGCCGAGGATTGGAACGCCGATGGCGCGATCGATCTCGCCTGCGCATCACCTGCGGCAGGAAGAGTGAGCTTGCAACTCGGGCCCATAGGCGTCGGCGGAACATCGCAAGTCGTTCCGATGGCGAGCTCACCGGGCCCGCTCGCGGTGAGCGATCTGAACCGAGATGGGAAACCTGACCTGTTGAGCGCCAACCAGGGGTCGAGCACAGTTGGAGTGCTGCTCGGGAAAGGCGACTGCTCGTTCATAAGTGCTGCCAGTTATCCGGTCGCTGTGAGCCCGGCCGACGTCGATGTCGCGGACATCAACAATGATGGCTATCCGGATGCGCTCGTGGCAGCGGAAGGCTGGAACTCGCTGGGCGTACTCACAAACGTTGGCTTCGGCTTCTCGAACGCTGCGTTCTCGGGGGTCGGAGGGATGCCGCGCGGCATCGCAGTGGGAGATTACAATCAGGACGGAACGATCGACGCTGCAATCTCCCTTTGGAACGTTGGGTATCTCTCGATCGCGCTTGGAGACGGGGTCGGGGGCTTTCAGGTCCCGACGCCGTTCGGCGGAGGGAACGGGCCCTGGGAGGTCCAGGCCTCCGACGTTTCCGGAGACGGTCTCACAGATGTTGTCTTCACGGGTTACCACGCGGCCGCGATTGGAGTCTTGCTCGGAACGGGCCTTGGCACTCTTCAGCCACAGATCAGCTATTCCGCTGGGCAGCAGCCGAGAGGACTGACCCTAGTTGATGTGCAGGGAGATGGACTTCTCGACGCGCTCGTCGTCGATTCGAGCGGTGCCGCGCGGATACTGGCCGGCGGGCCTGGAGGTACCTTTGGCGCGCCGACTACCGTGGTCACGATCGCGGGTGCTACAGTTCTGACAGCGTGTGATCTGAACACGGACGGAAAGTCGGATCTGGCCGTCTGTGTCAACGATGGAAACAATCCATCTGTTGCCGTTTCGCTGGGGCTCGGCAACGGAAGCTTCGGACCCGCACTGCGGTTCATTGTTGGGCAAAATCCACAGTCGGTCGTCGCCTGTGATTTTGATGCCGATGGCGCTCCTGATCTCGCGGTCGGAAGCCAGTCCGGACATAACATTTCAATCCTTAAGAACCTGCTTCCTGCTGGCGGCGGATTCGTCGGGTTCGGAGCGGGAACCTCTGGCTGCGTCGGACGACACGGCATCCGTGCCTCGGATCTGGCGAAGATCGGCAATAGTGACTTCGGGGTGGCTACCACCAACGCGCCGCTGCATGCGCTCGGATTGTTGGTTGCTGCCGACGCTGCGGCGCCGGCAGGCGCTGACCCGCTTTTCCTCGGGCTGACCTTCCACTTCGACCTCTTGGCCTCGACCTCAATTCTCGCCTTCGACACGAGGTCGGATTTCTCGGGCGTATCGTGGTCGGCTCTTCCGGTGCCGAACGACGCGCTGCTGGTGGGGCAAAGCTACACATTCCAGGCGATCTGGGCTTGGGGAGCTTCGGCGCAATGCACACCTTCACCCCTCGGCCTCTCCACCACAAAAGGCCTTACCATCACCATCGCGCCTTAGCTAGCTTTCGCGGGAGCGCAGCATCACCAGCGCTGTGAGCGCATCATTGGCCGGCGTCGCGATTCGGAACTCCTTCGCGCGCCGGCTGATGTAGCCATTGAGCGAGGCGATCTCCGTGCGCCGCCGACGTTGCATGTCGTGCGCCATGGAAGAGCTCACTGTTCGCATCGAGACCGCAAGGCGGCGCGCGTATTCGAGCCGCTCCTGCTCGTCGAGGCGCGCACCTTCCGCGCGCGCCACGGCGATCGCTTCGCGGATCGCAGCATGCATGAGCTCAAAGGCCGGAGGACACTCAAGGATCTCACCGTAAGTCGCCTCGCCGAGGCCGGAGACGGCGTTGAACGCACAATTCATGACCATCTTCGACCATAGATCAGTCGTCATGTCCTCGGAGAGCCGACACGGCACGCCCGCGCGGGCGCAGAGATCCACAAATCGGTCGAGCTTCGCGCGACGCAGAGCAGTTCGTGGGCCCGGTGCGCGCCCATCGCCCACGACGAGGTCGCCGCGCGCTGTGTGCCGGATGGCTGCCGGTCCGAGCTGCTCGGCGGCCACGTAGACCACCGCCGGAAACACATCGCGATCGATGTCCAGCTCGCCAAGCGTCGCCTCGATGCGCTGAGCATTGTCGACCCCATTCTGTAGCAAGAGCAGCGCGCCATCCGGCTTCAGGTGTGGCGCGCAGAAGCGCACAGCTTCAGGGCCATCCGTAGTTTTTGTGCAGACGAGCACATAATCGGCACCGGCCACCGCCGCCGGATCAGCGGTGGCTTCCACCTTCACCGAGGTCGCGCTGCCGCCGCTTTCGAAGCGAATCCCGTCCCGGGCCGCCGCGGCCGCGAAGGCGGGGCGGCCGATGAGTACAACCGAGCCGCCGAACTGTGTAAAACGGACGCCGAAGTAGCAGCCCACCGCGCCCGCGCCGAGGATGGCGAGCCGGGCCTGCGGCGGATTCGATTCCTGCGTCAAAGCCATGGCGAGAAGGCTGCCCCCGCGCGTCATGAAATGCGAGCGGCGGAGGAGTGCGGCGTGCCCCGCGCGGCGCCGTCGGCTCCTGAGCGCATGTCGCCGTAGGACATGAGCGCGATCCGATGCTTCAGTTTGACGAACTATTTTTTCCAGAGATGCTGGAGCCCATGTCGGACCCCGATGTGCTCTCGATCCAGCGCGACTACCCCATGATCTACCTCGCGTGTCATGTGGATCATGTTCGCGCTCCAAGGAGTCGGTTTCACTTATCGCCGCGGGAATCAGGCATTTTGGCGCATCTCGATCCGGGTGAGCCGACGGGGCCAACGGAGCTTGCCGCGCATCTCCGCGTTTCGCCCTCCGCGTTGTCCGCTTCCCTCGCGAAGCTCGTTCGTCAGGGATATGTGGAGCGGCGCACGCGAGCGCGAGATCGGCGGCACGCCGATTTGTTCATCACTCCGCTCGGCGTCGAAGCACTTCAAGCGGGTTCCGTTCTCGACTCGGCAAGGCTCGGCGCGCTGCTGGCGCAGATGAGCCCGTCCGACCGCAGACAGGCGTGTCGGGGGTTATCGCTCCTCGCGCGAGCTGCGCGGCAGCTGGCGGAGCCCCGCCGCGTCCAGAAGTAATCACTACTACCCTCCCGTTGCTTCAGTCCACGTTCCACCATCAGAGTTGATCCATGAAAATTGCCATCATCGTTGCTGCCGTACTTCTGCTGGCGGCTTTGATCCTTTTCGGCGGAGGCGCCATGATCGCCCGGGAGCACCGAGCTTCCAGTACCGCACGCTATTCCAAGCCGCCGGCGGAGATCTTTGCCATGATCAGTAACTTCTCTGGCTACACCGAATGGCGGACGGGTCTCTCTAAGGTGGAGCTCCTGCCGCCACAGAACGGCAAGCCTGTCGTCAGGGAGACGATGTCGATGGGGCCAATCACAATGGTCGTCGAAGAACGGAGTGCCCCTTCGCGCATGATCCTGCGCATCCTCGACGACGAGCTGCCGTTCGGAGGGACTTGGACCTTTGAGGTGGAGCCCGACGGCGCGGGTTCGCGATTGCGAATCACCGAGGATGGATTCGTCAAGCCCGCAGCCTTTCGCTTCATGGCGAAGTTCATCTTCGGACATCACGCCACCCTCGAGCAGTATTTGAAGGATCTGGGAAAGAGCCTCGGCGAGGAGGTCAAGCCTGTGCGCTCGTGACAGATGCGAAGAATGCGCGCCCGACGTGAACTGTGCGCGGGCATCTCGCTTTGACCGAGGTCATGGCGCACCCGCGCATCGAGCGGGTTGAGTGCCTCGGACCTCGTTGCTATGTTCACTACTTCAAGCTCGAGCAGTCGTCGGACCTCGATTCCGCGCTGATTCGCTGCTTCCGAAAGGCGTATGCAGTCGGAAGGCGCGAGCACGTGGGCGGATCGGAGCCGGATCGGCCTCAGGCGTAGAGTAACCATGGCTTCTTTTCGTTTACATCTCGGATGGATGGACCGCGCATGGCTCTGCGCGGTCATCATTCTCATTGTTACGTGGACGGCCGCCTGCTCGTCGAGCGGTTCGGCCGCGAGCGAAGCGACGGCGTCGCAAAAGGCGCCGGAGCGATCGTCGGCAGAGCTGGCGCTGCGCGAGAAGTACGCGAAGCCGACGGCGCAGTGGCCGAGCCCTGTGCTCGACGCCGGGGTGACCCCCCGAGAGCTCGGGCTGCTTCCGACGCCTCCGGCGAATCCGGAGAACCCGCAGACGCCACAAAAGATCGAGCTGGGGAAGGCGCTTTTCTTCGATCCGCGGATCTCCGGATCCGGACAGATCGCGTGTGCGTCGTGCCACGATCCCGACCTTGCCTGGGCGGACGGGCGCACGACCTCCTTCGGTCATGGGCGCAAGGAGCTCAGGCGGAATTCGCCCTCGGTGCTGAATGCCGCATATGTGGAGTCACTTTTCTGGGATGGCCGCGCCCCGAACCTCGAAAGCCAGGCGCTGGCCGTGCTTGCGAATCCCGACGAGATGCGCACCGATTCCCAGGAGATGACGGCCGTGCTGGCTTCGAGCGAAGGCTATCGAAAGCTCTTCGAGCAGGCTTTCGGCGATCCAACCCCGACACTCGATCGGGTCGGTAAGGCCATCGGCGCATTTGTGCGCACGATCGTTGGCGGCCATAGCGACTTTGATAAGTTCCTTCGCGGCGATCGAGATGCGATCTCCGACGAGGCTCTTCGAGGACTCCATCTCTTCCGGACGCGCGCGCGATGCCTAAACTGCCACAATGGACCTGAGCTGAGCGACGGCAAGTTCCATGATGTCGGCCTCAGCTACTACAAAAGAAAGTATGAGGATCTGGGGCGCTATTCTGTAACGAGCCGACCCGCCGATGTCGGCGCGTTCCGCACGCCCTCGCTGCGCAACGTGACCCGGACGGCGCCCTACATGCATAACGGGCTCTTCGATCTCGACGGAGTGCTGAATATGTATAGTTCTGGTATGCCAACGATCCGACGCACCGAGGAGCTGGCGCATGATCCTCTCTTCCCCACGAAGTCGCCGCTGCTGCAGCCGCTCAAGCTCACCGCCGAGGAGAAGCGCGACTTGAAGGCTTTCTTGACCTCGCTCGAGGAGCCGAAGCGCCGCATGCGACCGCCGGAACTCCCCGCGATCCCGGGTCGCTGAACCTCGCGGCGCTGCACGCCGCAAGGCTCAGGCTTTGGCAATGGCAGCGGCCGCAAAGTCTGCCATCGCCATGACCGTCCAGTGCGGGTTCACGCCGGTGCTCGTCGGGAAGACGCTGGCATCTGCACAAAAGACGTTGGCGGTGCCGTAGACGCGGAAGGAGGGATCGACGACGCCTGGACCGGCATTTGTGCCTGGCACCGAACTCATGCAGTTGCCGCCCATCGGATGCCCTGTTGTGAGCTGGATCTCCGAGAAGCTCGAGATCGAAGCGATCCTCTGCTCATAATTGTGCTTCGTCAGCTTCCAACTCTCGAGCGCTCCAAGCAGCACATGGCGCGGCTCCGGATCGGAATGGAAGAAGAGCTTGCAGACGTGGAGCAGCCCGCGCTTCAGCTTCGCAAGATCCTCGCTGTTGAACTCGAGGTGGATATCCTCCCCGTGACGCATCCATCGAGTATCAATCCAAGACTGCGCCGAGGATCCGATGAGCGGTGCCGCACAGGCGTAATGTGAGTACCGCTTCAGATTCTCTTCATACTCATGGAGCCACCCGGGGAGCGCGAGGAACTGCGTCGCTGGCGGGTTGTACCAAGTTTCCACGACGAAGTCGGTCTCACCGGGCATCTCCACGAAATGGGACATGGCGAGCCCGTCGAAGGCGCGAACCGGCTGGTCATAGTCCGCGTGAACCGGCGACGCAAAGTTACAAGAAAAGCGGTCGCCGATCGGCAGGCCGATCTCGTCGATCTCCCTCGTCCGCTCGAGCACGGCGCTCGATCCGATGGCACCCGCGGCCACGACGAACTTCTTCGCGCGCAGAAGCCCGCCGGTGAAATGTTCATTCCTCGGGCGCAGCTCCAGCGCCGTGGCCGACAGGACGGACTTGCCTTGCACCATCCGAAACCCGGCCGCGCGGCGACCTGTGAGAATCGTGAGCTTGCCAGTGCCTGCGGCGACGGAGCGCGCTGCGTCCGCCAGCATCGTCTGAAGAACGTCTCGCTTTCGGAGATAGCCGCAGACAAGATTACAGTAGCCACAACCGAGGCAGTCTTGGATGTTGACCTCGCAGGGCTGCACATGTTGCCCTAAGCCGAGCCGCTCGGTGGCTGTCTCGAGCAGCTTGAATGTTGGGTTGAACCGCGACTCGACAACTGCCGCAGACGTTGGCTGAATCGAAAGCTCCGCGGCGATTCTGTCATAGGCCGCGTCGAGCTCCGGTCCGGTCCACGGGATCCCGAACTCGTGCTTCCAGGAATCGCGAACTTTCTGCGGCATCCGGAAGCAGACTGCATTGTTGATCACGCTGCTCCCGCCGAGCCCCTCGCCTTGAAATACAAAGAGAGAGACCGTCTGCGAGCTTGCAGGATTCGAGAGTGGTCCGGGACGCTCCGTCGTCTGCAGGCCGGAGTGCTTATAATAAGCCGTCAGGTTCGCGAGCTCGTCCCACACGCGTGGACGCTTGCGCCCGGCCGGTGCCGGCGAGGTCGCGGCCTCCGACTCCGGCAAGTAGATTCCGGCCTCCACTAAAGCGACGCGAAGGCCCGCGCGCACGAATCGCTGCACCAGCACAGAGCCTGCCGAGCCGGACCCGATGACGGCAACATCAAAGACCTCGGAGGGAACCGGGTCGCCGGGTTTTATAAAAAGCTCGGTCGGGAGCACATCCTCCTGAGGAGGAGCGAACGCGGGGATCCCGGCGCGGTCGGGGAACACTTCATATCCGACGTCGGCCGCCGCGAACGGGCGGCCGTTGTCATCGAGGGTGCTGTAGACGACGATCGTTCCAAGGCGCTGCGCGAAGCGAGCGAGTTCACGAATCTGGGACCCTCCGAGCCCGAAAATGCCCTGCCCCTTTTCGATTTCGTCGAGCCGGAGCCGGACCGCTTCGCGATCCTTGCGATCGACGAAGGAGAGCACGACGTCAAGAAGAGTGAGAATCTGTCGAAGGTCGTCGGCGCGGTCGGACCCTTTGGCCCACAGGTCCTCGAGAAAGCTCTCGGCTCGCCGCGTCATGCGGTCGAGGTGGCCGAGGTGCTTCGGCGGGCAGAAGGCCCGGATGATGCAACGAATCAGCTCGCGCTCTTTCGAAGAGATATGTGCCATCGGCAAGGATTCTACCGTTCCTTGCGCTGGGATTCTCGCTCCCAGCCGCGGTCGCCATAGTGCAACGGGTGGCTGACCTCGAAGAACCCCGTCATCGCGAAGGGCTCCGTTGCCTCCCGTCCCTGTGGCGCACGATCCTTATAGTAATCCTGCCAGAAGCGAACCGATTGCCACAGCGCCTCTGGGCAAGTGCCGCGGCTTGCAAGTCCGGGCGAGAGATCAAGACCGCAGGCGCTCAAGACTGCATCCGCGAAGACCGCCGAGGGGATGCCCGCTCCGTCATGCAGCGGATTCCCCGCGCGCGCGACTCCCCACAAAAACGAGAACCAGCGGAGCATCAGCTCCGGCACGTCGGCGGCCGATCGAGTGGCTCGGAATCGCCCGATGGCCTTCTCGACCTCTGCCCATGCGAGGGGAATCTGAATGAGTGCAATATTGGGATACACGGAGCCGTCGCGGAACGCCCCGAGCGTTCGTTTCTGGACGCCGTTTGTCTTCGGCGGGAATTGAAGTGTCACATTTTCCTCGAGCGGAACGTCGAAAAGCTCGAGGTCGGCAACGCCGGTGGCGAGCCTCTGCGGATTTGCGATCAGGGCCGCGTGCGACCAGACGCTCGGCGAAAGGTCGCGCCGCGCGTGGGATTGTGCGACGCGCAGCCGGAAGCCCGTCGCGTCGCAGCCTCCCACAAGGAGAAGCATCGTCTCCGAGCGCCGCTGGTCCGCCAGATGGGCTTCCATCCAAGCCAAGTTGTTTCTGTGGCGTCCGCGCGGCTCGCGCTTCAGCTCAGTGTTTCCAGATCTCGAGGTCGATCGTTGAATATTGAGCATCGGGGTGGATCTCGAAAATGAGCTAGGGCGTAAGTTCCGGGAGCGACACGCCGACCGGCTTGTTCACGGCGAAGGGGCCGATCACCCGGTCCCCCGTCGTTCGCACGTTCCGGTCGTCATGAAGCGAAATGTACTGAATTCTGCACTCAATTCTCGGAGTGGGCACGCCGGACCGGAGGCGGAATGACAACAATGCCACGTGATTCCCGCGCTGCGCATGCGCCATCGTCGTCGGCAGCGCCGTGGGAAGTATTCCTTTCCCGAACAGCGCGGGTGGCTTCTCCGGCTTCGGGTGGCGCGGCCACGGGTCGCGGCTCCCGAAAATGCCGCCCAGGAAGTCCGTGACGTTGTTCCAGGTATCCGCCCCGACCGTCGTTACTAAAGATGCCGGAGAGACGATCACCTCGACCCATTGGCCGCGCACGGCGCCACTCCCCGCGACGGTGACGCGACCCCAGTGGACGTCGCCCGTGATCGCGAAGAGAGGCGCGCCTGCCCGCGCCGCTGTATCGAGCGTCGTCAGCGTTGTCTTGTAGTCGCCGTAATTCGGCAGCTCCCAATCCGCGGTTTTCCCGGCGAACCCCGATACGGGATCGCGAAAGAGCGATTGACCGCTCACAAATAGCCCAATTGAGGAACTGTCGATTGCTACATCCCGAACCCACCGTTCCACCTCGCCGCGCGCGTCCGGGCCGCCGCCTTCGTTTCCCGGCAGGGTCCATCGCAGGCTGGAATCGCGCAGCGAACGACCGTCGGCCAGCAGTATGCTGAGAGGCGAGATGTCGATCCGAACCGTTCGGCCGAGCGGGCTCTCGTCCGGCGCAGAGCCTGGGCGCACCGTCCCGCCGTGCGGCGCCTGGAACGCCTCCAACAGCGCGCTCGCCGCGGCGATCCACCGCTGCCTCCCTTCCTCGGAATGCGAGTTCCCGATGAATGGACTTTTATGCGGCGCGTTGTTCCAGAACTCGTGGTCATCGGGAACAAATACGGCGGGAGCCATCCCGAGGAGGCGACCGAACCCGTCGCCGTCAAACCAATTGTTGAGGTAGTCCCGCTCAAACTTCTCCGCGAGCCAGCAGGCGTCATCTTTGAAGTTCTTCAGCGTCGGCAGATCAAGATACACTTGATCTCCCATGAAGAGCGTGACGTGGGGGCGATGCGCAGGCTTGCCGAGCCATTCGCGTTCGAGCCGCTCGCCCCAGCCCGCAGACGCTTCCGATTGGTGGAAACAAGATACAAGAAGAATATTGAACCAACCATCCTCGGGGCCGGCGTCGGGGCCGACGGGCGAAAGCGCCTCGGGCAGCGTCGACGTCGTCAAGTCCTTTGTTGTGATTGCTTTATTGGGTTCCACGACGTCATGGACATCCACGCTGACTCGGTGCGCCACGCCCGGTGCCGCGTCGAATTCATACAATCCGGTCCACGAGCGCGGCAGGAGCCCGTCGGGGTTCGAGGTCGCAATGGTCGTGGGGAGCCACGCCTGCTTCAGGGGGCGCAGATCCTGGGGAGCTGCCGGCGCCCCGTCGAGGCGCCATGTGAGCTCCGGCCGCCGACGCGCCCCCCATATCCCGAGCCACACCTGGAGCTTGCCGGGCGTCGTGGCGCGTGGATGGAGAAGGACCCTCACAGACGGTGGCCGAGTCGAACGAGGACCGCGGCGCGATCGAACTCGGAAAGATTTGGACCGCTCCGCGCAGGGCAGACGCTACCCGCGGAGTGATAGCTGGCGGCGGAAGGTCCCGCGGCGCCGCGGCGCCGAGGTGCCGAGGTGCTTTGCGCCGGCCGAACGCATCCGCGGCCGTCGCGGAAGGCTGAGGGCGCGTACTGTAAGCGCCATGCCGCAAGCTCCCGACCTCGCCAGAGCGCGCGCGCTTCTCCGCGAGCGCTTTCGCCACGCCGAGTTCCGCGGCCCGCAGGAGGCGGCGGTCGGAGCGGTGCTTGCCGGCCGAGATTTGTTGCTGACGATGCCGACCGGTTCGGGAAAGTCGCTCGCCTATCAGCTGCCCGCGCTGATGCTCGACGGGCTCACGCTCGTGGTGAGCCCGCTCATCGCCCTGATGAAGGACCAAGTCGATGCGCTTGTAGCGCGCGGGCTCCCCGCCACTTTTGTGAATTCATCGATCGACGCCGCCGCGCGCAAAGCGCGCCTCGAGCGCGCGATCGCAGGCGACGTGAAACTTCTTTATGTGACGCCGGAGCGGTTTCGGAGCCGCGATTTTCTTGAGATTCTGCCGCGCTTGCGGGTTGCGCGGATGGCTGTCGACGAAGCGCACTGTGTGAGCCAGTGGGGCCACGACTTTCGCCCCGATTATTCACGTCTCGGCGAGTATCGGGCGCGCATCGGCGATCCGCCTCTCGCGGCGCTGACCGCGACGGCGACGCCGACGGTGGCCGACGACATCGCGCGGTGCCTTCGCCTTCGCGACCCGCTCGTCATTCGAACCGGCATCGAGCGGCCGAACTTACATTTGGCGTGCCGCACGGTGCACTCCGCCGAAGAGAAGCTGCCGCTTCTCGCGGCCCGAATTCGCGAGATCGGCGGCTCCGGAATTGTGTATCTGGCACTGATTCGAGAGCTCGAGGCGCTGCGCGACGAGCTGGCGCGCATGCGGGTTCCTACGCTCGTGTACCACGGCAAGCTCTCGCCGCAGGAGCGCCGCCGCATGCAGGACCGGTTCATGGAGAGCGACCGAGAGGTCGTGCTCGCGACCAACGCCTTCGGCATGGGGATCGACAAAGCGGACATCCGATTCGTGCTGCACGCACAAATCCCGCGCACGATCGAGGCGTGGGTTCAGGAAGTCGGCCGAGCCGGGCGCGACGGAAAGCCGTCGTTCTGTGAGCTCCTCTATTTCGCGGAGGACGTTGCCGTCCAACAGAGTTTTGTCGAATGGGCGAACCCGACCCGCGAGTTTTTCTGGAGTGTCTACGAGACACTCCTCGGCTGGGGCGAGCGCATCCAGGCGAAGGACGAAGACGATCTGCGCGACGCGATGCTCACAAGAAATCGCGGCGATCAGCGCGTGGCCATTTGTCTCAAATGGCTCGAAGTGCTCGGCGCAATGGAGGGCTCCTTCGAGATGCACAATTTGCGTGTCCTCGATGGGCTCGAGCCCTCCTCGCTTCCGGAGTCGATCGGTAGCGACGCCAAGCGGCGCGCCGACCTCCAGGGACTGCTCAAGATGGTGCGGCTCGTCTCCAGCGATCAGGAGTGCCGGCGCGTTTCGATTGCCCGACACTTCGAGCTCCCCGAGCCGGAGCCGCCATGCGGCGCGTGCGACGTCTGCACCCCATGAGAGGTCCCTCTCGGCCGCGCGTGCCGCAGCGCCGCTGCAACGCACCAGCCGCGTGCGGGGACTGCGGTACTCAGACGTGACTCCTCCTCCTAGCTCGGACGCATGGATCGGTGACCTTGCCGATCACCCGGGCTGGCTTCGGCGCTTGGCGCGGGAGCTGGTTCGAAGCGACGCGGACGCCGACGACCTTCTGCAGGATGCATATATTGCAGCCCTCAGCGGCAACCGGCCGGTTCCTGAGCGATCGGTCTCGTGGTTTCGTGGCATCTTACAACATGTTGCCCAGCGGCGCTGGCGAGCCAACGCTCGATCTCGGCAGCGGCTTGAGCGCATGGCGCGAAATAGGGACGACCGCGAGGGTTCTCCAGGGCCGGCCGAAGTTGCGCGCCGCCTGGAGCTGCATCGCATGCTGCTCGAAGAGATTCAGGCGCTTCGCGATCCTTATCGATCGGTTTTGTACCTTCGATTTTATGAGGATCTCGAGCCTGCTGAGATTGCAGAGAGATCTGGAACTCCGGCGGCTACGACTCGCTCGCAGCTCGCTCGGGGGCTCGAGCTCCTGAGAGTTCGGCTCGACGAGCGATTCGAGGGCGGGCGTTCCGCCTGGTGCGCCGCGCTTGCGCCGATGGCCGGACTGGAGCTGGGAGCGGTGAGCACATCTGCTGGGGCCGCCCTTGGATTATTGATCATGAAGACGACGACGAAGTGGATGATTGCCGCCGTGCTCGCGGGCTCCGCGACACTCGGCGGGCTCTGGCTCGCAAACTCTGCCGGGGACCCTGCGTCCGCAGCTCAAGAGGGCAGCGCGAAGGCGGCGAAGCTGGAGCTTCCACCGTCCGAATCGGCGCCCGCTGTCGAGGACTCTCCTGCTGGGGCTGACGGACTCGGCTCCACGCACAGAAAGGAAGTCTCCGACACCGCGGAACCGCCTCGACCGGCACTCGAGGCTTCCGGCGAGATCGCGAAAATTGAAGCAACAGTCGTCGGGCCCTCGGGCTCTCCAATTGAGGGAGCGGAACTCCGCAAGTCGGGCAAGACGATCGCCCGCTCTGACCCGCGCGGAGAAGTCCACGCCGTGGACAGCGACCTGACCGAGCCGAGGAGCCTTTCCTTTGAAGTCAGCTATCCTGGGCTCGCAACGCGCTTCTTGGAGGCCACCCTGAGTCCGGGAAAGTCGACGCACCTTGGTGAGATTCGGCTCAGCCAATCAAGCATCGTGGCCGGACGTGTCATCGATGACCGAGGGAACCCGATCGCTGATGCACAGATCTGGGTGATGGAGCGCCTCGCCGCCGATTCTATACAAATGCGCCTGCAGGGACCCCGTGTGCACCCGCCTGGTGCGCCCGGGGCAAAGTCGGAATCCGATGGGACCTTCAAAGTAACGGACGTTTCTCCCGGAATTCGGCGCGTCTGGGCTGGAGCGAAAGACAGACTTTGGACCTGCTCGAAACCGATCGAGCTGCTCCCTCAATCGGGAATCCATGATCTTGAGCTGAAGATGGAGCCGATTCCCGAGAAGTACTTAATTGAGGGAACTGTGGTGGATGCCGATGGCAAGGTCGTGCCCAACGCGACGCTCCGAATTAGTTATCATTCCGAAAACGGCAGCTTCTCGCGGGGATCCCGAGCGGAGTCGAACGGCCGGTTCCGGATTTTTGCTTTCGATCCAGTGCCTCACACGGTGACGGCGAAAGATCCGCGCGGCATGCTCGCCGATGCGACGGCATCCGATGTCGCTCCCGGATCGTTGCACCTTGAGCTGCGCCTGCTGCCGGCACGGCTGGTCCGCCTCGTTGCGAAGGATCCCGATGGCGAGCCGATTCGTGAGTTCACGGCGGAAGTGCTCGTGGAGCCGTCCAAAGGGGTTTTCAACGTCATCCAGACGATTTCCTCGAATGCGGATACGACGGACCCCGTTCACCTTCGGGTTCCGGCATCGCCGTTTAAGGTGCATCTCCGGGCTGTTGGATTCGCCGATGCCGCGACCTCGGAACTCCGGCCCGATACGGTGGGGGGCAGCATCGAGCTGCGTCTTCAGCGCGTGGCGGGAATTGTTGGACATGTGATGTCCAGCACGGGGCCCGTCTCAGGCGCGAAGCTTCGGCTTGTGCGAAAGGCAGAATTGACAACTGAAGTGATCGTCAATGGGTACCCCTGCGAGCTGGAGCACAACGATCCGGCGGCCCAGGGGTTCTCCGGCAAGGATGGCGCCTTCGTCCTGCAGCCGCCGGAGCCGAGCAATTCTTTGGTTCTCCTCGCGGAGGCGTCAGGATTCGCGCGGTCCGCGGTCGATCTGCCCGCCTTCCATCCGAGCTCGGGGTTGAGCGGAATTGTGGTGAGGATGTCGGGTGGAGGGGCCATCGAGGGCGTCGTGCGGGGTCCGGCCAATGAAGTGGCAGGAACCATCGTCGGGATCTCAAGGCACGACGGCTATCCCGACACGCAGCGGGTCGGAGCCGATGGGAAGTTCCGGTTCTCGCGGCTCACACCTGGGCGCTGGAATGTTGAGACCGTCGAGGAGGAGGCACTTCCTCCTCTTTCGAATCTGAGCGTTTCAACGGGCATGAGTTCTCGTGGGGAGCTGCCGACCGTATGCGAAGTCCAAGATGGCTCCACGACTCGCTACGACATCGACCTTGCGCAGCAGAAGCCATGCACCGTGCGCGGCGAGCTGCGCGTCCAGGGTGAGAGGGCGAGCGGCTGGAGCGCTCAGTTGCTCCTTCCTGGGGATTTCGGCGAGGCACCACCGAAATCGTCAACGTTCACAGATCGCGATGGCATTTTCCGGCTTTCTCGGCGTCAATCTGGCAACGCGAAGCTCTTCTTGTCTCCGCCCGATTCATCAGGATTCACTTATGAGGCGCCCCTCAAGCTCATCCGAGGAGAGGTGGCTTGGGCCCACGATTTTCGCTTCGGGCGGATTCAGGGAACCGCCGTGACCTCCGGAGACGCCACTACGTCCAGGCGCTGGGAGCTGCGCTGGCGCGGCGACCGGGGAGAGCAAGTGCGGGTAGCCGTCGTCCCCGATCACAAGGGCGCATTTGTGGTACCTCGTTTTCCGGCCGGCAAGGGATGGATCTGGTCCGTGGAGACGACGGGCGGCGAGGTCAAAGGTCGCGACGATGGAGCTGCGAGCACCTCCTCTGTCTCCGTCACAACCAATGCTCGCGATGTGGGCACTTTCACCGTGATGGAGGGTGAAACTCTCACTCTGGATCTGAAGTGAGATCACTTATGCATGACGGGCGGGCTCGACGGCGCAATCACATCTTAAAGAGAAGTTCGTTCCGCCCCTTCTCGTCCCTTCTTTGCGACCTCATCGTCGAGCCGCGATCGACGTAACTCCTCGGCTACGCCTCACCCATCGCTCATCGACTTCGCGAAAAGTGAACTTCGATTCACTCGATAGCAGCTTTTTGACAGCCTGCCAGCGACTCTCGCGCAGCTTTCCTCGATCTCGCGAGGAATCGCTGCGCGCAGCTCGATGGGCACGTCTCAGCGGCTCCAGCGGCTTTCGCCCGATGGCGAGGGCTCATAGCCGCGCGGCGGCTCGGCGCGCGCGCCGAGGGGTGGGATCGCACTTTCGCGTCCGAGAGCCCACAGAACGCCCTGCACCGCGAGACGCCGCATCGAAAGCTCGCGAAAATCGTAAGGATGCCCGAGCGTCGTAAAGAATACGCGCGCGCGGCTACCGTTCTGAGATTTGTAGCTTCGAGTCCAGGCCACGGGCTGAGTCTTCGGGAACCTCGGATCATTGGCATACGAAGTCTTGCGCGCCGTCCCATGGGCGAGCACTTCGATGTCGTCCCCGGCGATCCGATCGCCGCCGCCCTGCACATGATAGAGCCATGAGTATGCCTCGAAGGGAGCGACACCGCGCAGGATCGGGTGATCGCTCGTGGCCGGAGCTACGGCCGTCAGCCGTTCCAGGTTATCCCCAAAATGGCCGTGGTGCGTGATCCAGTGTGTGCCAAATACTTGATCATGCCAACTGTGTGCCACTTCAGCGAGCGGAGAGGTATCGGGGTAAGCGAACGCGTGCGTCGATGTGCGGAACCCGACAACTGGACGCCCTCGATTCGTGTGTCCGAGAACGGCCGCAAGCTCTTGTTCGGGGAGCGCCCGAAATCTCAAGAAAACGACGAGAACGTCTGCGGAAGCGATCGCCTCGAGCCCATCGAGGTGATCGGCTCGGTCGGGCGCAATCTCGCCCAACTCATTGCGCGCAAAGCAGAGAGAAGTGCGATACCCAAATTCGCTCTCCAGAATCGATGCCAGCATCGGCATCGATTCCTCGCTGCGGTATTCGTGGTCACCAATTAAGAAAACAGCGTGCGGAGCCGGAGCTGCACGATGGTCGGCGGTTGCGCAACCGATCATGGAGACGGCAGCCGCCACAGCGGTCGCCCCCATCCGAAGAGCCCGCTGTGCTGCATGGGTCATAGCTGGTGATCGGCGGACGCGCTCGTCTCGGCCCTTCGAGGCTCCGCTTCCGGAATCCGGCGCGCGCGTGCAATCTCGGCGGCGCGCTGCGCCACCTTTTCAGGGAACGGCATGTTCTTCAGGGACTCGCCGCGCCCCTTCGCAAGGACGCGCGCGACCGCGCGAGCAAGAAAGTACTCTTGGATCGCGGGATGCACAAATCGGACGGCGCCGGCCTCGTCGCGCGCCAGGAGAGACGAAGACCGCAGATCGTGAACGGCGCTCTGTAGGGTTGCGAGTGTTGCATTGGGGAGAAGGCGCCGAACTGCCTTTGCGGCGCAGGACTCGAGCTCGTCGGCGCGAATAGTAGACGAGCGCTGCTTCCATAGCGCTGCTGCAACGGCCTCGAGGGCGCGCCGTTTTGCGGCCGTCGACAGCAGGCCGCGCTGGCGATCTCGGTCGAGCCATTCCTCGGCGAGCCGTTCGATCTGCTCCGTGGGTGCAAGTCCGTCGAGTGCCGCAAATTTCTGTAAGAAACCCGGCCGCGCTGCGAGCTCTGCCAGAGCGCCCTTGGCCGCTGGGGTTCCCTTGCGGCCAGCGCGGCGCCAGGCGCTTGCGGCCCGGCGAGCTTCAAAGGGCTCCAGCTCCAGCACGAGCGCGTTGGGGAACGCCTCGCGCACGCTCGCATCGGAGTCGAAGGCTTCTTTCCGGCAAGTAATCATCACTTTTCCGCGTCCGCGCCCCAGAATCGCGAGTTCGCCCCAGAGCGCTGCCGAGCGCGGTCCGTCGAGCGACGCGGCAAGGCGGTCCGCGCCGTCGAGAATGAGTATCGTTTGGCCGGCAACGGTTGCCCGCACGAGCGCGTCGACTCCGGAATCGGCCTCGCCCGCGCGGCGAAGCCAGTGGCGCAGGATCTGTTGAACCGAGAGCTCGGGAGCCGAAGCCGCGAGCGGAATCGTTCCAACGTCGGCGTAGGCGCCGATGCGACCCCGCAGAGGATATGTATGGAGTGAGCTTGCAAATCGCCGCGCGAGAAAGGTCTTTCCGCTGCCGGCCTCGCCGAGCACGACCGCCACACCCGGCGCCGCGTCCGACTCGGCCCAGCGCCGCAGCGCGCCCAGGGCATGCTGAGCCGCCGGGCGTGCTTCCCTTGCGGGCTCCGGCGCGCGTGCAGCCGCCGCCTGCGCGGGCGCGCCCGCTGCGGCAGAGTCCTCAGAACGGCCCGGCTCCAGCGCCCTCAGGAGCAGCGCGGAGTCCTGCAACACGTTGCGCGCATTCGCCGAGACCACAGAACGCGAATGCAACATCTCGAGCTTCGCGCGCAGAAGCACGTCGAGTCGGATCTCGCCGCGCAGAACGGCGCGCAAGTCGCCGCCGTCGACAAAGCAGAAGCGCGGCTCTCGCCCTTCTGTCATCCAGTGGAGCGCATCGCCGGAGAAACCGAACGCAGATACAAAGAATCCTCCCGCCGCATCCGCCCGCTTGGTCACCCGTTCGTGAAACGGCGCCAGCTGGTCGGGGCCCGCGCCCGCCAGAACTCGCTTTACATCGAACAGATAGCGTTCGCCGTCGAGGAGGAGACTCGGGTCGTCCTCCGAGCCGCGCCGGTCAATCTGTGTCGTAGTAACAATTCCGGATTCCTTGCAGAGCTTGGCGAACCATTGCTCGAAGCGCTGCGCGCGCTTGGGATCGAGGTGCGCGCTCAGGACGGCTCCAAACTCCTTCTCAAGCTCCGCCATGGGCCTTCCTTTCCAGGGGCCGCCTGTCGCGGTCGGCGCCGAAGGGGGCGCCTTCCGGGATGGAGCCTCCGCTCCGGGCAGAAGCGAACTTCTCACGCTCCAGGCGATTGCGCGAGGTGCCACGAATGTCGCAGCCGCGTACGCGTCGCTGGGCGGAGGCGCACCGATCGCTGCGAGCCTCCGCAGCAACTCCACATCCGTCGACGTGTGGCCGCCGAGGCGCACCTCGATTCGTTTGCGCGCGATCGGCGTGCTCGGTTTCTCGCCGACGGCGTCCGTGATGCGCAGCGTCCGAGCGGTAGCGTCCCCTGCCTTCGCCCGTTCGCGGTCGATCCGTTCTGCCGCGGCATGGACGCGTTGTCGCAGCTGGCGCAGGTAGGCCGGTCGATGGGCCGCGGCCACGTCGCCGAAGACCGCCGGCAGGATGGTCGCCAGCGAAGCCTGGCGATGGGCATCGAGAAGTTCCACAAGGCGTCCCAGCCGCTCGGCATCTCGCTGCGTGAGCCTGGGGAGGAGTTCCTCCACCGCCGATGCGATCTCAGCCGGAACTCGAGGCGGATGCGTGTCGTGCGCCATAGGCGCTACCTACGCGTATTGCGCCGGCGATTTCAAGCTCCGCGAAACGGCCGCTGTCGCGTCGGCGCAGCTTCCGCCAAACGGGGCCCCTCCGGGTCGCGTAGGCCCCGCGTGTTGCTCCGTCCACGCCGAGTGGCGTGCTCCGGCGCACCACATGAGGGAAACCCGATGATTCGCAAGCTCGCTCCTCTCGCCGCTGTCGCGTTCCTATTCGTCGCCTCTGCTCCCGCGGCTCGTGCCTGTGACGACAATTCGGACACCGTGGTCGCGAAGCTCCAGAAGCTCGATCTCACGACGGAGCAATTGAATCAGATCTTCGCCTACCGGAAGGCGCACGAGGATTTCATCGTGAAGTCACATCGCGACGGCTCCGGCTGCCTCGCGCACGAGCGGAATGCGGTCGTGTTCGAGAAGCAGGCTGTCGGAATTTTGAACGATGCACAGTTCAAGAAGTACGCCGGGCGCGAGCGCAATGAGACGGAGTCGCTGCGCTATCAGAATTACCTCCTGAAGGCCGAGATCGAAAAGCTCAAGAAAGAGCTGGAATTGCTGAAGTCGCAGACGGAAGCAAAGAAGACCGAGGCGAAGTCTACAGAAGCTCCCGCGAAGAAGGAGGAGTGCTGCGAGGAGAAGAAGAAGTCGGTCTGAGCTCTCCAAGTTTCGAGCGCGTCGGAAGTCTGATGGCCGAAGCTCGGCCGCGGACGGCCCGCGACGCTCGATGGGGTCGCTGCGTGGGATTCGCCTCGGCGCATTGCGTCGAGCCGAATCCCACGCGCGTTTTGTGAACTCCCGGAGAGGCGTGCCTCAACAGGGCTCGCCCGCGGGCAGTTCGTGGAAGACCACAAAACTGATCTCGTTACTTTCGGACGGGCTCGCGCCACATCGGGATCATCGGCGGCGAGCTCCCGGCTTGGATCCGCCCGCGGACCACGAATCCAAACCGCTCATAGAGCGGAACGTTGCGCGGATTGGACGACTCGAGATAGGCGGGGAGCCGCTCGGCGTCGCAGCGCGCCACAGCGTGGAACAGCAGGGCTGAGCCGATTCCGCGCCCCTGTTGCTCCGGCGGCACGCCGATCAGCGGTAGATACCAATGGGGCTCCGTCGGATGCGCCCGCGCCATCTCCTCGAAGAGGGCGGCGAGATCCGGCACCCGCGATGGCTCCACGGTCGTCTCCATCTGTGCACTCATCTGATCGCCGTCCGGTTCCACACCCGGCGGAAGCCACAGCGCGGCGCCGCCGATATCCAACAAATCTGCCGAACCGAACGCAAAGGCCCGGCCGCCAAAGGCGCTGGCGAACTGTGGGAATCGCGCCCGATAGTCGGATTCCTTGGGCCAGACCCAGCGCGCCACCGGATCAGCGGCGAATGCGTCGGTCAAGAGCTGGATCACGCGTTCGCGGTCTTCGCGCTGTGCCGCGCGGACCGAATCCATGGAGGTTGTTCTCATCGCACCACCTCCATCCGCCGCGAGAGCGGGCTCCAGATGGGTCGCGGTGAATTGGAAACGTCGCGGCCTGCGAGCATCGCCACGATCTGTGAAGACGCGCCATCCCAGAACCCTGTTGGACCCTCGTACGACTCGGGGTTGCGGTAGGTGCCGAAGATCATGTCGAAAAGTGCAATATCACCATAATTCTGGGCGTGGGATCCGCGCGCGTGGTGCAGCGCGTGGGCCTCCGGCCGCTGAATCACCCATCCGAGCGCCCTTGGGGTTCGAATATTGGTGTGCTGGAAAAGGCTGCATGCCGTTACCGCCACAGACGCGATCACCGCCGCCGTCGCCGTGACGCCGAGAATTCCCACGAGCGAGAGGCTCGTCACCAGGCTGAAACCCGCCACGTCCAGCGGGTGCCCGTAAAGCGCGCCAATCACGTCCATTCGCTCGATGCTGTGGTGCATCTGATGGAACCAACGCCACAGGAAGTCGAATCGGTGCATCGCGCGATGCCATATATAGACAATAAACTGATACAGCAGGAAGCCCGTCACGGCGCCGCCCAGATCTCCGAGCGCGCGCGAATCGAGGAGCCGGTGCTCGGAAAGCCACTCATCCCACAATAGCGGCGCCGAAGAGGAGATCATGATCCCGACCAGGAGCGCGGCCACGCCCTTGACGTGCCACCATGGAACGTTCGGAAGCTTGCGCCGAGGCGCAAGCGCCTCGAGCGCCGCAAGAGCGGCGAAAAGCGCCAAAATGCCGAGCGTCGGCGGCGCGGAGAAAAGTGCAGCGAGGTACTCGAGCATGGTCTGTCTCAGCGAAAAGCGGCGCGCACCAGCGCGCGCCGCCGAGACAGGCGTGAGGAGCGGCCTCACGTCGTGAGTTCGGGGGCTCGCCCTGCGGCACACACGCCCTCCGCGAAGCCCCGGCCGCGACCCGCTACACCTCCCAGGCGATCGGCTGCTCCGGTCGGTACTCGCAGAGAAGCCCTGTGCGAATGGAGTTCTCGAGGTGCTGTCCGAGGCGCGGGTGGGCCGCTGCGATGCGCCTCACGGCGCTGCGGATTCGCCACGTCACCGCCGTTCGCGCGCGTTCGCCAGCGTCGCCGAGCTTGCGCGAGCGGCCGCCGAGCCCGAGCGCCCCTGCCAGCGCCTCAGTCAGGCGCTCGAGCTCCTCCTGGGCGCGCTCCTCGCGTGCGGCGCTTCCGAGCGACCGCGCCTCCTCGAGCTCCTCGCTCAGCTCTTCGATGCGGTTTCGAATGGTGCGTTTCGCTTCGGCGTCGAGCACCGCCGCTGAGCCGCTTTCCGCAGGCGCGCCCGCGAGCTCGAGACAATGCACCGGTTTCCGCGGAGATGCCAATAATCGCGACAAGTCATGGAAGCCCTTCACTCCGAGCAGGCGCGCGCCGCGGCCATCGAATTCGAGAGTCCACAGATTGCCTTCGCATCGGAACACATTTCCTGCCGCCGGGAGCTCCGCGGGACGCAGCTCCGCGGCGCGCGGCGCGGACCCCTGCGGGAGCCCTGCGCGAATGAGCCCATCGCGCAAACGCCGCGTGTCCTCCTCGCGGCGCATCGGATTCACCTGCAGAATCCACTCGAGCGCTTCGCCCGGCTCAGGCTCCCGACCGAAGACCACTTTTCCTCGATACTCCTCCCAGAATGCTGCCAGCGCGCGGCGCGCCTCATCGGCCTCGCCGAGCATCGCGGCCGCGGCGGCTGTCACCGCCGGCAGATCCACAAGAGATCGCCCGACGCGCACGCCGGCACGGAGCGCATCGCGCCACTCGCCGCGCAGGAAGTGAGACCACAAAAGCGGCGCGTAGTACCAATCGCCATGGCGCGGATTCGATTGGATCGCGCGGCGCGCGATCTCGAGCGAACGGTTCGTGTCGCCGAGGAATGCGAGCCAGATGGCGGCATGGACGGCCACATCGGTTTCATAGGGATTCAAAGATAGCGCCCGCTCGATACTCGCTTCGGCGCGGTCGAACTCTCGCCGGTAGAGCCGAACACGCGCGAGCACGATGTGGACCCACGCATCGCCGTCGTCGAGCGCCACCGCGCGTTCCGCGTGGGCGCGGGCCTCCTGCTCGCTCTCACTCCACAAATGCCACGATTGGCAGCTCCAGTCGTTATAGTAGGAAAGGCTGATTCCCGCGTAGGCGCGGGAAAATTGAGGGTCGATCTCGAGGGCGCGTTGGAAGAGGGAGCGCGCCTCCATATCGGCTTCGACGCTTCCTTGCTCGAGACAAGCGCGTCCGCGAAGCCACAAATCGTAGGCGGCGAGACTCGTCACCGGCGCACGCCGCGCCACTGCGAGGCGCGCCTGGTCGAGGGTCGCTGCGAGAGCTCGCGCGACGGAGCCCGCGATCGCCGACTGCACTTCGAAGGGGGCGCGGCTCTGCGCGTCGTAACGCTCGGCCCAGAGTGCGCGGCCGGACGCGACCTCCAGCAGCCTCGCATGGACCGCGACGCCGCTCGGCGTGCGGCGCACGCTTCCGAGCAACTCGTGTCCGTGGGGCGGCTCCGAGCCCGAAGCGGCTGGCGCGAAGACATCCAGCGCCCGAAAGCGCGCCAGCTCCGTAATGAGGTCCTCCTGGAGCCCCTGCGCGAAGTACGCAAGGTCTTCCTCCGGCGACAGGTCGTCGAAGCGTCGAACGAGGATGGGGGTTCGGCCGGCACGCATGGGAATGCATCGCGAAGATGGCGGTTCGACGGCCGCGAGCAAGATGCGAATTCCGAGGTGGAACGGATCGGCGCGGGCGCGCGCGGATTCGTAGTGGCACCATCATGCCCATGCTCGCGATCGCCACACTCACGCTGCTTCTCGTCAGCCAGTCGCGGCCGGCCTCGGCGCCCGCGGGCGGCTACCTTGAGATGGCGCTCGAGGTTGCGCGGCGCGATCACCCGAAGCTCGATGAGGCATCGGTGCGCGCGGAGCTAGCTCGATGGAGCGCCGCGCTCGCGGAACGCCTCGCGAATGCGACCGATGGGAAGGCGCGTGCGCAGGCGCTTCGAGCTGTGCTCTTCGACGAGGCAAAGCTTCGATCGGTTGCCGACCTCGACTCGCCCGAAACGTTGCATATCGACTCGGTTGTGCGATCGCGAGACGGCTATTGCCTCTCACTCTCGATTGTTGCGCTCGCGCTCGCGGAGAGCGCTGGGATGCCGCTTTTTGGCGTCGCCGCGCCGAATCACTTTTTTGTGCGATACGACGACGGACACGTGAAGCTCAATCTTGAGCTGACGCGCGGCGGCGCGATCGTTCCCGACGACGAGTATCGCGACCGCATGGGGGGCGCCTGGAAACCGGAATCGGTCTACCTGCGGAAGCTTCGCCCGGAGGAGGTGCGCGCGTTTCTGCTTCACAACCGTGGATATGTTGCAATGCAGCGCAAGCGCACAGCCGACGCGAAAAGTGATCTCACAGAGGCGGCACGCCTGCTGCCCGCGCTGCCCGAGGCGCACCGGAATCTAGGGGTCCTTCTCGGCGAGGCGCGCCAATGGGAGCCGGCGGCGGCGGCCTTCACTCGCGCGCTCGACCTCTATCCCGTCGACGCCGACGCCCTCGTGAACCGCGCGCTCTGCCTGCGGGAGCTCGGCCGGCTGGCGGATGCGGTGGCTGACCTCGAAGCGGCGCTCCTCGTCGATCCTGGCCGCGAGCGAGCGCGAGTGCTTCGAGCGGAGTGGCTCGACGCGACGCGCTCGAGCGATTGGAAGACGTATCAAAAAGAGGTTGTGCCGCCGCTTGACAAGCCGCCGCTCGGGCTCAAGCCGGGCATTGCGGGGCGTTACTATTCCGGCACCGCGTTTCAGAAGCTCGTGGCCGAGCGCATCGACGCAGAGCTCGATTTCGATTGGCGCAATGCCGCGCCCGTCCGGGGCGTGCCGGCCGATCGCTTCAGCGTGCGCTGGGAGGGCTGGCTGAAGGCGCCGAAGGATGGCAACTATTCCATTTTTGTGATTGCCAACGACGGGGTTCGGCTCGAGCTTGACGGCCGACGGTGGATCGACCGCTGGACCGACGCCGGCTGGCAGAATTACTACGGAACGGCCGACGCGTGGCTCGCTTCGGGTTGGCACCGCCTCCAAGTGGAAATGTACGATCAGTCGGGCGGCGCGAGGCTGCTGCTGCGCTTGGGCGTCGAGGGCCAGGAGAAGCCTCTCGATCTCGAGAAGCTACTTTTTCACATCCCGGCCGCGGCGACCGCCAAGTGACGCTCAGCGCAAGGGCGAAACATTACTCGTCGGCGAGCTCGTCTGCGAATGACCCTGGGAGTGAGCGGCGTAGCGAAAGCAGCGCCCGATGATATCGCACCGCCGCGGTGCCCGGCGCCACCCCGAGCTCGGCGGCAACGGACGGCAGCGGACGCTGCTCCACTCCGCGCAGCAACAAAACTTCTCGATCCGCCTCAGGAAGCTCGTCGATCGTCTTGAGGACAATCTGGAACTGTTCGTTTCGCACGGCTCGAGTGACGGCGCCCGTCGCTTCATCGGGGGCAAGGCTCGGGCGCCATTTCGATGCTTCGTCGTCGGCCCGCTGCGAAGCCCTCCGATGGAGGAGTGAGTTGACTCTGTGTACAATTATAGAGCTTAGATATTTCAGTAATACCGGAGTGTAGCGGCCATCCCTTGGATCGATCTCGCCGAGGCGAGGAAGCGTGACGAGCCAGGCTTCGTCCACGAGATCCTCCGGATCGCACAGGTGCTGGAGCCGCCGTCCGATTCGATACCGAGCCACCGCGAGTAATGGGGGCGCCAGGCGGCGGATCACCCACTCGAGGCTCGCTCCATCGCCTGTGAGGGCGCGGCGAACGTGGATGGATGTAAGGTCGTCTCGATCGGTGCTCATGGCAGCTTGCGTCGATCGAGGTTGCCAAGGAGACGACCCCATCCGATCGCCGGGGCCCTAGAATGGCCGGAACGTAGGTCATGGAACAAGCCCCTAGCGCCGACGCCGAAGGAGGCGTGATCAACGCATTCTTGCGCCTCTGGCTCGAGGATCAGGCCGCGGGCATCCGGCGAAGCGACGAGGAGTACGCAGCGCGATTTCCGGGATTCGAGGCGAGGATTCGTGAAGAGATCCAACTATTGAGGGAGGCGGCGGGCAAGTCGGCAAGCGGCGCGCCTCCAGCTGCATCGGAGTCGTCGACCGTCCTCGGCCGCTATCGAATCGTCCGGGAGCTTGGGCGCGGCGGCCAGGCGATTGTGTACTTGGCCGAGGATCTGCACCTTCCGAGGCTTGTGGCTCTCAAGGTGCTCCGAAAGGATCGCTTTCTGATCTCGGCACAGACAATCCAGCGATTCCTAGGGGAAGCGCGAGCCGCAGCGCGGGTCGAGGATTCAAGAATCTGCCCGGTGCTCGAAGTTGGCGAGAGCGACACAGCCGCATATATCGCCATGCGACTTGTGGAAGGGCGCACGCTCTCCGCCGCAATCGCCGAAGCCCGGCGACGAGGAGAGACGCCCGCGAGCCTCGATGCCGACGTCGCGGATGCACGCTCGACCGATTCGGCGTCCGACACCGCGGCGCGCGGGCGTTTGAACGCTTTATTGGCATTCTTCGAAGCGGCAGCGAGGGCGGCGCACATTGCCCACGAGGCGGGTGTCATTCATCGCGACATCAAGCCTGGAAATATCATGGTGACGCCGACTGGGGCTCCCGTATTGTTGGATTTTGGGCTGGCCCACGACGACTCCGGCGTCGGCGAAGAGCTTACACGCACGGGCGATTTCCTCGGTACGCCGGCTTACATGTCGCCGGAGCAGCACCGCGGCGAGCGATGCGACCGTCGGACCGATGTGTGGTCTCTCGGAGTCTCACTTTTCGAGGCGCTGACGCTGGAGCGTCCCTTCGCGGGAGCGACACGCGCGGATCTGGCTCGAGCCATCCTCGGGAGTGAGATTCCCGACCCACGGGCACGATGCCGATTTGTGGGCGCTGAGCTCTGCGCTGTGCTGGAGACGGCGCTCGAGCGAAGCCCGGAGCGCCGTTACGCGACGGCGCTGGATCTGGCGGAGGACCTTCGGCGGCTTCGGGAGCATGTGCCTGTGCGTGCACGCAGAGCGGGTCCGATCCTGCGCGGCGTCCGATGGTCTCAGCGCCATCCGGGAATCGCCGCGGCTCTCATAACATCCATGGTGGCCGTCGCACTGCTCAGCACATTTGTGGTGAAACTCGAAGCGCGGAACCGGAGCCTGCAGGCGTGGAAGGACGCCATGTCCGCCGTCACGCTCACGGAGGACGCTCCGCCCGCAGCACTGGAGAAGGCGGTAGCCGCCGCGCGCTCCGACCCTCAGCCGGAGATGCACGAGATTTTGCTACAGATTCTCGACCGATGCCGGGTGGCTTACGACGTCACGAGTGGGGTGGAATCGGACGGCGCAGTGTTAGGAATTCCTACGATAGATGCCGTCGGGAGGCGCATCGTTCTTACTACACATGGAGGGGAACTTCTCGCGATTCGGACGCGCGACGGCAAGCTCGAGCGGCGCATCCCGCTCGGAGTGCCACGGGCCCTTGGTGCCCTGCTCCCCGACGGAAAGCGTGCATTTATTGCATATGACGAAGGGTCGGGGCTCGTAGACATCGAGAGCGACCCCAAAGCGCCGAGCGGGGTCCTTCGCTGGAGAAACTCCGGCGAAAGCCGAGCCGTTATGATTTGTGCGGTTTCACCCTACGGGGAGAAGGGCGCTGCTGGCTACGTCGATGGGAGCGTTCGAGTGAGGGACCTCGCTCCACCGTACGCTGAGCGCACGCTCGTCGGTCATCAGGCACGACCCGTTTTATTGGCATTCTCCCCTGATGCGAAGCAACTGGCCGTTCTCGCGAATGCGGCCGGTGGCGATCGGCGTGCTGTAGACGGAAGCACGGAGTTCTTTGTATGGGATCTTGAGTCTGGCCGACGCCGAGAGCTTGCCAGGTTGCCTCAAAAGGACGTTTGTTGGATCGCGTGGGCGAAGGACAGCCAAAGGCTCGCATTCGCGAGTCACGCTGGTGTTGCGGGTGTCATCGACGTGTTTGAAGACCGGCTTCTCTGGTCGACGACGAGGGAGACGTCGATTCCCTGGGTCCAATTCGCGAGTGAATCGACGCTCGTTGCAGGCGGACTCGACGAGATCACTATTTGGGACCTCACCACCAATCGCCTGCAAGCGCGGCGAGCGTTCGGAAGTGATCGCTCGTCCTACCGCGGAGCTCTGAGCAGAGATGGATCGAGGCTCGCGGTCTACTTTCGCGACGGCATGATTCGTATCTTTGACACCCAAAATTGGAACTGTGTGCGCGTGCTGGAGCGAAACGACGAGCATACGGATGTCATCTATTGGGGGGACGACGATTCCAAGATCCTCACAATGGAGATCGAGAAGTACTTCCGCGGCTGGACTGCTGGATATCGCAGCGATCTTCCGGAATTCACGGGACTGTTGGAACCCGTTCGAAATGTGGCATTCGCGGAGCGCGGGCAGCTCGTCGTCGCGGCAGGCGGGTCGAAGGTCTGCGTGTGGCAAGTGGCCTCGGGTGCAATCACGGCAAGCGCCGAGCTGAGCGCCACCGTTGAACGCATGAGCGTTGGACAGAATCGGGCGCTTATTATTACAAAAATGGGAGCGTACCAATGGCGCTTCGATGGCCACGAGCCGCCGCAGGAGCTCACCGCGCCTGGTGGGGCAATTCGCGATGGGGCGGTCCTCCCGCGGACGGGGCGAGTTGCCGCGGCCTGCGATGACGGAACGGTGTGTATCTACGAGTCCGATCATGCAGCGCCGAGCACTGTGCTCCGTCATGCATCGCCGCAATCCAAATCCCTAACACATCTTGTCGTCGACGCCGAGGAACGGCGAATCGTCGCCTGCGATGCAGCCTGCTTTCTGCATGTGTGGGATGTTGCCGAGATGAAATGGATCGCGAGTGCGGATCCGCTGCTCGAGAGTTTCCGCCGTTTGGACAATTACAAGACGAATGACCTCGCTGTCTCACGGAATGGCTCAGACGTGTATTGGTCTGGCCAGTATTGTAACGTCGCAGCATGGAAGATTTCCGGTAACCATGAGATTCTACGGTCAAGCGCGACCTACGGCTCCGCCGGAGTGATCGGTGTCGACCCCACAAATCAACGGCTTCTTGTGGCGCATGCTACGTATGGGGATCAGGTCTTCTTGGATGCGCGGCGGCTGGACGCTGTGGCGCTGGCCGCGCCACTTTCCCGCACGACGGTGACCGCGGCAGGGTTCACAGAAGATGGTCGACTCGCCTTCTCAGCTTCGAAGGACGGGACTGTGCGGCTGTGGCGCCTCGATCCGCCGCGATTCCAAGGGCTCGTCCGGGATCGCCATGGCGCCGTGCTGTCGGCCTGTTTCTCGCCGGACGCCGAGTGGGTGCTGACCGGCGCGAAAGACGGAACGGTGCGCATGTGGCCGACGGATGCGCTGGCCGCTTCCGAAACGTATCTGCGCGAGCTGAACCGTCCCCTCGGCGGCCGATAAAACAAAAACGCCGGCCCGCAAACCGCTGGGCCGGCGTCCTCGACTTGCTACGTTCGCCAGCACTACGGCTGGATGGTGAGTTGGAGTCCGTGCGAGGTCGAAAGACCAAATGTGGAGAGAGTCGTCGGGAGGATCCCACAATTGGGATTCGTCCAGAACCAGATGAGCTGACCATAGAAGCTCGCACCCACGAGGCCCGGCACATTGGGAAGCGCGATCGGTAGCTGTGTGTTTCCGAGTCCATCGCTCACGACCGTGAAGGAGTGCAGCTCCACGGAGCTCATCAGATCAATGTGTAAGATGGCATCGACGCCGAGGATGTCGTTTCCTTGCACATCCGGTGCCGTGCCGAAGAGCAGCAGGCCGGGAGCGGTGAGCGGCGCTCGCGCACCGAGCACGCTGAACGCCGTTCCAATCTTCGGGGCCGCCGAGAGGCCAATGCTCTCGTAGCCGGAGCAGCCGGGAGTGCCCGCGCCGTACGCCGTGACGCCTGGAATTGTAGGAATCGCGCCTTGAATCCAGATCGTCGCCGACTGGTCTCCGCCGTTCGAAGTCACAAGATCGACATCACCGTCCTGATCGAGGTCGGTCGCGAGGATGGAGCGGGGACCCGCAACCGATCCGAGGCTCATGAAGGAGGGCGACGTCCCGCGAAGCTGCACGCCGACGGCTCCCGTCGTTTCGTTGGCAACGACGAGATCGAGCACGCTGTCGCCATTCAGGTCCGCAATGGCTATCGACGTGGCCATGTACGGAATTGTGAAGTAGCTGAGGACCGGTCCTCCCGCCGGAGGCATCTCCAAGTATGCGATCTGGGTGGTTGTGCGGCTCGCGAGGGCCGCAATGCCGGCAATGTCGTAGTGCATGCCGACTCCCACCGGGAACGTCGTCGGAATTGTTGACGTGACCTTCATGGCTCCCGACGCGACGTGCTCCGAAACGAGGACGCCAAACGTCGTTGCATTGCTCTCGAACGCGAGAAGCTTCTTCTTCCCCGACCCATTGCCCTTGCCGGCATCATCATCTCCTCCACCCACAATAAGCTTGAAAACTGTATGGTTGATGTCGTCATCCTCCGCCGTGAACGCATTCTCGATGAAGGTCCCGCAGCTATTGGCGAACTGCCTCACTTCCCCGGACGCGAGATAGACGACGAGCTTATCGATATCCCCATCGTCATCGACGTCGATCAGAGACCACTCGTCATCGGGCCCGATGACGAACGGATTATTGCTTGTGTCAAAGACATGCCACGGTTGAACGATCATGCCGATATAGGAGATTCCGCCGGTCCAAGGATCTGTAATCGGCCAGCCGTACTGTAGATTCCCGTCGGGACCGCGGCGCACCGTGATTTTCTGGCCGTCGCACTCGATCTCATAAGTGATCGGCGGCTTCGGGGGCGGAGGAGGCGGAGGAGGTCCGATGGGGCCACCATCGCCGATGAGGTAGGCCAGCGGCGGCACACCGTCCTGGCCCATTCCTCCGATGATTCGTGCGTGGAAGATTCCCGCCGGAGAAGTGGTTTCAATCAGCACGTCTCTCGTGCCGACTTGGTCAAGATTCGCCACCGCCACCTGATGGGGATTGGCACCCACCGGCATGTTGATGAGCGTGAATCCCTGCTGTGCGGTCGCAACTGTGGAGAGAATTGCTGCGCCAAGAGGTGCGATTGCGAGGTTCATGGAGGCTTCCTGCCTGAAATGAGTGAGCTGCTGAAGTTGTGACAGATCGAAGGCACTCGGGAGCGTCGAATTCGAAGTCCAGCTCGACGGCTCGGGAGTGATTCCGGCTGCAGATTGATTTCTGTGATATCAATGCGCCGGCTGATGGCGTGGACGAATAGGGCCCGACTAGCAGTCGTTCCAATCCGCGCCGGCAGATGGCCATATCGCGACGGCCGGCGCGATTACGGGGTCCGCGCATCGCGCTCTCTCGCGGGGGCCCTCGGTTGCTTGGAGCGACGCCGCCGCCCCTTCCCTTGACCGCCCGCAATCCCGGGTCATAGACGAGGCCATGTCGATTCTTCGATCGTTGTCGCAGGAAGTTGCTGACGTGGCTGAACGCGCCGGTCCCGCCGTGCTCCATGTGCGCACTCTCCGGAGCGATGCACGCCGGCCGCAGGCGCCGCCTCAGATGGGCGGCGGCTCTGCGTTTTTTGTGACACCCGACGGCGTGGCGCTCACCAATAGCCACGTCGTCCATCGGGCGACGGCGATCGAAGTGATGCTGCCCGACGGGAAGACACAGTTAGCCGACGTGCTGGGAGACGACCCGGCCACCGACCTCGCCGTGCTGCGGCTCCCCGCGGCGTCTCTACAGCCGCACCTCGAGCTCGCCGACTCGAACCATCTCCGCGTAGGCGATTACGCCATCGCCGTAGGCTCGCCCTTTGGGCTCGCGAGAACTGTAACGGCTGGAATTGTGAGCGCACTGGGACGCTCGCTCAACGGCTTCGGCGGCCGCCCGATCGAAGGGGTGATCCAAACCGACGCGCCCCTCAACCCAGGCAACTCCGGCGGCCCGCTTCTCAACGCCGAAGGACGCGCGATCGGTGTGAACACGGCCGTCGCCGCTGGCCAAGGCGTCTGTTTCGCCGTCCCGAGCAACACCGCGTCTTTTGTGATTTCAGAGATCCTGCGCCACGGCCGCGTCCGTCGCGCCGTTCTCGGCATCGCCGCGGAGGAAGCCTACTTGCCGGCGCGCGCGGCGCGCGACCATGGGCTTGCGGTGCCGCGCGGTGTTCTCGTCCGACAGGTGGCGCCTGGGAGCGCCGCCCACGCCGCCGGGCTTCGCCCCGGCGACATCTTGGTCGCACTCCGCGGCCAGCCGACCGCGTCGATCGCCGATCTCCACCGCCTCCTCGACGCGTCCGCCATCGGCGTGGATGTGGAGCTGGAGTGGCTGCGGGGAGCCCAGAAGCAGCGCGCCGTCGCGCGCCCCACGGAGTTCACACGCGCCCACGCCGCGTAACGCCCCATCGCGGGCTCGGCAGTCAGGAGCAGCACGCGCGGCGGTGCTGGCTCGCGCGCCGACCCGCTCCCGTGGAGCGAGGAGGCGAGCAGCGGGGTCGGCCCGTACGCTATGGCGCATCGTCGCCCCTGTTCTTCGGCGGTTCGAACGTGGACATGACTCTCGCCCCTCGCATCCTCTTTGGCCACGGTTGGCTGATTCCGTGGTATCTGATTTTTTACTTTCTCGTCGGCTTCTTCCACGTCCCGTACTGGTCCGAATTATTTGACTGGTGCTACCGCAAGAAGGGAGATCCTGCTGGAGCAATGGGGATTTTTGGCGTTGGGATGCTCTGGTGCATGCTTCTGGGCGGATACTCGACAATCCACGCCATCGCCTATCTTCTTCGTGCCGACGCGCCGCTTGGCCGCAAGCTGTTGGAGGTCGCGATCACTGCGGCGATTCTTGCGATCGCCGGATTTGTATGTATTTGTCTCATCGGTGAGCGGAGCATGATCGGCTTCTACGGGTATCATCTGTTTCTCGCCGCCGTGCTGGTCGCAAACCTCTACGCGCTCTACATCGCGGCGTGAAGCGCAGAAGGGGCCGCACCTTCGAGTGCAATCATTGCGGGGCGGCTGTGCCCGCAGGTGCCGCTGCATGCAAGAATTGCGGCGCCGATGCGCGCATCGGATGGGCCGATGACGATGAGCCGGAGACTCCCGATCTCGAACTCGAGGACGCCGAATACGACGACTTCCTCGCGCGCGAAGGGTTGGCGCGTCCGGAGGGTCGCCCGCGGGCGCCGCGCCGAGGGCTCAGCACCAAGGCCCCCTGGTTCCTCATTACGGCCGCCATCGTCGTCGGCGCGCTCATCCTTGCCGCGCTGATGCATTGACGGCTCGGCGGACGACTGGAGACGTCTCGACGCGGGCGCGCGAGTCACTCCGAGAAAGGCTCTCGGCGCCACCTCGGACCATCATCCCCAGAACTCCGCTGCGGGAATGATGATCTTCCGCACTCTTGTTGGGTGCCGACCCCGATTCGATAATTTCCACATGGTCGGCCCTGCGGAATTGAGCCGCGGCAGCGCGCGCTCCCTGATTCGCTGGATCGTCGCCGTGGCGTCGATCGGGGGAATCCTGCTCGCACTTGTATGGTTGCTCGGAGAGCACCACCCGAGCGATGGCGCGCCCGCTGCCGAGCACTCCGCGTCCCCAGAGGGCACCGGCTCCGTCGAGCGTCCGGCCTCCGCGACGCCGACGGCCGATTCGAGCCCCGATCCTCCGACATCGCCGCGGCCTCCGAGTGACGGAGCGGGCCCCATCACGGACATCGTCTTCACGCGCCGCGAGCTCGTTCTCGAGGACGACTCGGCGGCGAACTTGCCGATGTGGCAGCTCGGAAGCGGGAAAACAGCATCGTTACAGCTGGAGATCCAGGATCCCACACATCGCGTGACTCCGGGAAAATTGATCTTCACCCATGGATTGAATCGCGGATTGGAGGTCGCTATCCCGAAGGACCAGGAGATCTTGACGATCTCCGGGCTCTATCCCGGGCTCTCGATGGTTGAGATTGGGCACTCCGTTTCCGATCCTCGGTCGCGCGACTGCATTCGGAGGCTCGTCGCGCTTCGTCCCATCGGCGCGGTCTCGCGGATTATTCGCGTCGAGGATCCGGGAATTGTGATTGGGACCGTGATAAGTGCCGACGGGAAACCGATTGCCGGGGCTAAAGTGAGACTGGATCGGCAGGTGGTGACGACCGATGCGGATGGGCGCTATCTATTCTCCAACGTGCTCGGCGGGGAGTCGGTTCTTGTGTATGTTCTCGCCCGCGGCTTCGAGTCGGTTCGCGTGCCAATGCGCTTGGTGACGGGCAGGCAGCCAGCGGAAGCACCGCCCATCACTCTTCGGAATGCAAGCCCGATTCGCGTGGAGTTTCCACAGGTGCTCACAATAGCGGAAGCGCCAACGTTCCTGCTGATCCCCAAAAATACGAGCCAGGCGAAGCTGTTTCCCTTTGAGTCGCTTCCGGCTGTGAAAGCAGAGCTTCGGCAGAGCTCAACGCTGTTTCCCGACTGCGCGCCGGAGGATGCTTTCTGTGTGCTTGGATTCTCGGGTCACGGATATGCGGAACCCGTGCTGCGGGAGATCGCTCCGGCTGCAACGGATGTCGGCGAGCGCGTCTCACGCTTTGACTTCGAATGGAAATGGCCGATTACCGGGACGGTGATGTCCGGCGAGCGGCCGGAAGAGGGCTTCAAGGTCCGTATCGAGGTCGCCGACTACGCTAACGCCGTGCAATCGTGGCTCGGCGGCACGCTGCCGATCGAACATGTCATGCTCGAGCTTCCGCCTTTTTGTGTGCGCGAGGTTCGAACCAATGCCGCTGGCGTCTTTACGGTGGAGACTGCCGACATGCCGCGTACCGCATACTTGATCCTCGACTTGGGTGCCGACGCCGAGCACCCGGGGAAGCGCAAGCGGGTGGTGAAGGAGCTTCCCACGGTGGGATCTGCGGATCTCGGCATCTTTGATCTCCATACCTATCGCGATCCGCCTGCTGGAAAAGTAATGCTTCGGTTTGCCGAAAATCCTGCCCGCCGAATTCGGATTATCGTGGACGGAAACGCGCAGCCGGTGCGCTCCCTCGGCAAAGACACCATCGTGCCAACCCAGGAGCTTCGAGGCGGGATCTACAATGTTCACATCTCCGTCGACGGCGATCTAAAATCGGCAGACGAACGAACCGTCACCGTGAAAGGAGATGAAGTCTTCCTGGATGTTCCCTGACGCGCACCGATCCACAAAAGGAGAGGAGCGGTTTGAATCGGCAATTCCGTGCGAAGCTTGCGACCGAAGACGGATTCTGAACAGTTCGGGAGATACCCCATCATCCATGGACAGGTTCTAGCGGCGTCACAAATTGCGAGACAGGTTCGAATGGGGCGTGGGTCGGTCTTGGCGCGGCGAGTTCCGCAGATGCGAGGCCATGGCGCGCGCGGAAATGTCAAGTTGACACGTAGGGTCGGCGCATGCGCTGACCCATGGCGCGGGGCTTGCCCCGCGCGATGAGGAATGGGCAGCGCGATTCTTCATCCGGCGGCGCACGCGCCGCCGGATCGGAACGGGCGCGCCCGTTCCCCACGAAAACAATTGGATTCCCCACGAAAGAAATCGGACCGACGCGACCACACCCCATTCTCAAGCTTCATTCTTGCAGACTTACTCGTGAAGGGATCACGACCGATCGAGTCTGAAGAAGCTTACGAAATCGCGGCGCGCGCCTGAGCCTGAATGAAGGAATAGAAGAACACAGCATTCGGATCCCGTGCCACGCGTGCGAGTTCCGACTTCATCCCTTCCACCACGTCGGCCGACACCCTGTTCGCTTCCAGCAGCTCCTTCGAACCGCTCAGGAGCAGCTCGGTCCAATAGGCCAGGAACTCCGCGCGCTCTCCCGGCGCGCGGTTGTCCAAATGGAACGTCTTCACAAGAGTCACAATATCCCGGAACCCGACAGCCTGTAACAAATTCCCGAGCTTCGCCCCGACGAACGGATCGCCTCCGAGCTCGAGCTGGCGATCATTGAACGCCATCCAATAACGCAGTGTGTTCGGCGAATAGGGCTCCAGGAAGAAGGTCGCGTTCAGCACCTCATTCAGCACGACAGGGGAGCCGGGCAGCAGCACGCGCCTCAGCTCGCTCAGCACGAGCGGCGGATTCGGCACGTGCTCCAGGAGCCAACACACAAAAGCGGAATCGAAGCTGTCGGCCGGGAACTCGAGGCGCGTGGCGTCGCCCTTCACGAGCGTCGCGCGGCCGGCCGCCCACGGCACCGACGCGAGGAACTCCTTCGCACGCGCGATTTGTGCATCGTTGTATTCCACGCAAGTCACATGAATCTCCGGATACCGCCGCAGCAAAATCTCCGTCTGCGCGCCGACGCCGCTGCCAACTTCAATCATCTTCCGCCGCCGTCGGAAAGGCAGCCCCTCATGCACCATCGGCTCGAGGAAGCGCGCCTGTCGGTAGAGTCGATCCTGCTCCGTCGCGGAGTAGCCGTGGAGATATCCGTGGGGATTCGTGGTCATGGGTCGGCGGGGGATTCTCGGCGACAGCCGCTCGCGCGCGACTGCGCGGCCCCATCATCGCCCCCCGTGAGCGACCCCATCTCCGCCGAGCTGGCCCTCCTCGAGGAGGCGATGCGCGCGCTGGCCGCCGGCTTCGCCGACCTGCCCCCCGCTGAGCGCCCGCTCGACGCGGCGGCCGCGCGCGGCGCTCTGCTCGAGGCGGCGCACCGCATGCGCGACAACTTTCCTTATCACCATCCGCTTTACGTCGGGCAGATGCTCAAGCCGCCGCATCCGGTCGCGCGCCTCGCCTACGCCATGGCGATGATGGTGAATCCCAATAATCACGCCCTCGACGGCGGCCGCGCCAGCTCCGCGATGGAGAAGGAGGCCGTTGCACAAATCGCCTCTATGGCCGGATTCCGTGAGCACCTCGGACATTTGTGCGGTGGCGGAACGATGGCCAATTTTGAAGCGCTTTGGGTTGGACGCGAGCAAGCGCCCGGTCTGGCGGTCGCCGCATCCGCGCAAGCTCACTATACCCACGGGCGTCTTGCCGCTGTGCTCGGCGTGCCGTTTCGAAAAGTTGCAATCGACGCCGATGGGCGCATGGATCTCGCCGCTCTCGAGGAGCTTCTCGCCGCGGGCGGAATCGGCACGGTCGTCGCCACGCTCGGCACCACCGCGGCCGGCGCCGTCGACCCGCTGCCGGAGATCCTCGCCCTCGCGCGGCGCTTCCGCTGTCGCGTCCACGTCGACGCGGCCTACGGCGGCTACTTCACGCTCGCGGCCTCGCTCGACCCGTCGGCTCGCCGCGCCTTCGACGCAGTCGCGGAGGCCGATTCCTACGTCGTCGATCCCCACAAGCACGGCCTCCAGCCCTACGGCTGTGGATGTGTGATCTTCAAAGATCCATCCGTCGGCCGCCACTATCGCCACGACTCGCCCTACACCTACTTTTCTTCGAGTGAGCTGCACCTCGGTGAGATTTCCCTCGAATGCTCCCGGCCGGGCGCGGCGGCCGTCGCCCTCTGGGCGACGCAGCGCCTGCTTCCCTTGGAACGCGGCGGCGCGCTTGCGCGCGGCCTCGACGACGGCCGCGCGGCTGCACTGGATCTGTATGAAACGCTCGTGCGCGATCAGCGTTTTGTGCCTCGCGGGCGTCCTGATCTCGACATCGTCGTGTTCGCCGTCCGGGCCCGCAGCGCGAGCGAATCCTCCGCGCGCGCCCGCGCCCTCTTCGACGCCGCGGCGCGCGAAGGCCTCCATCTCGCGCTTGCCACATTTCCGCGCGTCATGCTCGAGGCGGCGCACCCCGTTGATCGGTGGGATTCCGGCGAGCTTGTGTGTCTTCGCGCCTGCGCCATGAAGCCCGAGCACCGTGCCTGGATGCCCGAGATCGTCGTCCGTCTCGACCGCGCGGCGCGATCGTTACAGCTCTAGCCGCGCCTCAACAACCTGCGGTGCTACGCCCCCATCACTTCGGGCGTCGCCAGCCACACCAGCACGCCGGGGCCGTCCGAGGAGCTGAGCGGCATGTCGATGCGCGCGACGCCGCCTTTCTTGAACGGCACCGATAGCGAGAGTTCCGAAATCCAACGGCCGAGGCAATCGCCCACGCCGGGCTCGTGCCCGACCAGCACGATGCGATCCTCCTTGCGCGCGCGCACCGCCTTGAGGAGTCGCCCTGGGGAGACCGGCGGCGTCAGGTCGGCGAAGATCTCCATCTCAACGTGGAGCCCCTTCGCAAGGATCTCTGCCGTCTCGCGCGCGCGCCGCAGCGGGCTCGACAGGACGACCTCAATCTTCTCATCGAGCTTGCGCATGCGCTTCGCCACGAACTCCATCTCGTCGCGCCCTTCGGCCGTGAGCGCGCGGTCGACGTCGCTCGTGTGCCGCTCGTGGTCGTAGTCTTCCGCTTTGCCGTGGCGAACGAGATACAGGCGCTTCACGGCATGAGCGTACTCGAGCCACCGCTACACTGCGCCCCCTTGGTTCGCGCCGCGCTCGCCGCCGTCATGCTTTTGGGTGCCGCCGCCTCGTGCGCGGCGCAGGGAGCGCCGCCGCGCGCGTCGAACGCGCCGGCGCCGTGGGAAGCCTGCTGGATCTGGAAGCCGGGAGCGCGACGCATGGCCGCAACAATCTCCGGCTTTGAAGCGCTGCCGGCGCCGGACGACCGCGCGACGACGCTTCATCTGCGCAAGGAGTTTCGCCTCGAGCGCGCGCCCGCGCGGGCCGCGGTACGCGTGAGCGCCGACAGCCGCTATCGGCTCTGGGTCAATGGCGCGCCGGTCGCGCGCGGGCCGGCGCCGAGCGACCCGTTTCACCAGTCCTTCGACGAGTTTGACATCGCGAAGCATCTCGTCGGGGGCGCCAACGTGATCGCCGGGGAAGTTCACTTCTACGGCGAGGCGACGGGGCTTTGGCGGCGGGCTGCGGGCGACTGGTTCGTCGGGACAGCGCCCGGATCGCCGCCCACCGCGGCGCCGGGTGCGGGCGGATTTTTGTTGGAATGCCGGATCGACGGCGGAATGGTTGTGGGCACCGACGATAGTTGGCGCTATCGAGAGGCGCAGGAGTGGGCGCGACCGACGCCGAAGATCAACCCCGCGCTTGGATTTGTGGAAATCTACGACGCGCGCCGCGAGGCGGGGCCATGGAAACTCGCGGGCTTTGACGACGCCGGTTGGGAGCGCGCGTGCGTCGTGACGAGCAGCGGGAAGTCACGCCCGCCGATCGACCCCTATCCAACGCTCGAGCCGCGCGACATCGCGCCCTTGGTCGAGCAGCCGCTGGCGCCTGTGCGTATTGTGGGAATGGGGAGAGTTCAAGAATCCGCGAGCGGAGACTTGTGGACTGCGCTACGCGAGGAAGCCGGCGCAACCGAGTGGGAGCGCAACACGCCTGCGGCGATCGAGCGGTTGCGCGTCGAGCCGACGGCAGGCCGGGCCGTCACGCTGCTCGTGGATTTCGGAGCGGTCGTCGTCGGCCATCCTTGGGTCGAGCTCGCGGAGGCGGCGCCGGGCGCGGTCGTCGACCTCGCCTGGAGCGACCACCGCTGGGAGGAAGCCGCCGCGGTCGTGCCGGGGATCGCGCCCGCGGGCGCGCGCGGTGCAGCACTCGATTTCGTGCGCGGCAAGACAGTCGCGCGATATGTTGCGAAGGCGGGCGCCCAGCGATTCGAGCTGCGCGACCGGTGCGCGCTTCGATATTTGCAGATCACGATTCGAGGCGGGGGACCGGCGCAGATCGGCTCCGTGGGGTTGTCACATATCCGATCGGCGAGCACGCAGCGCGCCGGCTTGCCTGCGTGGACGGATTGGCGCGGGGAACTGCTGCGCCGATGTGAGAAGACCTTGGAGGCGTGCGCTGTCGATGCGCTCGTCGACGGGCCCACGCGGGAAGCGCGCCAATATTTGGGAGACGTGCGCTCGATGGCGCGCACGGCCTACGCCCTCACCGGCGACGATCGGCTCGCCGATCGGGCGCTGCGCGCGTTCTTCCGGCCGTCGCGACGCGACGGGCTTCCGGAGATCTCGGCGCCGGGCGACGGAGATCGCCTCGGCGTCACAATTCCCGACTATGCGCTGCAGGGCATACTTACACTCTCCGAGCGCGCCGATCGTGCCGGCGGTGAAGAGCTTGTGCGGGAATTGTGGCCCGGCGTTGCGCGCGCTCTCGATTGGTTTCTTGCGCGCCGGCGCGATGACGGCCTCGTCGGCGAGGTGCCCGGCTGGGTGTTCCTCGACTGGGCGCTCGTCGATCGGACGGCGCCGAGCAGCGTGATGAATGCACTTTTCGCCTGGGCGCTCGAGCGGGGCGCGGCGCTTGGCGAGCGCGTCGGCGATCGCACGAGCGCGGCGCGTTACAAGGCTGCACGCGAGGAAGTTGCGGCGTGTTTTGAGAGCTTCTTCGAGCCGCAGCGAGGCGCCTACGCCGACGCCCTCGACGCAGCGGGGCTTCCCAATGGCCACATTTCTGTTCACGCGAATGCGCTCGCGATTCTTGCTGGGCTCGCGCCGCGGGAGCGCTGGGGCGCTCTCGTCGAGACGCTCGCTCCTCCGGCAGGGGCTCCGGCGAAGGCCTGGGATAAGTGGGCATACCACCGCTCCGAGATCCTGCCGCCTCCGGCCTTCGACGTGAAATCACAGATCTCCGGAGCATCGCCGTTCTTCCAAATGCTCGTCTGCGACGCGCTGCGAGTGGCGGGAGCCGAAGACCGCGCGCTGGAGTCGATTCGGCATCTGTATGGTCCGATGTTTCAATCGGACGATGGGACTCTCTGGGAGCACTGGGAGTGGTCTCCCGGCACGACGCGCTGCCACGGCTGGAGCGCATGGCCCGCCGCCTTCCTGCTCGGCGGGCCACGATAAGTGACAAGCTAGCGCGCTGCTTTCTGTGGGTTCTGCTGGGATTCCACCAGCACGCGCAGGAGCTTCTCCATCTCCAAAAGCCGCGTCTCGAGGGATCGAATGGCGTCGCGGGTAGAGTCCATTTTTGCCCGAGCCTCATCGAGCTGTGCCCTGCGGTCTTCGAGTTTCGCGAGTGCGTCAGCTTGATCCACCACCACGACTCGTCCCGTGTCCCGATCAAGTGTCACCAGACTCCGCTGAAGCTCACGGCCCCTCTCATCAGTGCGTGAGCTCGCAGCATGGAGCTCCTCGGCGAGCTTTCTCATTTCGGCAGCTGTCGCTCTCTCGAGCTCACGCTCCGCGGCGGTCGCCGCCATCTTGGAGTTCACCTCTTTCATCTGTGCTTCCGCTCGAGCCAACCGCTTTGAATTCACGGCATTGTCTTCGATCATCGAGCGCTTTCGACTCGGGAGATCGATTTCCCTCGACTCTTCGCGACGCTCACCCAGGGTTACTGTGAACTCCTCCGGCTTGCCTCGCCGGAGGAGCCGCACTGTAAACTGATCTCCCGGCTTCTTCTTTTGAATGGCCCGTGTGATCTGTGATGGCGAAGCGGGATCCGAATCGATTTGAGTGAGAATATCATTCGCTCTCAGCCCGGCCTTTTCCGCGGCCTGGCCCGGCACGACCATGGTCACCAAGGAGACGGACTCCGGGTCGAGGCTGAGCTGCTCGGCGAGAACGAGATCAATATTCGCAAAGCTCGCTCCCACATATCCCACTCGAGGTTCCGGACGCGAAGTCTGCAGAATGACGTTTGTGCCGGAGGCGTGAATCCTCGCTCGCTGAGCACCGGAGCGGTCTCGAACCTCGAGAGAGCCGTCTTTTTTGATCGTTACGCGATCGCTCGTGTCGACCTGGCCGTTGACGAGCACCCGGAGCCTCCCCGCGTCGTCCACGGAGATCTTCAGCTCATCGCTTCCGTCCTTGAGGAGGAGATCCTGGGAGACGATGCGGACGCCTTGAGCCTCGGACACGACGTCGACGGGTTCCGCTTGTGCAAGGGACACTCCGCCAATACAGAGAGCTGCGAGAAGGAGCGAAGACAACGATCGAATCACGGGAAGCCTCCTGAAAAAGTGAGTTCACAAAGAAGTGGGTAGCGAGAAGGCCGTCGGAGCCGCGGGGCGAAGCACCAGTTGGCCGGCGTCGTCGTAGCTCGCGATCTCGATGGACGGCACCACGCTGCGCTGCACCGTGCGCCGAAGGGTCGTGATCTCGACCCCGTTGCCGTCGGGAGACGGGCGCGAGCTGAGAAGCTCCGGAGCGAGCTCCGCGAGGATCTCCGGCGCCGGCTCCTTCGGCGTGGTCTGCGGCGGATAGGACGGCGGGCGATTCAACAGAAGCGCGCCCAGCAACGCGGCGGCCGCCACCCAGCCGGTCGCGAGCACAAACCGCGGATAGCCGAGGGCGCGGCCGGGGCGTCCGGCTGCGACGGGGAGATCACAAAAAGCCGATCGCTCCGCCGCTCGCGCCACTGCGCCGCGCAGCGCGCTGTCATCGCGCAGCGTGCGCACAAATCGAACGGCCGCCTCGGGGTCGCTCGACAGGCGCGCTTCGAGGCTCGCCCACTCACCCTCTTCGGCGCAGCCGCGAAGAGCGCGATCGAAAAGAAGATCTTCGGAGTCGGATTGGGTAGTCATGGCTTTTGTGGGATTCGCGTCTGCTCTCTCAGCTGCCGCCGCGCGCGCGCGAGCCGAGTCTCGACGGTGGTTTCCGGAACCGAGAGAATCTGTGATATCTCGCGCTGGCTGAGCCCGCGCACGCTTTGCAACAAAAGAGGCTCGCGGAGTTCGGGCGAAAGCCGCGAGACACGCTCCAGGATGTCGTCGAGATCGCTCGCCATCGCGGCGCGCAGTGCGCCGCGGCGATCCGCCGCGTCGTCCTCGAGGGCGTCGGCCTCGCCCCGAGCGGCGCGCCTGCGCCCGGCGCTCACCGCGGAGTTCACGGCGATCGTTCGAAGCCACGCGCGCAGCATGGGAGCCTCGCGCAGATGCTTGATCTCTCGCACGAACACCACAGCGACATCTTGCAATAAATCTTCGATCTCTGCGCCGCGCGGTGCGTGCGCGAGCAACGCGGCGGCAACCCAGGCGCGGTGCTCGCGCCAAAGCTGCGCCACCGCGTCGGAATCGCCGGCCCGCGCTCGCTCGATGAGGTGCGCCGCCGGATCGGTCATCGTGAATCTGCGCTACCGAGGACGCGGCCCGGCGCGCTTTCCGTCGGCCTTTTTCTGCGTCCCCAGGCCGCGCGCGGCCGCCTCGGCCAGCAGCCGCAGCTCGGCGGCCCGCGAATGGCCGCGACGCCAGGCGAGCCCCACGGTGCGATAGGCGGGCACGGCCAGGGGGCGAAGCGCCACCTGCGCCGGGTCGCGCGCGAGGGCGTCGCGCGCCATCTCCGGCAGAAGCGTGTGGCCGTGGCCCAGCGCGACCATCTGGAGGAGCGTGACAAGGCTGCCGGCGCGGAAATCGCCGATGTGTGAGCTCGACGCGCCGCAGGCGGAGCGGACCTGCGCCGAGAGGCAATGCCCATCCTCGAGCAGAAGCAGCCCATCGCCGAGCAGCTCCTCGAACGTAATCGTGGCTTTCTCGGCGAGCGGGTGAGCGGCTGGAAGCGCCGCGAGGAACGGGTCTCGGAAAAGTGGTGTCGCCTCACAGATCCCGAGCTCGGACTCCATGGCGATCAGCAGCACGTCGAGCTCGCCGCTGTCGAGCCGCCGAAGGAGACGCGCCGTCGTATCCTCCGTGAGCAGCAGCCTGCACTCAGGAAATTGTGACTTCACGAGCTCGACGAGCCGCGGGACCAGGAAGGGGGCCATGGTGGGAATCGCACCGAGGCGCAGCTCGCCAGCAAGCGGTTTCCGTCGCGAGCGCGCCATCCCCTCGAGCTGCTCAAGGTCGGTGAGTGCGCGCGCCGCGCGGCGAACGAACTCTTCGCCCGCGCTCGTGATAACGACGCGCTTGGGGCTGCGTTCGAAAAGGCGCGTGCCGAGGGCCGTTTCTAATTGTGCGATCTGTACGCTCAGCGAGGGCTGGCTCACGCAACAAGCCTCGGCCGCCTCGCGGAAGCTGCGGTGTTTTGCGAGGGCGACGACGTACTCGAGCTGGCGAAGTGTGAAGAGCACGATTGGAGAATCGAATCGAAGAGATAGGGACTTGGTATTGGGCGGGGACGGGCGTCCGGCGGATGTTTACGGCGTCGCGCGCGGCCCATCGTCGCGCGCAACCAAGGTCTCAACCAGGTTCCAAAAAGGACAACTCCGATGAACTCGACGATCCTCTCCCTCTCGCTCTTGGCGATGTGGTCCGACGGCAGCGACGGCAAGCGCCCGCTCACGCGCGACAACGGTGCGCCCGTCGGAGACAACCAGAATTCGAAGACGGCCGGCGAGCGCGGCGGCGTGCTGCTCGAGGACGTGCACTTGATTCAGAAGCTTCAACGATTCGACCGCGAGCGAATTCCTGAGCGTGTCGTGCACGCCCGAGGCACCGGCGCGTACGGGGAGTTCACGGCCTCAGCGGATCTGTCCAAGATCACTCGCGCGCATGTCTTTGGGGCCGAAGGACGAAAAACTCCCGTATTCGTGAGATTCTCCTCAGTGATCCACCCGAGCGGCTCGCCGGAGACGCTGCGCGACCCGCGCGGATTTGCTGTGAAGTTCTACACGCAGGAGGGCAACTGGGATATCGTGGGAAATAACCTGCCGGTGTTCTTCATCCGCGACGCCATCAAGTTTCCGGATATGGTGCATTCGCTGAAGCCGTCGCCGATCACGAATCGCCAGGATCCGAATCGTTTCTTTGACTTCTTCTCTCATGTTCCCGAGTCGATCCACATGCTGACGCAGCTCTACTCCGACCTCGGAACTCCAGCGAGCTACGCCACGATGGACGGCAACGGCGTGCACGCGTTCAAGCTGGTGGCTGCCGACGGGAGCTACAATTATGTGAAGTTTCATTGGAAGTCGCAGCAAGGTGTCAAGAATCTGACGCGCGAGCAGGTGGCGGCGCTCCAGTCGTCGGACTTCCAAGCGCACACCACAGATCTCTACGATCGCATCGGAAAAGGAAGCTTCCCGAGCTGGGATCTGTATATTCAGATCCTTGCGCCGAAGGACCTCGACGCCTTCGAGTTCGACCCGCTCGATGCCACCAAGGTTTGGCCGGAAGAGCGCGTGCCGAAGCAGAAAGTGGGGACGCTCGTGCTGAATCGCCTGCCGGGCAACTTCTTCCAGGAGACGGAGCAGTCGGCCTTTGCGCCCTCGAACCTCGTCCCGGGAATCGAGCCGTCGGAGGATCGGCTGCTGCAGGGACGGCTCTTCTCCTACGCCGACACTCACATGCATCGCCTTGGGCCGAATCACTCATCCCTTCCGGTGAATCGGCCAGCGGCTCCGGTTCACAACGGCAACCAGGACGGCGCGGGAAGCGCGGGGCGAACGGCGTCGGATGTCAATTATCAGCCGAGCCGCGCCGCGGACGCGCTGGTGGAGCGGCCGGAGCTTCGTTCGAGCTCCGCACCGCTCTCCGGCACAACACAACAAAAGCGCATCGCCAAGACCGACGACTTCGCGCAGGCCGGCGCCTTCTATCGTGCGCTCGACGAGGAAGCCCGCGGCCGCCTCGTGGCCAATTTTGCGGCGGACCTCGGGGCCGTTCGGAACGCAGCGGTGAAGTCGTGCATCGTCGGATTCGCGCTGCGCGCCGATGCCGAGTACGGAGCGAAGCTCGCCTCCGCTGTCGGCGTGCCGCTGGAGGAGGTGCTCTCGGCCACGGCCAAGTGAGTGGGATGTTCCCGTCGGGGAGGTTGGGGGGTGCCTTGCGGAACCAACCGCGCGGCTACTCTCTCGCCTATGACCCCCGAACTCGCGATCGATCCCGTCTGCGGAATGCGCGTCGATCCGACCAAGGCGCGCTTCCGCAGCGAGCACGGAGGAAAGCACATATTCTTTTGTGCTTCGGTCTGTAAACAACGGTTCGACGCGGCTCCCGAGAAGTACCTGAGCCCCGCGGCGCCTGCCGCCGGAATGGAGAATCCGTTTGCTGCGGCTCTGGCGCCGGCACCCGCGGCCGCCAGACCTTTGCCTGCCGCCCACAAAGCGCCCGCGGTGGCGGCCGCGCCGAAGCCGCAAGAGGTGCCGGCCGGGACGCGATGGATTTGTCCCATGTGCCCCGAGGTGAATGAGAGCAAGCCGGGGCCCTGCCCAATTTGTGGCATGCCACTCGAGCCCGCGCTCACGAGCGGAACTCCGTCCGGAGCGGAAATGCAGCACGACGAAGTAGCTTCGCTTCGGCGGCGCTTCGTGATTGGGCTTGTGCTGGGTGCTCCCGTATTTGTGGACGGGATGGGCTCGATGTTGGGATGGGCGCCCCATCGCCGGTGGATCGGCGGCGATCATTCGCCCATCTGGATGTGGATGCAGTTACTCCTCTCCGGAGTTGTTGCATTCGGCGTGGGGCTCCCGTTCTTCCGCGCGGGGTTCGCCGGCGTCGGCCGTGGGCGGTTCAATATGTTTACGTTGATCGCCCTCGGTGTCGCGGCCGCTTGGGGATTCTCGACGCTGGCTTTTCTGGTGCCTTCGGCGCTGCCGGAGGCGATGCGCGCCGGAGCCCATGCCCCGATGTATTACGAATCGGCGGCGACGATCACCGTGCTCGTTGTGCTGGGACAATGGCTCGAGGCGCGGGCACGACGGCGTGCGTCGAATGCCGTGCGCGAATTATTAACACTGCAGCCGGCCATCGCGCATCGAATGGTTGCTGACGGCGAAGAGGACGTCCCGCTCGATCAAATCGGCGTCGGCGACCGCCTCCGCGTTCGCCCGGGCGAGCGCGTGCCCGTCGACGGCGCGATCGTGGAAGGGGAGGCTTCGATCGACGAAAGCTCGGTGACCGGCGAGGCGATCCCGGCCGACCGCCGAGCAGGCGAGCAGGTGGTCGGAGGAACTGTGAATCTGCACACTTCCTTTGTGATGAAAGCGGAGCGCGTCGGGCGCGAGACTCTGCTTGCCCGCGTTGTGGCCGCCGTCGAGGAGGCGCAGCGGTCTCGCGCGCCCATCGCTCGGCTGGCCGACCGAGTGACGCAGTGGTTCGTGCCCGCCGTCGTTGCCGCGGCAGTTTTGACCTTTGCGGGCTGGATGTGGCTTGGGCCGGAGCCGCGCATCGCCTACGCATTCGCAAGCGCGGTCACGGTGCTGATTGTGGCATGTCCCTGCGCGCTCGGTCTCGCGACCCCCATGGCGATTGTTGCAGGGGCGGGACGGGCGGCTCGGAGCGGAGTGCTCGTGCGCGACGCGCAGGCGCTCGAGGCGGCCGAGAGTGTGGACGTCGTGATCGTGGACAAGACGGGGACTCTCACGGAAGGACGGCCCGCTGTGCGCGAGTGGATTCCGCAGCCGGGGGTCGCGCGCGAAGAACTGTTGCGTTCGGCAGCGGCCGTCGAGATCGCGAGCGAGCATCCGCTGGCGCGGGCCATCGTGGATGCGGCCGCGTCGGAGGGAGTGGCACCGCAACCCGGATCGGACTTCGCGGCGGAGATTGGCCGCGGTGCGCGCGCACGCGTGGCCGGAGCCGTCGTCCGCGTCGGGACGTTGGCGTTCGCCGAGGAAGAGGGCGCTCAATTCACATCTGTAGCGACGCGCGCGCGCGATCTCGCTGCGGCCGGCTCGACCGTCGTATTTATATCCTCCGGAGGACGCGCGCTCGGTGCGGTCGCGATGGCGGATCGGCTCCGAGCGTCGACTCCGGCGGCGCTTGAGGCGCTTCGCGGCCTCGGCGTAAAAGTCATTATGGCAACAGGTGACCGGGAAGCCACGGCGCGAGCGCTCGCTGCACAGATCGACGTCCACGACGTGCGCGCGGAGTTGAGCCCGCTGGCGAAGGCCGATCTCGTACGCGAGGAGCGCGCGCGCGGACGGCGAGTCGCGATGGCCGGCGACGGAATCAATGATGCTCCGGCGCTGGCGGCCGCGGATGTGGGGATCGCGATGGGGAGCGGCACCGGCATTGCGATGGAAGCCGCGCCGATCACGCTCGTGCGCGGCGACCTTCGGGGAGTGGCGCGGGCATTGGTGTTGTCGCGCGCGACCATGCGCACGGTTCGGCAGAATCTCTTTTGGGCATTCGCCTACAACGTGGCCGGCGTGCCCTTCGCTGCCGGTGTGGGTGCGGCGCTGGCGGCCGCGTGGGGTGTCGCAGAGCCGATGCGCTTCCTCGTCGGACCCGTCTGGGCGAGCGTCGCGATGTCGCTGTCGAGCTTGATCGTGGTGGGGAACAGCCTGCGGCTGCTGAGGCGGTAGCGCGCCGGGGTGCTCGACGCGCGGCGCGCAATCGAGTCTACTCTCGGCGATGACTGTTTCGAACTCGATCGCCGACCTTCTCGCGGAGCTCGTCTCTGGCCCGTTCGCATTGCAACAGATCTACGCGGCGGTGCCCGCGGAGATCCGCGGAAGGAAGCCGGGGCCCGGCAAGTGGTCGGTGAATGAGATCGTTCTCCACGTTGCAGATACGGAAATTGTGTATTCGGACCGCGTGCGCCGGGCGCTGTCGACGGAGCGAGCCGAGGTCGCTGCGTTCGATCAGGATGTTTGGGCATCGTCCATGGCGTACAGCGCGCTCGACGCGGAGCTCGCGATGGATGCGTTCGCGGCGCTGCGTCGATACAATTACGCGCTGCTGAAGCGGCAGCCGGCGGCCGCCTTCGGCCGCACCCTAATACACTCGGAGAACGGCGAGATGACGCTGCGAAAAGTGGTGGAGTCGATGGCTCGACACCCGAAGGCCCACGTGGCACAGATCGAGAGGACGCTGCAGGCTCTTCGATCTCAGCGGCCGACGCGTGCTTCAGAGCGGTGGTCGCGCGATGGAAATCTGGCTTACTCGGCGCGGGACCTTCCTGCGGAGCGGGAGCCCAATCCGAAATGGTAGGTTTGAGATATGTGGGCTCTTCCGATCGCAGTGGCATTCTTGATCTTGTTGACGGTCGCCGGAGTGCGGCGCGCCAAGTCGCGGGAGCAAGGCCGGGGCGAGCATGCGGATGTGGATACGAGCGCGGCCGCAGTCGGCGCGATTCGTGGAGAGCCAAGTGAAGATCCTACGAAGGAGCACACGCAGGGAGATGATTCAGGAGCGATGTCGGCGGAGGCAGATGACGCCGGAGGATCGGACGGCGGAGGCGAATAGGGCCGCGCTCGACTCGAATTGTAGGAACTCGGAGAATTCCTGAAATGGCTTCCCGATGCTCGGCGGCCCATCGGCCGCGCATCCTCGGAACTCACCGCGCTAAGACCGACCCACGCTCCATTCCACCGAGCCTCTCTATCTGTGAAGTCGGATGAACTCGTCCTTCGGCGCCCGGGAGCCGATCGAGAAGGCCGATTCCCATCTTCGGGGAGCGCTGTAACTTCTCGAAGAACTCCATCAAACAGGACACGAGCAGGCCGTTGAATGACTCATTCCAGCGATTCTCGTCCTCTTTCGCGTTCTCAAAGTCTGGCGGGATGATAGGCATCCGCGCAGGGAGCTTGAGCATGCCAAGCCACGGGGTCACCGTCGGAGCGAAACCACAATGGGGCGTGGCGCGGGGAAGCGAGGAGCTCCGGAGACCCTCCATGGAGCAGCGAGAGCCATTACGATTCTGAGACGGAGCGCGGCAGCCTCTGGAAAAGCTGCCGCTTGCCCGGCCATGGATTCCGAATCTCGTCGAGCATCGCCGGCCCCGACAACGAATAGAGCAGCGCCTGCGGACCCGCACGGAATCGAGCGACCACGTCAGCAGCCGGCGGGGCGGCTGAGTACCGGCCTGATGGTGCGAGGTGGATCGACTCGACAATTTCTTGTCCAGCTCTGCAGGCGGTCCGCCAAGAGCACGACGTGGCGCGCTCACTTTCGAGCGAACCGCCTCGACGGCGGCTTCTCCGCCCGATCCTCAGCTCCATCCCGCCCCATCAACCATGAAGCTCCTGGCCGTCAGTTCGCTGTTCAGCTCCCTGTTGGCTCTCTCCGTCGCCCAGGACGGTGTGCCGCCGACGGCGGGGGCCACCTCGTCGATCGTTCCGCTGGCCGAGCAAGCTTACATGAAAGCGTCGAACGCGGGCGCCAACGATCTGTTTGGTCGAGCCGTGGCGATGTCCGGCAACACACTGGTGGTGGGCGCATGGGGGGAGGACAGCAACTCCACCGGAGTCAACGGAAAGCAGAAGAACGAGAAAGCCTCGAATTCGGGAGCCGCGTATGTGTTTACTCGCGTGGGCACGACGTGGACCCAGGAGGCCTACCTCAAAGCGTCCAATGCCGAGCACGACGATGAGTTTGGAAGATCTGTAGCAATATCGGGCGATACGATCGTCGTCGGGGCGCCAGAGGAATCCAGCGGAGCGGCGGGCGTCGGTGCCAACCAAAGTGACAATTCTCTCTTCGGCGCCGGAGCTGCCTACGTATTCGTGCGATCCAACGGCGTGTGGACTCAGCAAGCGTACTTGAAGGCATCGAATCCCGACGGCGCCGACAATTTTGGAGCCTCGGTGGCGATCTCCGGGGATACGGTCGTCGTCGGTGCCGAACTCGAGGACGGCGGCTCCTCGGGAGTCGGCGGCGATCAGAGCAGCAATAACGCCATCGACTCGGGATCTGCGTACGTTTTCGCGCGCACGGGACAGACCTGGGTGCAGCAGGCGTATCTCAAGGCCTCCAATACCGGCGCCGGTGACAACTTTGGAGGCTTCGTGGCGGCCTCCAACGGACGCGTTTTTGTGGGCGCCCGGCTCGAGGATAGCTCCGCCACCGGAGTCGACGGCAACGGCGCCGACGAGAACGCGCTGGATTCAGGGGCCGTTTATGTGTTCTCTTCAAGCGGCTCGACCTGGGTTCAGGAGGCGTACATCAAGGCATCGAACACAAATACTGGCGATCTGTTCGGGAAGTCGCTCGCGGTCTCCGGCGACACGCTCGTCGTCGGCGCTCCTGGAGAAGCCAGCTCCGCGACGGGCGTCGGCGGCGATCAGAATAGTAATGGCGCTCCCAATTCGGGAGCCGTTTATGTGTTCCTGCGCTCGGGTTCGAATTGGAGCCAGCAGGGCTACCTCAAAGCCTCCAATACCGGAGCGAGCGATCAGTTCGGCTGGTCGGTCGCGGTGGACGGCGATCTCCTCGCCGTCGGCGCGCGTCACGAAGATGGCGGCGCCATCGGCGTCGATGGCGATGGCTCGGACAACTCCGCCGAGGACGCTGGCGCCACCTACGCATATGTGAGATCCGCAGGTGTGTGGGCCTTCCAGTCTTACATAAAGACATCCAATACAGACGCCGGCGATGTCTTCGGCTACTCGGTTGCGGTCGTGGGAACGGCCATTGCGTCCGGGGCACTCGGCGAATCGAGCAAGGCAGTGGGAATTCAAGGAGACTCGTCCAATGACTCGGCCTCCTTCGCGGGCGCTGCCTATGTGTACGATCAATCGGGGACGCTCAAGCTTCCGAAAGCGAAGGGCAAGCTCACCGACCTGGCGGCGTCTGGAAAAGATACGTTCCAGATTCAGTGTGATTTTGCTGCACTTCCCGGGGAGCCGCAGTTCACTTTCAATCCGGCGATCCAGTCGATGGATCTGCTCATCGGTTCCGAAGCAGCGCCCATCAGCATCACAATTCCCGCTGGAGATCCGGGCTGGAAAGGCGCTCCAGCGGCGGCTCCGACCAAATTCACTTGGAAGAGCGCCGCGGGCGTGCTGCCCAAGAGCTCGGTGGTCCTCGACCTCAAGAAGCGCACGCTCAACGTGAAGGTCTCTTCCGCCGATTGGAGCGCGCCACCCGTGAATCCGATGGGACTGGATGTGAGCTTCGGCACCGACGGCGGCCGGTTCCTCGGGGCGTGGGTGCAGAAGAAGCCCGGTTCGTTCTCGTTCCCCAAGTAGGGGCCGGCGCGACGAGCGCGGGTTCGAGGCCGGTTCGCGCTGCGAACCTTGAAAATCTCTCATCTGCTGAGAGAACTTCAAGGATGACAGCCTCCAGGGCGATCGCTGCGCGCGCTCGTCGATGCGAAGGCGAGAGCTGGTTCGGCAGCGGAGAGCTTCCTGGTGCTCGGGTCTGCCTCCCGCGATTCTCTTCATGGTCCGACAGCTCTCGGCATGGTGTGGAACGTCCGCGAAGCGCCTCGTTCGCGCTCCGAAGATTTACATTCGAGACAGCGGACTCCTCCATTCTTCATTAAATATTCAAAATACTGAGGAGCTGCTTGGTCACCCGATTTGCGGACATTCGTGGGAAGGCTTCGCCATCGAACAGATGGTGGGTGCGCTCTCCGACCGATGGCGGAGCTCGTTTTATCGCACTTCGGCCGGCGCCGAGATCGACCTCGTTCTCGGAGGGCCGCAAGGTCGCGTGATCGCTCTCGAGATCAAGCGCGCGACGGCGCCCACCCCGACCGCGGCTTCCATTTCGGCGCGCAGGATGTGCAGGCCACCGATCGATTTATTGTAACGCCGCGCGGCGAGCGCCGATCGCTCGGCCAGGGAGTCGAAGCCATCGCTCTTGAAGAAATGGTGAGGTTGCTTCAGGACAGCGACCGCTGAGAGCGCTTGTGGGGGACCGGGGCGCGCGGCAGCGGCTCCCCGGCCTTCCGGCTGCCCTGCTACACTCCGAACACCGTGTCCGAATCCTCGAGCCGCCCACCTTCCCGATCCAAGCGGTCCGCCGAAGAGCACAAATCCGGCGAGCCGAGCTTCGAATCGCGCCTCGAGGCGCTCCGGCGCATCGTCGATGAGCTCGAGAGCGGGGAGCTTCCGCTCGAGAAGGCGATCGCTCGCTACGAGGAGGGCGTCGGCGTGCTCAAGAGCTGCGCGTCGACGTTGGCCGAGGCGCGCCAGCGGGTCGAGGAACTCGCCAAGGATGCCGAAGGGGCGCTCCGGCTGACGCCGGCGCGCGACCTCGAGCCCGACGACGAGGACGAAGAGTGACCCGCGCCCGCGTCGTACGCCGTAGCGGAGGCCGGAAGGTCTCGCGCCGGATTCCAGGGAGCCCAAGCGCCGCTTCCGCCACCGATGCGGCCTTCGAGCGCTTCCTGACCGCGTCGGCGGCGCGCGCCGATCGCGTCCTCACGCGCCGCCTTGCCGACCGCCCCGACACCTGCCGCCTCGGAGAGGCGATGCGTTACGCCGTCTTTGGCGGCGGCAAGCGCCTTCGCCCGGCGCTGGTCTACCTCGGCTGCCAGGCCTTCGGCGGGGATTTGCGTGCCGCCGACGGCGCCGCCGCTGCCGTCGAGCTGGTGCACACCTACTCGCTCGTCCATGACGACCTTCCGTGCATGGACGACGACGACCTTCGGCGCGGTCGTCCGACGCTCCACGTGAAGTACGACGAGGCGACGGCGGTCCTGGCGGGTGACGCGCTCCACACCGAGGCCTTCGCCACTCTCGCCGCGCTCGCGCGCCCCGAACACGTCGGCGAATGCGTTCGCATCCTGGCGGAGGCGGCCGGGCTCCAGGGGATGGTCGGCGGCCAGGTGCGCGACCTCGACGCCGAAGGGGCGAAGCCGAAGGCGGCGCTCGTCGAGCAGATTCACCTCGGCAAGACGGCGGCCCTCATCGCGGGCTCGCTCGAACTGGGGGCCGTCGCCGCCGGTGCGTCCGCCGCCGGTCGCCGCCTCCTTCGGCGCTACGGCCTCGTGGTCGGCCTCGCCTTTCAGGTGGCCGACGACGTGCTCGACGTTGTGGGGGACGTCGCGACCCTCGGAAAGACCCCTGGCAAGGACGCCGCTTCGGGCAAAATGACCTACCCTGCAGCCGTCGGGCTCGAGCAGGCACGCGCGAAGGCGCGCGCGCTTTCGAGCCAAGCGGCCCGCCTTGCCGGTAGGCTGGGCGGCCCCGCGGAAGGGCTCCTGCGAGCTCTGCCCCGCTTCGTCACGGAACGAACCAAATGAACGAGGCCTCGTCCTCCCTGTCTCACATCCCGCCGTCGCGCCCGCACCTCGCGCGCATCCAATCGCCGGAGGATCTCCGCCGGCTTCCCGCCGAGCAGCTTGGTGCGCTCGCACAAGAGATCCGCGACGAGATCATTGAGGTCGTCTTTAAGAACGGCGGCCACCTCGGCAGCAATCTCGGCGTCGTCGAGATCACGTTGGCTCTGCACCGGATCTTTGATTTCCGGCGCGACCGCCTCGTGTTCGACGTGAGCCACCAGGTCTATCCGCACAAGCTGCTGACGGGCCGGCGCGCGCGTTTTCATACGATTCGGCAGTCGGGCGGTCTCACCGGCTTTTGTGCAACTCATGAAAGCGAGTTTGACCTCTTCACGGCGGGGCACGCCGGAACGGCCATCTCCGCCGCGCTCGGTATGGCGTGCGCCGATGCCGCCGATCCGGCGCTCCACGATCGCCACACGGTTGCACTCGTCGGAGATGCCGGTCTCGGCTGCGGCGTCGCTTTCGAGGGGTTGAACCACGCGAGCGTCACGGGGCGCCGCCTCATCATCGTGCTCAACGATAATGAGTGGTCGATCTCCCGTTCCGTCGGTGCGCTGTCGCGATATTTGTCGCGAATTCGTACATCTCCTTTTGTTGCGCGCGCGGAGCGGAGAATCGCCGAGCTGCTGGGGCACCTGCCCGTCGTCGGCGATCGCCTCGACCAGGCCCTCGAGATCCTGCGCCACCTCGCCGTGCCCGGGCACGTGTTTGAAGAGCTCGGCGTTCGCTACATCGGGCCGCTCGACGGACACGACCTCCCGATGCTTCTCGACACGTTCGATCGCGTGAAGAAGCTCGAAGGGGTGACGGTCGTCCATCTGTTAACACAGAAAGGAAAGGGTTACGCGCCGGCGTCGTCCGATCCGCAGCGCGCCCACGGCGTCTCTCCGAAGCCTGCGCCGAAGAAGCTTGAGCCGGAGACGGTCGCGCCGGCGGTCTGCGCGGTGCCGAGCGCTGCGGAGAAGGCGGCGCCCAAGAAAGTGCGCTCGTTCACAGAAGCGTTCTCCCAAGGCGTGATCGCGCTCGCGGAGCGCGACCCGCGCGTGGTGGCGATCACGGCCGCCATGCCGGAGGGCACCGGCCTCGCGAAGTTCGCCGAAAAGTTTCCTACTCGGTTCTTTGATACCGGGATCACGGAGCAGCACGCGGTGGCGTTCGCGGGCGGCCTGGCGAAAGCCGGCGCGCGGCCGATCGCTGCGATCTACTCGACATTCCTGCAGCGCGGCTACGACCAAGTGTTCCAGGAAGTCGTGCTCCAAGGGAATTCTGTGGTCTTTGCCATGGACCGCGGCGGGCTCGTCGGGCAAGACGGCCCGACGCACAACGGCCTGTTCGATCTGTCCTATCTGCGGACGATGCCCGGAATTGTGCTGATGTCGCCGCGCGACGGCACGGAGCTCCAGAAGATGCTGGAGTTCGGCGTTGCCCACGCGGGGCCGGTCGGCATCCGATATCCGCGCGGCGGGTCGTCGGAGGAGGCGGACTCGCCTCGCACGGCGATCGAGCTCGGGCGCGCGGAAGTGTTGCGTCCTGGGCAGGAAGCCACGATTCTCGCCTACGGGCCGCTCTGCGAGCAGGCCCTCGAGGCGGCGCGCAAGCTGGCGGCCCAGGGATTCGACGTCGAGGTGGTCAACGCGCGCTTCGCGAAGCCGCTCGATCGAGCGCTTCTGTTGGATCGCCTGCAGTCGCGAGAATTGGTCTTCACTCTTGAAGAGCACTCGGCGCAGGGCGGATTCGGATCCTGCGTGCTGGAGGCAGCGTCGGAGCTCGGCTCGCGATCCCCTGGGGTCCGAGGGCGCGTCGTGGTGATGGGCGTGCCGGATCGCTGGATCGAGCACGCCTCGTCGCGCGAGGAGCAGCTCCGGCAGTGCGGGCTCGACGCCGACTCGATCGCCGACCGCGTGGCGCAGCAGCTTCGCAACGGCGCCCACGCGATGGCGGCGCAGTAAGAGAAAGGATTTGTTGCAGTGAAATCGGCTCGGCGGCGGCGAGTGCTGATCGTCGGCGACCGCCGCCGCGGGCGCGTTTCGGCTCTGGCGCGGGCGCTGGAGCCGGCGCTGAAGCGATATGTAACGCTCGTCGGCGTCGACTTGGATTCGCGGCTCGACCTCCGGCGCGAGCGCGCGGATTTAGTGATCGTGCTCGGCGGCGACGGGACGATGCTCCGCACGGCGCGGCGGCTCCACGGGAATCCGCTGCCGATGATGGGCGTGAATCTCGGGGCGCTTGGATTCTTGGCCACAGTTCCCGCAGAGATGCCGCCCGAGCAGATTGCTGAGAATGCGTCGGGCACGCTCGAGATCGAGGAACGAAGCCAGCTCGCGGTCACGATCGTGTCGCGCGCCGGCAAAAAGGTCTTCGAGGGCGATGCGCTCAACGACGCCGTGGTCGACCGCGGGAAGGCGTCGCGGCTCGTGACCGTGGGCGTCCGCGTCGATGGAAAATTGGCATTCGAGAATCGCGGCGACGGGCTTGTCGTCGCGACGCCGACCGGGTCGACGGCGTACTCGCTTGCGGCCGGCGGGCCGATCCTCCACCCGTCTCTCGATGTGTGGCTTTTGACTCCGATCTGTCCGCACTCGCTCACGATCCGCCCCGTGGCGGTGCCGGGGGCGGCGGAGATCGAGGTGGAAGTGCTCTCCTCGGGCGCGAGCGCCCGCGTTTCTGTGGACGGCATGGATGCGACTCGCCGCGGCCTCGCAGCGGGAGATCGTGTGGTTCTTCGAAAGTCAGCCCACGTCGTGCGCCTCGCGACCCTGCAGGGCGACGCCTTCTACGCCAGGATTCGTAACAAGCTCCACTTCGCGCACCCGACGGTTTCCTGAGCGCGCAAAGTACTCGCCGCGCCGACGACTCCATTTTTAAGTGGGGTCAGCGCGTGCGCACCGACCACTCCCTTTTTTAAGTGGGGTCGGCGCGTGCGCCGACCGGTTGCGCGGGGCGTGCCCCGCGCGTCAACAATCCGCGATCCGCCTTCACCCCAACCGATCTCCTTCACGCTCAGCTCCATCCGTAAGAACCACCCCGACCATGGGGTCTCCTACCCGGTTGCGCTTCCTGAGCCCCCAGGCATACTGCCAGCGACCGAAGGTCGCGGGAGTGCCGCACGGCGGGACGCGCGACGCATCGGAGTCCACCCGATCGAGATCGTGAAACCGGAAAAGTGACTTCGTCGAGCAGCGCCGACCTCACTCATGCCATCGGCTCCCTCGTTCTCGCTCGTGGGCGCGAATGGGTCGTCCTTCCCTGCTCCGAGCCCCAGGCTCTTCGCCTCCGACCGCTCGACGGCAACGTCGCCGAAGAGATCACCCTCGACACCGTCCTCGAGCCCGTCCAATCGGCCCGCTTCAAACCTCCCGATCCGACGCGCACGGGCGACTTCCGCTCCGCGCATCTTCTTCGTGAGGCCCTTCGCCTGCGCTCCCGTGCCGGTGCTGGCCCGCTGCGTTCCTTCTCTCGCATCGCTGTCGAGCCGCGGCCCTATCAGCTCGTCCCGCTCCTTCTCGCGCTGCGCCTCGACCCCGTCCGCCTCCTCATTGCCGACGACGTCGGAATCGGGAAGACCATCGAGGCGAGCCTCATCGCTCGCGAGCTGCTCGATCGCGGCGAGATCGCTCGGATCTGTATTCTCTGCCCACCCCATCTCGCCGAGCAGTGGGAGCGCGAGCTTCGCCAGAAGTTCCATCTCGAAGCCACTCTCGTTCTCTCTTCCACCGCCGACCGGCTCGAGCGCGCGTGCGGCCAAGACGAGTCAATTTTTGATCTTCACCCCATCACCATCGTCTCTCTCGATTTCATTAAATCCGACAGGCGCCGCGACCTTTTCAAGCTCCACGCACCAGAATTGGTGATCGTCGATGAAGCTCACACATGTGCCTTCGGTGGTCGCGAGCGTTCGGGCCGCCACCAGCGCTACGAGCTGCTCCGCTCTCTCGCCGAAGACCCGAGCCGCCACCTCATCCTCGTCACCGCCACGCCGCACAGCGGCAAAGACGACGCCTTCCGCTCTCTCCTTGGCATCCTCGACCCCGCCTTCGAGCAGCTCCCCGACGATCTGAGCGGCGAAGCTCACATTTCGGACCGCCGCCGTCTCGCCGCCCACCTCGTGCAGCGACGCCGCGGCGACATCCTTCGCTATCTCGAGACGAGTACAACATTTCCGACACGCGACGACGACGCCGAGATTCCTTACCGGCTCTCGCCCGCATACCGCGCCTTCTTCAATGAAGTTCTCGCTTGGATCCGCGAGAAGGTTCCCGATCCGCGCACCCGTGAGCGCCGTGCGCGCGTGCGTTGGTGGTCTGCCCTCGCCCTCCTGCGCTCCCTCGCATCGAGTCCAGCCGCTGCAGAGGCAACTCTGCGGTCGCGCGCTCGCGGTGCCGACGCCGCCGACACCGACTCCGTCGATGCTCAGGCGCGCCCCGCCATTCTCGACGGCGGCGAAGATGACGACCTCACCGATCTCGCACCCGGCGCCGACGCCGCCGAATCGGAAGACACAGATTCGCAAGCCGCCACCGCAGCCCGCGAGCGTCGCCGCCTGCGGGAGCTGGCCGACCGCGCCCACGCACTCTCCTCCGACGCCGACGAGAAGCTTCTCGAGGCCGTGCGCCGCGTGAAGCAGTGTCTCAAGGACGGCTTCCACCCGATCGTTTTTTGTAGGTTTATCCCCACCGCAGAATATGTGGCGAAGCACCTCCGCGAGGCGCTTCCCAAGGATGTGCGCGTCGGCTGCGTCACCGGACTCCTTCCCCAAGAGGAGCGCGAGGCTCAAGTCCACGAGCTTACAAAAGACGCCGATCGGCGCGTGCTCGTCGCCACCGACTGCCTCTCCGAAGGCATCAACCTTCAATATTCTTTCAACGCCGTTCTCCATTACGACCTCGCCTGGAGCCCGACGCGCCACGAGCAGCGCGAAGGACGCGTCGACCGATTCGGCCAGCGCTCCCCCAAAGTTCGAGTCCTCACTCTTTACGGGAAGGACAACCGCATCGACGGCTTCGTGCTCGATATTCTCTTACAGAAACACGTCAAGATTCGCCGCTCGCTCGGCATCTCCGTCCCGCTCCCCGCCGACGCCAACGCCATCGCCGAAGCGATCTATGAAGGTCTGCTCCTGCGCGGCCTCGACACTGATTCTTATCTTCCCGGAATGGAAGAGTATCTTCGTCCGCGACGGGAAGATTTGCATTCTCGCTGGGATCAGGCTGCACAGCGCGAGAAGCGCTCGCGCACTCTCTTCGCCCAAGATTCCCTTCGCCCCGAGGAAGTGGCGCTCGAACTCGCGCAGGCGCGCGACGCCTCCGGGGCGCCGGCCGATGTCGAGCGATTTGTGCGCCGCGCCCTCGAGTCTCTCGACGCGCCGACGACCGAGAAGGTTCCCGGTCTCCTCGAGGTAGGCCTGCGCGCGCTCCCGTCCGTTCTGCGCCACGCGCTCGGCGACGACGGTACCCTCACTCTGCGCCTTCCGAGCGCCGTCCGCGAACCGCGAAGCGGCGAGCTCGATCTCAGCCGAACCCACCCAGTCGTCGAAGGGCTCGCCCACTACATCGCCGAGTCGGCCCTCGATCGGCTCGCGCGTCAGGCGCCTGCGGCTCGAAGCGGCGTCGCTCGAAGCCGCGCCGTCTCGGTGCGCACGACGCTCCTCCTCGTGCGCTTGCGCTTCAATATTCACACGCGCCGCGGTCCCCGTGGCTCCGCGCCGCTCCAGGAGCGCTCCCAGCTCGCAGAGGAGTTTACAGTTCTAGCCTTCGAAGGGGCACCGACGACCGCGCGCTGGCTCAGTGCCGACGCGGCCCGCGCTCTGTATGAAGCGCGTCCCGACCGAAATGTGAATCCCGACCAGGCCGAGAGCTTCGTGCGCGAAGTCGTCGAAGCGATCCCTCGCCTCGAGCCCGCCCTCGAGGCCGAAGCCAAGGCGCGTGCCGCACAGCTTCTCGAACAGCATGCCCGCGTGCGCCGCGCCGCCGCCATGCGCCACGTCTCCGAGCGTGTCGTGCCCGAGCTTCCCGCCGACGTCCTCGGGATTTATGTGTTTCTTCCGGCGGTGTAGCCAAGCCGACCGATGCCCGCCTCGCTCACAATTTCCGCCATCCGCGTTGAGGGTGGCCTGATCCCCGCCGATCTCCTCGCCCGCATTCTCGCTGGCGATTCCGGCCTCGAAGGACTCGAGCCCGCCAGTTACGGGCTCCTTTCTACGGAACGCGTCCGTGAAGCTGCCTCTCGCTCGTGGACGCGCCTCATCGCCGCATGGCAACATTTCCGTGCGGCCCTCGAGAAGCTTCCTGAAAGTGACCCCGCGACGACGCTCACGCGCGAGCGCTGGCTCCAGCCGCTCTTTCAGGAGCTTGGCTACGGAAAGCTCGCGCCCGCCCGCGGACTCGAAGCCGCCGGCAAGACGTTCTCCATCTCCCACCGATGGAGCCACGTTCCGATCCATCTCGTCGGTGCGCGCGTCGAGCTCGATCAGCGCTCTGCACAGATCCCAGGCGCTGCCCGCACCTCGCCCCACGGCCTTGTCCAGGAATATCTCAATAAATCGGAGCACACGCTCTGGGGAATTGTAACGAACGGTCGCGTCCTTCGTCTTCTGCGCGACCACGCGAGCCTCACCCGAGATGCCCACATCGAGTTCGACCTCGAGGAGATCCTGACCGAGCAGTCGTTCTCGGGGTTCCTCCTTTTGTGGCTTCTCGCTCACGCGACGCGCTTCGAGGCGGAGAAGCCGCAAGAGTGCATTCTCGAGCGATGGCGCACGGTCGCCGCCGCGGAAGGGGCGCGCGCCCTCGAGGAGCTGCGCGGCGGTGTGCAGCGCGCGATCGAGGCGCTCGGCAGCGGCTTCATCGTTTCTCATCCGGACAACGAAGGTCTGCGGGATCGGCTGCGCTCCGGTGCACTCTCCCGCGACGATCTTTTCCGCCAGTGTCTGCGCCTCGTCTATCGGCTTTTGTTTCTTTTTGCCGCTGAAGATCGCGGCCTCCTTCTCGACCCCGCTGCCCCCGACGAGGCGCGCCGCCGCTACCGAGCTCACTATTCCACGGCCGCCCTCCGCGAGCGCGCCCGCGCCACCCGCGGCAGCCGCCACGGCGATCAGTGGATTTCTCTGCGCCTCGTCATGGAAGCGCTCGGGCGCGAAGGGGGCGAGCCGCGCCTCGCTCTTCCGGCGCTGGGGAGCTTTTTGTGGTCTCCCGAAGCTGCTCCCGATCTCGCCGCGTGCCATCTCCCCAACGAAGCGCTGTTCGAAGCGGTCCGATCTCTCGCCTTTCGCGAAGTGGAGCGCAAGCGGCGCCCCGTCGATTTCAAACATCTTGGTACAGAAGAGCTCGGCTCCGTCTACGAGTCGCTCCTCGAGCTCCACCCCGTCCTCGATCTCCGCGCTGCCACGTTTGAGCTCGCCTCCGCCGCCGGCCACGAGCGCAAGACCACCGGTTCCTACTACACGCCGACGAGCCTCATCGAGTGCCTTCTCGATTCGGCGCTGGAGCCCGTGCTGGAGCGTGCCGCACGCGAGCGCGATGCGCAGGCGGCGATTCTCCGCCTGCGCGTCATCGATCCTGCCTGCGGCTCCGGGCATTTCCTTCTCGCGGCCGCCCACCGCATTGCGCGGCGGCTCGCCGCCGTTCGCACCGGCGATGAGGAGCCGGCGCCCCAGGCCACGCGCGCGGCGCTGCGCGAGGTGATCGCCCACTGTATCTATGGAGTCGACCTCAATCCTTGGGCGGTGGAATTATGTAAAGTGAGCTTGTGGCTCGAATCGATCGAGCCGGGCAAGCCGTTCGCGTTTCTGGAGCACCGAATCGTTTGTGGCAATTCACTCTTAGGAGCCGTGCCGGCGCTCCTGGCGAAAGGGATTCCCGACGAGGCCTTCGCACCGCTCGAGGGCGACGACAAGGCGATTTGCCGCGAGCTCGGCAAGCGCAACCGCGCCGAACGCGGCGGCCAGACGACGATGTTCGCCGATGCCGACGTGGAAGCCCCGGCGGCGCTTGGAACGCTGAGGCGGGCCCACGTGGACCTTGAGCGCCTCGACGATCGTACATTTGAGCAGCTCCAGCAGAAGGAGCGCGCCTGGAAGGCGTTGCAACAGTTGCCCGAGGCGCGATACGCCAAGCTTGCCGCCGACGCCTGGTGCGCCGCCTTCGTACAGCGCCGCGACAAGAAGGCGCCCGCCGCCATCACCGAAGGGGTGCTTCGCGCGCTGGCGCGCGACCCCAAGCGATTCTTGGGGAGTGCGTCGGGCGTGGCCGTTTCGACCGAAGTCGATCGCCTTGCGGCCACCTACCGATTCCTCCATCCACACTTGGCTTTCCCTGAAGTATTCACAATTCCCGATCAGGGGGCTGAGAGCGCACCGCCCAGCGGATGGACTGGAGGGTTTGATGTGGTGCTGGGGAATCCGCCGTGGGAGCGCATCAAGCTGCAGGAAAAGGAATGGTTTGCTGTACGCGAACCTTCCATCGCCCAGGCTCCCAGCGCCGCAGCGCGGCGAAAGAAAATTGAGGCGCTCGAGTCGGAGGATCCTGAGCTTCTTCGGGCCTTCCGCGACGCCCAGCGCAGCGCCGAAGCGGAAAGCCACTTTGTCCGCCAGAGCGGTCGCTATCCGCTTTGTGGACGGGGAGATGTCAATACCTATACGATCTTTGCCGAGACCATGCGGAATCTGTTGGGCTCGCAGGGACGCGTGGGGGTTATTGTGCCTTCTGGGATCGCGACCGATGACACCACCAAGCACTTTTTTCAGTCATTAGTGGAGACCCGCTCGCTCGCAAGCCTGTTCGATTTCGAGAATCGGAAGGGCATCTTTCCGGCAGTGGATTCACGAGTGAAGTTTGCACTTCTTACTCTCCAGTCCTTTGGATCTTCCACAGCATCCTCCACCGCAGCTCAGTTTGTCTTCTTTGCCCAAGACGTCCATGACCTCGATGTACCGGAGAGGCGCTTCACACTCTCGGCGGACGACTTTGCGCTTCTGAACCCCAACACGCGAACCTGCCCGATCTTCCGTACCAGCCGCGACGCCGAGATCACAAAAGCGATCTACCGCCGAGTCCCCATTCTTGTGAAGGAGGGGCCGCCTGAGGAGAACCCCTGGGGGGTGCAGTTCTCACGTCTTTTCGACATGTCCAATGACTCGGCTCTTTTTCGGACCAAGGAAGAGCTGCAGAAGAGAGACTTCACACTAGAAGGCAACATCTTCATTCCCGGCGTGGGTGCCGCCAAGAGCCGCGCTGCCAAGGGAGGCGCAAGCCTAGCCGCGGAAAGTCCCGAGGAGCGTTGGCTGCCGCTCTACGAGGGCCGACTCGGTCACCAATTCGACCATCGCTACGCGTCAGAACCAGGGGGCAACCTTCGCACAACTACAGTCGAAGAGCATGGCGATCCTCTCGCATGGATCGAACCGCAGTATTGGGTTAGCAACTCAGAGGCAGTTCGTCGGCTTGAAAGACAGAACCCAGCTTGTCGAACTGGCTTACTGGGTCATCGTCGGGTGGCTCGCAATACCGACGAGCGCACGAGTATTGCAACAATACTACCTTACGGCGCAGCCTCTTACGGGTGGATTCTCTCATTGGGACCGGAGGCATTAGATCTGCTGATTCTTTGTGCGACCTACAATTCATTTGCCTTCGACTTTCTCATTCGGAGCAAATTCTCTCAGCCGAGTATTCCCCAAAGCACGTTTGAGCAGGTTCCCGTTCTCCCGAAGTTCAGCATTACGCGAGAGAGTCGTGCAATGATTGAGGCTCGTGTCCTCGAGCTTGTCTACACCTCTTTCGACCTCCAGCCCTTTGCCCGCGACTGTGGCTTTAACGGACCGCCTTTCCGCTGGGACGAGGAGCGCCGCTTCCAGCTCCGCTGCGAGCTCGACGCCGCCTTCTTCCATCTGTACGGTCTCTCCCGCGACGAAGCGGCCTACATCCTCGACACCTTCCCGATCGTCCGCCGCCACGACGAATCCCGCTTCGGCGAATACCGCACTCAGCGGGTAATTCTGGAGTTCTACGACCGATTCACCGCGCGTTGACATCCATGCCATTTGTAGTGGAATCGAGCAGCAGGAGCCCAATGAGGAGAACCCCGTGCCGAAGAGTCTCCACGATTTCTACTGGCAGAGAGTATTGCAGACGGCGAGCCTCGCTCGTGGGAACGAGTCGAGCACGAGCAAGAGCGAAGAAAAGTATGATCCGAATGGTGTCCTTGACCGCATTGCGCAGGAGTTGACCTCGAGCTTCGGCTGGTCACCTTGCCGACATGTGTTTCACGGGTCTCCAGGGGGCCAGGGGTTCTCTCAACGGAACGGCTTGACCCCCAAGTATCAAGGCATCTTGGCAGAGCACCTTGGGATCCAATGCCTTGGATTTGTGGCCAAGGAAGGAGTCGCACTCTCGTGGTTCGCCAGAGTTGTCGCCAAGGAGCATAAGAATCATCTTTGTATTGTTTTGGCGGCTGGCGATCGGAGGGGCCGAGTGGCCTTGATGACCCATTGGAAGCCCATTGTTGTGGGTATTTCCAATTGGATCCGGTCGGGCATCCTGCACCCGGACCTGAAGCGGGCGCTCAGTATCTGGGACGACTACGGCGTTCCGAAAAAGGCAAAGGAGTTCAAGAGAGGCGTGCGCTCCCAGCTCGAAGCGAGAGCGTGGGCCATCGAGCGGGCGAGACTTCTTCGAAAGGAGACGATCCTGTCGGCTGAAGATTACTTTCGTCTGTTTCTTTTGAGGCCTCGTGGAAGTCATAAGGAGACCTTGGAACTCCTCCGGGAAGCTATGATGCAGCGGCTGAAGGCTCAGAACGCGGCGGCTTCAGGCGAGGACAGGGAGCTGGCGAGATTGGCAGCGATAAGGATTGAGAATGAAGCGGTTGAGCGCAACCTGCAGCTGGCCGGATGGTGCGCAAGCCGATTCAAGGCTCCCGTTGGCTGTCTTGAACGAGTCGATCATTTGCAGGAGGCCGTCCTTGGGCTTCTGATCGCAGCTCGACGATTTGATGTTACTCGTGGGACGCAGTTCTCCACATATGCGGTCCATTGGGCGAGAGAGCGGTTACTAAGGAGCTTACACGACCGATCAACATTCATTCGTGTTCCAGCATATAAGTATGGAGCTTCAGTTGGGCGACAGCTGAGACAGACTCTCTCGAGAATACAATCGATTGACTCTCTCACGAGAAACGACATCTATCGCCTCTCGGAGAGACAGTTGGAGACCGCGCAAATTGACCTCAGGCTAGATGCGCTTACCGTGCTCTCACGCGGAATCTCCGCGCTGAGACAGCGAGAGCGCCGAGTTCTATGCTGGCGATTCGGATTTGATGGGCACGATCGGCTGACGCTCGACCAGATCGCTGCGCAGCTCGGAGTCTCGCGTGAGCGAGTGCGCCAAATCGAAAGGCGTGCTCTGGATAGGCTTCGCATCACCATTCGAATCCCTGGATCTGGGATTCCCGAAATATGAGTCGTACCTCGATTCTTGTGTCTGCTGAGCAACACTCGCAACAGATCCTGGCCGCTTTGGCATCGACGCAGCGTGCGCGCGTGGCCATGCGAATTGGATTATTGCGGGAACTCTTCGACTTTGCGCAGCTCCTTCCGGACAAGCCGATGGATGCACTGCTGGGATCTCCCGGCGTTGAGTCCATGGAGGAAGTTCTCGGACAGTTTCATGAGAGCCGAAGCCGCGAGTTCGAGTGGGAGCGCCGTCAACAAACTGTCCAGGGGGCCGTGCTCGAGTCGGCGCGCATCCTGCGGGAGACCCTTCGGGCCATCATTGAGAACTTGACACAGCAGGAGTTGGGTTCGGAGACGATTCGCCAGGCTGAGAGACGACTGCGAAGTCGAGAGCTCAAGATTCGCGTCCACTCGCCCGACAGCATTCCCACATCAGCTCTCCTGATGGAGGGTTCGGAGAGGGCATGGGTCTCTGGAATGAACGTTCTGGGGACGCTCTACGACCGAGCTGGCCTCAGCCTCCTGGTGAGTGATCCAGAGGCTGTGAAAGCCCTGGGCGAGTGGTACTCATCGCTCTGGGCAAGAGCGCATGGAGTCGAGGAAGCACTCGTGATGGAGATGCAGGTATCGTGGCCGATTCGGGAGACGACACCCTTCGAGATCTATGCACTCATTCTCGCGAGTATGCTGGAGCCCTTTCGTGAGGGTGGAGAGGAACTCGGCTTCTCTCATTCGCTCTTTGGCCTGCTCACTGAATTTCAGAAGGACGCCGTCCGCGAGGCCGCCGCCATGATCGACCGGCACAACGGCTGTTTTGTGGCCGATGTCGTTGGGCTCGGCAAGACCTACGTTGGCGCCGCGTTGGCAAAGTACTTCGAGTGGACGCGCGGGTGGAGGGCTCTCATTCTCGCGCCGCCGCAACTAAGGGAAATCTGGCAGCAGCAAATCGATCTCTGGGAGATCCATGGGAAGGTAATCTCCACGGGTCTCCTGACGGGTGCATCGACTTTCGCGCCCGCGTTTCGGCTTGAATCTCCAGAGCTACAAGATCGGGACTTTGTGATCGTCGACGAAAGCCATAACTTCCGAAATGGAGACACGCAGAGATATCACCTGTTGAGCACATTTCTATCGACCGGAAGAAAAGTTTGTCTTCTGACAGCCACTCCGCTTAATAGCAGGCCGGATGATATCTATCATCAGCTCAAGCTCTTTCATCCAACCGATCGCACTCATCTGCCGATTCAGCCGCCGCGGCTGGAGGACTATTTCCGGCTTGCGACTCAGAACCAGGTGAATCTTCGAGATCTCTTGCGCCACGTGCTTATCCGGCGAACACGCAGGGACATCCTTCGCGACTACGGCCGCGACTGGGAGACGGGCGAGAGAATCAACCCGCTGGAAGTTCGGGCTTATGCGTCCGGCCTGAAGCGTGGGTACTTCGACATGGGAGGAAAACGCCAGTGTTTTCCCAGGCGTGATCTTCAAACTGTAGCTTACAGCATCGAGAGAACCTACGCCGGACTCTATAATAATATTCGGGATATTATCGCTCCTTCTGTTCAAGGCGTCGCTGGAATCCGCTATGCGAGGTACTCGCTCGCTACATACATCCGCCCAGAATGCCGCGACAATTATCGGGCAAACCTGTGGACCATCCTGCAGGTGCATCGGGGCTTGATGAGGGTGCTTCTCTTCAAGCGGCTCGAATCGAGCGTAGATGCCTTTCTTGCAACTCTTCGGAGAATCAAGCAGAGGACGGAAAGCTTGTTGCGTGCTATCCAACGAACGCGCAGCGGAATCCTGGATTTGTCTTCGCCTTCGGAGGATGCTCCGGATTCTGCGGGCTACGAGCCGCTTGCTGCGGACAGCATTCCCGTTCGATTGGAGGACTTGGAGGTCGATGAGCTCGCAGAAGACCTCATCCATGACCTCCACGAGATTGCTCGAGTCGAAGGGATGGTTTCGGGAATCGCGGGTGAGACGAATGATAAGTTGCAAACACTCATGCGCTTGATGGAGAGTCCGGCGTTGGCGGACAAGAAGGTGATTCTGTTTACTCAGTTTGAGGAGACGGCTCGGCTCCTGCACCGCACCATGGTTGGACTTCGAGGCGCGGACCTCGTTGATCTGTGTACGGGTTCCTCGGGCGGAAAGGACACAGTGATCGCCCGGTTCGCACCGCGAGCCAATAAGCACCTCTTGTCGCGAAGCCGCGGGCTGGAGACTCAGGTCCTCGTTGCAACAGATGTGTTGTCGGAGGGAGTGAATCTGCAGGACTGCAGCGTCGTGGTGAATTATGACCTCCATTGGAATCCCGTGAGGCTGATTCAGCGATTCGGTCGCATTGACCGGCTCGGCTCCGAGCACGATCGCATCCTCGCCATGAACTTTCTCCCGGAGTCCGAGCTCGAGAGGAATCTTGGGCTTCAGCAGAAGCTGCGCGCGCGCATCGAGGAGATCCATCGAGTGATCGGCGAGGACTCCGCGGTTCTCGAGCCTGGCGAACAATTGAATGAAGAGTCGCTCTACTCGATCTACCAGGGCAACCGGCTGTCCGACGAGGACCTGCTCGGCGAAGCCGAAGATGAGGATCTTCAACAATCGCTGGCGAAGCTCTCCGCGCTCCGGGCGGATAACCCAGCGGTGCTCCAGATGCTACGCAAGCTGCCGCTTGGCCAACGGAGCGCCCGACTCTCGAGAGACCGAGCCGGTGTTCTCACGCTCCTCGGCGCTGGAGAAGAAATGCGATTTTATTGGGTATCGCCCAATGGCAGCCCCATTGTCCGCGATCTTCAGAGTGCACTTCGGATCTGTCGCTGCGAGGAGACGGAGGAGCGTGCCGAGTGGCCAGCCTGGGCAGGAGACGGCATTGAGTCGGCGCGCGATGCGTTCTGGAGCGAAATCCTGCGGCGAGAAGGCGGAAGGCGGCTCCGAACTCGGTATCGAGTTGGGCAGCGCGAGATCATCGACCAGCTGGAGAAGCTCGAGGAAGAGCTGCAGGCGGGCGGCGATCTCCAGCGGGTTCAAGAGCTGCTCGAGATGCTTCGTGGCGACTTGCCGGACGCCTTTATTCGTGAACTCCGCGTTGTGGCTCGGAGGCGGCTCCAGGGAGCTGAGTTTCTTGAAGTTCTCGCGGGGCTCGTGATGTCGCATCAATTGAATTTGCGCAGCCGGGAGCGCCAGCAGCGTGCTTCGCGTCCAACTGTGCGCGTCATCGCTTCACTCGCGTTGGTTACATAACCTGCTCAGAGAGCCCTCCGCCCGGCATCTGATCGGCCGCCAATTGAGAGTGGCGGCGCACAAGCAGCTTGGCTTTGGCCAATCAACGATTCTCCGGCTGAGTTGCTGGGGGGACTCCGAGTATCACTTCTCTCGTTCCTTTGGGCTCAAAGGGGCCGAGAAGTGGAGCCTCCACAACCTCTGCGGCAAGCCGCGCGGCCAGGACATGCTGCTCATTGGTCCCTCGTCCCTCTGCTGTCAATCCGGGGAGTATCGCGTGTCCTGGCAAGCCGGAGCAGAGTGCGTCAGGGCGAACCGCGATGCCCAGCTCACGGAGCTTTCGAACAGAAAGCACTGCAACGTAATAGGCCTTGGGCTTGACCAATGATCCCAGCTCTTCAGGCCGCACGAAAGCTGCTCGGAATACAGATAATCCGAGGACGTCGGCGTCTCCCGGACGGCAGGATTCCTTCGAAGGACGCGGAATGGAATCGAAGCTTACTTGTGACTGGGGAATCCTTCGATACAGCACTTCGTCGTCTGTAATAAAGTCACGCTCGTCCACTCTTCCCCTCCGTTCCGATCGCTCCGGCAAGTGTTGTGATCGCGCCAATCAGAGCTTCATCGTGCGGCGCGAAGGGCCGAAATGGGCCACTCCACGCGGGAAACGACACGATGTGCCTGAATGGTGATTATCTCTGCCATGCCATTGCACTGAATCTCACATGTTTGGGTGGTTTTTCCCTGTCGGCTCTCGAACACGATGCCTCCAGCCACCGCGGGAGTCACGGCGATCGGACCACGCAGCCGGCTTTTCTTAGCCCACCGAGAGAACGCAAGCGCATCCTTGAGCACACTGGGCGAAGGAGGAGAAATGTCCTCTTCTTCTAAAGTTCGAGGCGACCGAGCCCACGCCTCAATTCGCTCGATGGCCTTCTGCCAAGCAAAGTCATCCGGGAAATAAGAAGCACCTGCCAACGTCGCAATGGCAGAGGGATTTGTGCTTAACTGGCCGCTGGGGTTCTTGCCCTGGTCGATGCTACTGATGGTCATTGCGCTCTGCCCCTCCAATAGTCTTTGGCCGTCTCCGAGGAGACGGCCTTGAAGAGTTCAACGATGGCAGCGTGCCCGCCGGCGAACATGTTCTCGAGCTCGCTCCAGCCGGTTGCTGAGGGAAGTGGACCACGTGCGGTGAATGTGATTTGAAGCGACTCCAGCGGCTCTTCGGCGGGATTCAGCGGTGCTGCCGAAAGCACATGCTGGAGATTTACATAAAGTCGGCCAATGTTACCTGGCAGACGATAAGTTCGCTGAATTTGCGCAGTCTCTTCCTGAACGCTCTGCGACAAAGCAGCTCCCCCGATGAGGCCAGGCAGCGCTCGGGCCCAATCCGATGGGTCCTGCCAGACTGTGCCCTGCTCGATTCGGTCGACATAAGTGACCTCCCACAGTGTCGGTTGCGGGAGATTCCATGTATTCCGTTCGGCGAACTCTCGGAGAATTGCGAGCTGCCGATTGAACTCCTCTTTGACCATGCCGTATCGCGGATAGTCACCGGAACGTGACGTCTTGCGCCAATTATAGACAAACCACCCATTCTGTATCTGTAGCAGGCGGTCATCGTGGTCGCGAATGAGTTGAAGTCGTGGAGCGACTCCAGTCACGACCGAGAAGGCAAATCCAGGTGGCGCCCAAAATCCCTCGCCATCGAGCCGCTCCTCCACGTATTCGACCGGCGCAACCTCTGCGTGCGGCTTCCAGCCTTCGCCGGCAAGAGATTCCGCATAGTGAGAGATTCTCGGCCCCCACACACCGCGGACAGGCGGCCACTGGACACCGAGTGCGACCTCAATCACTGGGGGTCGCGCAAACTCGGGGCGTTCGGGTTCCTGGGTAGTCACGGGATCCTGTCACCGGATATGTCCGGCGTGATCAAGCTTCGGCTCGTGCCAGCGGGCTGGGTGAGCGTCGCTGGCTTAGCAGAGAATACGAGCCCAATCGCTTCATGCGAGCGTGGTACCTGCTGCGGGGCATCCGCTCCTTGGATGCGGACGTCGAGAAGCTCGTTCAAAAGGCGCCAAGATTGTCGCGGATCGCCTTGGTCATGCCCACGGGCGGGGATTCACCGACGCAAAGTGCTCCGCGCTGGGCTCATGAACTCGCCGCGGATCCTCCGGTAGGACTGCCGTTTGAATACGCGCAGCTTGAAGACCTCGCGTCGTAGCCTTTGGGGAATCCAGGTAACCGCGTGTTTCAGCGGCCGCGGGCTTCGATGACTCGACCGATGAATTCGCCGAGTTCATAGGCAGCGGCGCTGTTAGGTGCCTCGCGTGCAAGCTGCTCGCCAAGTGCGTCGCGAGCGGTCTGATTCACCCAATTCCGTTGAGTGAGCTTCCCATCAAGAGCGAGCACGACGAGATTGGTCGTGGCATTGATGAGATGCTGCGGCTCGTTCGGGGCGAGGTCGCGAATTGCCGCGCGCACTAGCTCGTCTCGAAATGTGCCCGCGATGGCTTTTTGGAAAGCTCCGCCCAGCGTGTTTGTGTCGGCGTCATCCCCGACTGCTTGTGCGACCGCTGCACCGAGAATTTTTGCAATCGCGGCTTGAGCTTGCGCTTCTGTAATTGTAAAGAGCTTGACGACGGACAGGTCGTCGCTGCGGTCGTTCCTGAATCGATACCCCTTCGCGGGATGCCAGCTGTCCTCCTTGGCTGATGAGATCACATTTGGCGCGTTCGGATGCGGCACTCCAGGGGTCCAGCGAACTTCAAGCGAATCCTCGGAGATGAATCGATAGCCATCGTCAGCGTTCCAAAATCCCTCCCGAACGGCAGACGAAATGTGGCCATACTTACGGTGCCTTCTGCTGGCGGCCCACTGAACGTCTAGAACCCCTTCCTTCTCGAACACATAGCCGTCATCTGCGAGCCAGAATCCAGCATCTGTTGCTGACGTGATGTGGGGCTTCGAAGGATGTCGAAGGCCCGGCTTCCATTGTGCGTTCAGCGAGCCAACCGGAGAGATTACATATCCAGCGGTTGCACGCCACCGGCCCTCTTCCTGAGCGGCCTCCACGTTGGCCGCCGTTGGGTGGCGGGATCCTGGCTGCCATCGGACGCCAAGCGACGGGCTGCTTGAGTCAATCCATGTGTAACCCTCCTCCGGCACCCACTCCTCGCCTGCCCCGAGGCGAGTGTGAGGGCACGGCTGGCGATTTGCCTTCTTCGGAGGCTTCGGTGTGCTGACCTGTCCGGCTGGCGCGCCTTGTGCGGCGCGCTCGACTGCGCTCGGGCCGTCGGCTTTCACCCACTGCGGGATCGAAAAGATGGCTCCAAACCCAAGGCCGCAGAGCAGGGCGGCTCCAAGGATGTTGAGAGTCATACGCGCATGCGGGCTGCTCGCTCGATCTGTTGTCTGAACCTCTTGGATACTGTCAACGGTCATGCCGCGTTCAGCCGCGATTCGAAGCGCATCGGACATTGAAGCCGCACGCACTCTCGCTCGAGTTGGACGCCCTGTATCGATACGATTCCCGGAAATTTGATACTCAATCATGTCCCGTGTTGCCTTCTTTGGGGTTCAGTCGAATGCCCAGACGATGGATGCCAGCTCGCCTACCCGATTCGTCCGGCTCATGATGAGCCTTCAGAATGCCTCTCAAGAGGCGAGTCGAACGAGAGACTATGACAGCCATGGGATTCGTTCAAGCGGGGACCGCGATCTAGCTCGCAGCACTTATCTTCTCGTGCAGCAGGCTGCCCGAAACCAGTGAATTGCTTCTTGGTAGCGCAAGGCCGGCGCTCCCCGAGCATGGCGTCGCGGGGCACATCTCGTGCTGCCGAATTCCTGTGCCTGGAAAGACTGGAAGCCCGACTCCTCGATCCTCTCTTATGTGCCATCCGATATTGGTAACAGGGTATTAGCGGCTTGTTACAACCCTCTCCACAAGCTCCGCCAACACATAGGCGGCGCGGCTGTGGGGAACTTGCTGCTGAGGCTGGTTCCCCAGCGATTCGCGGAGCGGCATGCGGGAGAAAGGGCCCCGGTTGGAGGTTCCCATCGGAGGCGTGGAGGAGAATCTGGGGCGCCGGCTCGTGAAGCTCGAGCAGCTTGCCGCGGGAAGTGCTTGCCGCGATCTCGCGAACTAATCCCAGAGCGTGCACCGAACCGGCTTCGCGCTCGCCCTCGAAGAGGTGGGGCTCATTCGGGTGGTGGCCCTCCGACACGCACAGCTCGTCGAGATCTTCCGGCGCCGAGAGTTCGTGCTCAATGCGCCAAGCCTGAGCGTCCCATGGACGATCCGCCGACCGGCTCTTGGCAGAGGTGGGCCCCCAAACGTGGACCGCGCATTCATGGTTCCTCTCGGCAAGAACGGCCGCGCATCGGACTTGGGGAGCATGTTTAGCGCAGCCCGGCTGGGAAGCCGTGCGCTCGCGAGAGCCGTCCGGCGCCGACGGAGGCGATCTGTGCGCGGGAGTCGGTTGGCTGCTACGATCGGCCGGTCATCGAAGGCCCTGCCCGCGCGCCCATGGACGTTTTTGATCTCCGAGACAAGCTGACTGAGTCGTACCGCGACTACACCGAGAGCTTCATACAAATCCGAGACGAGCGGATTCGAAGCGAAGTGCGCCGAGTGTTGGACGAGGGACGACTCTGGCCGGAGCCGCTCGTGCAGTTGAATCCGGCCTTCGAAAGCGGCGGAACGATCCAGGATCTGGCGCGCGAGGGCGTGCTGCACTCGAAGTGCGCGGAGATCTTTCTCGGGGGAAAGGAGCGTGGCCGGCGCGATCCGCTTCGGCTCCACCGTCACCAGCGAGAAGCGCTTGCGGCTGCGCAGAATGGCGAGCACTACGTGCTCACGACCGGCACGGGATCGGGCAAGAGCCTTTCTTACATTTTACCGATTGTCGATCATGTGCTGCGGCGCGGGAGCGGAAAAGGGATTCAGGCAATCATTATTTATCCGATGAATGCATTGGCGAACAGCCAAGAGAAAGAGCTCGAGAAGTTTCTGAAGCACGGATTTGAGCGCCCGCCCGTTACCTTTGCGCCCTACACAGGCCAGGAAGATCAGTCGAAGAGGCAACAGCTTCAAGCGAACCCGCCGGACATTCTGCTGACGAACTTCGTGATGCTCGAGTATTTAATGACTCGAGCAGACGACGCCCCGCTGATGCGAAGCGCCGCTGGGCTCAAGTTCCTTGTGCTCGACGAGCTTCATACATATCGGGGGCGGCAAGGATCCGATGTGGCTATGCTGGTACGCCGCGTGAGGGAGCGCCTCGAGCGCGAGAAGCTACAGTGCGTTGGCACTTCAGCGACCATGTCCACCGAGGCGAGCTACGCGAAGCGTCGCGAGGTCGTGGCGAAGACGGCCTCCTTACTTTTCGGAGCGCTTGTAAAGCCAGAATGCGTGATCGGCGAGACGGCCGAGCGCGCGACGCCCGAGAGGTCTTGGAATGAGGCGGACCTCCGAGAGCTGCGAGAGGAAGTGTTGGGAGGCGACAGCCGATCGAGGAGCTACGAATCGCTAGCGAAGTCGGCACTCGCCTCCTGGACCGAGAGCGCGCTTGGCCTGGAGCGCGAGGAGTCGGGGCGGTTGAGCCGGCGCAAGCCCCGGCCGATCCGCGGTGAGGAAGGAGCGGCGGCGGAGTTGGCGAGGCTCGTGAACGTCGGCATGGCGCAAGCTGAGGCTGCGCTGCGGCGGATACTGCTGCAGGGATTCCAAGCGAGGCAGCCCGGCACGGACAGGCCTTTATTTGCATTCCGGGTGCATCAGTTCTTGAGCCCGGCGGACAAGGTCTATGCGACGGTGGAGGCGGAAGCAGATAGACACATTACGCTCGAAGGCCAGCGATTTGCTTCGCAAGAGCGCAATCGAAAGCTGCTGCCGCTCGTTTTCTGCCGCGAGTGTGGTCAGGAATATTATTGTGTGGAACGGCGCAACACGGAGGAAGGCATCGAGTGGATACCGCGCGAGCTCGGCGATCTCGGCGACGAAGATCGGCAGACGGGATTTCTTTATGTGAGCAGCGACCTCCCGTGGCCCGCGAGCGAAGCGGAGATCGTGGAGCGCCTGCCCGAAGACTGGCTCGAGGAATCCAATGGAGTGCTGCGGCCGGCGCGTGCGTGGCGGGAGGACTTACCGGAGGCATTTATGGTCTCTCCCGAAGCGCGTCAGGCGGCGCGCGGCGTGCAGGCGTGGTTCGTCCCGGCGCCGTTTAGCCTGTGTCTTCGCTGCCGCGTGGCCTATGACAAGCGGTCGAAGTCGGACATTGGAAAGCTGCACTCACTTGGATTCGGCGGACGGAGCACAGCGACGACGCTCCTTTGCCAGACTACCGTGGCGGCCTTGCGCTCGGACCCGGATCTGCGGCCCGAAGCCAGAAAACTATTGAGTTTTACAGATAACCGACAAGACGCTTCGCTGCAGTCCGGCCACTTCAACGACTTCGTCGAAGTGGGGCTTGTGCGCGCCGGACTCTACCGCGCGCTGGCGGCGGCGGGAGCGGAAGGGATTCGCCACGACGCCATCGCGCAGCGTGTGTTTGAGTCGCTGGAGCTGCCGTTCCAGGTGTTCGCGCGCGACCCGACTGTTTTGTATGGAGCAAAGGAGGAGACCCAAGCTGCGCTTCGCGACGTCCTCGGCTATCGCATCTATCGCGACCTCCAGCGCGGCTGGCGCGTCACGGCGCCCAATCTGGAGCAGTGCGGATTATTAAAGATCGAGTATCGCTCTTTGGAGGAGCTATGCGCGGATGAAGGGGTGTGGGCTTCCGCGCACGATGGATTGAGAGATGCGCCGCCAGCGAAGCGCGCCTACATCGCCCGCGTTCTGCTCGACCATCTGAGGAGCTCCTACGCCATTCGAGCGCAGTATCTCGACGCCGTCTACCAAGATGGGCTTCGTCAGCGAAGTCAACAGAAGTTACACGAGCGCTGGTGCGTCGAGGATGACGAGGTGCTGGTTCGCGCGACTGTGGCTTATCCGCGGAGTCGCCGAAAGGGGGATGGCTCCGAACATCTCCATGTCTCCTCGCTCAGCGGCTTCGGTCGGTTTCTCCGCCGACCGACGGTGCTCGGCGCCATCCCGGTGAAAGACTGCGAGCGCGTCATCACAGAGCTATTTCTAGCACTTCGCAGAGCTGGAATTGTAGAGCAAGTTCGCGATCCCGGACCGAAGGGCGACGTGGCTGGATATCAGATTCCTGCCGCTGCCATGATTTGGAAGGCCGGCGATGGGAAGACTGCATACCACGATCCCATTCGAGTGCCCAACGCTCCGGAGCAAGGGCTTCGCGTAAATCACTTTTTCAAGAATCATTATTGTGAGGCGGCGCTGCGCCTCGGCGGAGTTACTGCGCGCGAGCACACGGCGCAGGTCCCTGCCGAAGAGCGCAGGAAACGGGAGGAACAGTTTCGGTCAGGAGAGCTGGCGGTCCTTTTCTGTTCTCCGACCATGGAACTCGGTGTGGACATTCGGGATCTTAACGCTGTGCATCTGCGCAACGTCCCGCCGACGCCGGCCAACTACGCGCAGCGCAGCGGGCGAGCGGGGCGCAGCCTGCAGCCTGCGCTCGTCGTGACCTACTGCTCCCGTTGGAGTTCCCACGACCAGTACTTTTTCCGGAGGCCTGAAAGAATGGTATTCGGCGCGGTGGAGGCGCCGAGGCTCGATCTCGCCAACGAAGATCTGGTGCGGGCCCATCTTCATAGTGTTTGGCTCGCGGAAACTGGGGAGCGGCTCGGGAATTCTTTGATTGATCTGCTCGAAACAGACGGAGTGGAGCCGTCCCTCGCGATCAAGGAGCAGCTGCGCCGAGGATTATTTGCTTCCGAGGCGCGTAGGCGAGCGCGAGCGCGGTGCGAGCGAATTCTCCGAAGCATCGAGGGAGAGCTTCAAGAAAGCGACTGGTTTCATGAGAACTGGCTGGAGGAGGAGGTGCTCGCCAAGCTGGAGCGCCGATTCGATGGCGCTTGCGAGCGCTGGCGCGTTCTGTTTCGTTCAGCGCGCGCAACGGCCAAAGCGCAAGGGGACATCATCGTGGAAGCCTACCGCTCGAGCGGCGACGTGGACGCGGCGAAGCGGCTCAGGGCGGAGGCGGAATCGCAACTCGATCTGCTGCGCGCCCAGTCGGACTCGAGGTACACCGATTTCTACTCGTATCGGTACTTTGCATCGGAGGGTTTTCTACCTGGATACAATTTTCCACGCTTGCCGCTCTCTGCATTCATTCCGGCGCGACGACGGGCGAAGGGAACCGACGAGTTCTTGTCGCGGCCGCGCTTTCTTGCTATCAGTGAGTTCGGTCCTCGAGCGATCGTGTACCACGAAGGAGCGAAGTATCAGATCACGCGCGCCATCCTGCCGCTTGAAGATGGAGATGTGACTCTCTCCTCGGTAAAGATCTGTGGAGAGTGCAGCTATCTTCATTCGGGCAAGGAGGGCGTTTCTCGCGATCGTTGTGAGCGCTGCGACAGCGAGCTCGGTCCGCCGATGCACTCTCTTTTCCGTCTGCAGAACGTGACAACGAGGCGTCGCGAGAGGATCTCCTCGGACGAAGAGGAGCGCGTGCGCTACGGCTACGAGGTGCGCACGGCGATCCGGTTCCGAAGCGGCGGGATTCGGCCTTCCGTTCGTCGCGCGGAAGTGACAGACGGACGTCCCGTGGCAGAGATTCTCTATGCGCAGACGGCTGATTTGTGGCGAGTCAACTACGGTTGGCGCCAGCGCAAGAATCGAGGCGAGCACGGTTTCTACTTGGATATGGAGCGCGGGAATTGGGAGAAATCACCGCAGGAGAGCAAGGATTCCGCAGCGCATGATGAGCCGCTAAGCCGATCCGTCCAGCGCGTGATTCCGTTCGTCGAGGACCGACGAAACTGTTTGATTCTGGCGCCTGCAGAGCGCCTCACGCAGGAGCAGATGGCCACTCTTCAAGCGGCATTGAAAGTCGCCATGGAGAGGGTCTTCCAACTCGAGGACGCGGAGCTGGCGGCCGAGCCGCTGCCGAGTGACGACCAGCGAAACCAGCTATTGTTCTACGAGGCGGCGGAAGGAGGCGCGGGGGTTCTCTCTCGAATCGCGCTTGAGAGCTCACTCATCGCAAAGATCGCGCGCGTAGCGCTCGAGATCTGCCACTTCGACCCGAACTCGGGAACCGATCTCCGGCGCGCGGAGAAATCAAAGGAAGACTGCAATGCGGCCTGCTACGACTGCCTGCTCACTTATGGAAATCAGCGCGAGCACTCTTTGATCGATCGCACGACGATCGTCGAGTTCCTGCTTCGGCTTGCGAAATCCGAGGCGCCGACGGCTCCCGGGGAGGCTCCGAGGGCGGATCATGCGGAACAGCTCCGCCGTCTCGCCGGCTCCGGACTCGAGAAGGAATGGATCTCGTTCTGTGCGGAGCGAGGTGTGCGACTTCCTGATGCGGGGCAAGTGCTCCTGGAGCAAGCGGGGACGAGACCCGATTTCTTGTATCAAGATGACTATACGGCGATCTATATCGATGGACCCCCGCACGACTTCCCAGAGCGACAGAATCGCGACCGGGAGCAAGAGGCTCGATTGCGCGACCTCGGGTACAGCGTAGTCCGTTTCCATCACAAAGATGATTGGGAATCGATTCTAAGGCGGCACCACGTGTTCCGTTGGAACGAGGATCGAAAGGAGTGAATCGCCGGAGCGTCGCCTACTCCGTATCCATCAAGAATCGGCTGCGCTGCTCAGGGCTCGGGACCATGCAGGAGTCGAATTTCCCGAAGAGTCGGTACCGGCGCCGCGAGATGAGGTCATAGAAAAAGTTCAGTACGGGGGTCGGGAGGATCCAAAAGATGGCTGCGATCGACCCGATGCCGCCGATCTCCCTTCCCACAAATAGGATCGCGCGGCCTTTCTCGAGCACGCGTGCCTGTTCGGTTCCGTAGCCGACGACAAGGTACATGCTCTCGAGCTTCTCCGGGGCGATTCCGCGCGGACTTAGTTCTTTCTCGGCGAGCTTCCCCTGCAGCGGCGCGAAGAGGAAATGCCCTTTTTTGTCATGCCGCAGCACCCACTGCACGAGTCGCCCGCACAGACCGCAGACGCCGTCGAAGAAGACGAGGTGGCGTCCGGGGGGCAGCGGCATGGCGGCCTCTGCCGGCTACGCCGGCCACATGCCGACGGAGCCGCCGACCCAGGTGAAGTTTTTATTGAAGTCTACACCCAGCATTTTGCCACGGGAGAGCCGCACGAGGTTCGTCGCCAAAGTCAGCTTCGAGTCCTCGTCGGGCCGCAGAAACATCATGCGCACTTCAATTTTCACGCCGCCGCCGTCGACGGCCTGAATCACCGGCGCGTAGTCGACCTTCTCCTGCAGACACCAATGTTCTCGCTGATCGGCGGGAACGGCTGCGACGTCGCCCTCCGTCGGGTCGACGTTCACGCCGCCGCCGGCAAACGAATAGAAAGGCTTCAGCACATATCGCGAGAGGTCCTTCGGGATTGAGCCGAGTTCCGACAGCCGCAGCGTCTTCGGCACCGCCGGGTGGTCGAGGTGGGGGAGCGAGCTCTTCGACCAGACGAAATACCACTGCGGGTGCGGAAACCACTCGACCTCGAGCTCGTCGCGGTAATCGTAAGGAAGCTTCGCACCGCTCTTTTCCAGCTCGTCGAAGACGAGCCGATGGTAGACGCGCTTCACCTCCACGAGCTTGCCGCTGCGGCGTCGCAGCAGACGGCGCCCATCGCGCACGAGCGTCGTCGGGCAGACGGACTCCACGCCTGCGATTTGGTGTGTCGCAAAGAAATCAGGATTGGTCTTCTGCTTCTCCGGGTGCAGATCCAGCAGGATCACATCCTCCGGCTCGTGCTTTCCGACGACCGACCGGCGGAAGAGTGCAATGAAGCTCTCCTCCGTCAGCCCCGAAAAGTAACCGCTCCACTTGGCCGGCATGCCCGGCATCCGCGAGCAGACCTTGCCCCACTCATGGAGCTGCACGCATGTCAGCGCGAAGAGCGACGGAAAACCCTGGAGTTCCACGAGCTTCGGCTCGAGCTCGCCGCGCTCATTGCGCGTGATGGCGAAATCCACAATCGCCACGCCCGACATCGATCCGCGCCCGGGCGTCGCGTATCGCGCAGGCACGTCGCGCTCCATGGCGGCGAGACGCTTGCTATCGCACAATTGCACGACGATCTCATTGGCAGCGCGCTCGAGTTTCGCCCGCAGGTCGGCTGGAATGAACGCCGGCGTTTCCGCGACTCGGAACCCGAACGGACAGCCGAGCCGCGTCTCCATCGCGCGGACGAAGCTCGGATAGGTATCATCGGTAAACGCCGCGTTGAACGCGCGCCGGAGGTCGGCCTGCATGTCGGTGTCCGCTTGGAAGTTATAATTCGAGACCTACAGAGGTCTCCTGCACGACGAAATCCACGACCTTCTTCAGGTCTTTCGTCTCGCGGAAGACGCGAAGCTGGCGATCGGCGCCGGTGCCATTCTTGAGGATCCACCGGACGTGGTCGATCGCGTCGCGGCTGCCGAGGTCGTCGACCACGTCGTCCACGAACTCCAACAGCTCGCCGATGAGGAACGGCGTCGGGAACTCCTGCTCCTTGCCGAAGTCGATCAGCTTGCCGTTCAGACCCCAGCGCGCCGCACGCCACTTATTCTCCATCAGCAGCGCGCGCCGATAATTGCGCCAGCCGAGATTCTGCCGGCGCAGCCGATACAGCTTCACCGTGATCGCCTGCAGCAGCGCTGCGATCGCGATCGTCTCCTCCGCGCGCATCGGGATATCGCTCACGCGATATTCGATGGTCGGGAAGTAGGGGTGCGGGCGCACGTCCCACCAGATCTGCTTTGCGTCGACAATACAGTTGGTCTTGAGGAGGATCGTGACGAGCTCCTCGTAGTCGCTGTACGAAGTAAAATAATCCGGGATGTTCGTGCGCGGGAACTTATCGAACACCTTCGTCCGGTAGCTGGCCCAGCCGGTGTCGCGCCCGAGCCAGAAAGGCGAATTCGTCGAGAGCGCGAGAACGTGAGGCAAGAAATAGCGCGCCTCATTCATGATCCCGATCGCGAGCTCGCGGTCTTCGATCCCAATATGCACATGCAGGCCGAAGATCAAATTTGCGCGCGCGACAGTCTGCAGATCCTGAATGAGCTGCTCGTAGCGCGGGTTCGGCGTGATTTGCACGTCGGCCCAGTGGGAGAACGGGTGCGTGCCCGCTGCCGCGATCGCGAGCCCCTGCTCGCGGGCGAGCCGAATGATCGTGGCGCGCGTCTGTAACACATCGCGCCGCGCCTCCGCGATGGTCGGGCAGATGCCCGTCGCCAGCTCCACGACCGATTGGTGAAGCTCCGGCTTCAGTCGCTCTTTCAGTACCTTTCCGCCCTGGTCGAAGATTTGTTCGATGTGGGAGCGGAGCTGGCGCGTCTCGGGGTCGACGACCTGGAATTCCTCCTCGATGCCGATCGAGAAGGCGGGCTCGGAGGACATGGGGCAGCGATCGTAGCGAGCCGCAATCGCCGTCGCGCCTTTCCGGGGCGCAGCGATGGAGGGGCCCAAGAGGACGATTCAAAAGTCATCCGGGCTGCGCGCGGCCCTCGTCGCCCATCGCTGCATCGCCTCGTCCTCGTGGTAGCTCCTGGGCTACGCCTGCGGCGAGGCTTCTTGCGCTGGGCGACGAATCGTCGCGATCGCCTTGCGGAGCACTTTTGAAACGTCCTCCCATGCCGCCCCGGAGACGTCGCGAGCCGCCCGGGGATGCCGAGCGGCTCGCGAAAGTGTACAGATCGTGCGATCGTACCCGGCGGATGTTACTTGCGGCCTTTCTTGCCTGCGGGCCTGGAAGCCGGGCCGTCGGCCCTCGAAGTCGTGCCGTCGGCTGCAGGAGCAGCCGGGGCAGCGGCAGGCGCGGGCGCGGGCACCGGGGCTCCGGCGGCCGCAGCGGCTGCGACCGCGACCGGCGCCGGCGCCGCCGCCTTCGCCTCGACCACGACGCGGCCGGGCATGCGCGGGAACATCGTCGGGAATGTGCCGGCCAACTCCACCGCGCGCGGATTCTGCACGCGATCGACCAGGAACTCGGCAGCATTCGTAACAATCCACTCGAAGTTCGCCTTGCCGATCGAGTTCACATCGGCGTCGGGCGCCGGATTGGTGAAATCGATCGCGTACGGCACGCCCTTGCGCACCGCGAACTCGATCGTGTTGAAATCGTGCCCGAGCGCGTGGCAGATGGCCTTCGCGTCGCGCAGCATGCGCGCCATCAGGTCGGCCGAGGCCGCCGGCTCATCCTTGATGTACTGATCCTTGCCATAAGTGCCCTTCGGATTGTAGCGCATGATGTGGACGCGCTCGCGGCCGAGGCAGTAGCAGCGATAGTACGCATCGAATTCGATGGCCTCCTGCGCGAGCATCGTCAAGTCGCTCGACTTGTCGTAGGCCTCGAAAAACTCCTTGGCATTATTGACCTTGGAGACGTTCTTCCAGCCGCCGCCGAGGGCCGGCTTGAGGAAGATCGGGAAGCCGAGGTGTTCGAACACGCGCTCCCAAGAGATCGGGAACGTGAGGTTCGAGAACGACTCGCTCTTCGTCCCCGGCGGATGCGACTTGTGCGGCAGCACATACGTCTTCGGAATCGCGAGCCCGGCGGCCATCGCGATGGCGTTCGCAGTGAACTTATCTTCGGCGGTCCACCAGAACGGATTATTGACCACATCGACGCCGCGCAGCACGGCGTATTTCAGGACCGTGCGATAGAAAGGCACATCCTGGGAGATGCGGTCGAGAATCAGATCGTACGGAAGCGGCAGATCCTGACGGACGGCGTCGATCTTCACCGGCTCGCAGACGACCTTTCCGGCCCCGAGCTCATTGATACGCTTGGTGAGCGCTTCGGGGAAGGTGCGCTCCATTCCATACAGAAGTCCAATTTTGCGAGGTTTCATGGCAATCCAATGGGAAACAAGGGAATTGAAGGATTCGAACGGCCGGCCGGAGTGCGCGTCACGCGAGGCGTGGGCGGGTGCTGGAGGCTCCGCGGCCAAGGGCTTGGAGGCGTCCGGCCAGGTTTTCGGGCGAAGAGCTTAGCTGTGGCGCCGGGGCCCTTCGAGAGTCAGCGCCCCGGGCGCGCCATGAGCTCGCTGAGGCGAGGGACGTAGGGCAGGGAGAGCCGACCGCGCTCCGCGAGTTCGGCATCGATCTCCGGGAACGGGCGGTGCGTGCCGGTGTCGAGGTCGACGAGGCGCAGTCGCACGTAACCCCGCTTCGGTGCGCGGCCTGCGCCGACCAGCGGCTCGGCGGGGCCTCCCTTGACCGTCGCGTGGACCGCGGCCGCCGCGGCACGGGTGCCGGGGAGCCAGACCACATCCTGGGGCCGCCCCTCGGTGGGTTCCTTCAACGCGAATTGGCGGATCTGCCCGCTCTCGAGGCTCGCGTGGACGAGGGCACCGCCCGCGACGGCGATCACCTCCTTGCCGTCGTCCGACCAGCTCGGCCGCGTGGCGAGGATCGAGACCTGCCCTCCATCGGCGATTTTGCGCGGCTCGCCCGCGGTCAGCCCGACCACGAAGAGGCCGACGCCGGTGGCGACGCAGGCCGTCGTGCCGTCAGGCGAGATGGACGCGGCGGCGCGGCTCTGGTCTTCCTGCGGAATCGTTACTTTTCGCAATGGAGCGCCCGCGCCGTCAAAAATGTGAAGGACAAGCGCCTTTGGCGCGCCGCCGCTGTAGCCTTCATGGACGAGCACGGCGCGGTGCTTGCCGTCGCGCGAGACAGCGAGGCTCTCGACTCGCGCGCCGTCGATTCGCATCTGTTGCTTTGCGTCACCCATCTTCGCAGGTAATAAATCAACGCACGCAGTCTTGCGCCGGTCTGTTTCGAAGAGAGCGGCATATGCGACGAGCAGCGCGCTGCCGTCGGGAAGCCAGGCGGGGGCGCACGTCGTCGTGTCGGGCCAATCGGCGTCGGGATGGAGCGTTCGAGCGCGCGGCCCTTCGCCGATTGTTGCAATTATGACATCGAGCGGGCGGCTCCCCGGCGGCGCGAGCGGCTTGCCGTCGCGGACGGTGAGCCAGGCGACCTGGCGACCGTCGGGCGAATATTGAAATCCCCAGCCGGGGCCTGCGGTCGCGAGCTCGGGAGTTGCTTGCGGGACGAGGGATTCCGGCGTCGGCTTGGCCGGTGCCGAGGCCGCCTGGACGGCAAGGAAGACCGAGAAGGGAATCTGGAGCATGGGAAGGAGCGCGGCTAGGACGCGATCGTTGTGCGCGTCTCGAGCGTGATGGCGCTCTTCACGCTGTTGGAGACCAAACAATACTTCTTGGCGGTGCTCATGAGCTCGACCCCTTTCTGCGGGTCTGCGCCCGAAGGAAGTGTAAGGTCGACGGTGACGGCGATCTCCGTGACGGCGAGCCCGGCGGGAGTCTTGTCGACGACGCCGGCGGCGGAGCTTCGATAGTTCAGAAACTCGAAACGCGCTTTTTGTGCAACCGACACGAAAGTGAGCATCAGGCAGAGCTGCACCGACGAAAGCAACAGATGCTCTGGGCTCCAATGCTGGTCGGTGCCGTCGAACTCGGGCGGCGCGCTCCCAGTGATCGGCGCGCGCGGAGGGGCGAGCAGGTTCGCGGTGCGGTCGCCGGTCCAGTGGAGGGAAGACTCGTAGCGATGGGGGAAGGGGTGAGGCATGGCAACTGGATTGTCTCCAATGCCATGCCGGACGCCAGGACTGCGCCCGAGCGTCTGACTTCGGTCACGGGCGCGGCCGCTTGCGGGCCGCGGCTCGAGGCGAGCGCCCCTGGGGCCGCCAGGCGGGAGCCGGGGTCCACGGCACTTCATGAATGCGATCCCAAGGCAGCGCGCGGATGCTGTTTTCTGTGATGTCTCGGGCGCCGCCATACACGAGTACGGGCTCGTGCTTGGTCCGGCCGCTCTCGAGCATGCTTTCGTAGCGTCGCAGCGGTGCGATGAGATCCGGAACGAGGGTTCGCCCCGACGTTACTTCCGCGGCAATCGTCGAACTGCCCCGCTCCACGAGAAGATCGATTTCTGCCCCGGATCGGTCGCGGAAATAAGTACGAATCATACTAATTCGAGGGAGCAAGCTCTGCGTCGAAGACGCGCGGAGAGGAGCCGAGAAGCAGCGCCTCAAAGAGGTCTTTCGGGGCGGCACCCGATCTTTGGATCTCGGCCCAGCTCAGCGGGAGAAGCGTGAGCATCGAGGTGCGCCCCGCGAGCGATCGGGCTTCTCATGGAAGACCTTACGCGCAAGCGTCGTTTTGCCGGACTGGCGCGACCCCGTCAGCGTTACCGCCGGAGTTCGGCCACATGGAAGTTCGACTTCCAAGTAGCCGAGACGCGCCGCAGACGTTGCCGCTTGGAGCGCGCATCGCAGCTCAGGCCAGGGTGTCGCCGTGCTTGCGCGACCGCGTCCTTTACACTGGCGCGGCTATGACCCTCGCCCGCGTTCTCACGCTCTTTGCGCTCCTTCTCTTTGCCTGCGGCGGATTCGCCCAGGATCGTTCTGCCGTGCCGGTGCTGATGCTCGGAGACAACGGCCACCATCGGCCGAAGGAGCTCGCGAAGGTGCTCGCGCAGCCGATGCACAAGGCGGGCTTCGAGATTACTTATACGGACAATGAGCGCGATCTCACGCGCGAGAATCTGCAAAAATACGGCGCACTATTGTTCTATCTCAATACCGACGTGCTGCCGGCGGAATGCGAGGCGCCGCTCATGGAGTACGTCGAGAAGGGGGGCGCGCTTGTTGTGCTCCACTGCGCCTGCTCCTGCTTCAAGAATAGCGAGCGCTACACGACGCTCGTCGGCGGGCGCTTCCTAAGCCACGGCGCCGAGGTGTTCCGCGCACAGATCGTGGATGCCACACATCCGGCGATGCGCGGATTTGCGGGGTTCGAGTCGTGGGACGAGACCTACCGGCACACGCAGGTGGGCCGCGACATCCGAATTCTGATGGCGCGCCAGGACGGCGCGAAAATGGAGCCGTGGACGTGGGTGCGCCACCAGGGGAAAGGGCGGATGTTCTACACGGCGTCGGGCCATGACGAGCGCACATGGAACGTGGCAGGGTTTCAGGATCTGGTGGCGCGCGGGCTGAAATGGACCACGGGGCAGCTGCGGGACGAGGCCCCGGCGATCCAGCACGAGCCATTTGTGATGACTAATGAGTATCATCGCGGAGAGATCACTCTTCAGGTGCCGAAGCCGCTCGCGCCGGCCGATTCGATGAAACATATGCACGTGCCCGAGGGGTTCCGCGTGGAGCTGTTCGCCGCGGAGCCCGACATCGTGAAGCCGTGCGCCATGGCGTGGGACGAGCGCGGGAGGCTCTGGGTGTGCGAGTCGCTCGACTACCCGCACGAGGTGCTGCCGCCGGGGACCGCCGGTCGAGATCGCATCACAATTTGTGAGGATTCCGACGGCGACGGCCGTGCGGATAAGTTCACGCGCTTCGCGGAAGGGCTCAACATGCCGCAAGGCATCGCTATCGTGGGCGACGGCTGCGTCGTGGCTCACGCACCGGACATCGTCTGGATGCGCGATCGCGACGGCGACGGGAAATGTGATGAGCGCAAAGTTCTCTATACAGGGTTCCAGCGGGGCGATACCCACGCCATGCACGGGCAGTTCCGCTACGGCCTCGACGGCTGGATCTGGGGAATCTGCGGCTACAGCGGGCTCCAGGTGCAGTCGAACGGCCGGCTTCACCGATCAGGGCAGTGCATTTTCCGATTCCGGGCGGACCGCGATGAGTTCGAGGTGCTCACCAATACGAGCAACAATACTTGGGGGCTCGGCATTGCCGAGGACGGCGAGGTCTTCGCCTCGACGGCCAACGGCTCCCATAGCGTTTTCCTCGGTGCGCCGAACCGCGTGCTCGAGACCGTCCGCGGCTGGCATGCGTCGGGAAACGCCACGGTGGAGGACCACACCGACGCGCACCCGGTCACCGATGAGATCATCCAGGTCGACTTCAACGGCGGCTATACGGCCGCCTGCGATCACCAGTTTTACGATTCGGGACGCTGGCCGAAGGAGTGGCGCGGGCGGTCTTTTGTAACGGAGCCGACAATGCACGTCGTGCACGTCGATCTGCATTCAGCGGCCGGCTCGGGATACGTGAGCCACGACGGATTCAATCTGATGGCGAGCAGCGACCCGTGGACTGCTCCGGTGCAGGCTGCGGTGGGTCCCGATGGAAATGTGTGGTTCCTCGATTGGTACAATCCGATCGTCCAGCACAATCCGTGGGGCGGCTACCGCGAAGGACCCGGCAATGCCCATCGCAATCCACTGCGCGACAAATCCCATGGGCGCATCTACCGCGTTGTGTATGAAGGCAAGGATGCGGAACTCAGCTCGACGCCGAAGCTGGCAGGGGCATCGACCACCGAACTCGTGAATGCGCTTTGGCGCCGCGACGCGTTTTGGCGGCGCCACGCGCAGCGGCTTCTCATCGAGCGCGGCGCGGTCGAAGCCGCCGACGCGCTCCAGATGCTCGCGGCCGATGGGCTCGCCGGCAAGGCCCCCGAATATGCTGCGCTGCACGCATTGTGGACACTCAAGAATCTTGACAAGCTGGAGGGTGGAGCGCTCGCTCTGCTCGAGGCCGGCCTCGCCCACAAAAGCGAAGCAATCCGCAAGAATGCGATCGATTTGTTGCCTCGCGACAGACAGGGGCTGCGGCGCCTGCTCGCCGCGAAGCCGCTCGACGATCCAAGCCTTGGCGTCCGGCGCCACGCGCTCCTCGCGCTCGCTGAGATGCCGTCCGACGCGGGCGCTGCACGCGCTATCCTGGATTTATTGCGTCAGCCGGCCACCGCGCAGGATCGTTGGCTTCCCACCTGTGCGATTCCCGCGGCCGCAAGAAACGGCGCCGAGTTCCTCGCGGCGGCGCTTTCGCAGACGACTCCCGCCGAGATGGCGGCAGTAGGCGCCAAGAGCGAGCTGCTCACCAACGGCTCCATCGAGCAAGGCGCGTCGAACGCGCCCACCGGCTGGGCGCCGGTGAGCTATTCTGGAAAAGTAACTTTCCGCACCGAGCCCGGGCGATCCGGAACCGCCCTTTGTATCGAGTCGGCGACCGGCGCCGACGCGAGCTGGTCGTACCGTGTCGCGGTGGAACCCCACACGGAGTACCGGCTGACGGGCTGGGTGCGCACCCGCGATATCGAAGTGGGCACGGGCATGGGCGCGCTCGTGAATATTCATGAGTTCCAGGGCCCGAGGGTGACCACAAATACAGTGAAGGGGACTTCCGATTGGACGCCGATCGAGGTTACTTTTGAATCCGGCGACCATCGCGAGATCCATGTGAACGCGCTCCTCGGCGGCTGGGGCCAGTCGAAGGGGACGGCGTGGTGGGACGATCTTTCGCTGCGCCCGATCGGCAAGACCGGAGGAGAATCGGGCGTCGTGCGCGCCGTTGCTCTGCATGTGGCGCGCGGCGGCGACGCGGCGGAGCTGCGCGCGCTGCTCGGCGCGCTTGCTGGCGCGGAGCCCCGCGCCGCGGCCGCCGTGCTCGGCGCACTCGGAGAAGTCAAGAATGATCGAATCGACGATGGCCTCCGTGCCGCGCTTTTGAGCTTCGGCGAGGCGTGCCCGGAATCGTTGCTTCCCACACTTGTTGCAACGGCGCAGCGCTGGGGCGTGAAAGGGCCCGATCTCGCCCGCGCCTCGGCGCGCGTCGTTTCGGCGCTGCAGCTCAAAATTCAAGAGCATGCGCTCGATGCCGACGAGCGCGCGGAGGCTGTCGATCGGCTCCTCGCCGCAGCGCCGACGCGCGAGAGCGCCGAGCTCGTGCTCGCGAAGCTCGACGGCCGGATCGCCCCCGACCTCGCGACGCGCTGGCTGCGCGCGCTCTCATCGGCGGCGGCTCCGGGCACGGCTGAGCTGGCGCTGGCGCGCTGGGAGGCGCTCACGCCGAAGCTTCGGACGGCCGTGATCGAATTGTTGCTTCGGAAGGAAGAGTGGTGTCGCGCCCTCGTCGAGGCGGTCGAAGCGGGAAAGCTCACGCGCGCCGATCTCGATCCCGATCAAACGGCGCGCGCCCTCGCTCGGCGCGACCCGCAGTGGCGAGAGCGGGCGGAGCGCGCCTTTGCCACGCGAGCTGCAGCCGCTTCGTCCGACGAGAAGGCGAAGCTCATCACCGAGAAACTTACACTTCTATCGAAAAGTGGTGATCCGGTCCGCGGCCGCGAGGCGTTCCGGAATAGCTGCGTCACCTGCCACGCCATTGGCGGAGCCGGCGGAAAGGTCGGGCCCGATCTGGCGGGCATCCACGACGGAAAGCGCGAGGACATCGTGATGCACCTTGTCGATCCGAACCGCGTCGTCGAAGCCAATTATCGGCGCTGGTTTGTGTGGACGAAGCAGGGCGACGTGATCACGGGGCGGCTGTTGGCCGAGACCAAGAGCGCCTACGAGCTGCTCGATTCGACGGGGCAGTCGCGCGTGGTGCCGCGGAGCGACGTCGATGAGATCCGCACCGACTCGCTTTCGCTCATGCCCGAAGGGTTTGAGCGACTTCCCGATGAGGAGTTCCTCGATGTAGTGGACTTCCTCGCGAGCACGAAGAAGGCGCCGCCGAAGTAACGCATCGGTGGCCTTTGTGCGCAGCGTCGACTCCCGCGCGCTCTATCTCCGGGCGCTGGGAGCGGTCTCGCTTCTCGCCTTCCTCTCGCTCGGCGTGCAGGTGCGCGGGCTCATCGGCACCGACGGGCTCCTGCCTCTGGAGGAACTCCTTCGCCGAGCAGAGGATGTGTGGGGTTCCGGCGTCGGTCTTGCAGAGCGTCTCCATCGCATGCCGATGCTCTTCTGGTTCGGAGCGTCGGATGCGCTCCTCCTTGGGGCGTGCGCCGTGGGGGCGCTGCTCTCGATCGGGCTCATGCTTCTCGCTGCTCCGCGGATTTGTATTGCCGGGGCCTGGGTTCTGTATCTTTCGCTTACGGTAGCTTGCAATGAGTTCCTTGGCTTTCAGTGGGATTCGCTGCTGATCCAGACGCTCTTCTTCTCGTGGCTCTATGCGCCGAGCGGGCTCCGGCCGTTCCGATCGCCGCCGCCGGCCGCCCATCCGGCGGCTCGCGCGCTTCTCGTCGCACTTCTGTTTTTGCTGCACTTCGAGTCGGGGATCGCGAAGGTCGTCGGCGGCGACCCCGGCTGGAGCTGGAGGGAACCGACGGCGCTCATCGCGTACTACGAGACGGCGCCGATCCCCACCTGGCTCGGCTGGTACGCGCACCAGATGCCGCGCGGCGCCCATCTCGCGGCCGGCTGGTGGACGCTCTTCGCGGAACTCATTCTGCCGTTCGCACTTTTAGCTCCGTGGCGTATCCGGCGCTGGGCGCTTGTTGGAATTGTTTGCTTGCAAGTGCCCATTGCGCTCACGGCGAATTATGGCTTCTTCAATCTGCTCTCCGTCATGCTGTGCATTCCGGCGCTGCCGCAAGCCGTCCCCGCCGCGCTGCCGTGGCGAGCGGCGTGGTTGGGCTCGTGGCGGCACATCGCCTCGACGGCTGCTTGCGGCGCGCTCCTCGCGCTCTCCCTGCTCGCCTTCGCGGTTGGCATCCTGCGCTGGAGCGCGCCTGAGCCGCTGCGCCGAATTGTGGAAGAAGGCATGAAGCTCCGAACGGTGAATGTGTATCATCTGTTTGTACACATGACCGAACGCCGCCCCGAGCTTGTCTTCGAGTGGAGCGACGACGGAATCGACTGGCGCGAGCTCGAGATGCGCTACAAGCCCGGCGACCCGCGGCGCGCGCCGCCCTTCGTGGCGCCCCATCAGCCGCGCGTCGACTTCCGACTCTGGTTCTACGCGCTCCGCCCGCAGAGCGGCCCGTTGCTCGGCCGTCTCGCGGCGAGGCTCCATGAAGAGCCCCAATCCGTCTCGTGGCTGTTTACGCCGGAGTCCCTGCCGCCGAAACCACCAAAGCTCGTGCGTGTGGGGCTTTGGACCTACCACATGACCGATTCTGCGACGCGAAGGGAGAGCGGGCTCTGGTGGGACCGTACGCTCGAGCGCTACCTGCGCTAGCAGGCGGTGGGTGACCTGAACGCGTCCCGTTCGCTATTCTCTCCGCCCCCTTGAACACCCTCACCGACCCCCGAACGCAGCCCGCCGCACGCATGCATCGCGAATACTCCGCCTGGGATAGCCCGAGCCTTGGACGCCGCATGGAGTTCCTCTGGTTCGGAACGACCGGACGCCCGCTCCTGATTTTTCCGACCGCAGCCTCGAAGTTTTATGAAGCGGAAGATTTCTTACTGATCAATGCGCTCGCGCCGAAGATCCAGGCCGGCGAGCTGCAAGTGATCTGCTGCGACACTGTAAATTTGGAGAGTTGGTACAATAAGCAGGTGCCTCCGCTCGTGCGCGTTGCCCGCCACGAGCAGTACGACACCTATCTGCGCCACGAGCTGATCCCGATGATCCAGAATCGCGCGCAGCGAAGCGATCTGATCACGTACGGTGCGTCATTCGGCGCCTACCACGCCATGAACCTTGCCTGCCGCTACCCCGAGGCGGTGAAGCGCGTCGTGTCGTTCTCGGGCGTTTACGATATTCACAGTTTCCTCGACGGTGCGTGGAACGATTCGGCCTACTTCCACTGCCCGACCGCCTACGTCCCGAACATGGATGACGGCTGGGTCGCACGGCTAAGAAATGTGGAGTTCGTCGTGGCGACGGGCGAGCAGGACACGCTCGTCGACAAGAACCGCGAGTTCATCGGGATCCTGAAGCGCAAGGGGCTGAATGTGCATGGCGAGATCTGGCCGGGAGTCTTCGGCCATGATTGGCCTTATTGGCGGCAGCACCTCCCGCGATTCGTGCCCTAAGGCTGGCTCCGACCGTGGCCGCGCCGACGCTCTCCGAAGCCGACATCTCGCGGCTCGTGCGGGGTCGGCACGACGACCCGTTCTCCGTGCTCGGCGCCCATCGCGTCGGTGAGAAATGGGTGGTGCGCGCGCATCTATATGATGCGGTGCGCGTTTCCGTCCGACTGATCGACGATGCGTCGGCTTCACCGGTGCCGATGCGGCGGTTCCACGAGTCGGGGATTTTTGAGGCGGAGATCGGCAATGGCGCGAGCGCGCCGCGATATGTGCTCTCCGTGACCGGCACGCACGGTCAGGAGCGACAGGTCGAGGATCCGTATCGCTTCGGATCGCTGGTTTCCGAGAAGGATCTTCGGGCGTTCGCGTCGGGCCGCGGGATTCGGATGTATGAGCAATTCGGCGCCCATTCCGTGACCGTCGACACGGCGCGCGGGACTCGATTTCTGGTGTGGGCGCCGGCCGCGCTGCGGGTGAGCGTGATCGGCGATTTCAATGGGTGGGACGGACGCTACCACCCGATGCGCAAGCTCCACGATTTCGGCTGCTGGGAATTGTTCATTCCCGGGATTGGGCCCGGCGCGCTGTATCGATACGAAGTCGTGCGGCAAGACGGCGAGGCGGTGGCCCACAGCGATCCGGTGGCCTTCCGCTCGGAGGTGCCGCCCATGAGCGCTTCGATCGTCGAGGAGCTGGGAGGCTACAGCTGGGGCGACTCGAAGTGGATGGAGGCGCGAAGCCTGACGACGGCGGGCCAGCCGATGGCGATTTATGAAGTTCACTTGGGATCGTGGCGCCGTCCCGCCGACAACCCCAAGCGGTTCCACACCTATCGCGAGCTGGCGGATCTGCTGCCGGGATACGTGAAGAGCATGGGCTTCACTCATGTGGAGCTGCTGCCGGTGGCCGAGCATCCCTACTACGGCTCCTGGGGCTACCAGGTCTCGGGCTACTTCTCTGCGACCTCGCGCTACGGCGGCCCGCGTGACTTCATGGCGCTCGTGGACGCGCTCCATCGCGAGGGAATTGGTGTGATTCTCGACTGGGTGCCGGCCCATTTTCCGACCGACGCGTGGGCGCTGGCCCGCTTCGACGGGACGGGGATGTACGAGCACATCGACCCGCGCCAGGGGTTCCACCAAGATTGGCAGACCTACATTTTTAACTTTGGTCGCCCCGAAGTTGTGAGTTTCCTCGCCGCGAACGCACTCTTCTGGCTCGATAAGTTTCACATCGACGGGCTGCGCGTCGACGCTGTCTCGTCGATGGTCTACCTCGATTATTCGCGGAAGGCCGGCGAGTGGGTGGCGAACAAGTACGGCGGGCGGGAGAACCTGGAGGCGATCGAGCTGCTCCGAAATGTGAATACGCTCGTGTCGGAGCGGTTCCCAGGCGCGGCCGTGATCGCGGAGGAGTCGACGGCCTTCGCTGGGGTCACGCGCCCGGCCTACGTCGGCGGCCTCGGATTTCACTACAAATGGAACATGGGGTGGATGCATGACTACCTCGAGTTCTTCCGTAAGGACCCGATCTATCGGAAGCACCACACCGGATTGGTGACTTTCGCGCTGTCGTATTCGTGGAGTGAGCGCTTCATTATGGTGCTGAGCCACGACGAGGTCGTGCACCTGAAGGGGAGCCTCCTCTATAAAATGCCGGGAGATGAGTGGCAGAAGTTCGCGAACCTGCGCTCGCTCTACGGAATGATGTATGGTCTTCCGGGCAAGAAGCTGCTTTTCATGGGAAGCGAGCTGGCGCCCTGGACCGAGTGGAATCACGAATCGCAGCTCGAGTGGAACGTGCTCGAGTATCCGCTGCACGCGGGCGTCTCGAAGTGGGTGGCTGATCTCAATCGCACCTATTGCGAGCATGCACCGCTGCACGCCCTCGACGAGTCGTGGGAGGGCTTCCAGTGGATCGACTTCACAGATGTGGATCAGACCACTTTTTCGTGGCTTCGGTTTGCCCCGCTCGAGGCGGCCGCGAGTTCCGAAAGCGGAGCCGACGCCGCGGAGGGGCCGTCGGAGGAGCGGCGCGACGCCGTCGTAGTTATTGCGAATCTCACGCCGGTGCCGCGATACGGCTATCGCATCGGCGTGCCGCGCGGCGGCGTCTACCGGGAGATTCTGAATAGCGACGCAAAGGAGTACGGCGGCAGCGGGCTCGGGAATTATGGCGTTGTCGAGGCGCAGGCGGAGCCGCACCACGGCAAGCCGTTCTCGATCGCTGTGACGATGCCGCCGCTTTCGGTGCTGATGTTCCGCGCACCGAGCGCACCGCCGCGGGTGAGAAGGAAGCCTGCGGCGGCGGCGAAGCCGAAGGGCGCTGCGGCTGAGGGGCCTGCGCCGCCGTCCGCGCCCGCCGAGAAGGGGGCGACGGCGAAGCGGGGCACGAAGCGGCGTCGCGTCTAAGCTGCCCGTGGCAAAAGTCATCCGAGCTGCGCCCGCGGGCTTTTCGGCGATCTCATCGTCGGACCGCCTCGGCGTTGCTCCTTGGCTACGCCTGCGGCGGTCCTCCTCGATCTCGCCAAAAATCCTCGTGCTCGCTTAGCGGAGCACTCTTCCCACGGGCAGCGAATCGACTTCCGCGCGCGAAGGGCCGGGGTCTCTAGAATCCCGCCCCGCTTCCCGTGAACGCACCGAACGCTGCCTCGCCGTCTACCGCACCGCGCGCCGTTTCGCCCGGCTATGCGTGGTATGCGCTCGGCGTGCTGTCTTTCATTAACCTGATCAATTATCTCGACCGGAACGTGCTGCCGCCGGTCGTAGATTCGGTCAAGCAAAGCTTCGCAATCGACGACGGCGCGATCGGGATGCTGGGCTCTGCGTTCTTCATTGTGTACACGATTGTGAGCCCGGCGGCCGGGTACCTCGGGGACCGGGTCAAGCGGCGCACGCTGATTGTCACGGGGATCCTGCTCTGGTCGTTGGCCACGGTGGCGAGCGCGTTCGCGCAGGATTTTGAACATCTGCTGATCGCGCGTGCCATGACCGGCGTCGGCGAGGCGGGCTACGGAATTGTTGCGCCAGCGTTCCTCTCTGATCTGTTCTCCAAGGAGAGCCGCTCGCGGACGCTGTCGGTATTTTATTTGGCTCTACCGGTCGGCACCGCCGCTGGCTACGCGTGGGGTGGCTACATCGGGCAACATTTCGGCCACGCCATCGGCGCCGAGCACAACGGGCTTTTGTGCTCGATCGGTATTCACGAGGGGTGGCGCTACGCGTTCTTCTCGGGCGGCATTCCCGGGCTCTGCCTCGCGGTCCTGGCGATGTTCCTCAGGGAACCGCGGCGCGGCGGTATGGATGCGGACCTCAGTTCCGTTGCGGAGAATGGCAAGTTTTCGTGGGTCTCCGTGATGGAGCTCCTCACCACGAAATCGTTTCTTGTGAATGTGGCCGCGACGACGGCCATGACGTTTGCCATTGGCGGGCTCGCCCACTGGGTGCCGGCGTTCGTGCAGCGCGTGCACGGCTACACGCAGTCTGAGGCGGGGCAGATCGTCGGAATTGTGGTGGCCGCGGCGGGGACGGTCGGCACGGTCGCGGGTGGCTTCTTCGCCGACTATGCGCGGCGCTGGACGACGGCCGCGCACTTCGTGGTGCCTGGTATCACGCTGCTGCTGAGCGCGGCGGTGCTTTTGATTGCATTCCTCGCGTCGTCGCGGGAAGTGTTCTGGACCCTGGGCGGGCTTGGCATCTTCTTCCTTTTCTGTAATAGCGGCCCGCTCAACGCGGCGATCTTGAACGTCTCGATGCCGAACGTGCGCGCGACGGCGTTCGCGGCGATGATTTTTACGATTCACATGCTGGGCGACGCGGCGTCGCCGACGATCATCGGCTGGATCAGCGACCGCCTCGCCGGTTCCCACGGCTACAGCCCGGGGGAGGCGCTGCGCTATGCGTTCCTTCTGGCGCCGCCGATCGTTGCCGTGGGCGGGCTCCTTTTATTGATCTTCTCGAAGTGGCTCCCGCAGGATATGGACCGCCTGGAAGCGCGGTTGAAGGGCAGCGCCGCCCCGGGCGCCTGAGCAGCGACCCAATCGATAAGTGGGGTTGGCGCGTGCGCCGACCGGTTGAGCGGGGCCGTGGCCCCGCGGAAGTCCGAATTCCCCGTCGGTTACTTCATCCGCGCGCGCACGCGCGCAATGGTCCGGCGCGTGCGCCGCCCCTACGGGAGATTCGTAAGGAATCCCGCAGCAGGCATCACGCGCACAAAAGACTTTCCAATGTCGGGCACTCGATAGTCCTTCGTGCCGCGATGGCTGATCTGAAACGCATAGGGGATGGACACCCGCTCGAGCAAGTAACGAAGTCCATCCGACAAATATTGATCGCCTTCCTTGACTTCGACGGCGATCCACGGAACTCGATTCTTGAGAATCAAGAAATCAACTTCCTTCCCGACGATATTTCGGAAGTAGCGAATCTCGACTTTCGCGCCCTCCACGTCTTCACACCAATGTTGGAATCGCAACAGGTGAAGTCCGACGAGATTCTCGAAGCGTGCGCTCGCGTTCTCGACGCGTGCCCAATCCCATAGATAGAGCTTCTGTCCCTTACGCACGGCCTTGATGCGCGGAGGGCCAAACGGGGCGAGGCGGAAGCATGAATACAGCCGCTCGAAGATGGCGACCCAAGAATCCACAGTCTTGAACGAGACCTCGAGGTCTTCTCGAAGATTGTTGATGGAGAGGACCGAGCCGACGATCTCGGGGAGCCTGTCGTATAGCAGCTCCATGCGCTCCAGCTCGCGGACGCGCTCGAGATCGCGCACCTCTTCCCGAACAAGGCGGTCTCCGTACTCATGGCGCCAGCGAGCAGCGGCCCGGTCGGACCCCTTGAGGAAAGGCTCGGGGAACCCGCCCAACTGTAGTAAGGCGTCGAGAGCCTCTTGAGCGCCTGCAGGAGGGGTTCTCCCGAGAAGCGGAACTGAATCCCACTTTTCAGGCGCGGGAAGCTGGAGGACCTCGGAGAGCGTGAACGGGTGGAGGCGATGTGCGTGGTATCGCCCCTGCAGCGAATCTCCTCCCCGTCGATAGTAGTCTAGCCGAGCGCTTCCCGTCACGAGGATGCGATGGCGCTCGTGATGGACGTCGTATTGTCCCTTGAGCCAGTTTCGCCAGCGGCCAAATTTGTGCAACTCATCGAAGACCCAGAGTGGAGACGCTTCGTCGAGCTCGGCCTTCTGAATGGCGCGCCGATCCGCTGCCACGTCCCAATTGTAATAGTGACCTGATGTTGCGTCGAGTAGCTGCCTCGCAACAGTGGTCTTGCCGCATTGCCTCGGCCCGGCAAGCAAGACCATCTTCTCTTGGAGGTCGTCCGCGATGATGGAGGCTATTTGGCGGCTAAGCATCGGGCGGTCCCGGCAGAGTGCCTGCCTCTTGGGGCGAGCAGCGTACAGGATCTTTTTGGAGCCTAGTCGAAAAAACTTCGAAGTAAATTGGAGTGGACGGAAAATTCCTTCTGGCAAACGCACCGCTGCGTCGCAGGAACGCCCACTGTGGATTCTGCGGCTCGCGGGGCGGATCCTGCTTCGGAGTGCGGCGAGGCGCCGCTGCGCGCTCTCTCGCGTCCATCGAGCACGAGACTCCGCTCCCAAGCCGTGTCCCCATCAGCACCCATTCGAATCACACACAGCTCCGACCCGACGCGCGGTAGAGAGAGCCCCGCGCAACCTGGCCTTGGTTCAGGGCCAGGTTCTGGGGAAAGTGGCCCTGCGCCAAGGCCAGGTTCCGAGCAGTGTGGCCCTGAGCCAGGGCCAGGTTTTGAGGGCGCCCTCTGAGGTCGACGGACAAGATCTCATCGGACTGAGCGTCAGACGATTGATGATCGTTGAATCGAACGAAGCCCGCGTCCTGTTCCATCAACGCGCGATTCGGGTAGGCCCCAGATCTCCGAGCGCCCACTCTCAAGTCTGAAGATCGAAAATTCCGGTTAAGTCGACCTCCTCGCGGTTGGCACTGTGTGGGCGAAAGCAGCCAACTCACTCTCACGAAGGTCGAGGCCGGCATTGCTAGCCAGAGTCAGTACGCCCTTCACCAGCGCCCGCCCGACACCCTACGATCCTCTCCGAGAGCCTCACTCGGGCTCCGAGAGACCCTGGATTGCATGCGAAACATCCCGTCGATGCGAAGGTCCGCGATCGTTCTCCTGTTCTGGTGCTTCGCCGCGCTGGCGGCTTTTTCGTCGCAATCCCAGGGCCAGTCCCCGAGCGCGGAACAGGTTCGCGACCTGGGAGCGGATGCGCTTGAGATTCTGAAGAAGCGCTGTGGTGACTGCCACGGCTCCCATCTCGAGAAGCCCAAGAAGCGCTTCGGGATCGTCGACAAGATCGCCGAGCTTCGGGCGACGCCGCGCTTCGTGAACCTCAAGGAGCCGCTCGAGTCCCTGCTCTTCACGAAGACGCTTGGACCCGACGCGGACATGCCCCGCAACAAGCAGAATGAGTTCGAGCCGCTGGTGCAGGGCGAGCAGGACACGTTGAGGGCGTGGGCTCTCGCGAAATTTCCATTGCCCGGCGAGGTGAAGCCGAGCTCAGCTCCCGCAGCGGCCACGCCGCCGCCATTTGTAGATGAGGAAGAGTGGCTTCAGGCGATTGTTGAGGATCTGAATACGCTTTCTCCTGCTGACCAGAAGCAGGCGCGATACTTTACTTTCTGGCATCTTTACAATGCAGGAGCTAGCGAAGAGCGGCTGAGCATTGAGCGGCGCGGGCTCATCAAGCTACTCAACAGCCTCTCCTGGAACCCAAAGCTTGCGTTGCCGAAGTTTTTCGGGAAGGGCTCGGCGATCGCCCGCATTCTGCTCCGGGAGCTTTCGTGGCATGAGTCGAAATGGAAGAGCATTCTCGCGGTGGAGAAGAATTACTTCGTGCTGCACGGGCTCGATCAAGAAGAGAGGATACAAAAGCTCACGACGTCGCCCATGGCCTATGTGCGTGCCGATTGGTTTGTATTCCACGCGGCGCAGCCCCCGCTCTATCACGATCTGCTGGCGCCAATGGAAAACTCGACAGCTCTGGACTCCGCCGACGCCATCGAGCGCTTCCTGGGCATCGACGCAGCCGCCAACATCGCGGCGGGGCGAGCCAAACGAGCCGGATTCCGTGGCGGCCGGTCCGCAGACGACAGCCGCTCGGGCGTTTCTGACCATAACCGCCTGATCGAGCGCCATGAGATTCTCAAGTATCCAGGCGCCTATTGGAAGAGTTATGATTTCGCAGGGAACAATGGAGAGAAGAGCATTTTCGATCGGCCATTCGGACCCGCATCGTTGCCCCACCTTACTCAAGAGCAGAAAGAGAGGGCGTTTATCCAGGATGGAGGCGAGCTGATCTGGAGTCTTCCCAACGGCATGCAGGCCTATCTGCTCGTGGACGCCAAGGGCAAGCGAATCAATGAGGGGCCTTCCGATATTGTGAAGGACCACCTTGAGTCCGCTGGAAAAGGCAGCGTGATTTTAAATGGCATCTCCTGCATCAGTTGCCACAGCCGCGGAATGCAGGTTAAGACAGATACCGTTCGTGAGGCGGTCGAGAGCCTCAGCCAGCCAAGAGGAACAGCGTTTACACGCGGTGAGGCGAAGGTCATTCGGGATCTTCATCCCACAGCCGAGGAGTTCAAGAAAACTCTCGCGGCGGACAGCGACCGCTTCCTGAAGGCGTCGCGCGATCTCGGCGTTGAGGTAACCGACTCTCGTGGACGCGAAGTGGTCCACGCGGTGTACCAAGACTTCCAAAACGAGGTGGTTGGGATCGCACAGGCTGCATCCGAACTCGGGCTGACGCCAGCCGCCCTGAGCAAGCAGCTCGGCAGTGGCCCGATTTCAACGATTGGTTTGGCTTTGGAGGGGCGCGGAATAACTCGAGATCACTTTTTGGATGCGTACGGCCAAATCGCAAGAGCGATCCGCCTCAGGCCACTCGCTGACTCAAGCCCGCGCAAACCAACTGTTCGAATCCTGGCGTGGGCCGACACGCTGGAGGCCGAGCCGGATCCCAAGATTGTGACAGATCCGGCGGTGCTGCAGAGAATCCTGGAGAGTGGGCTACCGTGGCGAGTCAGGGACAAGGGCACGGGAATTGAGTTCTTACTTGTGCCCGCCGGAAGCTATCGGCGAGGTGCGAGTCCTGGTGATGCGAATGCCGAGGGTGATGAGAATCCGGCTCACACGGTAGTGATCACGAGCCCCTTCTACCTGGGCCGCTACGAGGTGACGAATGGTCAGTACAGAAAGCACGATGCAGCGCACAGCTCAGGCTCCTTCAAAAGTGTGAACCTCGATGGTGAGGCGCAGCCGGTGGTGATGGTGTCTCATGAAGAGGCTGAGGCGTTCTGCGCAAAGTACGGGCTCCGGCTTCCCACGGAAGCGGAGTGGGAGTTTGCTGCACGCGCAGGTGCTACGACGCGCTACCCATGGGGAGAGGACCCCGATGGCGGTCGAGGATTTGCCAATGTGCTTGGGCCCGCCTCGAAGGCGAAGTTTGGCTTTTTTGGGGATTCATTTTCGTTCGACGATGGGCATGACGTGACCGCTCCAGTTGGCACCTTCGCGCCGAGCCGATGGGGATTTAGTGATCTCATCGGCAATGCATGGGAATGGTGTGCCGATTGGTATTCCGATGGAGAGTACAAATCTCTTGGGAGCAAAGAAGCGCGGGATCCCAAAGGGCCGAGTGCGGGTTCGGCCCGCGTGCTGCGCGGCGGCTCCTGGAACTACAATCCTCTGTACTGCCGCGTGTCGGACCGCGACAGGTTCGGTCCGTCGTTCCGTTTTGAGAATGTCGGGTTTCGTGCCGCGAGGACTCCCTGATTCCCTCTGCAATTTACTCTCTTTCCTTTTCTTTCTCGCGGCGCGAAGCGCCGGGAAAATTTCTACAGTTATGGCTGAGCAAGCCGAAGCGGACGACGAGCCTCTGGAGCCGCTTTCGTAACAGTTTCGACCTGCGCCCGCGACGCCGCGTGCTGTCATCGTTGTGTCGGATCTTCTCCTGTGGACGATCGCGGCTGTTGCGAAGTTTGCAAAGTCCTATCGATTTGGATTGGGCGCGCGAATCGAAGCAGCACTGGCCAATGCGTTGGAAGATCTGGTGGGTGTGTAGTGCTCCCCTGAAGTCAAGCCGCTCTCTTGGCTTGACTTCAGGGGAGCACTACATCCTGCCGAAGGATAGCCCCCCCTAAACACCGATGCGCGCTTGCGCGCGCATCGGTGAGCATCATAAATGGAAGGGAACCTTACGATTCCTTCGATCCCTGCGGGGCCGCGGGGGCGTCGCCCGAGGAGGGCGCGGCTGCGGCGCCGGCGCCGACCGGCTCTTCCTTCGGCGGGAGCGAGATCGGATCGAAAGTGATCGCGCCCTCCTTCAGCACGGCGCGCAGGGCGCGCATCTCCGTGCCGATGCCGGTGCGGAGCAGCTCCTCGGCGAGCGGATCCTCCACGTAGCGCTCGATGGCGCGGCGCAGCGGGCGCGCGCCGTAGTCCTGGTGGAAGCCCTTCTCGATGAGGAAATCCTCGGCCTCAGGCGACAGCTCCAGATGAATGGCCTTGTCGCGCAGGCGCGCCAAAACCTTATTCATCTCAACGCCAATAATCCGGCGCAGGTCGTCCTTGGTGAGTTGGTTGAACGTGATCACCTCGTCGACGCGGTTCAGGAACTCGGGGCGGAAGAACCGCTCGACTTCCTTCATCAGCATCGCCCGCACCTTGTCGCGGCTGATCACCTCCGACGTCTTCGAGAAGCCAAGGCCCGCCGAGTTCTTCAGCAGGTCGGCTCCGATGTTGGAGGTCATGATCACGATCACATTATTGAAATCGATGTGGCGACCGAACGAGTCGGTCAGGCGCCCCTCCTCCATGATCTGGAGGAGCATATTAAACACATCGGGGTGCGCCTTCTCGATCTCGTCGAGCAGCACCACGGCGTACGGCCGGCGGCGGATCTTCTCCGTGAGCTGACCGCCCTCCTCGTAACCCACATATCCGGGAGGCGCGCCGACGAGACGCGACGCATTGTGCTTCTCCATGTATTCCGACATGTCGATCTGCACAATTGCGTTCTCGTCGCCGAACATGAACTTCGCGAGCGACTTCGACAAGTGCGTCTTACCGACGCCCGACGGGCCGAGGAAGATGAACGAACCCATCGGACGGCGAGGATCCTTCAGGCCCGAGCGCGCACGGCGAATCGCCTTCGCGATCGCGCGCACCGCGTCGTCCTGATGGATCACTTCCTTCGTGAGCTCGTTTTCCATCTGGAGCAAGCGCTCCGCTTCGCCCTTCTCGAGGCGCGTCAGCGGAATGCCCGTCATCTTGGAGACCGTCTCCGCGACAACCTCCTCGTTCACCACGCCGTCGTACTCGCGCGACGACTCCTTGCGGCGGTGGTTCTTCTGCATCTCTTCCTTCTTCTTGCGAAGACGGAAGGCCTTGTCGCGCAGCTGCGCCGCGCGCTCGAAATCCTGCGCCGCAACCGACTCCTCTTTCTCGCGGTCGAGCTTCGCAATCTCGGCGTCGATCTCCTTGAGGTCGAGCGGTGCGGCCATCGTCTTCAGGCGCACGCGCGCGCCGGCTTCGTCGATGACGTCGATCGCCTTGTCCGGCAGGAAGCGGCCTGTAATGTAACGAGTCGACAGCTCAACCGCCTGCTCGAGCGCGCTATCGGTGATCTTCACACGATGGTGCGCCTCGTAGCGATCGCGCAGACCCTTCAGGATCTCGAGCGCATCGGCCTTCGACGGCGGCTCCACCATGATCGTCTGGAAACGGCGCTCCAGCGCGCCGTCCTTTTCGATGTATTTGCGGTACTCGTCCAGCGTCGTCGCGCCGATGCACTGGATCTCGCCGCGCGAGAGCGCCGGCTTCAGCACGTTGCTCGCGTCGATCGCGCCCTCGGCGCCGCCAGCGCCGACCAATGTGTGAAGCTCATCAATAAAGAGAATCACATCTTTTGCGCGGCGCACCTCGGTCATCACCGCCTTGATGCGCTCCTCGAACTGGCCGCGATACTTGGTTCCGGCGACCATCATCGCCAGATCCAACACCACAATTCGCTTGCCGCGCAGAATCTCGGGCACCTGCCCCTTCACGATCAGCTGCGCGAGCCCTTCGACGATCGCCGTCTTGCCGACGCCCGCCTCGCCGAGCAGCACCGGGTTGTTCTTCGAACGGCGCGACAGGATCTGCACCACGCGCTCGATCTCATTCTTGCGGCCGATCACCGGATCGAGCTTGTTCTCGCGCGCGAGCTCCGTGAGGTCGCGGCCGAAGGCATCGAGAGCCGGCGTCTTGCTCTTGCTGGCGCCGCCCGACTCGCGCGGAGCGCCCGGCGTCGCACCGCCGGTGCCCGGCGCGGACGACTCCTCGCGCTCCTCCTGCGGTTCCGACTGCTCCTCGGCACCGAGGAACTCGAGCACCTCCTCGCGGACGTCCTCGAGCTTAATATTGAGATTCATCAGCACCTGCGCCGCGATGCCTTCCTGCTCGCGGATCAGGCCGAGCAGCAGGTGCTCCGTGCCAATGTAATTGTGACCAAGGGCGCTCGCCTCCTCCATCGAGAGCTCAAGCACCTTCTTGGCGCGCGGCGTGAACGGGAGCTGCCCCATCGTGACCGTGGGCGGGCCTGTCTTGACGATCTTCTCCACCTCGTGGCGGATCTTCTCCAGATCAACGTTCATCTGCTTGAGCACATTCGCCGCAACACCCGACCCCTCCTGGATCAGGCCGAGGAGCATGTGCTCCGTGCCGATGTACTCGTGGTTGAAACGCTGCGCCTCCTGGCGGGCCAGGGCCATCACCTTCTTGGCGCGGTCGGTGAAGCGGTCAAACATGGGGTGGTTTCCTAGTGGCCGGCAGACGGCCGGCATCGGCGCTTTGATCGACCGGAGCCAGAGCCGCGCTGCAGACAGATTCTTCTGTGTGGCAGGAGCAGCAACCTGGGCTCGCGGTCATCGTGCGCGCAGCCGGTGAGTAACCCGCTTTGAAGGATCGAGAAGGCGGCGGAGTGCGCGGTCAGACTCCGGAGCCGCGTCGGCGGGATGCTACGCCGATGCGAGGCGACTTACGCCGCGCTCAGCCCTCGGAGCCCTTCTCGAGAGTGCGAATGCGATCTCGTAGCCGTGCGGCCTCTTCATAGGCCTCGCTCTCCACCGCCACCTTCAACTTGCGGTGGAGCACCTCGAGATCGTCCTGCACTCCGGCGGCCGCGCCCGCGGCCCCCGGCCCGCGCCCCACATGCCGGGTTTTGCCGGCATGCGCTTTCTCGAGCACGTCGGTCAGCACGTCGCGGAACGCTTTGTAACATTCCTCGCAGCCGACGCGCCCATTGCGACGGAACTCCGAGAAGCGCAGCGAGCAGCCGGGGCACGACGGCTCGAGCTTCGAGACCAGCGCCGTGATGGGCGCCATTTGTAGGAGCGAATCGACGAGCTTCGTCTGCGGCAGTCCGACCTCGCGCGCGCACGACTCGCAGACGTGCTGCAGCTCCCACGCCTTCTTGCCATCGCGCTCGACGAGCTCGGCGACGTGAATCATGGCCGCCTTATTATTGCAATGGCCGCAAGTGGGGGGGTGGTTCATGGGGATTCGGCGGGCTGCTACGCACCCGACGCGGACGCTTCGCCGCGCGGGAGCCCTTGGCGGGCCGCCTCCACGAGGCGGAGAAACTCGGCGCCGCGCTCGGTGAAGTTTCGATACTGGTCGTAGGAGGGAAAGGCCGGCGAGTAAAGGACCGTTTCGCCCTGCCGCGCGTCGGCGAGGCAGGCGGCGAAGGCCTCTGAGAGGCGTCCAAAGGTCGAAACCGGGAGGCCGACGCGGGTCGCGGCCGCTGCGAGTTCATTCGCCGCCGCTCCATACGCGTACACATGGCGCACTCGCCGCTTTGCGGTGGTGACGAGCTCCTCGAGGTCGAGCTGCTTGCTCTTGCCGCCTGCGATCCAGCGCAACGGCCCCGTGAGGGCAGAAAGGGCGGAGATGGTCGATTCGGGGACCGTCGAGACGGCGTTGTCGAAAACCTCGACGCCGCCCACCGCCTCCAGACGTTGTAGGCGGTGGGCCACTCCACGGAAGTTGCGGGCAACTTCACGGAACTTCGTTGCGGGGACACCCAGGGCTCGGGTGGCGGCAGCCGCCGCCAATACGTTCGCGAGCTGGAATTCACCGGGAACTTGAATCTCGGCTGTCGGGATCAGCGGCTCAATGTGTCCCGCCCGGTGCTCTTCCAACCACGGTTCGCCCCCGCGGATGGAGCGCCGATACTCGACGGGATCGGAGCTTGAGTACCACCGAACTTCCGCCTGAGTTGCCTTTGAAAAGGGGGCAGTCCAGCGATCGGAGGCATTCAATACGGCGGTGCATTCCGAAGTCATCCGCTCGACGATGCGCCGCTTTGCCGCCCCATACGACTCCATGGTGCCGTGGCGGTCGAGGTGGTCGGGACTCAGGTTCGTCACCACCGCAACCCGCGGCCAACCGATCGGCGCGTCGAGGGCCTCGAGCTGAAAGGACGACACCTCCAGCACCACCGTGTCGTCGGGCTCGATGACCGCAAGCGACTCGAGCAGCGAGCGCCCCAGGTTGCCGCCGACGAAGACTCGCGGACGCGACTCCGTGAGCACCTGCCCGATCAGCGTCGTGGTCGTCGTCTTGCCATTCGTGCCGGTGATCGCCACCACGTCGCGGGCGGTGCACAAGTGCACAAAAAGCTCGAACTCGCTTGTGATCGCGACACCAGCCTGACGTGCCGCTTGGAGATAGGGCGAGCTTGGGGCCACCGCCGGATTGGCGACGACCACGTCTACATTTGTAAAATCAGCGAGGTCGTGGCCGCCGAGATGATACTCCACAGATCCGGCCGGCAGATCGCCGAGCGCCGCGATCGACTCGCGCAGTGCCGGCGCGTCGCGCTGATCTGTGACGATCACATGAGCTCCGTGCGATACCAAAAATCGCGTGGCGGCGGTGCCGCCCCCAAAGAGGCCGAGCCCCATCACTGTCACGCGCTTTCCGCGCAGAGCCTCTCGAGTCCATCGATTCACTTGGGCGGCTCCTCGTTGGGGATCCAGCGGCGCAGCGCCTTCGCGCGCAGCACGGCCGCGGCCTCCCGCTTCGTCGCCATCTCTTCCGATTCCTCTACGCCTGCGCCCTTCGGCAGGAGTGCAATGGCGAGCTCGCGGTGGTCTTCCCGCCAAAGTGGAATCAACACTTCCGAGAACAAATCAAATGGAAAGGCGCCGTACCACGGGGCATCGATCTCATAGACCTGCTCGAGCGGCTGAAATCCCGCATGCTCCACGCGGATTCGCCGCACGCCGTAATGTGTGAACACATATTCGACCGGCGCCGAGCCAAGGCTCCGGCCGTCGACGAACACGTCGGCTCCAGCGGGCTGCGTCTCGATGCGCAGCCTCCGGTCGACGGCGCAGCCGGCGGCGGCGATCGCCGGTAAGAGCGCAACCGCAATCACGCGGCGTGGGAAAAACATCGGGGTCGGAGAACCTGAGGCCATCGTGTCCGTCGCAAGATCGGCCGATTGCTGGACGGGCCGTTTGCAGGACTGGCCGATCGCAAAACTGGCCGGTCGCATCATTGGCGGTGAGGGAGGGATTCGAACCCTCGGAGCCGGATTTTCCAGCTCAACACCTTAGCAAGGTGCCGCATTCGGCCACTCTGCCACCTCACCTGAGGCGGCCGGTTTGTACCCTTGCGGCGGACCGGCGGAAAGGGGGCACGGGCTGGCTTTCTGCAGACGCAGGGTGCGTGCGGCGCGGTCCGTTGTGCGATCCGCGGCGATCAGTCTCCCGCGCGGGGCTGTTACGATGCGCCGCCCCCCATGTCGGGCGCGTCGCAGAAACCCAGCTCCTCGGGCTCTTCGAGCTCCGACGGTTACACACCCCGAGGTCCGGTTCGGCTTACGCCGCTCGGCGAGCGCTTCGAGTCGGTGGATCCGACGACGGGTGCGTCGGTGCGGATCGATGTGTGGCTTTCCGATTTGCTGGCTCCGGGGGCGTCGCTGGAGCGGCTCGCCGAGGAGTATCGCAAAAGGACGGCTGCCACGGTCGAAGGCGTGCTCGACGCCGTTTCGCTGAAAGTGGTTTCGGAGCGCATCGTGGTGGCGCGGGCGATGGCGGCAAAGCCGATCTCCCAATCGCTCGGAGCCTTGCCCCTTGAGCGTGCTCTCGAAGCGTCGGCACGCATTGCCCGCTCCGTGGCAAAGCTCCACGCGGCGAAGCGACTGCACGGCGGGCTCTCGCCATCCGTCGCGAGCGCCTCCGACTCCGCAACGCTCTACGACTCCGCCATCGACGCCCTCATCGAGGAGTTCTCGCTGCCGGGCGGCGAAGGCATCCGGTGGGCGCCTGGCAAGGCGCCGGAACTGTGGGGTTCGCCCGTCGGCTCCGCCGAGAGCGATGTGTATGGCCTCGCGACACTCCTTGGATTGTTTGTATTTGGTGAGCGCTTCCTCGGAGATCTGTGGACTCTTACGCCTTCGGGATGGCAGGCGTGGTCTGCCGATCTCGACTCGAAGCACCCCGGCATCGCGGTCATTACAAAAGAGATCCCGGATACCGAACTCGCCAAGCTCTGGATCGGCGCGCTCGAGAAAGATGTGCTCGCGCGCGAGTCGACTGCGGAGGCCCTCGCCCACGCCATGGAGCGCGTTGCGCTCGGCGGGCGCGCACCGGCGCCGGCTCCCGCTCCTGCCGCTCCCCCGAAGCCCGCGCCCGCGCCTGCCCCGCCGCCTGCTCCCGCCCGCCAAGCCGCCCCAGCACCACAAAAACCCCCTGCACCGGCTCCGCCACCACCGCCGCCTCCTCCACGCGCGCCCGAGCGGTCGATCCCCGGGCGGCCCGAGACGCTCATCCCCGAGTCGCTCGATGGGTGTGTGCTCGGTAATTATCAAGTATTGCGCCGCGTCGGCGGCGGCGGGATGGGGATCGTCTACGAGGCGATCCAGCAGAGCCTGCGTCGCCGAGTGGCGCTCAAAGTTCTCCCTTCGGAGCTCGTTCCGAGAAAGGACCTGCTGGAGCGGTTCCACCGCGAGGCGCGCGCCGCCGCGACGCTGGCCCATCGCAACGTCGTGACGGTCTTCGACACCGGCTCCGAAGGAATTGTGCACTACATCGCGATGGAGTTCGTCGAGGGAATGGGCCTCGATCGGATCATTGAGGAACACAAAAGAGCGTCGCAGGAATCGAATCCGCTCCTCTCGACGAGCTCGGTCGCGGCCTCGGCGTTCCATGCCAATTTTGCCAAGGCGACCCTCGAGGCAATCGCATCCGTCGCGGAGGCGCTCCACGAAGCGCACCGCAACGGTGTCATCCACCGCGACATCAAGCCACAAAACATCCTCGTCACCCTCGAAGGCGTCCCGAAGCTCGTCGATTTCGGACTCGCGCGTGACGAGCGCGACGACGCCCTCAGCGTCGCGGGCTCCTTCATCGGTACGTACGTCTACGCTTCGCCCGAGCAAATTGTGGCGAAGACGAAGGTCGACGGCCGCTGCGATCTGTATGCTCTCGGCGCCACGCTCTATGAGATGCTGACGTTGAAGCGCCCCTTCGAGGGCACGTCCGACGAGATCTACAAGCGTGTCAAAGTCGCCGGCCCACCGGCGCCGAGCACGCTCAATCCGCGGATCCCTGCGGCGCTCGACCGCATCGTGCTCAAGTCACTCGCGAAGGAGCCCGACGAGCGCTATCAGACGGGTCACACATTTGCTGAGGCGCTCCGCGGATTTATTGCAACGGTCGACAAAGTGGAGTTGCTGAAGATCTCGCCCCTATGGGGGCTTGCGGGCGAAGGGCTCGGCGAGCCCGCTCCGCCGGAACCGGCGCCGCGATCGGCGCAGGAGCCGAGCCCGCGGCGAGGCCGTCCAGTCGCCACGCTCGCGCGTCCCAGGCAGTGGCCACAAGTTCACAGTTCTCCTCGCCTCGCGATCAGCGGGAACCTGACCGGCCATCCGACCGAGGCGAAGGAGCTCCGCGTCGTCGCGCGCGACGGCATGGCCTTTCCCACACAAATCGACGCAGAAGGCAGATTCTCGCTCAACGTCTTTCTTCCCGACGGAGTCTACGAGCTGCGCTTCGAGCTTCTCGACGCCACCAAGTCGCCGCTTGGCGAGATCGACGTGCGCTCGTCGGAGGGCGCCCCGATTACCGACGGGGTTGGGTGCGCCCGCGTGGAGTTCCGCCTTGGAAAGTCCACAGTCCCGGCTCCGGCGGCAGCGCCCGCCGAGCCGCCGCCCGCACTGCGACGCACCCCGGAGCCGCGTCCGGCGCCGCCGCCTCCGCCGGCACCCGTCGGCCCCGATCAAGGCGCCGCCGCCGCGTTGCGGGAAGAGTTCACCATTCGCGGAGCCGCACAGGCGGAGCCCTTCGGCGCCGTTTTGTCGCTTCTCACCACAGATCGCAACGAGGCGACGGCGCACATATTCACAAAAGCATGGATCGCCGAGCGCGCGGGCGCCGAGGAGCGCATTCAGCGGGAATCCCATGCCGGCGCCCGCATCCGCGACTGGCGCGTGGGCGCCCCGATCGCCTTCCGGCCGCTCCCCAACGGCGCCATCGCCGTCGTGCACGAAGCCGACGGCGTGCCGCCACTCTCCAAGCTCGTCGCGTCCCGCAGCCAGCTTCCGCTCGCGCAGGCCCAAGCCGCCGCAGCGGCGCTCCTGGACACGCTCGCGCTCGCCCATGGCGCCGGCCTATTCCATGGGTCGATCGATCTCGACCGCGTCTCGCTCGACCTGGATGCGCCGGCGACGCCCCGCGTCCGCATCGCCGGTTTCGGACTCGACTGGCTCAAGGCCGCACCGCCCGCTTCGCCCCGCGACTCCCAGAGTTCGCCGAGCCCAGCTTCCGATGTGCTCGCGGCGGCGCGGGTGATCTTCGCGCTGCTCGGCGGCCAGCGCATGACGGCGTCGCTCCGCTCCGGCGGCCGTGAAGGAATCGCCCAGGCGCTGCTGCGCGATCGACCCGAACTCGACCCGACGATCGCCCAATCGCTCTCGGCCGTTTTAGCCGGCGAAGTGGCCTTCGCTTCGGCCGCCGAACTCAAGGCCGCGCTCTTCGAAGACACGCTTTCCGCGCCAAGTCGGCGCGGGCGAAACCCGATCGTTTGGGCGATTGTAGGTGGAGTTGTGCTCGCAGGACTCGCCGCTGCCGCCCTGCTATCCCGACTTTTTTAGCATCACGCAATCGTTTTTCCTCGCGCGCGGCGGGGCGCGCGATGTTCGCTCCAGAAGCGAGTCACGCTTTGTGCTCGTTGCCTGTCGCCGGTCGTTCGGCGCGTCCCCCTTCCCCTCGTCTCTCCTTCGTGCGACCATCGCCCCTCGCTCGCTCCCACGAGCAGCCACCGAATGCCGCCTGAAATCCAGGAGCTACTCGAGCCGATTCCGGGCGATGCGCCCGGCGGCAAAGACCACTCGGGTCATCCCGAGTTCTTGACGCTCCAGGCAGATGTCAAGAAACAGCGCAAGGAGATGCAGGACCGCGCCATCAACGCCGAACTGGCGGCGCGAGGAGAACAGGAGCTCCCGGTCGAGTCGGGCCCGACGTGGAAGAAGATCCGCGACCAGGCCGATCGGCTTTTGCGCAATCGTACAAAAGATCTCGAGTCGGCGCTTTATTGGACCGAGGCGGGCGTCGAGACCGACGGCTTCGTCGGGCTCGCCGACGGCCTCGGGCTGCTAAACGGGATTCTTGAGAAATTTTGGGACGGCTGCTTTCCGGCGCTTTCCTCCGATGGCGACGATTTCCGCCGTTGGAGCAAGCTGTTGGCGCTCGAGAGCCTCGGTCCGATCCTCGATCGGCAGATGTTGCTGCAAGCGAAGGGCGTCGATGGGCCGATCCCGATTAGTTATTATCAATGGAAGCTCAGCTCGGGGCGCGTCAAGCGCCCCTCGGGCATGACGCCCGAAGCTTCGAAGATTTTTGATGATCGCGTGCGCGAGGTCGAGACGCTCTGGGAGCAGGCCTCCAAGGGAGCGTCGCTCGACGACCTCAAGAGTCGCCTCGCCGTGCTTGACCGCTGCGTTTCCAACCTCGACGCGCTCGAGACGACGGCCAGCGCCAAGTTTCGCCCGCCTGAGACGGAAGATGACGTGCGCAGCTTTCCCAAGCTCCGCGCCGACGTCGAGTCGTGCCGCCGCGTCATCGCCGAAATTGTGGAATCACGCGGAGGATCTGCCGCCGGAGCGGCGCCCGCCGAAGCAGGAGACTCCATGAGCAACGAATCCGGAGGAGCGGCTGGCGGCGCCGCAGCTCCGCGCGGTCCGGTCCAAGGGCGCGCCGAGGCGGTGCAGCGCCTGCGGGAGATCGCCGCCTATTTCCGCGCCACCGAACCCCACAGCCCGATTTCTTATCTCCTCGAGCGCGCCATCCGCTGGGCCGACATGCCCTTCGAAATCCTGATGCGCGACATCATGGACAATCAGGATGCGCTCTCGACCATCGATCGGCTGCTCGGCATCAAGCCGCCGGAATCGTCGGGCTGATGCGTCCGCGGCCTTCGCAAGGGCCGATCGCCCGAAAGCCACACATGTCAGACCACGAAAGTCTCACTTATTAGCGTTCCCACTCCAAGCTCTTCACATCCCTCCACCTCCTACCCATGGCCAGCGAAAGTCTTCAGCACAAGCTGGATCGAGTGCGCAAGCCTCGCGTCCAGATCACTTATGACGTCGAGATCGAGGGCGCGATCCAGAAGAAGGAGCTTCCCTTCGTGGTCGGCGTTCTCGCCGATCTGAGCGGGAACGCGCCCGAAACGCCCCTTAAGGCGCTCGGCGACCGAAAGTTCGTCGACATCGATCGCGACAATTTCAACGCGGTGATGGCGGGCATCAAGCCGCGCCTCACCTTCCGCGTGCCCGACAAGCTGACGGGCGACGGCAGCTCGCTGCTGAACGTGGAATTGAACTTCCGCTCGCTCGACGATTTCTCTCCCGAGCGCGTCGCCGAGCAGGTGCCGCCGCTCAAGAAGTTGCTCGAGGCTCGCGGCCAGCTCAAGGAGCTCCTGGCGAAGCTCGACGGCGACACGAGCGGAAAGCTCGACGACATTCTGTTGGATGTGATGCAAAACACCGAAAAGCAGAACGCCCTGAAGCAAGCGCTCGGCGGCGACGAGAAGAAGGAGGGTTGATCCCATGGCAGAAGCACAGGCACAGGGTGACGCCGGCAAGCAGGAGCAGACGGCGGAAGTCCAGGTTCTCGACGACATCCTCAAGGTAACAAAAGCCAAGAAGTCGGGCCGCGAGAGCGAGGTCAAACAGGCGATTCGCACCCTCGTTGAAGAGGCCTCTAAGGGGATCAAAGTCTCCAAAGACGCCTACGCGACGATCCAGGCGCGAATTGCACAGATCGACGCACTGCTCTCGAAGCAGCTGAGCGCGGTCATGCACTCGTCCGAGTTCCAGAGGCTCGAGTCGACGTGGCGCGGCCTCAGCTACCTCGTGATGAACTCGGAAACGGGCACAATGCTCAAGATTCGAGTTCTGAACGTGAGCAAGCGCGACCTTCTGAAGGACATGCAGAAGGCCTCCGAGTTCGACCAGAGTGCACTTTTCAAGAAAGTGTATGAGGCCGAGTACGGCATGTTCGGCGGCCAGCCCTACGGCACGCTGATTGGCGACTACGAGTTCGAGAATCACCCCGAAGATCTGGAACTCCTCGAGAAGATCTCCAACGTGGCGGCCGCGGCGCACGCGCCCTTCATCGCGGCCTCGAGCCCGAAGATGTTTAACTTGGATGGGTTCACGCAGCTCGACAAGCCGCGCGACCTCGCCAAGATCTTTGACAGCGTCGAGTTCGCGAAGTGGAAGTCGTTCCGAGACTCGGAAGACTCCCGATATGTGGGACTCACGATGCCGCACATTCTGTTGCGTCTTCCCTACGGATCGAAGACTGTCAAAGTCGACGCCTTCGACTATGAGGAAGAGGTCGACGGCACGGAGCACAATCGTTACCTCTGGGGCAACGCGGCGTGGGCCTTCGGCGCTCGCCTCACCGATGCCTTCGCGAAGTATCAGTGGTGTGTTGCGATTCGCGGCGTGGAAGGCGGCGGCATCGTCCAGGGGCTGCCGACGCACACGTTCCGGACGGACGAGGGCGAGATCGCGCTCAAGTGCCCGACGGAGATCGCCATCACCGATCGCCGCGAGAAAGAGCTCGCCGACCTCGGCTTTATCCCGCTCTGTCACTGCAAGAATACCGATTACGCGGCATTCTTCTCGGTGCAGTCGGCGCAGAAGCCCAAGGAGTACAACAAATCGACGGCCACGGCCAATGCTCGGCTGTCGGCGCAGCTCCAGAACATCTACGCCGTGTCGCGCTTCGCCCATTACTTAAAGGCGATCATGCGCGACAAGATCGGTTCGTTCATGTCGCGCGACCAGTGCGAGGGCTTCCTCAAGACCTGGATTGCACAATACGTGCTGCTCAACGACAACGCGGGCCAGGAAGCGAAGGCGAAGCACCCGCTTCGCGAGGCGCAGATTCAGGTCGTCGAGGATCCCGCGAAGCCGGGCGCCTACAACGCGATCTGTCACCTGCGTCCTCACTTCCAGCTCGACGAGCTCAACATGTCTCTCCGCCTCGTGTCGAAGCTCCCGCCGCCCGCCGGCGGTTGATCGAGCGAGGGAGCGGCTCCCGCGATCCGGCGGCGAAGCGCGAGCTTCGCCGCCGCCATCTCCGGGGATCCCCGAAGGGGCTGCGCGCGCAGCCCCGAGCGCCCGACGAGAGGGCGCGTTCGGTTCCCCGCGGTGCTCCGCTTGAACCTATGTCCCGCGCAACACGCAAGTGACGCGCAGCGCGGAGGTCGGAACCCGGCCCCGCAACCCCAAGTCAAGATTTCATACATCCCAACCCAGAGGAACGTGTCATGGCAGCGAACGTCTTTTGTCTCATTGATGGCGTGAAGGGCGAAAGCAGCGATAAGGACTTCAAGGAGCAGATCGAAGTCCTCTCGTACAGCGCCGGGATTCATCAGCCCGTTTCGGCGACCGCGAGCTCTTCGGGCGGCGGCACAACCGAGCGCGCCGAGCACCGCGACATCACCTTCGAAAAGGAGATGGATAAGACCAGCCCCGAGCTCGCGAAGCTCTGCAACGAGGGCAAGCACATCAAGTCGGTCGTGTTCAGCTTCAATCGCGCCGGCGGCGACGGCAAGCGCGTCCTCTACTACAAGGTCGAGCTCGAGAACGTGGTGATCTCGAATATCAATATCAACGCGGCGTCGGGCGTCCCGAAGGAAGAGGTGTCGCTCAACTTCGGCAAGATCCGCTGGACCTACGACCAGCAGCAGCGCTCGGGCGGCGGCTCGGGCGGCAAGGTGGTCGCCGGTTGGGACCTCGAGCAGTGGGCCCCGTGGTAAGCGCCGTCCTTACGAAAGGAAACCGCGCAGCCTGAAGCTGCGCTCTCACGGGCGGCCGGTCACTCGGCCGCCCGTGCCGTCTTTCCCCAATCGTACATTTTCCAATCCTGAGCGATCACCATGGCATTCGACGGATTCTTGAAATTGGATGGAATCCCCGGGTCCGACTCCGGAGCCGCAACCGGTTCGTTGGCGGGCTTCATCGTGATCCAAAGCATTCAATTCTCGATTCATCGCCGATCCTCGATGCGCATCGATCCGCACGAGGAGGGCGAGGATCCTCCCGACGGAATGGCGCAGACGAGCCGGATCGTCGTCACCAAGTCCTACGACCTGACGAGCACGTCGCTGATCGGCGCGTGCAACGACAACAAGCGGATTAAGACGGGAGAGATTCAGCTTTTTCGGACGCAGCCGGCGGGCAACCGCTTCATGTATTCGAAGATTGTCATGAAGAATATTGTGATCGCGGGTGTTTCCTTGCCATTCAGCCTCGAAGGCCACGAAGTGCTCGAGCTCGACCCAAGCTCGGTCGAGATTACCTATTTCTCGATGTCGCGCGTCGGGCCCAACGGCCAGTCGATGATCGAGCTCAAGACGATTCACCACTAATACTCGCCTCCTTGGCGTCGGCCGCGCCCGGGAGGATCTCTCTGCTGCCTCCCTCCCCGAGTTTCCATGAACGCACGCGAAGCCTTCCAAGCCGCCCAGCTCCAGCAGGCGATCTCTCTCGGCATTGAAGCGGTGCGCGCCAATCCGGCCGACCGAGGCAAGCGGACCTTTCTGTTTGAATTGTTGGTTTTTGCCGGTGAGCTCGACCGCGCTTCGCGGCAGCTCGAGGCCATCGCGCCCTCCGATCCCGATGAGGCCATCGCCATCGAGGTCTATCGCTCGTGCCTCGCCGCCGAGCGCGCGCGACGCGAGGTTTTCACCGGGAGCGGGCTCCCCGAGTTCCGAGTCGATCCGCCCGAATACGCCGGATTCCATGTGCAGTGCCTCGAGCGGCTGCGCCGTGGCGACGCCGCCGGTGCGGCGGCCGCCCTCGCCGAGGCGCGCTCCCGATGGGGCGAGCTGGCCGGCTCGCGAGGCGACGCGCCGTTCACCGGCTTCCGCGATCTCGATGACCTCACGGCGCCTTTTCTTGAGGTATTCGACCGCGGCAGCTACGTCTGGGTGCCGCTGGAGCGTCTGCGGTCGATCTCCGTGCGCGCCCCCAAGTTCCCACGCGATCTCATCTGGGCGCCCACCGAGATCACGCTCCACAACGGGCAGGTCGGGCAGGTCTTCGTTCCGGTTCTCTACCCGATGACCACCACGTCCTCGGCGTCGACCGACGCCCACCGGCTCGGGCGCACGACCGATTGGATCGAGCCCGCGCCTGGGCTGATGGCCGGCATCGGCCATCGAATGTTCCTCGTGGGCGATCAGGATGTTTCCGTCTTGGAGCTTGGAACTGTATTGTTGAGCGAGCCGCAGGCGGGATGACGCGGAGCGAGCTGCAGCTCGCGAGCCCGCATCTCCGTTTCGAGCGCCCATGGCGGACCTCCCAATCACCTTCCTCGACTGGCTCGTTGACGACGCGCTCGACTTCCACCAGCGTGGGCCCGGAAAGACGAGCAGCTCGCTGGTGAGCTATCGCCCTTGGGACCTCCAGCGGTACGAGGACGCCGTACGCCGCGATCTTTCGGCGCTTCTCAATACGCGTAGGACTCCCTTCTCGCTCCCGGGCGAGCCCGGCGCGGAGCCGTCGCGTGGAGACCTGCCGCTCGTGCGCCGTAGCGTATTTGTGTACGGCATCCAGGATCCGTCCTCGATCACGCTCGCGAGCGAGCGCGAGCGGACGTCGCTCAAGCGCGCCATTCTGGAGGCGATTCGCTCCTTCGAGCCGCGGCTCGTCGACGTGAGCGTGGAGCTCCTCCAAGACGAAGGGGAGCAGCTTGGGCCCTTTGAGCTCCGATTCCGGATCACGGCGGACATTCTCGTGGCCGACCTCCATTGCCCGGTGGAGTTCGACACGCTACTCAAAATTGAGAATCGCGCTCACAAGGTGCAGAGATAGCCGTGAGCGACCGCGACCCGAGGCTTGTGTTTCTGGGATATGCGGAGCAGGAGCTCTCCTACGTCCATCAATTGTGGGAAGAGTTCGGCCGCAAATATCCCGAGACCTCGGAGATCCTCAATAAAGATCCGCACTCGCGGCTGCTGCGCGAGACCCTGGCGTTTCTTTCCGCCCGAGTCCGGCTGAAGCTCGACGACGACCTCCCCGAGGTCTCCGACGCGATTCTTGGGCTTCTGTATCCCCATCTGCTGGCGCCTGTGCCGTCGATGGCGATGGTGCAGTTTTCGGCTCCGGGGCGCGGCCGGCTCACCGCGCCGCATTCGCTGGCGCCGAGGAGCCGCGTGCTCTCGCCGCCCGACCCCCAGGGGGTTCGGTGTGAGTTCCGCACGCGCTACCCCGTCACGGTCTATCCGATCGACGTGACCGCCGGAGGATATGTGAGGCTCGGCGGCTCCGGGCTCACGCGGGAATCGGCGCGCGTGCATTTGGAGCTGACTCCGCATCCTGGAATTCTCTGGAAGAACTTACAGATCGAATCATTGAGGTTCTTCCTGCAGGCCGAGCCCGTACTCGCCGGGAGGCTCCACGAGGCGATCTTGCGCTTCGGCGAGTCGGTCGAGATTCGCGGAAAAGACGCCTCGGGGCGCGACGTGGCGACGCGCCTGCGCGAGCCGATTGCAAAGATCCTGAAGCGCGTCGGCTTCGGCCGCGAAGACGGCCTGCTGCCCTACAGCGAGCGATCGCTGCTGTCGTACCGCGTGCTTCAGGAGTTCTTTGTATTTCCGGAGAAGTTCTACTTCTTCGAGCTTCATGGCCTCGCCGCGATCCGCGATCTCGAGATCGCCGGACCTGTCACGATCTCAATTGAGCTCTCCACTTCTGACCGCGACCTTGAGCAGCTCGTGCGCCGCGAGAACTTCCAGCTCGGCGTGACGCCCGCCGTCAACCTCTTTGAGAAGGCAATGGAGCCGATTCGGCTCAACCAGAGATCGTACGAATACTCGGTGGAGCCGGACCGGCGGGCTCCCGACGCCTACGAGGTGTATTCGATCGAGGATGTGCGCAGCGTCGACTCCGACTCTGCCAATGTGATCACCTATCGGCCGTTCTACTCGCTTCGGCATGGCGAGGTCGCCGACGCGCAGCGCTGTTACTGGTTCTCCGTGCGCAAGCCGCGCGAGCAGCGCAAGGGTGACACGACGCGGTCGGCCGACTACGTGGGGACAGATGTGTATCTTTCATTTGTGAATGATGCATTCGACCGCGTCGTTCCGGCTGACCGCGAGTCGGTCTCCGTGCGCGCCGTATGCACCAATCGCGGACGTGTGGTGATGGCGAAATACGGCCCGGGCACGACTGGCCTGCGCCTCGAGGGAGAGCCGGGGCTTGATGTTCGGTTCGCCACAGAGCCGACGAAGCCCGTACTGCCGCCGCTGCGCGGACGCTCCTTCTGGCGGCTCATCTCCACGCTGGCGATGAATCAGCTCCCGATCTCCGGGACGCCCGAGGCAAAGATCCGGCTGCAGGAGATTCTTGCGCTTCACGACTTCATCGGCACGCCGCAAAGCCGCGACCGAATCCAGGGCATCGCGTCGCTCGAGTCTCGGCCGGTCGTCCGCCGAGTCGCGCACGAAACGGGGAGCGGCATCTGCCGCGGCGTCGAGCTGCGTGCGCAGTTCGATCCCAACAAATTCGAGGGACGCAGTTTTTATCTATTCGCTGCGGTCCTCGAGCAATTCTTGTCGTCCTTCGCTTCTGTGAATTCGTTCGTCCAGCTCGTGGCTTCTGCCGAAGGGCAGCCGGAGGCGGCGATCGTTTGGCCGCCGAGGCTCGGCGAGCGGGGGACCGTCTGATGTCGGCGAGCACCCAGGAGCGCACCCCGTCGCGCGACGAGTGGATGGGGCAGGCCGCGGAGGCCGAAGCCGAGCTGATCAAGCGCGGGGCACAATTCGACTTCTTTCAGGCGGTGCGGCTCCTTGATCGGGCGCTGGCTCCCGACGTTCGCCCCGGCGAGGCTGGAAAGCTACAGAACGAATCGATCCGGTTTCGCGCGCACGTCGGCTTCGACTTTCCGCCGCGTGAGATCGACCATATCGAGGCGGGGCACTCGCTCAGCGAGACGGCGCGGGTCACGGTCACGACGCGATTCCTGGGAGTGCTGGGACCGCTCGGCCTCGGGACGCTGCCCAATCCTTACACCGAGCTCGTGCTCGACCGCATCCGCGAGCGGGATCTGCGGCTGAGAGATTTTTATGATCTTTTCAATCATCGGCTGACCGCACTCTTCTATCGGGCATGGACCAAGCGCCATCCCGCCGTCTCGCTCGAGCAGGGGCGATTCCGAAGAGCACTCGCAGTTGGCGAGCCCCAGACCCGCATGGAGCGGGCTCTCGAAGCCGACTGGCTCACATTCGTGATTCGTTGCATCGTCGGCCTCGGTGCGCAGCCGGCGGGCGCGGACCTTGGAATCCCCGAGGATGTGCTGCTGGCTCACGCTGGCGCGTTCGGACTCGATCGCACACCGGCGGGTGCCCTCGAAGCGGTGCTCGGGGCTTTCTTTGGTGTTCCATTCGAGGTTGTTCCTTTTGTGGGGAGATGGCTCGACCTCGAGCAGGCCGAGAAGACCACGCTCGACGGCAGCTTTCAGATCTCGCTCGGCGACGGCGTCGTCGTGGGCGATTCGGTCTGGGATCCGGCCGCCGCCTTCCGCGTGCGCATCGGCCCGCTCGACTTCTCCGATTTTGTGCGCTTCTTGCCGAGCGGCGCCGCGGGCGGAGATGTGGCGCGGCTCGCCGGGCTCCTTCTCGGCCCCGGCTGCGACGTCGATGCGCAGCTCATCCTGAAGAAAGAACAAATCCCACCGCTCCTTCTCGGGGCGGAGCCGGTCGAGGGCGGGCCGGCGGCCTACCTCGGATGGTCGAGCTGGCTCGGTGACTCCGCGTCGCAAGCCGATTCCGACAGTGCAATTTTCACGTTAACTCAGAAATCCAACCACGCTTCGTGATCCGATGATTCAGAATCTCAAGAGCCTCGTCGAAAAACTGAATGATACTACTCGTCGCGCCCTGGAGGCGGCCGCGGGGATGTGTCTCTCGAAGACGCATCACGAGGTGGAAGTGGAGCATTGGCTTCTGAAACTGCTCGAATCGACAGACAACGACCTCGGGCCGATTCTGCAGGCGTCGGGCGTCGATCGGTCGCGGCTCGTCTCGGAGCTCTCTCGCACGATCGATCGCCTCAAGACCGGCAACTCGCGGAGCCCTTCGCTCTCGCTCGGCGTGCTCGATCTGATGAAGGATGCGTGGCTTGTCTCGTCGGTGGAACTCGGCGAGCCGAAGGTGCGTTCGGGCGCGCTACTCCTGACCGTGCTGTCGGGCGAAGGACGTTACCGAAACGTCCGAAGCGCCTCGAAGGAGCTGGAGGCGATTTCTCCCGAGGGGCTCACGAAGGCGTTCTCGAAAATTATAGAAAACTCGTCGGAGAGCGCAGAGGCGCGAGCGGCCGTGGCGTCGCAGGGCGGAGAGCGGCCTGCCGGCGGGCGCGGCGGCAAGACCGATGCGCTCGATCAGTTTACTATTGACATGACGGCGAAGGCGAAGGAGGGGAAGATCGACCCCGTGCTCGGGCGCGATCCCGAGATTCGGCAGGTGGTCGACATCCTCATTCGCCGAAGGCAAAACAATCCGATCCTTACAGGTGAGCCCGGAGTCGGCAAGACGGCCGTCGTCGAGGGGTTCGCGCTGCGCATCGCCGCGGGTGATGTGCCGGAGCCGCTCAAGAATGTTCGATTGTTGAGTTTGGACCTCGGGCTGCTGCAGGCCGGCGCTGGGGTCAAGGGCGAGTTCGAGAACCGCCTCAAGTCGGTCATCCAGGAAGTGAAGTCTTCGGCGCAGCCGATCATTCTTTTCATCGACGAGGCGCACCAGCTCGTCGGCGCCGGCGGCTCCGCGGGCCAGGGCGACGCCGCCAACCTGCTGAAGCCGGCGCTCGCTCGCGGCGAGCTGAGGACGATCGCCGCGACAACGTGGGCCGAGTACAAGAAATACTTTGAGAAGGACGCCGCGCTGGCGCGCCGCTTCCAGGTTGTGAAGGTCGAGGAGCCGAGCGAAGAGACCGCCATCAAGATGATGCGCGGGCTCGTTCGCACACTCGAGGACCACCACAAGGTGCGCGTGCTCGACGAGGGCGTCGAAGACGCCGTGCGCCTCTCGCACCGCTACATCACCGGGCGTCAGCTCCCGGATAAGTGCGTGAGCGTGTTGGACACGGCCTGCTCGAAAGTTGCTATCGCGCAGGTAACAATTCCCGGCGCCATCGAGGATCTGCAGCGCGCGATCCGCAGCTACCAGGTCGAACTCGAGGCACTCCAGCGAGAGCAGGCGATTGGCACCGACCACGGCAAGCGCATGGAATCGCTCACCGCTGAGAAAGCACAATGCGAGGCGCGTCTTGCGGAGATCGAAGCCCGCTGGAAGCGCGAGAAGGAACTCGTGCAGTCGATCCGGTCGATGCAGTCGGAGCTCGAGAGCGCGGCCGTCGCGGAGATCGGCGGGCCGAAGGCAAAAGATGCCAAGAAGCTCGCGCCGGCGGATGCGGCGCGCATTCGTGCAGATCTCAAGAAAGCCGAGAACGATCTGCACGAACTCCGAGGTGACTCTCAGCTCGTGCCGGTCTGCGTCGACCGCCAGGCCGTCGCAGAAGTGATCTCCGGCTGGACCGGAATCCCCGTCGGGCGCATGCTCAAGGATGAGATTTCCACAGTTCTCTCGCTCCAGGACATTCTCGGTCGGCGCGTCATCGGCCAAGGGCACGCGCTCGAGGCGATCAGCAAGCGCATCCAGACTTCGCGCGCTCGGCTTGACAATCCGAGCAAGCCGATCGGCGTTTTCATGCTCGTGGGGCCGAGCGGCGTCGGCAAGACCGAGACGGCGATCTCCCTGGCTGAGGCGCTCTACGGGGGCGAGCGCAATTTGGTCACGATTAACATGTCGGAGTACCAGGAGGCCCACACGGTGTCGCTCCTGAAGGGTTCGCCTCCCGGATATGTGGGATATGGCGAAGGCGGCGTCCTCACGGAGGCCGTGCGCCGCAAGCCCTACTCGGTCGTCCTCCTCGACGAGGTCGAGAAGGCCCACTCCGATGTGCACGAGCTCTTCTTCCAGGTGTTCGACAAGGGACTCATGGAAGACGGCGAGGGGCGCGACATCGATTTCAAGAATACGGTGATTCTGCTCACATCGAATGCCGGCAGCGCGACCATACAAAAAGTCTGTGCCGACCCCGACACGCGTCCAGAGCCCGAGAAGCTCGCGGCCATGCTTCGTGACGATCTGTTAAAAGTGTTCCCGGCGGCGTTCCTCGGGCGCGTCGTCGTGGTTCCTTACTATCCGATCTCCGATGTGATGCTCGATGCCATCATTCGCCTGCAGCTCGAGCGCATCCGCCGGCGCGTGGAGCTGAACCATGGAGTGCCGTTCAGCTTCGACGACAGCCTTGTCAAGGCAATCGCGAAGCGCTGCACCGAGGTGGAGAGCGGCGCGCGCAACGTCGACCACATTCTTACACATACGGTGCTCCCCGCCATCTCGAAGGACATCCTCGCGAAGATGGCTGAGGGCCAGCCGATGCACAGTGTTCGCGTGAGCGCGGGCCCCGACGGCCAGTTCCAGCACTTGGTCGAATGAGCGCGCAGCTACAACTCCAGCCGCCGGCGTCCATCCGTTTCGTGTAGAACGCGCCGACCCCATGACCTCCACGGACCCGATTCCGCCGATGCCGGGCGCCCTCGGTGCGCTCTCGCTTCGGTTGCGAATTGCCCCGGGGCGGGACAACGGCGCGTGGCTTCCGTTCGATCAGGGCGACGGCCGTTGGATCGCCGCGTCGGTGATGAGCCCCAAGGGGGCTCCTCTCGCCGGCGTGGCGCTTCGCGTGGCCGCCAGCCGGGAGGGGAGTTCGGGTCGCTTCGATTCGCAAAATTGGGCTCGTCGCAAGCGCTGGATGCGCGAGGCGCAGCGATTCGAGGCGTTGCGCGACGCGGACGGAGACGGCCCGCTCGCAGCCTGCGCCGAGCTGGGTGCCGCCTTCCGGCCGATTTGTCCGAATTGTGGTGGCAAGTTACAGATTGCACGCGACGAGCGCGTGCTGCAGTCCGTTGGGCTCGTGCTCGCCGCCGGCCATCGCGAGCTCGCATGGTGCCCCGTCTGTTCGGGCGCTGCCGGAGCGGCGCCGCGCTTCTACGCGGGGACCGCTCTCGCCCCGGACGAGGCGACGCGGCCCGCGGCGCGGCCCTTTCAGGAACTCGTCGACGGGTGGCGTCAGCTCGTAGGAAAGAAGCAACAATTCGAGCGCGACAAGGTCAAGACCGCCGAAACGCTCCGAGCGGAGTTCCCCTGCTGGACCTGCTCGCTCGTCTCGGAATGCCACGGATCGGCGCGCACCCCGGTGCCCGCCCACACGAGGCTCTTTTCATTGCATTGGTCCGACCTGCCCGTGCTCTTGAGCAGCGTGCCGCGGGCGACGCTCCTCGAGCACGCGCGCCGACTCGAGGAGAGCGCGTTCGCGCGGGCCCTTCGGTCGAACGGCACGCTCGATCCGGGCATCGCTGCCCACCTGCTGGAACAAAAGTTAGGTTTGATCCGGCGCGTGCTCGAACTCCTGACGGCTCGCCCCGATGGAAGCGCGGGCCCGGTGCTCTCCCTCGAGGCGGAGAGCGTCGTGATGATGCCCGCTCATCAGGATGCGCTCGGCGCCGATGCCTCGCCGATGCTGCTCGACGAGGGCGGAATTGTGGTGCAGGACGGCGACGCGCCGCCCGGTACGGCGCCATTCTCTCTGCCGCCGCGCTGCGACTCGGGCGCGCCTCACGATCTCACGCCGCTGAAGTTCACGGCGACGCTCTCCTGCCTTGTCGTGCCGCGGGTAGTGCCGTCGCGGGAGGGATTCGAAAAGTTTCATTTCGAAGGTAAGCTCGCAATTGCAGCCGACGCTTCGCCCGACCCGAAGACGCTCGCGTCGCAGGATATTTGTGTGCTCGCGCTGCCTCCGGGAATCGGCGTCTCCGAGGTCTCGGTGGAGCTGCTCCCGAAGCAATCGCGCATCGGAGAGCTGCGCTTTCGCACGCGCGACCTCGAGGTGCGCCCGGCGGCCACGCGCGACCTGCGCTCGCGCCTGATGAAGTCGATCCCCGACGTCCTTGTGCGGCTCACTCGGCTGCCGGGCTACGAAGTCGACTTGCGTTCGGCCGGAAGAGTTGCATTGCGGATTCTCTTGAATGCGACGCCGTCGCCGACGGGGGAGCTCGGCATCGAGGAAGCCGCCCTCGCCCGCGCGCGGCGCGAGCGCGCTCAGGATCCGCCCGGAAATGTGATCGCCGATTTGCGCTCGACGCAGGAGGGAGCGGCCGTCGTCGACGCGAGCCGCCTCTTCGGGCCTCGCACGCCAAAGCGATCTGTGGATTATTACAACCGGAGGAAGTTTCCGGTGGAGGCTTGGGACGAGCTACTCGGGACCATCGCCGGCTGGCTCGCGACGCCGCGGAGCGAAGCGACGCTCGACTCCCTGCGCCAGGCGGTCGACGCGCTCCATGCCATCGAGCGCCGCGTGCGCGCTTTCCGGCTTTTCCTCGAGCCGGTCGGAGGGTGGCTCGAGGCCATCGCCGCCACCGAAGAAGAATCGCGAGAAGTGGAGATTCCGATCGAGGCCGACTTGCCGCTCGAGGCGATCTCGCGCGCGGCTGACGAGGCCCGCGCTTCGCGCGACGGGGTCTCCGCGGCTCGGCAGCTCGGGCAGGAGCTCAAGAAAGTTGGCGTCAGCGCGCGTTCGCTGCAATTGTTGCGTCGCAAGCTGGAGGCGACGACATCGAGGCCGATTACTGAGGTCTCGCGCGGCAGCCTCGACGATTCGGGTTTCTATCAGCGTCCGGCCGTGGCGGAACGGCACACGGCGCCGGAGGCTCCGAGCCCGCCGCAGCCGGTGCCTGCTGCGCCGCCGGCCGTGCGCGCGCCGCAGCCGAAGACCGAGCCCGTGGCACCGCCGGCGCCCCCGCCGAGGCGCATCGATCGTCGGGCGGCAGCGTTCATTCCACTGGTTCGGCGGCTTCGCGCGGGCTCCGCGATCGATCTGATGCTGCGAGCGCGCACCTTCGGCGTTCGTGAGGATGCGCTCGCTGACTGGCGGGATGTGCTCCGCCTCTCGGTGGATTATGTGCATTTTCTGTCGGAATCGCCCGACGTCGGCTGGCCGTCACCGGCCGGCAAGGAGACTGCACGGACGCTTCTGCGTGCGCTCCGTCGCGGCCAGCACCTCGAGGCCTGCAAGGCGGCGTCAGCGATGATTGGGGTTGTGCGCGACGAGCTCGCCGAGCAGACGCGGCTGCTGGACCAAGGCATCCGCACTTGGGCGAACCGCACGGCGCCCGAGCGGCTCCGGGAGCAGACCGAACAATATGTTTCGAGCCCAGGCGGCAACCCGGCAGCCGAATATTGGCGCTTCTTCGCCGACACGCACAAGGACGACGCGCGAGTGATCAAGAATGAGCTCCTCAAGCTCATCAATGTGGCGTTGCTCCGCGAGCGCAAGCCGACCATGCTGGAATCTCTCGAGAGCCAGATGGCGATGAGCGGCAACGAGGAGATGCCGGCGTCGGAGTCGCTTGCAATCATTCTGCAGCCCGCGGCGGCGCTTCTGATTCACCGGCTCGAGGGGAGCACGGCCGCCGACGCGAGCCCGATCGCCCAGGAGGCGGCCACTGATCCTTACAAGCTTCTGGCCTGGGTCGGCCTCTCGATCGTGGGCGTGGAGGTCCTCGACTGGACCGCGAAGCTTGGCAAGCACCGCGGCCTCGACGACGAGGCGCTCGTATCGGCCGATTTGTTGGAGGCGCTGGCTTCGGAGCGCGCCGCTACCTATGGCGATCTGTACGATGGCCTGAAGGACGCGCTCCAGAAGCACCGCGCCTATCTGCACGCTTTTGCGGATCTCGATTCCACCGATTGGCTGAGCTGGTTCGAACAATGGACGATTCCGCACATCGTCGCGGACATTGAGCGGCGCGTGACGAAACTGCGGTTCCCGATGACCCACGGCCAGGAGCGCTGGCGAGCGTTCTGCCGAGAGTGCGACGAAGGCAAATATTCTGCGGAAACCGTGAGGCTCGCTCTCGGCACCAGAATTGTGCAACTCCTCAGCGCGTCCTCGTAGGGATCGCCCCACCGAACACCTTTACCACAAAAACCATGAAAGCATCCATCCACCGACTCCTCGTTGCGGCGGCTCTCCTCGTTGTCGGATTCGGCTCCGCCGCGTGCGAGTCGTCGACCCGATTTGTTCTGAAGAAGCCCGTCGCCGACCAGGCGCTGCTGAGCTACGAGTTCGACGTGGTTTTTTGTGATGACGCCGCTGCGCCCTACATTGAGAGCCTCATGGAGAAGCCCTCCTGGGCGACCGCCGAGCGTCTCGATTTCGCAAAACCCTACAGCCGAGAGGAGAAGATCAAGGATGGCGTCTGGTCCGATCTCTATACATTCCGTGTCGTCGACGGAACGTGGCGCGTCGACGATCTGACGCCCCGCGCCGAGTGCGACGTGCCGCCGAGTACTGCCTGGACGGTGATGCTGGTGCGGTTTTGTGCGCCCGACCGCAAGTTCGACCGCAGCGTGGATCGAATCCCCATGTCGCAGCTGATCTACGGGGAGAAGATCCAGGTGGGCTCCGTGAGCCTCACACTGCATGTGGCACGCAAGGGCGAATTTGTGATTCTCAAGGCTTCAAGCCAGGACCTTCAGTACATCCCGAGCTGAGCCTGGAAACTCCGTCATGCCCGACGACATCCGGCCGTTCCCCAACCTGGCCAACCTCCACTGGCACGAAGGGCTTTTCCTTCGGCCCCATCATCTGCAGTGGAGCGCCCGAGAGGCGGCCTCCCATCTGCGCTACTGGCAGACGCTCGGCCGGCCGGGCGCCTACGGCGTGCGGCGATTTGTGTATGATGAGACGGCGATTCGTAAGGATCAGCTGGTCATCTCGGTGCTCGATGCCGTGCTCTTCGACGGGAGTATCGTACAATTTCCAGGAAACATCGCGAGCCTGGATCCGTTGAAGTTCAAGGAAGCGATGGAGTCTTCCAAAGACGGCCAGCTCACCGTCTATTTATGCGTACCGCGGTACGACGATAGAAAAGCCAATACTGGCAACTCGCCGCAGCGCCCCGGCTCCGTTGGGGCTCCTCCCCGTTGGACCATCCGGCCGCAAACGGTTCGCGATGAGAACACCGGCGAGCGGGAGCTCGAGATCGACGTGCGCCAAGTGCGGGCGGCGCTCGAGCTCCGAGACCGCACGGCTGACGGCTTCGAGTCGCTCCCGCTGTTGCGTGTGATGCGCGGATCTGTATCCGAAGGCATCTCTTTCGTGGACGAGAGCTTCTGCCCGCCGCTGGCCGCAGCGTTCCGCGGCTCCATGCCGCAGCGCAAGGCCGAGAAGGTGCTTATGCACCTCGACGACAAGATCAAGGAGCTCAAGGGATTCTTCACGGGCGTGGCTAACGCGAGCTTCCTCACGGCCAACTCAAGAATTGAGGATTTGCTGCAATACCAGGCATGCATCGTCGGGCGCGCGCGCATCGGCACGCTGCTCGCCTGCCCCGACCCCGATCCCTTCGCGCTCTATCTGGAGCTTGTGGGATTATTGGGGAGTCTCACGGCCCTCAGCGGAGAGGCGCCGGCAGTCGACTTCGAGCCCTACGAGCCGCGCGATCCGGGGCGCGCTTTCGGTCCGGCCTTCGATCTGGTGGAACATTACCTCGACCAGACGCGGAGCGCAGAGATCCCGCTGCAGCCGCTCAACGACATGGGCGATGGCACCTGGACGATTGACATTCGCTCCGAGTGGCTTTCGAGCCCGACGGTCGCTTTTTGTATTGCTCTCGAGACGCGAGCGGAGCGCGAGAAGATTCAGGAGGTGCCCTTCCAGGTGAAGGTCGGCACCCAGCAGCGCGTCCGAAGCTACGCCGATCGGGCGCTCACGCCCGTGCCCCTCGCTGCGCTGCCGAGCGTTCCGTCGGGAGCGAGGAAGGGATTGAACTATTTCCATGTGCAGCACCGCCAGCATGCCGCGGCCAAAGGCGAGTGGGACCGGATGGTCGCAGAGGGGAAGCTTGCACTTTTCTCGAAAATTGATTTTGGGCCGGGCACCCGGTTCTATCTCTGCGTCCTCGAGCGCGGCCTGTAACTCCAAAGAATCCAAACTCCTCCAACGGAGCTGACCAAGCCATGCCTGCCCATTCCGCACAGGAGAATCGCCTCGTCGAGCGCTGGCGCAACTTTCTCGAGCGCGCCGCTGAGTTCCGCGACTCCAACGGGAAGTGTTTCGATTCCGTGAGGCTGGCCCACGGATTCTTCCTCGACGAGATGCGCCGCGTCGAGAGAGACGTGGCGCAGTCGGGGAACTCGCGGCTTCGGGAGCTGAACCAGGAGGCGATGTTTGCCATGGCGGCGCTGGTCGACGAATTTGCCCGCACGCGGCTCACCTCGAAGGAAGACAGGGATTATTGGTATGCGCGCGAGCTGGCGAAGGAGTTCTTCCACACGGCCGACGCGGGGAGCGAGTTCTATGCGCGCACCCATACGCTGCTGAAGCGCGTGCAGGCCGATGAAGCGGAGGTTCGTATTCTTTACTTCCGGGCGCTGGCTCTCGGATTCCGCGGGGAGCGCGCGGGCCAGGAGGCGTCTCGGGCCCTCGACGAGGCGAAGTCGCTGCTTCGATCGGTCGACCGCGATCTGGCGCGGCTGCGCCTCACTCCGAATGCCTACGAGCATGTTCACCAAGGGAACGATCCGCGCCTCGGCAGCCGCTGGGCCACCTTCGCATTGGTCGGCGTCGCCACCCTCGTCTTTGGCGCTGGAGTATTTGTGTACTTCCGAGTCACAGGCGATCTCAAGAATCTCAATTCCCGACTCACCGAGCTCTCGGGCTCGCAGCGCTGAGGGCCGACTGCCATGGCGATGAAGCTCCGCATGCCTCCCGTCTGGGCCTTCCTGCTCTTGATCGGGCTTGTTGTTTTCTTGATCTGCATTCTTCTGTTCGACGGGGAGTGGGGCGAGCGAATCCTCTGGTCCCTCGGCGTTGCGGCGCCCCCGCTCGCGGCCGGAGCCATCTGGGGATTGATGGCCTATCTCGGACAGCGCGGGCGCGGCAAGGCGCTCTTCACGAGCCTCAAGAGGGGACATGATGCACAAATCGCGGCGGCCGCTCCCGGTCAGGCTCGAGAGACTCTGAAGGAGCAGCAGGAGCGCTGGCAGAAGAACCTCGATCGGCTGCGCCAGGCCTGCGTCGATGTGTACGAGCACCCGTTTTATGTGCTCATCGGCGAGCCGGGTTCCGGCAAGACGACGACGCTGCGCGAGTGCGGCTTGCCTTTCCCGCCCGACGGGCGCCTGAAAGGGCTCGGCGGCACGCGCGATTGCGATTGGTTCTTTTTCAAGGGTGCGACGGTCCTCGACACGGCGGGGCGCTGGACGATCTCCGACTCGCTTCGCGGAGAGTCTGGATGGCCCGAATTCCTGAAACAGCTTCGCCGCGCGCGGCCGCAGTGTCCGGTGAATGGAATCATTATTGTGGTTCCCTCCGACCGGCTCCTCGAAGATCCGCCGGATCGAATCGCCGAGAAGGCCACGATTATTCGCAGCAAGCTTTCGGAACTGCAGAGCGAGCTGGGGCTCCAGGTGCCGGCGCATCTGCTCATTACAAAAGCTGACAAGATTCCCGGCTTCGTGCAGTTCTTTAGCTTCCTCGAGGATGACGAGCGGCAGCAGCTCGTCGGCTGGGCGCCGCAGGGAGATCCCTACGAGCCGTTCGACCCCGCGGCGTTTTCCTCGATCTTCGATGACTTCGTGGAGAAGCTGGCCCTCGCCGAGAACCGGGCGCTCTTGCATCATTTCGATCACGAGGGCGCCGCGCGCACGATCACCCGCTTCCCGGAGGAGATTCGTAAGATTCAGCGGGCGCTGCAGACCTACGTCGAGACGATCTTCACATCGTACGACGTCGAGGACGGCTCCATCTTCCGCGGCTTCTTCTTCTCGAGCGCGACGCAGGAGGCGAGTGCTCTCGAGGCGATCTTCGGCAGCCGCAAGGCGAAGCCGGTTGCCTACTTCGTGCGCGATTTTTATCAGCATCGCGTCTTCCCCGAGCGCGGGCTGGCGCGGCCGTCGACGCGGCGCGAACGCCACAATGAGAAGATGAAGGCCACCGTGCTGGCGGTGAGCTCCGTGGCGCTGTCCGTCGTCGGCGGGCTTTTACTGCTCTTTGCTGCCTCCAATCTCGATGGTTTGCGCAAGTTCACCAGCTCGCTCAAGCCGGAGGAGCTGGCGGGTGCAGGCAAGCAAGGCTGGGAGAAGGTGAAGGGGACGCGCGACTCGTGGCTTGAGGCCAAGACGAGCTACGAGACGTTTCGCGCAGATCTGCAACAAAAGAAGAACGCACTTATTCGAGGTCTCGACCTCGGCGAGATTGGGCGGCAGTGGGATGCGAAAGCTCGTGAGGCGGCGTTCCATCGATGGCCGCAGTGGGTGCTGGATGCGCTGGATGAAGACCATCAAACGGCTGTGACGAGGCTTAAGGGCCCAGCAACGCTCGTCGCGGCCGATGCGACGCCTGCCCAATTATTGGAGGCAGCGGCGGCATCTATTCAGCGCTTGGCGGTTTGGCGCGTCGGAGTGCAACGCCTGCTGGATCTCTCCAATGGAAGCTTACTGAAGAGGGTCGTTCCCGATCCGAGCGCCCCGCCTCCCGCCGACGCGAAGGCGCAGCAGCAGGACCGGGAGCAGCGCGAGAAGATCGCGAAGAATTATTGGCTTTCGCTTCAAGCGCTCGCCCGCGAGGACGCCTCGATCACAGAAACGGAACGCGATCCGAAGGCGGTGACCTTCGCGGCGGAGTTTGCAGGGGCTCGGCTGACGAAGGGAGATTCCAAGGACCAGGCATTCCTCGACCAGGCGCCGTGGCGCGCCAGCGCGGAGAAGCGCCTCTCCGACTGGACGCCAGCGGAGATCATCGATCTGTGGAAAGGCGTTGTCGCCGTCGCCTACGACAAGAATCGCTGGACGGGCCGGACTTGGGCCCAGCTCGCCGAGGCTTTTCATGCGAGCGTCGCCTCGCTTGAGAGGTCCACCATGCTCGAGATCGACGGCACACGCGCCTTCTCCGACGTGGATCGCGCGAAGATCCAGATGGAGTGCGCCAAGGCGCTGCGCGACGGAATCCGCGTCGCCGCCGACGAAGTGCGCGTGCGAGGCGATGTGAAGCCGAGCGGCGGCACGCAGCGCAAGTCTCTGGCGGCTGATATCCAGGCGGTGCTGAAGTGGGCTCCTGAACCGGATGTCGATTTTGTGTGGTGCGATCTGCTCTGGCGCGATGCCTATCGCAACGAGCTGAACGCCGAGCAAGAGAAGTCGCCGATGTGGGTGATCGTGCAGGGAGCTATCGAATCGCTCAGTATCCTGCCGATTCCCGACGCAGCCATGAGGTCGCCGGAGCCGCCGTTCCTTCTGTGGGCGATTGAAGGGCTCGAGCAGTTCCTTACCGATGCCAAAGTGCAACATTGGGACACGCGGCGTTGGAATGGTGAGCTCGATTTGTTGAACAATGAGTCTCCAAAGCGCACACAGCCTTCCGCATTCAAGCGCTCGATCGAGCGAATGGCTCGCGGCGTCGAGACTCTCGAGGCGCTGCTGCCCAGACTGCAGGATAAAGATCTGCTCTTTAACAAAGCGACCCGGCTCCTACGAGCCTATGAGCGCCAGAGCGGACTCTTCCTGCATTATTGGTTCCTTCGGCGCGGCGAGACGCTCTCCGAGGGAACGAGCCCGCGGGAGCTCGACGAGTTCGTGCAGGACGCTTTCTCCAAGAAGGCGATGGGCGGCATCGCTCTCATCGCCATCGATCGCCGAGTATCGGATCACCTCTCCGAGCTGGATAAGAGGCGGCCACGCTCAGGCGACTCTACGGAGCAGGTTACGTGGGATACTTATCTTACGGAATGCATTAAAAACGACCGATTTCCATTGCTGCTCCTCGCTTCCGACGGCTGGGATGGCGCATGGAATCAAGTCCTTAAATATGTCGACGACTCAAAAGCCAATGACCTGCGCGATCTCAAGTCGAATCGCGATCGGATCCATGGCGATGTTCATCGATATGTGACCACGGTTCTGGATAAGTACCGTGAGTTGCTGGCGAAGGGGCTCAACTTCCGTGTGGAAGAGGCGCCTCAGTGGCCAGAGGTGAAGAGCTCCGCCGACGCCGTCAAGCTGCTGGAGACCCAGCGCTCCGCCTTCAAGGCCCGCCTGGTGAACCTGCAACAAAGCATTGCGCGCGCCGTCGACGGGCCTAAGGCGACCTTGGCAGCGTTGAGCGATCGTATGCGCGGACATCAGTGGCTGTTCCCGCCGGGGCACGGTTTCAATTTTGCCCAGCCGCTTGTCGACCGCGAAATCACGCCCGAGGAGATGGAGAAGTATCAAACACAGCTCGCCAAAGCCTTCGAGCACGCTCTCGAGAAGGCGCGCACGGGCAATGGCGGGAAAGGTGACTTCACCGGCACCTGGGGCGAGGATCTCGCCGGCGATATCGAGTGGGCGAAAGCCGACCTCGAATCGCTTCGAGTGCATTGCGATCAGGGAATCGTGGGCTCCGATCGCGCGGCTACAAAAGCGCGCGTTGAGTCGAGCGCTCAGGATCTCCGCGCGAAGATCAAGGAGATCATTGAGCGCCGCCCCGTGGCTCCTCGGGCGCAGCTTATTCTGACGATCGACGAGCTCGTTCTCGTCTCAGAGCGGCTCAAGACGTTGGGCGAGTGGGCCGAGCTGTATCGACAGAACAAACAGGTTCTCGCTGCCGTCGCGATCAAAAATGCGAACGGTGCAAGCAAGGCGGCCGCCGAGTTCGTCGACGAGGGGCTTCAGGCGATCGGCCGAATGTTTGAGGCGTCGGGCGCCGGCATCAAGGCCGATTTGCGGCAAGCGCGCGCGCGCGTTTTCCGGGCGCAGATGGAGCTCGAGCAGGTCTTCGACCCGGAGGACAAAGTCAAAGATATCTTCGACGTCTCTGTAGGGATGCGCGTGCGAGTGGGCGGCGTCGAGAAGGCGTTCGAGTCGCGAGACGCCTCGGGCAAGATTCTGTGGCGTCTTGACGTCGATTGGTCGGTGCCGCCGAGCGGCGCGTCCACAGCTGGTCTCAAGATGGAGTTCGTCGATCTCAAGATTCCAGGAGCGCCGAGCTCCACGGTTCTCTGGGATGCGACTGCCTCCGATTGGTGGCCTCTCGAAGGGCGCCTCAAGGGTGCCCTCAAGGACAAGCTCGGAGACGGCACCGAGATCAAGCTCGACTTCGCCGTCAAGCTGGTACAGGACGCCGACCGCAAAGCCATGGACGATCTCATTCGGTGGCTTTCCACGTGGAGCGGCGTTGTGCTCCAGTTCCCGTGACCGGCAGCCATGACCCTCGGCTTTGGAAAACCCACCATTCGAGCCTTCGGCAAGCTGCCGATCGCCGGCGACTTCCTGTCCTACGGCGCCTTCCGCGGTGTTGCGGAGGAATGGCGCAATTGGATGTCGGCGGCGTTCGCGGATGAGGTCACCACCTCGAGCCGGTCACTTACCAATCGGATTTATCGCTTTTGGTATCGTGGCGATCATTCCGGATTATTGAGGACTCCCGTCGCGGGCTTTCTGATGGACAGCGCCGACCGCCTCGGGCGACGCTTTCCATTCTCTTGGTACACGACCGTGTCGGCCGCCGGGCGCGGCGGCGATGGCGCGCTGCGCGGCGCATTCGCTTCGTGGGGTGCGTTGGCCGGCCTGCTTCCGAAGCTCTCCACGGTCGATTCCGCCGACGATTTATATAAGACGCTCGATGGCGCGCCGCTGACACGCCTTCTGGCGCAGGAGCTGCCGGCGAGCCAGGGCTCCGACGCCACGATCGGCGATCTGTTAGATGCACTTTTCTCGGGAGACGAGGAACGCGAGCACTGCTTCCTCGGGCGGCTTCAGCGCATATTTGCATTGAGCGAGTCCGAGGGGGCGCAGGCGCGCATCGCTTTGCGCCTCCCGATGAATAGTGGTTACTCTTCGGACCACCAGGCTCTCACTTGGCTCCGCGTGCTCGACGGCCGCCCGGGCGGATCGAAAGCCGATGTGCCCAATGTGTTGATCCCCGGCGATCGCCGTTCGTCGGATCCAATGCTGATTTTCCTGCGCGACCTCGATCGCAACGACGGCCGTCGCGTCTTCGTCGAGGACCCCGAGGGCGCCGGCCTCTTCGACCTCACGGCGCCGAGCCCTGCCGATTCCGCGGAGGCCGACCGCACGCAGGGCCAATCCGTCGCATCCCGCCTCGACCGTTCGCTCAGCCTTTCCGCGGTTTCCGGCCAGGCGTTCTGGGGGTAGCCGCGTCTCGGCGAGTCTTTTCGGGCGCCCTTCGCCGAGTTTTCGGGGCGGCTCGGCCGAATTCGCCGCGGAGCCACTCCTCGTATCTCCTGGTATTGCAGGAGGTTGCGAAGCCTCGGCTTCTACTGTGTACCATACTCTGAATTCGGCGTACGATTTCAGAGGATGGTGCAGAGACTCCTCAAGCTACCGACCTCGTCAAGCTTCTTCCTGTTCGGCGCCCGTGGAACCGGGAAGTCGACTCTGCTTCGCGAGCGATTCGCGTCGATTCCGCATCTTCTGATCGATCTTCTGGAGCCGAGCGAGTTCCAGTCTCTAAGCCTCGACCCGCAATTGTTGATTCGCCGTACGGATGCGCTGCCCACGCAAACCCGATGGGTTGTGATCGATGAGGTTCAGCGGCTGCCGAACCTGCTCGACGCCGTGCATCGACAGATTGAATCCCGAAGCCTCCGATTCGCTCTCACCGGCTCGAGCGCCCGCAAGCTCAAGACCCAAGGAGCCAATCTGCTCGCGGGTCGAGCGGCTGTTTATTACTTATTTCCGTTTTGTGCCAAGGAGCTCGGCAGCTCATTCGATCTCGACCGTGCGCTCGCGTGGGGCACGCTGCCAATTCTCGAGCGCGCTGAAGATGATGATGTCCGCAGGCGCCTCCTCCAAGCGTACACACACACATATCTTCGCGAGGAGATTCAGCAGGAGCAGCTTGTGCGGCGCGTCGAGCCGTTTCATCGCTTTCTGCTCGTCGCCGCGCAGAAGAACGGACAGATTGTGAACTACTCCGCGATCGCTCGAGACTGCGGAGTGAATGAAAGAACGGTGAGAACGTATTTCGAGATCCTCGAGGATACGCTGATCGGATTCCTGCTTCCGTCGTTTCACGAGTCCGTTCGCAAACGGCAGCGCGAGAACCCTAAGTTCTACTTCTTCGACGCTGGCGTCGTTCGAGCCCTCGCCGGCAATCTTACGCTGCCTGTTGTGCCTGGCACTTCCGAGTATGGCCGCGCGTTCGAGTCATTTGTCATTCATGAGATTCACCGGTGGAATCACTATTTTGAGAAGGACTGGCGCCTCTCCTATCTGCGCACGAAGGACGACGCCGAGATCGATCTCATCGTGGAGCGGCCCGGGAAGCCACGGTTGCTCCTGGAGATCAAATCTACAGATCGCTTACCGCCCGGCGAGTTGAACTCTGCCGCCCGCCTTGCGGCCGATATTTCGAATTCCGAGCTTCTGTGTGTTTCGCGCGACCCGAGAGCGCAACAGATAGGCTCGGCTCGCGCGATCCATTGGAGCCAGCTCCTCGGCGAGCTTGTCGAGAGCTGGTGATGCGGGGAAGCCGGTTGTTCGATGGGTGCCGTGGAGAATGCGCTGCGCGCTACGCCGCGCGCGCATGCGCGCGCGAGATCGTCGCGGGCAAGCCCGCGCCCTACGGCAGGGTGTAAGGTTTACACATTTACTTGAGGTTGATAAGTGGGGTCGGCGCATGCGCCCGGATGAAGCGACGGACGGCCGATTCGCGGTTCCGCGGGGCACGCCCCGCTTGACCGGTTGGCGCACGCGCCAACCCCACTTCTTCAAATCCATAAAACTCACCCGCGCCAGTCCCACTTCTTCAAGTCAACAAAGCTCACCCGCGCCAGTCCCACTTCTTCAAGTCAACAAAGCTCACTCGCGCCAGTCCCACTTCTTCCATTCCACAAAGCCCACTCGCGCCAACCCACATCTCCATCCGGCCTCGCGGCCGGCGGGTCCAATGGCGGCGGGTGAGAGATTCGAACTCTCGAGGCGGTTAGGCCTGGCTGCTTTCAAGGCAGCCCCTTTCAGCCACTCGGGCAACCCGCCGCGGAATGCGCGATTGTGCCGATCGCCGTCGCCGGGGTCACCCCCCTTGCTGCCGGCGCAAAGCCACAGCGGCGACACGCGCGCCGCGCTAGGAGTTCGACGCGTTTTCGACCACGTGGTCGGCCGCGTAAATCGGCGCGTGGGCGCGCACCGCGATCGCCAGCGCGTCGCTCGGCCGTGCGTCGAGTTCGATCGTCTCGCCGTTGCGCGACAGCACGAGCCGCGCGAAGAAGGTGCCCTTGTCGAGGTCGTTCACCACGACCCGCTCCACGCTCGCACCCAGAGCCGCGATCGCGTTCCGCAGGAGCTCGTGGGTGAGCGGCCGCGGCGTCTTCGTGTCGCTCACGAGGTTCCAAAGCTCGCGCCCTTCCGAGCGGCCAATCACGATCGGAAACGACCGCTTCCCCACGCGCTCGCGCAGGAAAACGAACTGATCGTCGCCATTCTCGCGCACGATCACACGGCACATTTCCATCTCGATCATGGAGGTCGCGGCCAGGCCTCGGCCGGCCATCGCCGCTCCGAGACTCTCCCAAGGGGCGCAACCCGCCGCAAGGGAGCCGGGCTTTTTCGACTCCCACCGCCATGCTCGAATGTTCCGGAATGCTCCCCGACCGATCGCCCGTGCCGCTCGTCGCCCGAACCCGGGGCGAACACGTCGAGTGCATCCACCGCGGCTGGGCCGTCCTTTGGGAGGACGGTCGCGAATGGGCCGCGGGCGACGCGTCGACGCCGGTGTTCACGCGCTCGTGCACCAAGGCGTTCCAGGCGCTCGCTTTCCTTGTGAGCGGCGCCGCCGACCGCTACGGATGCACGGCCGCCGAGCTCGCCCTCGCCTGCGCCTCCCACAATGGCTCGCCCGAGCACGTGGCGCTCGCCGCGCGGATGCTCGCGCGGGCCGGGCTCGACGGCGGCGCCCTGCGCTGCGGTGCGTCGGCCCCCTACGGCGAGGAAGATCACAAATTGTTTCTCGCGCGCGGCGGCGCGCCCGACGCGCTCATCCACAATTGCTCGGGCAAGCACGCGGCGTTTTTGTTAACTCAGTCGTATCTCGGCGGCGCGCCCGAGCGCTACCTCGACCGCCAATCGCCGCTCCAGCAGCTCGTCTTCGAATGCGTCGCCGACGTGCTCGAGCTTCCGCGCGCCGAGCTCGGCGCCTTCGTCGACGGCTGCTCGGCGCCCACGTTCCGCATGCCGCTTCGCAATCTCGCGATCGGCTTTGCGCGCCTCGCCAATCCCGAGCTGGCGCCGGCGCGCTACGCTCCGCACCTCGCGCGCCTCCGTGACGCGATGTGTGAGTATCCACAATTTCATTCCGGGATCGGCCGCCTCTGCCACGCACTCATCCGCGCTTCGGGCGGAAAGGTGATTCCCAAGAATGGCGCCGAGGGTGTGTATGCCTTCGGCGTCCGCGGGCGGCGCTCGGGATTCGCCATGAAAGTTGAGGACGGCGCATCGCGCGGACACGATCTCGCCGTCGTGTCGATGGCGCGCGCGCTCGGCGCCATCGGCGCCGGGCCGCAGGCGGCGGAGCTGGCGCCGTTCGAAGAGTGCACTTTGCGCAACGCCGCGGGCGCCGAGATCGGAAAGCAACAGCTCCTCATCGCGCTCCCGGGCGCCGGCCGGCCATGAGCGCGCGCGGCGCCGCAGGCATTCCCACTCTTCCGCGGCGTCCGCGCGACGCCCACAAGGGGGATTTCGGCCGCGTCCTCGTCGTCGCCGGCTCGCGCCGGATGCCCGGCGCCGCCTATCTCGCGGGGCAGGCGGCGATGCGCGCGGGCGCCGGTCTCACGACGATCGCCGTGCCCGACGCAGCGCTCCCGATGGTCGGCGCGAAAGTTACAGTGCAGACACTGTTGGATTTGCCGTCGACGCGTGCGGGCACGCTCGCCCCCAAGGCGGAGAAGTTACTCATCGCCGCCGCTGCCGAATTCGATGCCGTCGCTCTCGGGCCTGGTCTTGGAGCCGATTCGGCGACGGCGCGCACCATTCGCCGCGTCGTTTGTGAGATCACAAAACCGCTCGTGCTCGACGCCGACGGGCTGAACGCCTTTGCGTCGGCGAACGCCCTCGCCGACCTCGCACGCCGCAAGGCGCCCACGGTTCTCACGCCGCACCCCGGCGAAGCGGCGCGCCTGCTCGGCAGCACCACCGCGAAGATCCAGGCGGATCGCGTCGGCGCCGCGCGAACGCTGGCGCAGCGCGCGCGTGCTTTTGTGATCCTCAAAGGTGCCGAAAGTTGTATTTCCGACGGCACGAAAGTTCATATCAATCGCACCGGCAACCCCGGCATGGCAACCGGCGGGTCGGGCGACGTGCTCACGGGAATTGTGGCGGCGTTCCTCGCGCGCGGCCTGCCTCCCTGGGACGCGGCGGTGCTGGCGGCGCACGTTCATGGGCGCGCGGGCGACCTCGCCGCGCGCGACGGGGGAGAGGACGGCCTCCTCGCCACCGACCTCCTCGAATTCCTGCGACGGGCCGTCGCGGAGCGCGTCCAACGGCGGCCATGAGCACACTTCCGGTGGCGGCCCTGCTGTGGGCGTCGCTTCAGGGCGCAGCGTCGTCGAGCGCGCCCGCGCCGCCGGCGGACGGATTTGTGGAGCGCCTCGCGGAGCAGGTGCCGCCCGCGCTGCAGGTGCCATCGGCGCGGCTCGTCTGGGCTCTCGCGGCGCTCGACGCCGACGACCTCTCGCTGCGGGAGCTCGCTTTGCGCGCGTTGGCGGAGCAGCCGGGCGAGGCGATGGACGCGGCGCAGCGCCTGCTCGGCGAGGCGCGCTGGCGGCGGCGCGCGTTGGCGCTCGAATTGTTGCGTCGCGCGGCGCCGCTCTTCGCGGAGGAGCCGCACGCACGCGCCGTCGCGCTCGGATGTGCCGCCGCAGGCGACGCCGAGCGTCCTGTGCGCCGAGCGGCGGCGCGGTTGCTCGGGGAATTATGCAGTTCCACGCCGACGGAGCTCGCCAAGCTCACGCGCGACGATTTTTTTGATATTCGCATCGAAGCCATCCGCGCGTGTGCGCGCATCGCCGACGCCGGCGCGTGCGCTGCGGTCGCGCAATCGCTCGGCGATCCCGACGCCTCCGTGCCGACGGCCGCCGTCGACGCGCTGGCACGCATGGGGGAGGGCGGCGCGGCGCTGCTGGCGCAGCGGCTGCAGGATTCCTCGCTCCCGCTCGAGCTGCGGCTTCGGGCTTTGTCACAAATGCGCGCGCTCGGAGTCGTGCTCGCGGAAGCCGGCCCGCTGCAGGTGATCGCTTCCAACAAAAAAGAGAGCCGCGATCTGCGCGTCGCCGCGGCGGGCGTGCTGGCCGCGTCGGGCGCCAGTGCCGAGGCCGACGACCTGCCCGACATCCTCGTCGAGCGCGCCATCGGGTCGAGCGATTTGTGGGTTCAAGATTCGGCGTTGGCGGCGCTGCGCCGGCTCGGTGCGCCCGCCGCCGAGTCGCTGCGGCGCGCAGTGCTCTCGAGGTCGATGCATCCTTTTGTGTTCCGTCGGCTCATGAAGGTGCTGCCGCGGCTCGGCGGCGTCGACGCAGAGGCGGCGCTGAAATCACTATTCGACGAGCTCGGGCAGGGCCGCGAGGAGGAGCGCGCCGCGATCCTCTCGATCCTCGGGCGGCGCGCTCCGTCCGGCTGGGTTTCGTGGCTCGTGGAGCGATGGGCGCTCGCTGGCGAGCCGGCTCAGCTCGAGGCGCTGCGCATGCTGCGCGGGCGCGACGACGTGCCGGAGAATTTGTGCAAACTTGCGCTCGCCCACGCGACGCGCGATGTGCGGCGCATCGGCTTCCAGCTCGCAATCCAGTCGCCGTCGGTCTCGACAGATCTGTGCATATCGGCCGTCGCCGCCGAGCGCGACGAGACGCTGCGCGGTGAGTGGCTCGAAGGGCTCCCGCGCCGGCGCCCGCAGCCGGCTGTTCGAAGCTACTTATTAGATCAGTTGCAATCCGGCGATCCGGAGTTTTTCGAGAGCGTCGTCGCCGGCCTCGAAGCATTTCGCGATGACGACACGGCGACGGCACTCATCCATCACCACGACCGCGTCTACGAAGCGCAGCTCCGCTCCGATGCCGACGAGGCGCGCCGGCACTGGCGCGTGCGGCGCATGATCCTGCGCTCGCTCTCACAAATCGGCGGACCGCGCGCGATCGATTTCTTGCGGCTTCGGGCGCGCGCGGAGCGCGCCGTCGACGGTGAGCTCGCCGCCCAGGCGGCCCGCGGGCTCGCGACCCTCGCCCCCGACGATCCGACGCTCCGCGATTTGTTATACCCGCCGTCGCTGCGGGCCGTGCGCGCCGAGGCTGCCATTGCGCGCACGCGTCGCGGCGACGCCGAAGGAATTGTTGTGTTGACGCGCATGCTGCGCCTGCTCGACGCCGACGGACGGCGGCGCGCGTTCGACGCGCTGGCCGTCGGCGGCGGCGAACGCCACAAGGATCTATTGCAATGGATCGCCGTCGACGAGGCGGGAAAGCTCACCGATGAAACGCGCACCGACGCGATCCAAGATCTCGCCGTTCTCCCGGGCGAGCAGGCATTCGCCGCACTCTCACAAATCGCCGAGAGCGAAGGGAGCCTGGAGGCGCGCATCGAAGCGATCCATGCGCTGGGCCGTCGCGGCGGCGACGAGGCGGCGCGCGTCCTCACCAGCATTCGCGAGAAGTTACGCATCGGCGGCGGCATCGACGGCGAGCGCGAGCCGCTGATGCGCGCCCTCGCGCGCGCGCTGGGCGACACACGCTCGCCCGCCGCCGCGGCGCCGCTCCTCGAGCATTTGTTTGAACGCATCGTCAAGGATTGTGCGCTCCACCTCGTCGAGGCCGCGCAGCCGCTCTCCGCCCACGAGCGCGGCCGGCAATACGATCGCGAGCTCGCGGCGGCGCGCGGGATCGCACAATTAGGCCGGCCCGCTGCTGCGGCCGTCGACGCCGCGGTCGCGCGCCTCGCCGATGCGGGACTTGTGCGCTTGCTCGATTCCGCATTTCTCCTCGATGTCGCGGAAGTGTGGTCTTCACAATGTCCGGCGTCGAGCCGCCTGCTGATCGAGCAGGCGTCGCGTTCCCAAGGCGACGGCGAGAGCCGCGTGCGCGCCCTCTGGCTCGCCGCGTCCGCCGACAGCGATCGCGAGCGCTCGGCGCGCCGGCTCGTGGCGATGCGTTCGCTCGCGGCCACGGGCACCGCCGAGGCGGCCGTCGCGCGCGCTCTCGGCGAGCCCGACCCGGCCCATGGGCGGCTTCCGTGGGTGTGGCTTTCGGTCGCACCCGACCTCGCGCGCGCAGCTGCCGCGGGCGCGCGGGGCGACCGCGAGCGCGCCATCGAGCTGGCGAAGGCGGCCGCTGAGAGGGGTGCTCGTGACACGAAGGTGCTGCTGGACGGCGCGTCGCTTCTCGGCGGAAACGGCGCCCCCGAGGAGGCGGCGCGTCTCACGCGCGCAGCGCGCGTGCTGGCGCCCGACGACCGGCCGCTCTGTGAAGGTCTCGGCTGGCTTCTCCTCGGGCTCGGCCACCACGAGGAGTCGCTGGAGGTCTTCCGCGAGGCGCTGACGCTCGAGGACGAAGACGACCCGGTGGGGCGACAGGCTTGGCTCGGGGTGGCGTCGGCGCTGACGCGCTTGAACCGGCCCGCGGAAGCCCAAGCGATTCTCCGGACGCTCCTCGCCCAGGCTCCCGAGCTGGCGCTGTCGCTGGCGCGCCATCCCTATCTGCGGGAGGTCGCCCGCGCCGTGGTGCCGCCGGAGCCGGCTTCGGCTGAACGGGAGCAGTCGGAGACGCGTTGAGAGAGGCGTCGCGCGTACTTTCTGCGCCGTCGCGCCTCAGCGCGTCGGCACAATCGGTTCCCACTCAAACCCGAGACCTCCCTTGCTTCGATCGTTCTGCCTCCTCGCCGGCCTCCTCGGCGCCACCCTTGGATTCCACCAGAACCAAGGAGGCGCGTCGCGACCCGCACCGACGCCGGATCGCGCTCCCACCGATGTGGCAAAGGAGCTCACGGGCGATGAGGCGATCCAGCGCGCGTTCGAGGAGATGCTCGCCAAGCAAGGTGTGGTGATCGACCGCAAGCAGGGCGTCGTGGCGCTGCGCGGACAATTCAATTCACCCAAGCAGCCGCTCGAGTATCTCGTGACGGCGCCGCGCGGCTCTCATTACGAATCGCTGATTGCGATCGCGGCGCGCCCGAGCGATGTGGCGGCGGCCCTGCTGTCGCTCGGCGTCGATCAGGGATCGCGCCCGCGGCGCATGCCGCGCGAGAAGAAGCCCGATACGGGAGCGCCGCCCGTGGCCGCAGATCCCACAATTCCCGACACGCTGCCATTTGTGGTGGAGCCCGGAAAGGGCGGCGGCGTATTCCTTTATGTGGAATGGAACGACGACCGCGGATTCCATCGCCACAGAATCGAAGATTTGGTGTTTGAGCGGCCCGAGGGACGCACAATCAAGCACGAGCGATTTGTGTTTTCCAATTCGCTGATGCTCCAGCCGCGGTCGAAGCGCGAGGTCGAGACCTACGCGGCGAACGCCGACGGCAACTTCGCTTCTTGTGGATTCGCGGGCGAGCCGGTGCTGGCGTACCCGAATCCGCACCCGATGGCGATGGAGGGCGATTTCGAGATCTACCAGCCGAATTGGACGCTGGTGCCGTCGGAGCCCTGTCCGGTGACGCTGCTGCTGGCGAAGGAAGAGCTGGAGAGGCCGCTCGTGCCCGAGATGGCGCCGCCCCCGGCGAGTGCTCCGGCCAAGGGGCCGACCAAGTAGCTCTCCAGGCGGCGGGCTGGAGCGGGTAGCTTGCGGCGTAACGTGCCGAGCCCCGTGGTGAACCCTCCGGGCGCGCCCCTGCGCCAATGACAGAAATCGCCGACGCCGCCGCCACCCCACCGGTTGGACTCTTCCTCATCGGGGCACGAGGATCGGTCAGTACATGTGTAACGTTGGGGGTGCTGGCGCTCCGAAGCGGGCGCATCGATCGCACGGGGCTCGTGACAGCGCGGGCGCCGTTCGCGGCGCTACCGCTGGCCGATCCGGGCGCGTTCCATATCGGCGGGCTCGATGTGCGCACGCGGCCGATGCGCGAGACGGCGCTCGACCTCGGCCGGCTTGGGCTCTTCTCGACGGAGCTCGTGACCGCGGAAGCGGCGGCGCTCGACGCGGTCGACGCGCGCGTGGGTGCCGGGCATTTCGATCAGCCCGATGTGCCGAGCCGCGCCGATGGGTTTGAGCGCGAGAGCGTGTCGAAGGCGGGGATGGCGCCGCGCGAGCGCATCGCGGCGGTGCAGGCGGCGCTCGCGAAGTTTCGGAAGGAGGTGGCGGGCGGGCGAATTGTGGTGGTGAACCTCGCGAGCACGGAGGTGGCGCGGCCGGTTCCCGATGAGTGGAAATCGCTGGCCGCGTTCGAGCGCGCGCTGGACGCGGGCGCGACGATTCCGGCGTCGACGCTCTATGCGTACGCGGCGATTGCGGCGGGGATTCCTTATGTGAACTTCACTCCTTCACTCGGCGCCAAGGTGGGCGCGATTGAGGAGCTTGCGCGCGCGCGGCGCGTGCCGCACGCCGGATGCGACGGCAAGACGGGAGAGACGCTGGTGAAGACGGTGCTCGGGCCGATGTTTCGCGACCGCAACCTGCGGGTGCTCGCGTGGGAAGGTTTCAATATGCTCGGCGGCGGCGACGGCGCGACGCTGGAGGATCCGGCGCATAAGGCCGGAAAAGTTGCAAACAAAGACGAGGCGCTGCGGAAGCTGCTCGGCGAGACGCAGGAGCTGCACACGCACGTCGGAATCGAATATGTGCCTTCACTCGGCGATTGGAAGACCGCGATGGATTTCATTCAATTCCGCGGATTCTTGGGAACGCGGATGACGTTACAGTTCACTTGGAGCGCGAGCGACTCGGCGCTGGCGGCGCCGCTCGTGATCGACCTCGTGCGATTGGTGGATTTCGCGCATCGGCGCGGCGAGGCGGGCGCGCTCGGGCATTTGGCGGCGTTTTTCAAGTCGCCGCTTGGGTCGAACGAGACCGATTTCTATCGCCAGAACCAGCTCCTCGAGGAGTACGCGCGCGCAGCCGCGCGGTAGCTCCGCGGTGGCGGCGGGGCGGGTGGGCGATGCGGCGTAGATGGGCGCTGCAGTGGGGCGGGTCGGCGTCGATCGGCGCGGTTTGCGTCGCAGGGGGCGCTCGATGAGTGATGGCAACAAAGCATGGTTTGGGCTCGTCGCGGCGGGGGTCGCGATCGAGCTCGCCTGTGTGGCCGGCGTGGTCGCGGGTGATCTGAAGGAGCATCTCGAGTGGGTGATCCCGATGGGGATCCTGAGCACGGGTGTTTCGATGCTGGCGGTGGGGGCGGCGCAGCGGCTGCGGTGCACGGCGCAATTGTGGTGGGTGATTGTGGCTTTCGCGGTTGTTTTTCGCGCGACGTGGATCGCGGCGACGCCGAGCTTGTCCGACGATGTGTATCGTTCGCTCTGGGAGGGGCGCATAGTGTGTGCGGGGGAGAACCCGTTTGCGCTTGCGCCGAGCGCGCCGGAGCTGGCGGGATTGCGGGACGAGGCGTGGGCGAAAGTCAATCATCCGGAGATTCCGGCGATCTACCCGCCTGTGGCGCAGGGCGTCGCCGCGGTGGCTTCCGCGCTCGGGTTTGGGTCGCTCGCGGCGCAGCTTGCGATCTATAAGATTCTGCTGGCGCTCTTTGATCTGGCGACGGCAATCCCCATGGCGCGCTGGCTGCGGTCGGCGGGGCGTCCGCCCATCGAGGCTATGATTTGGCTCTGGAACCCGCTTGTGATTCTTGAGTTCTCCGGCCAAGGCCACAACGACGCGATCGGGATCTTTTTCTTGGTCTTGGCGGGGTGTGTGCTCGCGCGGAACGCTCTCGAGAAGCCCGAGATCGAGATCTCTGGAAGCGACAGAGCATCGGTTGGAGCGGCACAAATCGCCTCGTTTTCGAGTGCTGGAGCGGGGGAGGGCGGTCAGCAGACGGCGAATGCAGCCACTCATGACAATTCGTGTGGAACGGAGTCGTTGTCTCCGCTGTCGGCGAGCGCGACGCTCGGGAATACGAGATCGCACAACAAGTTCTTGGGAAAGGCCGCAATCTTGGCCGCAGCAGCATTGGCGTTCTGTGCGCTTTCCAAGTGGTTTGGAATCCTGGCTATGCCGCTGGTTCTGGCGCGAACGGTGCCGCGTGAGCGCTGGAAGCCGGCGCTGGTTTTCTGTGCGATCGTTGGGCTTGGCTGGCTGCCGTTCCTTGGAGCGGGGCTCCGCGTCACCGAGGCTTTGCAACAATATGGGGCGCGGTGGGAATACAACGCGCCGCTCTATGAGTCCATGCGGTGGGGTTTCCGCCAGGTGGCTGAGTGGCTAGGCCCCAAGAGTGCACTTGCCGGGACTTGGCTTGCGCCCCAGGGGAGCCTCGAGCCCGAGCGTGCGGCGCGTGCCGTCCTCGCGCTTGGATTCATGATCCTCACTTTTTGGACGAGCCGTCGAACCGACACCCAGCGTGCCTTCGGCGGTCTCACCCTCGGCGCGCTCCTCCTCCTGCCCACCGTCCATCCGTGGTATGTCGCCTGGACCATTCCATTTATTGCCATCGCCGAGTGCCTTGCGGCCTGGGTCCTAAGCGCCACCTGCCTCCTCGCCTACGCGACCCTCATCGCCTGGACCACCCTCAACCGCTGGGAATCACCTCCGTGGATGCTCTGGCTCGAGTGGCTGCCTTTCGCCGGCGCCGTCGTTTGGAGCCTCCGCCGCAAGCAGGCATAGCCGGCAGTGGTCAGTGCCGAGAGTTCTGACGTAACAATCGCGTCTCTGCGCGCCAATCCGGTTGCGAGACCTAACGGCAAGTGTCAGGTATCGCAACCGGATTGGCGCGCATCGGCGATAGCCCCGCGCTGTCAGTCGGTGTTTGCTGCTTCGTGGAAAGTCTGTCTCCTTCGCGAAGGTCCCGCTGCCGGTGCTTCTCGAAGCCTGCGCGGAGAATGATGGGCTCGAGCGGCTCATGTGGAACCATTGATCTGAGCTCAGAAAAGCACGGTTCCGCCAGCCACCAGCTTGGCGGTCATACTCGGCGCATTCGGTCCTGCGTAGCCGTCTCGGTTGCTCCAACGCCTTGATGAGAAAGGGCTTGTGATCGCCTTGGCGCTCGAGTGCTCGCCGTCCGAGAGGACCGGGATGCGCACGGAAAAGCACGCGCCGCAAGAAAAACGCACGCGTGCGTTCGGAAATGCGGCCTGATGCGTCGCTCCTTGGGCTCGCCCATTCCGGGACGGAAACGCAGCGCGGTTAAAAGCCACCGTCATGGTCCGAGACTCCATACAGATCCGATTTCCTCTCTCTCTCCAGGTCCAGGGTAGTCTGGGCCATCGGTAGGACTTCCCACGTCAAGTCGGCCCGTTCGACAGGCGCGGGAGGACAAATCACTCGCCGCGGCGGCTGGTTACCAGCAGGCTCCATCTTCTATTGTGGCCTTCTCCAGGTCTGCAAGATCCTCGCTAGCCGGTGCTTCGTCGAGCCACAAATCGGCCTCCCCCAATTGTTGAAGCGCCAGCATCATGTCAATGGCCATCGGCCACTTCTTGGAACTCAATCCTGCCTCGTAAGCCGCCTTCCAGCCCGGGTTTCGATGGGAGATCACTGACATCAACGTCGAGGTCTTGTCGCCGAGCACTCGGCCTAAAGTAGACGCAAGGTGAATCTGCCAATCGGCGAGATGTGGAAAGTTCGAGACCTGGGCCATGACTCTTATTGGCTTCGCTGACCCGACTTTTGTTTGAATCGCAACGTGAGCGTCCTCGAGGGGCTTCACGAGCCGAGACTCATACTTCGCGACAACGGGGCCCTGATGAAGTGCGACATATGCAGACCCGGTGACCGTTTGCCCGGTCGCTTGAAGGGCAATCAAGTCGAGGTAAAACAACGCCTTGTTGAGAGCCACGAAGTTCATCTGGCACCCTGGAGCAGCCTGAAGCACGGCGAGCGCTGCTTCATTCAGCCGGTGCTGGCTGTCGTCAGGCGAGTTGGTGTTCTTCATCGGGTCCACGGCAATCGGATGGCCAGAGCTTCGCCTACGGCGGGCTGGCGCCCAGGTGCTAAGCGACCTGAGCCCGTGGCGCGTGCCGTCTTCGCGCTTAGATTCATGATCCTCACTTTTTGGACGAGCCGCCGAACCGACACCCAGCGTGCCTTTGGCGGCCTCACCCTCGCTGCGCTCTTCCTCCTGCCCACCGTCCATCCGTGGTATGTCGCCTGGACCATTCCATTTGTAGCCATCGCCGAGTGCCTCGCCGCCTGGGTCCTGAGCGCCACCTGCCTCCTCGCCTACGCCACCCACATCGCCTGGACCACCCTCAACCGCTGGGAATCACCTCCGTGGATGCTCTGGCTCGAGTGGCTGCCTTTCGCCGGCCGCTCGTTCGAGCAGGGCAAATCCTGGAGGAGGGGCGGTCGTGCAGCTTCTTCCTGGTGCCCCATCACCATGAAAATCAAAAGCGGCACTTTCGATTTTCATGGTATCCTGGCGCCATGATCATCGAGCGTCCGCGACTTCAAGAGTCGCTCCGCGCAGCCCTTGAGCGGCATCCCGTAGTGGTGCTCACGGGACCGCGGCAGTGCGGCAAGACAACGCTCGCTCGCCAGATTCTCGACCCGAAGGCTCCGACCTACTTCGACTTAGAAGATCCCCGGTCGCGTGCGCTTCTCGAGGAACCGATGACGGCCCTCGAGGCCCTCACGGGTCTCATCGTGATCGACGAAGTGCAACGGGCGCCAGAACTCTTCCAGCTCATCCGCGTACTTGCCGATCGCCGCCCGCTACCGGCGCGATTCCTTCTCCTCGGAAGCGCCTCCGGGGCGTTGCTGCGGCAGAGCTCGGAGAGTCTAGCAGGGAGAGTGGAGCATCTACGGATGGGCGGGTTCACTCTCGATGAGATCGAAGTGGGCGACGCGGTCGCGCTTTGGCAGCGCGGAGGCTTTCCCAGCGCGTTTCTCGCAGCATCGGAGGAAAGCTCGAACCGCTGGCGGCGGAGTTTCATCGAGACTCTGCTGGAGCGTGATATCCCACAATTTGGAGTGCGCGTCTCGGTGACGGCATTGGGTCGTTTTTGGAACATGGTCGCGCACTACCACGGGCAAATCTGGAGCCATGCCGACCCGGCGCGAGCGCTTGGGGTGAGCGAGCCCACGGTTCGCAGCTATCTTGATCTCCTAACAGATGCATTAGTAGTGCGGCAGCTCCAGCCATGGCACGCCAACTTAAGCAAGAGGCAGGTCAAATCGCCGAAAGTTTATGTGCGCGACTCTGGGCTCCTGCATGAGTTGCTTGGAGTTGCCAATCATCACGAGCTGCTGCGCCACCCAAAGCTCGGCGCGTCATGGGAAGGGTTCGCCGTCGAACAGGTGCTCGCTCTCGAGCCCCACTCCGAAGCGGCGTTCTGGGCTTCGCATCAAGGGGCAGAGATCGATCTGTTGCTTCTGCGCAAAGGGAAGCTATTCGGGGTCGAGGTCAAGCGCGTGGATGCTCCGCGCCTCACACCCTCGATTCGCATCGCGCTCGCGGACCTTGGCCTCGAGCGCGTCGCCGTGGTGTATCCCGGGAAAAAACGCTTCGCCCTGTCGGATCGTGTGGAAGCCGTGCCGCTTGGTGAACTGTCGCGGGCAGGGAGTTTGTTTGAGGAGTAGGCGGATGAAAGGCTGAGCGGTCCGCGTGAGTGCGAGGTATTCAGTATGAACTGTCCGTTCATCGGCCTCGGGAGATTGCAACAGCACTGACAAGGAGAGCAGGGCAGACTCGCTATGTGTTACTTCACCCCGTGAGAGTTTCTGACTTCCCCTGGACCAGAGATGGGGAGGGCGTCAAGACTGGCCAACCTCTCGTTATGAGCGGACCAAAGGTGAGGGGTCGGTCACGCTGGCCTGTATCGAAGATGCATGCGAAACCCTGTTCGTTTGGTTCATCGTATTGCGACTTGGTACCCGCTGGCGGCTGCCTCCGCGCTCGTCGCTCGATTTTGAGTCCGCAGATCTGCGGCTGGGGCCATAGCTGCAGGAATTTCTTCTTGATCCATGGAACTGTTTGAGTGAAAAACTCCCGAACTCGCGCTCGGATGTGGCCTCTCCATGGGCCGGTTTCCAGGAGGATCGGAAGTCCTTCAGCCAAGGCACGAGGATTCCCAAGTACCCAAGGCGCAGGATCCCCAAAGAGGGACAGGTGAAGCTATGAAGAGAATCAAGCGTGGCGTTGTCGTGCCCGAGGACGAGCCTCCGGCGAAGCAACTTGTAACTCACTGGTTTCAAGACGCTGGCTGGTCACATGACGACGCCGAGTGGCTGGCTCCGCTTGCGCTAAAGCGCTTCTGTGGTGAGGCCGAGACACATGCGGACTCTGTCTCCAATGCAGAGAGGCATCTGAAACTCATCGCAGGATCATGGTCGGAGGTTCGCGCCGCCGGGGATGTACATCGAGACTGTGCACTCCTCGTGGCATATGCCCGCCTCGTCGGCTACCCAGGACAGCCGGAAAGCCTTCACATGCTTCGGCATACCGAAACTCAATGCAACCTACCTAACGCGACGACGCCCGAGCCGTCTGCCATTGCTCAAGAATTTCGCACTCATGGTGCCAATTTTGAGCGTGCACTCAGCGAGGGCGGCCTTCCGGGGCAGTACGAATGCGAGTCCTGGCATCTTGACTATTGTAAGAGATGGTACTTGGGGGACTCCTCCTTAGCGTACTCGCCTCCTTCCGATGCATGGTCGCTGATGCGCTCACTCGTCGAGGATGCGGGTCTCAACTTGAGTAATGTTCTCAACGTGAACTCGCTCCTCGAGATTGGCAGCGATCACATGGGGCCCGAGCCACCGCTCCGAACCGGTGTCCCGAAGCGTCCTGACTACCAAACGATTGAGTCGCGTGATCCGAGCACGCTCACCGCATGGCTGCTCGTTCTCGGGCCGGACGCGCTCAGCTTCTTGCTTCCTAGGCTCCGTCAGGCGACCTCCGAGCACGAACTCGCATCGTTTGCATTCGGAATTCGCGATTGCATCGAGCGTTGGCTGACTTGTGTCACAGGGCGCCAGGATCACTTTTTCTCCGCTGGAGTATGGCTGGCAGAAGCAACGAAGCCCTTCATGGAGGAGCTCGAGAGGCGCCTCCTCGTTGCGGGCTTGGAGAACCACAATCTGAGGCGAGCCTGGCTTTGGTTCGTGCGCTGCACTGCCGAGGCCGGTGATCCACAAGATGAAACTCATGTCGCTCCAGACACCCGGGAGCGCGCTCTCCACGCCGCGAATGAATCGATCGCGCGCCTGCGACCGTTGCTAGCTCGAGCAAGAGTTCGCGACGCACTTCATACAGAAGTGAACTCTAAGTCGAGCGTCTCGGGGAGCGCCTCCTCACTCGAACCCTGGGAGGAATTTGAGTGGGAGAAAGACCATCTCATGACATGTGCAACGATCTTATATCTCTTCGGTGGATTGTGGCGCGGCATGAAACCGATGCTCCTCGCGATGCGGGCGCTGGCGTGCCCTTGCGTCGCGAGCGATCTGCGCTATTGGGAGGAGGATCGTCAGCGTGGGCGCGATGCGCCATCTCCCGAGCCGACGCAGCCTCCGACGCCTTGGCAGTTGATCCCGACACTCATGGTCAACCTGTTCCACGGTTTTGCGCGTAGGGAGCAGCAGCAGGATCCCGAGCTTCAATCGTTGCGCGGCGAGTTCGCTGCGTTCTGCCTTCGTGGTCTTGCGGACAGGTGGACAGAGCGCGAACGCCGGGAGGCTGCCGCTTCGGGGCGGCCGCGTACAAATGACGACATGCTGGAGCGTTCTCCAGATTGGCGCTACTGCCTGGTGCGTGCTGCGATGGCGCTCCATATCAATCCGGAAGGTAAGGGACACCGCATCCTTGAGGCCGCATCGCGCATCGATCCCGACCCAGACGTTCGCTCGATTGCTCGTGAGGCTTACGAGACACTTCGGCGAAGCGAAGGCCTTCCCGACGGAGTCTCTCCCAGAAGAACTGTGATGTCTGCCTTTTGGTGGTTCCGGCAGGCGCATTTGCTGAGCTTGGGCTTCGAAATCGACGCCGACGGCGCTCAGCGCACGCGCGTGAAGGAACTTACTCGAACGCGCGATCAGGAGGCGTACGACAAGCCACAGTCATAAGTGTCAGTAACCTACGATTTCACAACGCGAATTGGCGACCAAATGGCCGCCGCTGCCGAATCGGCTTCGCGAAACTCAACTTAGTTCTGCCGGCCTGTGCAGGCGGATCTCAAGTTAATAAGTAACTCGTTGCCAGAGAATCCGGCAATATTCACTTATTGTAGTTTGAGGATATATATGAACACTGCTGATACACAACCTTCGTCGATCAATCACAAGCCCCATATTCTCATCATTGGTGGAGAACCTCGAGAACAGCTCATCCAAAGGATCCAGCGTCATTTCTCCGACTCTCTGATCGAACACTGCGCAACCCGCGGGTCCGATCCCTCATCCAGCCGGTTTGAGCCCGCACTCCGTCGGCCCGGCATCGCCCTCGTCGTTTGGCTCAGCGGGCTCTCTCGAACCAGCCACGGAAGAAGAATTCGAGAGATCTGTCGAGAATTGGGGATCCCGTGGCTCGCATTTCGGAGGATCCCACATCCGAACCAGCTTCGGGCTCGCTTCATGGATCTGCAGTCGCGCTCCTCGCGGAGTCTCGGGCACTCGAAGTCTACGCGGCGCGCTCGCATCGGAGGTGCACGATGAACCAGCACCACATCGTGCTCGTCTCGCTCGGCTGGATTCGAGAGCGAGACCCGCGCCAGACCCTGGGCCATGCATCGATTCTTGCAAGTCTCATGAATCACCCGGAGATCGAAGCGACTCCGCTCCAATTCTCAGTCAACGAGCCAGGTTTCTCACGGGAGCGAATGCTCTCGAGCGTTCTTGCCGCCCTCTCGAGCGACCAGACGATTCTCGCTCTTGGGGTGTATGTGTGGAATGAGGCCCATGTGCAATGGCTGCTTCGCGAGATTCGTCGGTCTGGGTTTCACGGACGCATCGTTCTTGGCGGGCCGCAAGTCAGCTATGCACCCTGCCGCCTGGAATCTTTGTATCCCGATGCCGACTTCTTTATTCGCGGCTACGCTGAGGAAGCACTTCCGCTCTTGCCGAAGGGCGATCGGAAAGCGCCTGAAATCATTTGTAAGGGTATGCTGGACACTGGTGCCCAGGCTGACGCCGATTTGGAGCGACTTCCTTCGCCGCACCTGCGCGGTGTGCTCTCCTCGAGCTCCATTATTCGCATGGAGACCCAGCGTGGCTGCATATATCGATGCACTTTTTGCCAACATCGGGAGGCCGGCCCCCAATCGAAATGTCGCGCCTTCTCGCGTGAACGGCTCGAGGCGGAAATTCATTACTTCTCCGAATCGAACATCTCCCGGATCAACGTGCTCGATCCGATCTTCAACACTCACCGAGCCCATGCTCTCTGGGTGCTCGGTCAATTCGCCGCGCAGAAGTTCCGGGGGCAGCTCTCCTTTCAGTGCCGATTCGAAAGTATCACAGAAGAGTTCCTGGACGCCTGCAGCTCCTTGAGTGTCTGCCTTGAGTTTGGATTGCAGACGATCCAAGAGGCTGAGATGAAGTGTATTGAGCGCACGAACAACCTTCCAAAAGTTGAGCAGGCCATCCGCTGGCTGAACGAGAGTCGGATTCCCTTCGAAGTGTCGCTCATCTATGGCCTTCCCCAGCAGACCCTCTCCTCATTTCAAGCAAGCATCGACTGGTGCCGGGACCATGGAGTTCCAAAGATTCGCGCCTACCCGCTTATGTTGCTTCGAGGCACTCCGATCGAACGCAATCGAGAGGTCTGGTCTCTCGTCGAGAATGACGACCCGATTCCGCTGGTGGTTTCCTCGAGTTCGTTCAATCGTGCCGAGTGGGAGAAGATGAATGAGATCGCTCGAGCTCTCGCCTGATGTCAAAGGCGCCGATGCCGCGCTCCACGGATCGCTTCGCCCGCTCCTTCAGGGCTGAGCATCGCGCGCATCAGCCGCTCCGCGTACAGCTAGCAACTCATCGAGTCGCGAGCTCGCAGAGCGCAAACGCGATCGTGGAGCGCAGGCCTTCGACCTAGCTGAGTCGTCCAGCGAAGCTGCGCTCTCTCGAACCAATCTGAGTTCAGTCTTTTCTCAAGACTCCAACTGCTTCGTCCTTCCCAGCGCATCCTCACGAGCGCCTTCGAGTAGACCGAGCGCTGCCGAAGGAACTCCCAGCATCTCGCCGGCAAACTTGCCGGCGAGGCTTGACCCGGTATCCGTCTCCCACTAGAATCCGGCCTCGTTAGCGCTCGATCCAGACCCTGTGAAGAACTCTTCGATTCCCGGTTTCGCTTCGGCCAAGTGCGTCGCCGCGGGCTTCCGCATGGGCGCCCAGGGCACGCACACTAGCCGGACGCTCATGCTCTCGGAGATTGACGACGTTCTCACGACTGTCCCGCATGCCGCTCAACGCGGTGAGTTCGCTCAGGCGATCATCGATGGAAACGTCCTCGGGAAGAACACAGCCTCGAATCGGCGGCTTACGAATCAACGCCTCGGCGAGCTGTATGGACTCGACGCTCGCATTCCAATCTTTCGAGTGCTCCAGCGCGTTTGGTTGGCTGACCCCGATGGGCGCCCGCGGTCGGCCCTTCTTTGTGCGCTTGCCCGAGATCCGCTTCTCCGTGCCTCCGCCGACGCGATTCTCGGCCTTCACGTGGGCGAGGAACTCGTTCGATCGCGATTTGTGGAGTCCATCCAGCGGCACTCCGAGAACAGGCTGAATGATGCTGTTCTCGACAAGGTTGCGCGCAACGCCGCCAGCAGTTGGACACAGTCGGGACACCTTGAGGGACGAGTCCGCAAGCATCGCCAATTGGTGGAAGCGACTCCCGGCGCAGTCGCATTTGCTCTCTGGCTTGGGTCGCTCGAGGGCCGCGTCGGGAACGACCTCCTGTCCTCGTTCTGGTGTTCAGTTTTCGACGCCTCACCTCACCAACTTCGAGAGGCGGCGCTTCGCGCGAAGCAGCTCGGGCTGATCAAGGCAAGTATTGCCGGCGAAGTCGTACAGATCGATCCGACACCCATATTGCCGCCGATTCCCTCCATCTTCCTGGAGCCACGCCATGGGGAAAATTGAAGATCTAGCCAATCTTTATGAGCAGCACATTTCGGCGCCATGGCCGCACACCGTTTCCGGGGCCCAGCGAGTTCTGATGATCGTCTACGATAAGGAGCTCGAGAGAACCCTTCGCGCCCGTATTGGTGAGTTCGAGCAGCGCACGCGCGCAGCTGGGAAAAACTGGGCGCTCGTCGATTGCACTCGCTGGTTCGCGGAGTGGATGGCAAACGACGAGTATCGCGATGCCTATTTTGAATCGCCCGGCGACCTTGCACTAAAACTCGAAGGAGAGTTCAAGCCCCACATAGTGGATCGCGCGCGCAAGGCTCTCCGTTCTGTTGATCGCGAAACAGTGGTTGGATTCACCGGTATCGCTTCACTTTATGGATTCCTACGAATCTCGGAACTCATTCGCGACCTCGAGCCAGACATTCGCGGTCGCCTTGCAGTTTTCTTCCCCGGTTCGAAGGAGGGTGGCAACATCCGACTTCTCGACGCTCGCGACGGCTGGAACTATCTCGCCGCGGTCATTTCGCTTCATGGATCAGGGAGTCTCGCATGAAGATCTTTGAAATTCTCGAACGCGATCCTAGGAAGTTCGACCTGGCCAATCGCGGTCAAGCCCGCATATCAGGAGAACAATCTAATGAAGCGATCACAGAACTTCGCCGCGAGCTTGAGACGTTCGTCTGCGATGGCGAATACGGCCGTGCACTTATTCGCATCCTGGAGAGCTACCTGAACCGGCTCGGGAGTCCTCGCCAGGACGCCGCGTGGGTTAGCGGTTTCTATGGCAGTGGCAAATCACATCTACTGAAGATGCTCGGGCATCTCTGGGTGGATACGCCTTTTTCTGACGGCGCTTCAGCGCGCGTGCTCGTGAGCGGATTACCAGAGGAGGCGCGCGCCGCGCTTCGCGAGATCGATACTCATGCGAAACGAGCCGGCGTTCCTTGTGTCGCCGCCGCGGGAACTCTTCCCTCGGGCAGCGGCGACTTTGTTCGCGCCACCGTGCTCTCTGTCATCCTGCGGTCCTGCGGCCTTCCTGAGCAATACGCCCTGGCGAATTTCTGCTTCTGGCTTCGGGAGAACGGCTGGCTTGAGCGCGTTCGAGGAGAAGTCGAGTCCAAGGGAAAGATGTGGCTTTCCGAACTCAATAATCTCTATGTCAGCCCGCTCTTGGCGAGGGCGCTCATACAGTGTGACGCGAACCTCGGGCGCAACGAAGTGGAAGTTCGTTCGGCGATACGCATGCAATTCCCTCCGCTAGCCGGCGACCTCACGACAGCGCAGTTTCTCGCAGCCGCCAAGAAAGCCCTCTCGTCGGGCGACAAGCTGCCGCTGACGATCCTCGTTCTCGACGAAGTGCAACAATACATTGGAGACTCGATCGATCGGGCTGTGACGATTACTGAGATTGCCGAGGCGGTCCAGACTCAACTCGACAGCCGAGTTCTCCTCGTCGGCTCGGGACAGTCGGCGCTCGCTTCCAATACGCCACAGCTCTCAAAGCTGCGCGATCGATTTCGCGTTACAGTACAACTTTCCGATACAGACGTCGAATCCGTCACGCGCAAGGTGCTTCTTACGAAAAAGCCCAGCGCGACGAAGAGTATTGAGAAGTGTCTCGACGAAAATGCCGGTGAAGTATCGAGACAGCTCCGCGGAGCCCGGATCTCGGCGCGCCCCGAAGATCAGCGCACGGCCGTCGCCGACTATCCGCTGCTTTCCACGCGTCGTCGCTTCTGGGAAGAGTGCTTCCGCGCCGTCGATGCCGCCGGTACTCAAAGCCATCTCCGCTCCCAGCTTCGCATCCTGCATGACACTCTCTCGAGCCATGCCGACCGAGAGCTCGGAGCTGTGATCCCAGCTGACGCTCTTTACGACGCGATTGCGCCCGATCTGGTGAATACAGGTGTCTTGCTTCGTGAGCTCTCGACTCGCATCCAGAAGCTCGACGACGGCACTCCCAAGGGGAGAATGCACCGACGTCTCTGTGCTACGGTGTTCCTGATCGGAAAGCTCTCGCGAGAAGCGGCGGCCGACACGGGAGTCCGGTCGACCGCCTCGATGGTTGCAGATCTTCTCGTGGACGATATCCGCCGCGACAACGGTCCGTTCCGTACGGAGGTCGCCCGCGAACTCGAAGCGCTTGCCGAGTCGGGCACACTCATGCGCGTGGGTGATGAATACCGGCTGCAGACAACGGAAGGCGCTGAGTGGGACCGCGCTTTCAAAGAGAAACGAGCGGCGGTCAACCAGAATGAAGTGGAGATCTCAACTCACCGAGATCAACTTTTCACGGCTGCCGTCCAAGAGATCGTTACTAAAATTCGGTTGAAGCAAGGCGCCGCGAATGTCAGCCGACCCGTTCGCCTGCACGCTGGCGCAGCGCAACCTCCAGCAGGCGAGGAAGCCGTCGTCGTGTGGTTACGCGACGGTTGGTCGATCGCAGACAGCGAGGTTCTCTCCGACTCCCGCCGCCGCGGAGCCGACGATCCGATCGTTCATGTGTTCTTGCCGAAGCGATCGCCCGAAGAATTGCGTACGCGAATTGTAGACGTCGAAGCGCTTCAGCGGATCATTGATCAAAAGGGTGTGCCGGCCAGTCCCGAGGGCCGTGAAGCTCGCGAGAGTATGGAAAGCCGGCGAAGAGCGGCGGAATCGGCACGCAACGAAATCGTGCGGGAAATTGTGCAATCCGCGAAAGTCATTCAAGGCGGCGGCCACGAGGTATTTGGCAGCGAACTGGAAGACAAGATTCGCACTGCGGCCGAGGCATCGCTCTCGCGCCTCTATCCACGATTCAACGAAGCCGACCACCGATCCTGGGAAGTCGCGCTGAAGCGGGCGAAAGACGGAAGCGACGAGCCGTTCAAGGCGGTCGATTGGGCCAAACCCACAATAGAACATCCCGTAGCGAAGGAAGCGCTCGCGACCATCGGCGCGGGTAGTACTGGAAGAAAAGTTCGCGCGACGCTGGAGGCACCGCCGTGCGGCTGGCCGCGCGATGCGATCGACGCCGCCATCGTTGCGCTACACCGGGCGGGCGCGATTCGCGCAAGCGCTAACGGCTTGCCACTCACGGCGAATCAGCTCGATCAAACGAAGATTTCTTCTGCGGAGTTGCGCCCGGAGCGCGTCATTCTCACGACGCAACAGAAGATTGAGATCCGCCGTTTGTATCAATTGGTGGGAGTTCCATCCAAGTCCGGGGAGGAGGAAGCCCGGGCTCCTCAATTTGTTGATTCACTTCGTGCCCTTGCTGCTTCGGCAGGCGGCCATCCGCCCCTGCCGGCCCCGCCCCACGCGCCGTTTCTCGACGAATTCCGCGGCCTCTCGGGGGCGGATCTCCTCGCCGCGATTCACGCGGCTTCGAAGCCGATCGAGCAGTCCGTCGAGAGCTGGCGCAAGCAAGCTGAGCGCCGCTCCAAGCGGGAAGGCCCATGGCAAATGCTGGAAGCGCTCGCGCGTTGGGCGAACGGGCTCCCTTCACTGGCAGATCTCACCACGGAAATGGACGCGATCCGGACACATCGTCTGCTGCTCGCCGACGACGACTCGACGGCGCCGCTTCTCGCGAAGGCCGCATCGGCGCTCCGCGCAGAAGTGATGAAAAGCCATCAAGCTCTCGCTGCCGCGGTTCACTCGGGGGTCGAGACCCTACAGAGCGACGAGTCCTTCGCGAAACTCGATGCTGCGCGGCAGCAGGAGATTCTCACCCGCAACGGGCTTTGTGTGGCGGCGGTGCCATCTCTTAAATCCGATGCTGAGCTGTCATCGGAGCTCGAGCGGCAAAGTCTCGATGCGCGCTCGTCGGCCATAGCAGCCGTTCCTGAGCGGGTGCGCCGCGCGCGCGAAGAAGCCGCTCAATTATTGACTCCGAGGGCCCGACGCATCGAGCTGCGCGGCGCCACGCTCAACGATGAAGCAGCAGTGAGAGGCTGGCTCTCCGACCACGAGAAACTCCTCCTCGAAGCAGTCAAGAAGGGTCCGGTCATTGTGGGTTGAGAATTTATTATGAATGCACTCCCCTCTGAACTTCGAAAGCTCCTCGAGAAAACTATCATTGCAGCCAGGGTGGCAAGCGAATCGGGAGCACGCAAAGCGCTCGAGTCTCTTGCCGCGCACCACCATGAGCCGTGGCCATCGATGTCGCCCGACGATCGCGAGCTGCGCAATCGACTTCGCGCTCACGGGCGCCAATTGGGAGATGCTCGCGATCCGCAGAAGGGAGCCCAATCGATCGAGCGGCTCGTGCAGGAGTGTGCCTACGAGCACTGGCATCGCATGCTGTTCGCGAGGTTCCTCGCAGAGAATGGGTTCTTGTTGGATTCGACGACCGGCGTCTCGGTGAGCCTCGTGGAGTGCGCCGAGCTTGCCCGCGAGAATGATCAGGATCCTTGGCAACTGGCCGGCGCTTTCGCGGAGCGGATGCTCCCACAGATTTTCCGCCAGAGCGACCCGGTGCTCGCTGTGGTGCTTCCGCGTGAAACACGCGTTGAGCTCGAGAGGCTGCTTACAGCTCTCCCAGCAGCCGTCTTCACCGCCGACGACAGCCTCGGCTGGACCTATCAATTCTGGCAGTCCGCCGAGAAGGTGCGCGTCAACGATCGCGTGAAGGCGGGCGAGAAAATCACGGGCGCCACGCTGCCGGCCGTCACGCAACTCTTCACGGAGCACTACATGGTGCTCTTTTTATTGCATAATACCGTTGGCGCATGGTGGGCCGGTAGGCAGATGGCTGGCTGGTCGGAAGCAGAGCACGCCGCATGCGAGAGCGAACTGGCCGTGCGCAAGGCCGTCGCCCTTGAAGACTACGAATTTGAATATTTACGTTTCGTCCGCGACGATGCGACGAAGCGATGGCGCCCGGCTGCGGGCACCTTCGACACGTGGCCCAAGGAAACAAAACAACTCCGCGTCCTCGACCCCTGTTGCGGAAGCGGCCATTTCCTCGTAGCTGTCCTCGATCTATTAACACGACTTCGCCGCGTGGAAGAGGGCCTCAGCCTCGAAGGGGCGATCTGCGCAGTTCTTCGCGAGAACCTTTTCGGCCTCGAGCTCGACGCGCGTTGCACACAAATCGCTGCTTTCGCCCTTGCCCTTCATGCATGGAAGAAGGGCGGCAGGGTCTTCGTCTTGCCGCCCCTGCACATCGCCTGTTGCGGTAGAGCTCCCTATGCGACAGAAACCGATTGGGCGGCACTTGCCGACCGTGCCGCCGCAGCCGCCGGCATGCCGGTGCGCAAGACTCTGTTTCTCGAAGAGCCCTCTCTCGCGTCTGCGGCACTCCGAAACGCACTCTCGGCATTGCATCAGTTGTTCTCCGCGGCTCCGGAGTTGGGCGCACTCATCGATCCGCGGTCGTTACCGAAGAGTCTGTACACAGCGAGTTTTGCCGATGTCGAGCCCTTGCTTGCCGCTGCACTCAAGGAGGAGTCGCCCGACGAGGCGATGACTGAGCGCACGGTTGCCGCGCAGGGGATGGCGAAAGCGGCGGAGATTCTTGCGGGACGCTACACACTCATCATTACGAATGTTCCGTATCTTGGAAGAAAGAGCCACAGCGATGAATTGAAGCGCTGGGCCGACTCCGAAGCCGAAGACGCGAAGAGCGATCTCGCTACGTTGTTTATTCGGCGATCGCTCAACTGGGTAGACGCATCAGGGACAGTTGCAGTCGTAACTCCACAAAATTGGCTCTTTCTAACAAGTTATAAGAATCTCCGTAAGCGATTGTTATCCGAGCGTTCCTGGAATGTAGTTGTTCGACTTGGTGAGCATGCATTTGAAAGCGCGGCCGCGGCGGGTGCGTTTGGCGCGATGGAGGTCATCTCGGGGTCAGAGCCAACGACAGATTGGCAGATGGCCGGAATTGATGTATCAGCTCCGCGTGGCCAGAGGCCAATCTATGCCGACGAAAAAGCCGCCCTCCTCCGCGGCGACGACTCAATCACTCGCGCGCGTGCAACTGCCGAGAGTTCGAACGACGGCTCAATGGCACCCGGAGACGAAGCAACAGGTGGCGAGGACGAAGAAGCCGAGTCTGGCGTCACGGCGCCGCCGAGCGCAGCCGGTGGATCTGTAGTGGTCGTGGTGCAGTCGGAGCAGCTGAAGAATCCGGATTTCCGAGTCGTACTCGAATGCACGGCTGGTGTCGACTTTCTATCGAAATTCGCTGATGTCTTCGTCGGACTGCAGAATGGAGATACACCTCGTTTTATTGGTAATTTCTGGGAGTTCACTGAGTTCGCAAATAATCGGAAGCTATTTCAAATGCCAGCGACGAAGAGTCTTGGGTACGAGGGTCGTTACGCTGCCGTTCGATGGGGAAGTGTCGGGAAGGAGCTCTCGGAAGCGCAGGGAGCGCGTCTGAAAGGCATGGCCGCATGGGGACGACTCGGCATCGCTGTACGCACAATCTCTCCGTTCCCCGTGACACTCTATACTGGCGAAATTTATGATCAAGCGGTAAGTGTTGTCGTGCCAAAGTCCTCTGCCAATCTTGCTGCTATTTGGTGCTTCCTGTCATCGAAGAACTTCCAGGAGGCAGTCCGCAGAATTGACCAAAAGTTAAATATTACTAATGATACGGTTGTGAAGGTTGGGTTCGACTTGGAGTACTGGACGAATTATGCCGCGGCTCGCTATGCTAGTGGCTTGCCAGCGCCGCAGTCCAGCGAGCCAACCCAATGGCTCTTTCACGGGCACCCATCAAGTGCTGAATCGGACACGATCCTACAAGTCGCCGTTGCCCGGCTTCTTAGTTATCGCTGGCCCGCTGAATTGGATGATGCGGTGCGCCTCGCTTCCGAGGCGCGCGCCCTCGTCAATCAATGCAAAGAGCTGGAGAAGTTTACCGATGAAAATGGCGTGGTTCCCATCATTTCCATGCACGGCGAGCCTTCGGCGGCGGAGCGGCTGCGGGGGTTGTTAGAGGCAGCATTCAAGAGTGTTGGAAAGCCCTTTGGTTCGAACAGTCTCAATGAACTCCTAGTGGCCTCCGCCGCGCAGTCGCGCGACCTGACCGAGTGGCTAAAGGATGAATTTTTTAGTGCGCACTGTGATCTTTTTCACGATCGTCCCTTCATTTGGCACATCTGGGACGGCCGCGACGACGGATTCCAGATACTTGTGAACTATCACAAGCTTGCTGCACCCGGGGGTGCGGGGCGCCGGCTGCTGGAGAAGATCACCAACACTTACCTTGGCGAATGGATTGAGCGGCAGCGGGCGGACCAGCGGGAAGGTCGCGAAGGTTCCGATGCGCGTCTCGCCGCCGCGCAGGCACTACAGATGGAGCTCGAGAAGATTCTGAAGGGAGAGCCTCCCTACGACATTTTCATACGGTGGAAGCCGCTGACCGAGCAACCGATCGGCTGGGATCCAGATATCAACGATGGGGTGCGGCTCAATATCCGGCCCTTCCTGAAGGCAAAGGATGTCGGCATGAAAGGCGCAGGGATACTTCGCGCCAAGCCCAATATCAAATGGGGCAAGGACCGCGGCGCCGAGCCTAAGAGCATTCGTCCGAAAGAGCAGTTCCCCTGGTTCTGGGGCTGCGATCCGGAGAAGAACCCCTCGCACAGGTTCGATTTTGCTGGAGGCAAAGAGTTCACCGGAGTTCGGTGGAATGACCTTCATTACACAAACGCGATGAAGCGCGCGGCGCGCGGCGGAACATGAAGGAAGCCGCCACCACCCTCCTTGACGAACTCGTCTCGCGCCTGCGGAGCTATGACGGCGCTGACGGGAAGGAACGGCCGGCCGTGGTCGTCTGGACCGATCCGACAGGTGCGTTTCAGCCTCTGATTGAGCTCGCGCAGACCAAGCTCCCGGAGTTGATTGTATTGGGAGCCTATGCGCCGGCGTCGCGACGCGGGCCAGCGCCATGGATTCGTTGTGTCGTGGATCGGACCCTTGCGGAGCCTGCAATCCCGCTAGATCGGGTGCCGATTCTTTACATGCCGAACATCGCGCGCCAGCACCTGCGCGCGGGCAGCGAGGCTTCGCCGGAGCTGAGGCCGCTCGTTGAACTGGTGTTTCGCGGGTCGCTTTGGCTCCAGACGAATGGCAGCGATTGGACCCTGCAGGCGTTCCTCACTTCTGCGCGCGGTGGCCTCGGTCTCGATGTCGCTTGTGATCGGGCAACAATTGAGGCGGCTCAGCGGGCCCTTCGGGAGGTCGCCAATCTCCCGCTCACTTCGTTGCGGGGCCGAAGGCTTGAAGCGGATGACTTTGATCGCCTACTTTCCGAAGATACGGCGCGTGATTTATTGCACTGGATCGCCGATCCGAAGGGCACGCCTTCAAGGCTTGGGTCGGAAAAGTGGGGTGCTTTTTGTGATCGAGTTCGAAGTCAACACTCCTTTGATCCAGCGATGGAGAGCGCGATGGCTGCTGCAGCGCGCATGGCCGAGGGTGAGGGCGCATGGTCGAGTGTATGGAGTCGATTCGAGGAGGCGCCGCAGGCCTACGAGGGTGTTGTCTCGGCTCTGCGGAAGGCTCGGCCAGGAAAGGACTCTCTCTTCGCCGACGCCTCGCGATGGGCTCACTTGAATGAGAAGGCTGAGGCCGACCTGAGGGCTGCACTCGATGATTTTGAGGGGCTGACGCAGCCGCTCGCCTGCGAGGCAGTCTTAAGCCTGGAGCAGACGCACGCACCGCGACGCAAGAGTGTCTGGGCAAGGCTCGGTCGCGCTCCAATGGCAGGTGTTCTGAAGTGGCTCGCGGAGGTTGCCGCTGAGGCTCAGAAGCCACTGTTCGGCGCTACCGCAGAGGATTTCGCTGCGGACTATTCGCGGAGAGGTTGGAAGGTCGACAAGGCAGCTTGGCGGGCGTTGGAGCACGCGCAGGCGGGCGATCGCGAGCTGACGGCGGAGGTCTTGGCGCATCTTCTGCACCCGTGGCTCGAAGACTCGGCAAGGGCCTTTCAGTCGGTTCTGCAGAAGCAGACTCTTCGCGCTCACGGCGCGCAGACGGCCATCTCAGCTGCGCCCGGAGGCTGTGTAATGTTCGTGGACGGCCTTCGGTTTGATTTGGCACAAGTGCTCGCCGACGAGCTGGAGGGCAAGGGCTACCGAACCGTGCGAAAGCACCGTTGGGCGGCGCTGCCCACCGTCACCGCGACTGGGAAAGTCGACGTTTCACCTGTTTCGGGCGCTTTCTCGGGTGACGCCGGCAGCACGACCTTTGAGCCTCGCCACTCGAAGTCGTCGAAGACCTACACCGCGCAACTGCTCCGCGACGCGATTCATGAATCGGGCTACCAGATCCTCGATCCTGCGCAGGTTGAGATGCCCGATGGAGTCGAATCCCGTGGCTGGATCGAGTTCGGTCAGATCGACGACCAGGGCCACAAAATGGAATCGGGGCTAGCGCGGCAGATTCCGCAAGAGATTGAATCAATCGCGGAGAAAGTGCAGAGCCTTTTGCGCGCCGGCTGGAAGTCGGTGCGGATTGTGACAGATCACGGATGGCTGCTTCTGCCGGGAGGGCTGCCGAAGATTGACCTTCCAGCCCATCTGGCGGAGAGCCGATGGGCCCGTTGTGCGATCGTTGCCGGCGCTACGCCTGCAGCGGTCTGCGAGGTGCCGTGGCATTGGAACCCAACTGTATCTATAGCAACAGCGCCCGGAATTGCATGCTTCAATCGCCATCATGAATACGCCCATGGTGGAGTGAGTGTTCAGGAATGTTTGCTTCCAGATCTGCTCATCGAATCGAGTGAATCCGCCAAGGCTCAAGCCGCGATTCATAAGATTACATGGGTCAAGATGCGCTGCCACGTGGTGTGTTCTGGCGCCACGCCCGCCGTGCGCGCAGATCTGCGCCTCAAGGCCGCAAACGGAGCTTCCATTCTCAACTACCCACCGAAAGCGATCGGCGAGGACGGCGCGACAAGCCTCGTGATTGATGACACGCACGAGAGTGCGCCGCTGATGCTCGTGCTCCTGGATACCGATGGAACTGTGCTCGCTGAGCAGGCGACGCGTTGTGGACAATCCTCATGACCAAGACTCCTATTGCATTGGACGCTCTCGACGAGCTCGCCTCGAAGGCATTTCCCGGGTACCTGGTTCGAAAGGACCTCGTCCGGAAGTACTCGAAGCAGTTTCCAGTTCCCACCTATGTGGTTGAGTTTCTGTTAGGGCGATACTGTGCCAGCACCGATCCGGGGGAGATCCAGGAGGGGCTCGAGATCGTCGAGAAGCAGCTCAAAGGACGTACCGTTCGGACGGGAGACGAGGAGCTGTTCAAAGCGAAAGCTCGCGAAGATGGATCTGTAAAGATCATCGATCTGGTGAAGGCGCGGCTGGACATGCGCAATGATTGCTATATCGCCGAGTTGCCGAGCCTCGCTCTGCGTGAGGTTCAGATCGATGACGCGAAAGTGCGAGAGAACGAGCGGATGCTTACAGACGGCTTTTATGCCGAGGTTTCGCTCGAATACGATCCGCTTCTCGCTCAGGAGAAGAACGGGCGACCGTTCCGAATCGGCGACGTGCGTCCCATCCAGTTGTCAAAATCAGATGCGCTCGACGCGTTGATTGCGGGCCGCAAGCTCTTCACTACGGCGGAATGGAAGGACCTGCTCATTCGCTCGATTGGCCTCGAAGCAAATGGTCTCGATGAAGCTGCGAAGCGGGTGGTTCTATTAAGAATGGTGCCGTTTGTTGAGCGCAACTATAACCTGGTTGAGCTGGGGCCTCGCGGCACAGGGAAGAGCCATCTGTTTCAGCAGATTTCGCCCTATTCGCATCTGATTTCGGGCGGCAAAGCGACCGTTGCGAAAATGTTTGTAAATAATGCGAACGGGCAGCGCGGGCTTGTGTGTCTTTATGATGTTGTGTGTTTCGACGAGGTGGCAGGCATCTCCTTCGACTCGAAGGACGGGATCAACATCATGAAGGGCTATATGGCCTCCGGCCAGTTCAGCCGAGGTAAGGACCAGATCGCCGCGGAGGGATCGATTGTAATGGTGGGCAACTTCGACGTGGACGTTGAGCAGCAGCAACGCATCGGCCATTTATTGAGTCCGCTGCCGAAGGAGATGCGAGATGACACGGCGTTCCATGACCGTATTCATGCCTTCGTGCCCGGCTGGAAGTTCCCCAAGCTCAAGCCATCAGAACATCTGACGGATCGATTCGGACTCGTGAGCGACTTCCTGAGCGAGTGCTGGACACGTCTGCGACCGATGAGCCGGCTGTCCGTGCTCCAGGGGCGGGTGCATCTCGGAGGCGCATTGAGCGGCCGGGATCTAGAGGCAGTCAACAAGACAGTGTCGGGACTGGCGAAGCTACTATTCCCCGACCCGGATATGCCTGTTGCCGACGAGGATCTCGAGTGGATCATTCGTCTCGCGTTGGAGTCGCGCCGGCGCGTAAAGGAGCAACAGAAACGCTGCCTCAAGAGTGAATTCCGAAATACACATTTCAGCTTCACGTTAGGGGCCGAGGGTGTGGAACAATTTGTCTCGACTCCGGAGCTGCATAGCGATGAGGCGATCGACGGAGACCCGCTGCCGCCCGGGCAGGTGTGGGCTATCAGTCCGGGAGGCGGAGACGGTTCCGTTGGGCTCTTTCGAATCGAGGCGACCGTGGGGCCGGGAAGCGGTGTGCGGATTCTCAATCAGCCTCAACCGCCGGCATTCCGCGAGAGCGTGCGCGTGGGAGAGCAGAACCTCTACTCGCGTGCCAAGGAGCTCGTCGGCGACCGCGATCCTCGAGCCCACGAGTTCTCCGTCCAGCTGCGCGCCATGGATGCCGACCGCAATGGCGCCGGCCTCGGCCTCCCCGTCCTCGTCGCTCTGGTGGGCGGCATTGTGAATCGCAATACGCGCGGAGGCACCATCCTTGTCGGCGCCATGAACCTCGGCGGCTCTGTCGATAACCTGCCGAACGCTGTCGCCGTAGCTGAGCTGGCCGTCGACAAGCAAGCCACAACGCTTCTCATGCCGGTACAGGCGAGACGGCAGCTTCAAGATCTCCCTGATGAGACGTGGACAAAAATTAATATTGAGTTCTACAAGGACGCTGCGGATGCAGTGTTTAAGGCGTTGGTGGAGTAGCCTGAACTCGAATCCGCCAAGTTCACCTCAATCATGCAGATCTTGGGTGCTGTGATGACATTTACGCCGCCAGCAATCGAATTAATAAGAGCAGCGCTTCCCAATATTGAGAATCTTAGCCTTCTCGAGACCGGTGGCTTCAAGGCGGTCTATCGAGCTCAAGTCGCAGGTGCGCTGGAAGCGCTCAAGCTGATTCAAATTCCGCCGTTCGACAACTCACTTGAAGTGGATGCCCTCAAGAAAGGATTTATAGCCAGAGTTCGCCGCGAGTACGACGTCCTACAGCTTGCGTTAGGACCAGAGATTGTGAAGCTCGGCACACTGCCTCTAGTTGCGCAGCAGATCGACGGAGGAGGCTACTTGACCTATTCGGAAGAGTTTGTTGATGGCTCGGACCTTTATAAGATTCTGAAGTCACCAAGCAGCCCGACGCCCAACGAGTCTGAGCTCAGGCTTCTCTTCGTCTCGCTCCTGCGAGCGATAAAACACCTATGGCAGCGTGGATATGTGCATCGAGATATCAAGCCGAAGAATGTCATGAAGACCAGCGAGGCGCGAAGGCAGTTTGTTCTGCTTGACTTGGGAATCGCATACTCTGTGAACGAAACCTCCCTGACAGCCAACCCTCAAGAAATTCCAGCAACTCCGAAGTACCTAGCACCAGAGATGCTGAATCCCAACTTTAGGGACTCAATTGACTATAGATCAGATCTATATACTGCAGCGATAACCGTGTTTGAGTATGCTTCGAGAATTCATCCGCTCGCGCGAGACAATGACGACATGGTGCGAACGATCTCGCGCGTGCTGCATCAGGCTCCAGCTTCGCTCGCGAGTGTTCGCAAGGACCTATCCAGCGAGTTCTGTCAAACAATCGATCAGATGCTGAAGAAGAAGCCCGCTCTCCGGCCGTCCAACTTGGATTCGTTGATCGCGAAATTTGAGGTGCGTTCATGAAGCTATACGCCCAGCACGGTTTTCAGGAAGGCAATAAGATTCAACTCGCCATCACCAAGGACCTGATTGATGGCGTGATTTATAGCCCGAGGGATATTGCACTGACAAAGCTAAGGGAGGAGGTGGAGAGCCTCAAGGCTAGTCATCCGAGCCATGAGCGACTAGTCGATCCGCAGTATTATGCAACATTTCTAAACGACACTGAAAATGCTCGCCTTGGAAATCTGCTGGACGACTACGGCGCGTACTTTCGGGCTAGGAGGCGAAGCCAGCTCGAACGGGAGGCGGCAATTCGTGCGGACCTAGATTTAGCAATCCAGTTTCAGCTAGAGTTAAAGGTCACGAGGGTGATCAGCCCGAATATACTCATCTCAAACTCTCTGGATTCCGTCGAGGCGGTGATCTCCAAGAACTTCATCCGCTGCGCAGGCGAGCAGTTCCGTAAGTTGAAGGACCCGCGGCCACTCCTTGTAACTCTCGCAATCTCGAGGGATGCCCTCCTTGATCGGAATGCGCTGACCGACTTCCTAAACGAGATTACGGCCTTGGAGCACCCACCCGGCGGATTCTATGTGCTGATCGGAGGAAGAAGTTCAGATGCTCGAACCGAGATCTACAACACAGATGTCATCGCGGCGTGGATGTTCATTAACCACGTTCTTAGTATTAATGGGTTCTATGTTATCAATGGCTACTCAGATATATTGACCCCCTTTCTTGGCGCGGTTGGAGGCAGCGCTGGTGCCTTGGGATGGTGGTCGAACCTGAGAACGTTCTCCCTTGACCGTTTTTCGCCAGCTATGGGAGGCGGCCGGTTGCCACTGCCGCGCTACCTTTCGAACGCGCTTTTGAATCGGATCACACATATCGAACTTGACCAGCTTCGAAAAAACATCCCAGCAGTGCTCAACGGCCTGCCCACGGACGACCTCTATGACAAGGACGCGGGCTCCGCGCCAGAGCGCAGCTTGGAGGTGCTCCAATCTTGGGAAGCGGTGAAGCGATTGAATGGATCGATTATTGACAACGAAATCTCAAGCTCCCTTCGAAATTGCAGACATGCGATTCAGCGGGCAATCGAGGTCTACGATACAATTCCGATTCGGCTCGATGCCAAGTCAAATTCTGACCACCTACAGGCTCTTGACGAAGGAACTAGGCTCTTTGAGCGGCTCGCAGAGCTTTAACCTTCGACCTAGGATCTCTATCGCCCGCTTTCGAGCATTTTGATTCTTGGGTCTTGAGCTTCTTGGTGTGTGAAGTTTCTGCAGTCTCGCGGAGCTAGCGTCGAAGCTCCATAGTCCGATGCCAAGGTCTCGAAAGAGATGCAGCTGCGATCGAGCCAGTGTCGCTGCGCGAGGCGGGAGGACCAAAATGGACTGATTGGCAAAGTAGGCGTAGCGATAGGCTTGTGATAGGCCCTTTCTCCAGTCCTTTATTTTCATTTCGAAGGCAATGATCCGTGCCGAGTCATTTGGCCTTGATTTGGCCGGCGTTTTCAGTGGCTCGGGACGATTCAGACAATGATCGCTAATCTGCGTAATCCAGATGAAGTCAGCAATGCCGAACCCGTCCAGAGCAAACTCGATTCCACCAGTCCCCTGTTGCCCCGCTGCTTTAATAAAAGCGGATCTAAATGCAGACGCGAACAGTGACTCGCCACGCTTGATTCGTGTCTCGACCGGGAGATTGCGGCGCGGATCAGCCTGGGTAAGCCTGATAGTTCGCTGGGTTCTCATTTGTTGTTTCGCCGAGAATATGCGCAGAGCGTAGCTTCATTCAAACCTGTTGTGAGCCTCACGGGCATGGGAAGGGTGTTGGCATTTCGTAGGGAAAGAGCAATGTTCGCTTGCCGTGCGCTGAGCGAGCGGCGAGCGTGGCATGGAGCCTACGACGCCGCCGCCAACACCGGCTCCTGCGGCAGCGGCGGCGCAGATTTGCGGCGCTTGAAGAGGGCGCCGAGTTGGGCTTGCAGGAGGGAGAGGCCGCCGATGTAGAGGAAGCCGAAGGCGAAGAGGGCGACGAAGGCGGCGGAAATGTAGAACTCCTCGCGGACGGCGTAGGCGACGGTGGCGACGAGGTAGGCGCCCAGCGCGAGCTCGAGGAGGGTGGAGAAGACCTTGCGGTCGAAGTATACTTTTCCGCGCCAGGTGCCGGAGGTGGCGGTGATGGCGTGCTTTGGGGTGCGGACGAAGGGAGTTTCGTAGCCGACAAGGGCCTCGAGAACGGCGCGCGTATTGTTGACGGCGAGGCCGATTCCCAGCGCAAGCACGAGCGGCAGCTCAAGAATGAGACGCAGACCGCGCCGCTCATGGGAAAGCCGCTCGGCGGCCACATAAAAGGCCACAATGGAAATGGACGCCGAGAAGAAAAGCCCGACGTCGAGCGCGAGCCCCGCCCCCGGATCGAGGACGCGCGTGCGCATCCATAGCATGGGCAGAAGCAGCAGAGTCAATAGCAACAACAGCGGATAGCACACATTGGCCGAGAGATGCGCAAACGCCTCGGCCTTCACTCGCACGGGAATGGGCGCCCTCAGAATCCGCACACCGAGCTTGATGGCGGTTTGCACAGACCCCTTCGCCCAGCGGTGCTGCTGCGACTTGAACCCATGCACCTCCGACGGCAGCTCGGCCGGCACCACGACATCGGGCAAGAATACAAATTTCCATCCGCGCATCTGCGCGCGATAGGAGATATCGAGATCCTCCGTGAGCGTGTCGTGCTCCCAGCCGCCCGCGTCCTCCATGCAGGCGCGCCGCCACACGCCGGCCGTCCCGTTAAAATTAATGAATCGCCCGGAGCGGTTGCGCGCGGTGTGCTCCACGAGGAAATGCCCGTCGAGCAGAATCGCCTGCGCGCGCGTCAAAAGTGAATAATCGCGGTTGATGTGTCCCCAACGCGCCTGCACGACACCGACGCGCCCGTCGGAAAACCCCGGAATCACACGCCACAGAAAATCGCCCGTCGGCACAAAATCGGCATCGAAGATCGCCACGAGCTCGCCCGTCGCCGATTTGAGGCCTTCGCGCAGCGCACCCGCCTTGAACCCCGTGCGGTCGGATCTGTGCAGATGCACCATATCGACGCCGCGCCGCCGCCACCGGTCGGCCGCGCGCGCGCACAGCGCCCGCGTGTCGTCGGTCGAGTCGTCGAGAATCTGAATCTGAAGCCGGTCGCGCGGATAGTCGAGAGCGGCGAGCGCATCGATCGCGCGCTCCGCCACATATCGCTCGTTGAAAATCGGCAGCTGCACCGTCACCCGCGGCAGCCCATCGACGCCCACGGACTCGGCCGGCACAAGCGGCGGCGCATTGCGCCGGTGCCACGCGAAGAGCAGCAGCGTCCCGCTCCGGTGGAGCCCGTAGCCGCAGAGAGCCACGAGCGTCCCGAAATACAGGACGAGAAGGGTCGCCTCGAAGAGGTTCATGACGTCGACCGCGTTTGCTACGAAGGCGCCACGGGCTGGGCGGTCGCCAAACCTGTAGCAAAAGTGCTCCGCAAAGCGAGCACGAGGATTTTTCGCGAGATCAAGGAGGACCGCCGGAGGCGTAGCCAAGGAGCTACGTCGAGGCGGTCCGACGCCGAGATCGCGAAAAAGCCCGCGTGCGTAGGTCGGATGACTTCTGCTACGGGTTGAAAGGCATGTTCCGGCACGCGGCGGGGGTGTCAACCCGCGGCGCCGCCCGCGCGACGCCGGTGGGGTCTTGGCTCGAAGCGCGCCGGCCGCCTCCCCTTGGAGCCGCGCCGAGCCCCGCCGAGAATCGCGCGCGACGCCACCGAACTGCGCGAGACCCCCGATGCGACGCCGCCGAACCGCCCATCTCCGCGTGCCTTCGTCGGCGGCTCGGAAAGACCTTTCCCGGCCGCTGGCTTTCGGCGGCCCAAGCGAGAGCGCGAATCCGCCGAACGACGTGCCCAAGCGGCCGCCCATGGGCGAATCACAAATGGACCCGGTCGGGGCGCGCGCCGCATTCGAGCGCCGCATCGCGGTTGCCGCGCTGACGGCGGGTATGAGCGTCGCAACGATGTGGATTTTCGCCTTCCACCTCGCCTTCGGATTTATGGCCGACGTGGGTGTCGAGACTCGGCAATTGTGTCTTCTTCAAGCCATCCTGCTCGTGGCTGCGGGCCTGGGCTCCTGCATCGGTGCGTTGGCCCCGAAGTCGGGCTCCTTTCGATTCGTACTTCTCGGTATTGCAACAGTATTGAGCCTCGCACTTGTCTTCTCGGTAACCTTCTGGAGCCGCGAGAGCCTCCTCAGCACGCGTCAGATTCTTGGAATCTCCTGTGCGGGCTTCGGCTGGGTCGCGGCGCGGTGGATGCGGCCGTGAAGCTCGAGGATTTCGACTTCGAATTGCCGGAGTCACAGATCGCGCGGTTTCCCGCGGAGCGGCGGGAGGGGGCGCGATTATTGGTATACCAGCGCGAGACTGGGGAGACGCGCCACGCCGCGATCCCCGAGCTCGTCGGCTGCCTCCGGCCGGGCGACCTGCTGGTGCTCAATGATGTGCGCGTCGCGCCGGCGCGGCTCGACCTGCGGCGCGCCACCGGCGGCGCCGTCGAGGCGCTGGCGCTGCGCTGGCAGGGTGCGGATTTGTGGATGCTCGCTGACGGCCGTGGGCGGCTCAAGCCGGGCGAGGTGCTCGAGGTCGATCGGGATCCCGCCCTGCGCGTCGTGCTGTTCGATCGCGAGCGAGAAGGATGGCGCGCCTGCGTCGAAGGCGCGAGCGCCGAGGAGCTTCTGCGGCGCTGCGGAAAAGTGCCTTTGCCGCCTTACATCCGCAAGGCCCGCGAGCGCGATGGCGTCGAGGAGTCGGCTGTCGAGCCGCTCGATCGCGAACGTTACCAAACGGTCTTCGCCGCCGAAGGGGCCGCCGTAGCGGCGCCGACGGCGGGTCTCCATCTCTCGGAGCCCGTGCTCGCCGCCCTCGCTGCGCGAGAAGTGAAGATCACGAAAGTGCGCCTCCATGTTGGCCCCGGCACCTTCGCCCCGGTCCGCACCTCCAACCTCGACGAGCACCGCATGGAGCTCGAGCGGTACGAGATTCCCGAAGAAGCCGCCGCAGCAATCCGCGCCACGCGCGCCGCTGGCGGGCGCGTCGTCGCCGTCGGCACAACCGTCGTGCGCACCCTCGAAGGAGCCGCGGCGCGCCACGGCGAGCTGCGTGCTGGAGCGGGGGAGACCGATTTGTTTATTCGCCCGGGATTCCCGTTCCGCGTCGTCGATGCGCTGATGACCAATTTTCATCTGCCGCAATCAACATTACTCATGCTCGTCTCCGCCTTCGCCGGGCGCGAGGCCACTCTCGCCCTCTACCGCGAGGCCGTGAGCCGCGGGTATCGATTCTATTCTTACGGCGACGCGATGCTGCTTCTGTAGCTTCCTCGAAAGCTACTCATCGAGCGGCCCATTGGCCTCGAGCGCCGCGCGGATCTCGCGCGCCGCGCGCTGCGGATCGGCCGCGCGCAAGATCGCCGAGGAGATCGCCGCGCGCCGCGCACCGATCGCGCTGATGCGCGCCGCGTCGAGCCCGCCAATCGCGAATACCGGCACCGTCGACGCGCCCACCGCGGCCGCCAGCTCGGCCGGGCCGATCGGCGGTTCGCTCGGCTTCGTCGCCGTCTCGAACATGGGGCCGAAACCCAGCAGCGAAGCTCCCGCCGCGCAGGCTTCGCGCACCTGCGCGAGGCTGTGGGTTGAGGCGCCCACCAGAAGGCCGCCGCCGCGCAGTAGCGCCACCGCGTCGGCCACCTCGAGGTCGTCCTGCCCCACGTGCACGCCGTCGGCGCGCGCCGCCAGCGCCACATCCGCCCGGTCGTTCACCATCACGAGCGCCGACGTCCCCGCCAGCGCCGCGCGCGCCTCCCGCGTCGCGCCGTACAGCTCCCTCCCCGTCATCTTCTTCTCGCGCACCTGAACGATGTCGACGCCCCCCGCGACGGCCCGCCGCAGCCACTCCACCGGCTCGCCCGCGCAAAGCTCGCGCGTCCAGAGCAGCAGCAACCGCGCGCGGCCAAGCCGCGCCCGCGGGGTGGTGGATGGGTCGAGCATCACGAGGAACCGGGCCTGGAGCGTACTCCGTCTCACGCAGCTGCCAGCTCGTAGCCTCTAAGCGCTTTCCCGTTCGAAAGCGTGGTGCTAGCGTTGCTGGATACGCCCATCGCTGGCGGACGCTTTCGCGCCCCCGAAAGTCCTGCCGCGGTTTGCGACACCTCCGATCTCAGCACCTGCGATCCACCTCCCGCGCCGGTCGCCCGATCGACGCGCCCGCGATCCTTGATTCGCGCGGCGCGGTTTGCCCCTGCGCCATTTTCCGGCTTCTCTTCTCTCCGTTGTCTATGCCCAAGATCTCCCAGCTCCTCACCGGCGCCGCGATGCCGCTCGCGCTCACCGGTTTCGCCGCGGCTCAGCAGTTCCAAAACCAAGCCGGCGCCATCGGCGGCCCGAGCTTCGGCTTCTTCTGTGAAGGTGTCGAAGTCGCCGACCTCGACCTCGACGGCCGCCTCGATTTCGTGGGGTCGATGGGTGCGGTGTTCAACCCGGGTCCCACCCCGGCTCGAATCCCACAAATCCAGATGAACAAGTCACTTGGCGTCGGCAGCTTCACGTTCACGGATGAGGCGGTTACGCGCCTCCCCGTCGGATTTGTGGCGCAGGCAGGTGGCTGCACGGCGTTCGACATCGAGGGCGACGGCGACGCCGACCTGCTGTTCGCACAAATGCAGAATCGCCAGCCGCAGCTCCTGCGGAACAACGGCTCGGGAGTGTTCACCAATATCACGGCGACGAATTTCCCCGTGATCCTGATGACGTCGCCTTGCGCGCAGTACGGCGACGTCGATAACGACGGCGACCTCGACGTGGCGATCGTCCACCAGGCGGCGCGCACGCGCCTCTTCCTGAACAACGGCGCCGGCGTCTTCAGCGATGTGACGCTCACCAATACGCCCAACGTGAACGTGACGCAGGCGCAGGACGTGTCGCTGATCGATATCGACAACGACTTCGACCTCGACATGCTCGTGACGGCGCGCTCGACGATCACACAGAAGCTTTATTTGAATAACGGCTCGGGCGTCTTTACCGACAACTCGGCGTCGCTCGGCTACACCGGCTCCGGCAACAATTATGAGTCGGACTGGACCGACCTCGACAACGACGGCGACCTCGACGGCTTCTGGACGTCGGTCTCGGGCTTTCTGGAGGGCTCCTCGCGCAACAACCTGATCCCCGGCGGCACCCTCGGGTTCACGACCACCACGGGGACCGTGAGCGGCACAAATGGCGGCGACGACAACGAGGTGACGTTCATTGATACCAACAATGACAACCGCCTCGACGTGATTATTGGTGCGCTCGGCTCGCTCGAGAAGCTCTACCTCACCAATCCTGGCTTCACGTTCACGTTCCAGGCCGGTGCGTTCAACGGCAGCAATGATCCGACGCTCGACGGCGCGCCTGGGGATTTCGACGGCGACGGCCGCATGGATTATGTGAGCGCGGTCGGCGAGTCGGGCACCGGGAACAAGGTGTTCAAGAACACGGGCTCGGTCGACACGAACGCTCCGTTGATTCTGCGCCAGCAGGCGCTCGGCACGTTCCAGCTCTCGAACCCGACGACGTTCCGCATGATGATCCAGGACGGCGCCTACGACGACGGCCAGGATTACATCAAGTGTGAGTTCGATCTGACGATCGAGGCTAATAATGGAACGTTCAATGGCTTGGCGATCCCGATGAAGCGGATGGGTGGCCATCTCTTCCGTGGCCTTATCGATGTGGCCTCGACGGGCGCCTCGACCACCGGGGCACTTGTCTCGGCGTTCCCGAGGGCGTCGGATCGCGTGGGCAACACGTCGAACGGGGCGGGCTTCCAGTACCAGCTCCCCGGCTACCTGCGTTACGGCGTCGGCGCGGCCGGCAATACGCTCAACCTCAATGGTTCGGGCAATCTCCAGGTGAACCAGAACACGACGTGGACCACGACCGGCTGCGATCCCAATGCGCCGGCCGCGGCGGTCTGGGCGAATGGGCGAGCGAACCTCCCCAACTTCGCCGGCGTCGGCATCACCTGGCTCGTCGATCCGATCACGCTCGGCCCCGGCGTGACCGGCACGGCGGATGGCTCGGGCGTCTTCGTGGTGAATGCTCTGGTGCCGAACGTGCCGGCTCTCGCGGGCCAGCGGTTCGACATCCAGGCGATCGCCATTGGCGGCGGCGGCACGACCGTCCAGGCCTCCAACGGCATCGAGGCGACGGTCCTTCCGTAGCCTCGCCTGGCAGCTCATGCGCGCGGCCGCGGGGTTCCCCTCGCGGCCGCGCTGCTTTTCCGGCTCGCCGAACCCCGTCATCCGTAGCATTGCTTGCCCATGCAGCTCGCCGCGCTTTTGTGGTGCGCCCTCCCCCAGGCCACGGCTTCGGCGCCTGCGATCGGACGATTTGTAGACGTGTCGGCTGAGGCCGGGATTCTTGCGAATGCACAATTCGGCCCGGCCCCCGAGCGAAAGCAATGGATCCTGGAGGTGAATGGCGGCGGCGTCGGCTTGTTCGACGGCGACGGCGACGGCGACCTCGATGTGTGGCTGACCAACGGCTCCACGCTGGAGGCGCTGCGCGACGGCAAGCCGGGCGCCGGCAACACGATCTGGCGGCAGGCGGCCCCGTTTCGATTCGAGGACGCGACGAAGGAGTCCGGTGTCGCCGGCTCGCTGTGGGGAAACGGCGTCGCCATTGGAGATGTGGACAACGACGGCGACCTCGACGTGCTCGTGGCCGAGTTCGGACCGGAGCGCCTTTTTGTGAACGACGGAAAAATGCACTTCACAGAAGTGGGGGAGAAGGCAGGGTTCACCGATCCGCGCTGGAGCAGCTCGGCGGCGTTTTTCGACGCCGATGCCGACGGCGTCCTCGACCTATTCGTGGGGAACTACCTTCGCTTCGACCTCGAGAATCCGCCCCCCTACGGCGGCGATTCCCAGTGGCGCGGAAAGCCCGTGATGCGCGGCCCGCGCGGCCTCGTTCGCGACACCAACTCGTTCTATCGCGGCGTCGGCCTGCGCGAGGGTTTGCCCATTTTTGAGGATCGCTCCGAGGCCTCGGGCATCGCGAAAGCGCCCGCTTCCTATGCCCTCGGGGTCACGACGCTCGATTTCGACGACGACGGCGATTCCGATATTTTTGTTGCGAACGACTCCGAGCCGTACTTTCTTTTTGTGAACGACGGCAAAGGAAACTTTACGGAAAAGGCCCAGGAACTCGGCTGCGCGCTCGGCGACCACGGCTCCACCAACTCCGGAATGGGCGTCGCCGCCGGCGACCTCGACGGCGACGGGCGCTTCGAGATTGCGGTCACCAATTTTTCGAACCAGCCGGACAACGTGTTTCGGTTCGACGGCCGCTACTTCTCCGATCGCGCGAGCATGCTCGGCATCGGCGGGCCCACGACCCCGATGCTCGGCTGGGGCTGCCGATTTCTTGACGCCGATTTGAACGGTTGGCTCGATCTGTTCATTGCCAACAGCCATGTGTATCCGGAGGCCGATCTGCCGGGCACCGACACGCGCTATGCGCAGGGCTGCCAGCTTTTCTTGAATCAACAGCCGGTGAAGCGCTTCCTCGACGCGTCGGCGCAAGCGGGGTTGGCTGTGCCGCGGCTGCACCGCGGCGCCGCCTTCGGCGATCTCGATGGAGACGGCGACGAAGATGTGATCGTGTCGCTGCTCCATGGAGCGCCGATCGTCCTGCGCAACGATTTGACGTCGGGGCGCGCGTGGCTCGCGCTCGAGCTCCGCGGCACGAAGTCCAATCGCAGCGGAGTCGGCGCCCGCGTGCGCCTCACCGCGGGCGGGCGCGTGCGCGTCGCAGAGCACCAGCCGGCGTCGTCGTTCCAGAGCTCCAACGAACCATATGTACGATTTGGACTCGGCGATCTCGCGGAGGCCGACGAAATCACTATTCGCTGGCCCTCCGGCACCGTCGACACAATTCGAAAGATCAAGACTCGCCAGCGCCTCGTGATCACGGAGGGCTCGGCCCCGCACCAGTCCCCGCCCGAAAAGTAAGATGATCCAACGATTGCTTTCGCTTGCGCTCGCGCTTGTGCCGGCCGCAGCTGCTCAGGATGGCCCCGACATGCCCGCGGCGCCGTCCCAGTCGGCGCCTTCGCGCAGCCCCGCCGACGCGCGCTTCAGCGTGGCGCGCCAGGCGTACCAGCAGAGGAATTTCCCGCGAGCCGAGCAGGAAGGGCTGGCAGCCCTCGAGCAGGATCCGAAGCGAGCCGATATTCACGCCTTCCTCGGCGCCGTCCGCTACCGCATGCGCCGCTACGGCGATTCGATCGAGTCGTGGAAGAAGGCGGTCGAGCTCGACCCGAAGTGGTTTGCCGAGGCGCAGCCGGCCGGACATTGTTACTCGGCGCTCGGGAAGCACGAGGAGGCCGTCGCTTGGTACAAAAAAGTGCTCGCCGCGAAGCCCACGAATCGGGAGGCCCTTCGCGGAATCGGGATCACCCTCGAGAAGCTGGGGCAGCTCGACGACTCGGAAAAGTATCTTCGCAGCGCCGTGGCGATCGACCCCGAGTACGCGCCGGCGCTGCTCGCCCTCGGCCGCACGCTCATCAAGAAAGACGAGGCGGGGGCGGCCGTGCCCTACCTCGAGAAGGCCAAACAGATCGACCCCTTCGAGCCGGACATCGAATATGAGCTTTCGCTCGCGTTCCGGGAGCTCGGCATGGATGCGAAGGCACGGGCTGCGTCCGACCGGCAGAAGACGTTACAGAGCCAGCGTACGACGATTGATACTCTTCGTAACCGCCTGCTGACGGCGCCGATGGATCTGAGCGCCATGGTCGCGCTTGCGGACGCCTACGACCAAATGGGCGATGTCAAGAATGCGCGGGAGACCTGGGACCGCGTCTTCGCGCTGGGCCGCGAGGACGGCCGCGTGCGCGCGGCGCGGGCCATGTCGCTCCTTCAGCAGGGAAGTGCACAAACAGCGGAGAAGCTCCTCATGGAGTGGCTCAGGACCCACGGCACCGACGTGCCCGCCTGGGATGCCCTTTGGTTCGTTCGCAAGCAGCGGGGCAACGTCGAGGGTGCGGAGGAGGCGGCGGCTTTTGTGCGAAAGCTCGCTCAGCGGGAGCCGCAGGAGCCCAAGCTGCCGAAGCTCGAGATCACAAAGCCGGCGAGCAGCCCCGCCAGCGCGCCCGCCCCGGGGGCGGACAAGTAAGAAACACTACTCTCCCTCGGCGAGCCGGCGCGGCTTCTTGGTCGAGGCGAGAATGCCCTTCTTGGGAGGCTCCGGCGCAGCGGCCTTGCGGCGGAACTTCTTCCAATCGTCCTTCGAGAAGAGGTTCACGACCTCCCCGCACTGCGCGCAGTACGAGCGGTTGAGAGAGGCCAGGAAGCGAACGTACTCGCGGCAGCTCGGGCAGTATTTGTGCTCGTTATAGAAGTCGAGTCGGTCGGCCATGGCGGTGGTGCTCCTGCGGTGATGAAACAGAACGCGCGCACTGGCTTGCGCCGCGCGCGCGCCGAGGCGGACGCTCGAACGCAAGACCCAGGCCACCCGTGTCGGGTCCAACCCACAAAATCGCAAAGGGCTGTGATTCCGAGAGTTAGGGCCACTACCTCGGCGGACTGCCGGGAATCCGTCGCGGTGCCAGGTTGTCGAGAATCCTAGACGGAGCCCGTCTGAAGTGGAAATGAAATATGCTAGAAAATGGCGTTATTAGCCCGATCTTCTTGTGTCCCATGACCTTGCGGCGGCGTCGCGGGCTGCCGACGCCGTCGCCGGCTACCGACGCTCTTCGAACTGCGCCAGCGCCCAGGCGGCGGCCTCCGCCACGCTCTCCGCCGGATCGCGCTCCGCGGCGCGACGGAGGAGCGGGACAGCCTCCGTTCGCCCGAGGTTGCCAAGGACGATCGCCGCGTTGCGCGCAAGCCCCGCGCGCTTGGTGCGACGGAGCGGCGAGCCCTGGAAGGTGCGCGCGAATTCGTCTTCTGTGATCGTCAATAAATCTTCGAGGCGCAGATCGAATGCCCCATGGGTTCCGAACCGGTCTGCCGCGCTCGGCGCGCCGTCGCCGAAAGGACACACTTCCGAGCAGACGTCGCAGCCGAAGACCCACTCGCCCATCGGCCGCCGAAGCGGCTCCGGAATCGAGCCGCGCAGCTCGATCGTCAGGTAGGAGATACAGATCCGCGCGTCGACGCGGCCGGGCTCCGTGATGGCGCCCGTCGGGCAGCGATCGATGCAGAGCGTGCAGGTGCCGCAGGAGCCCGGAGCGCGAACGGGCGCGGCCTCGAGTTCGAGGTCGACCAGCAGCTCCCCGAGGAAGAGCCACGGGCCGTATTTGTGATGCAATAGGTTCGCGCTCTTGGAGAGAAAGCCGAGGCCGGCGTGCGCCGCATGGGAGCGCTCGAGGACGGGCCCGGCGTCGACGATGCCGCGTAAGCGCGTTCCAAGCCCTTCGGCGCGCAGGCGCCGCTCGAGACGGCGCAGCATGCCCTCCACGACGGCGTGATAGTCGCGGCCGAGGGCATAGCGTGCGACGCGGCCGCCACCTCGAAACCCGCCCGCCGGGCGCGCGTGATTCACGGCGAGACAGATCATCGTGCGCGCGCCGGGCGACACCTTCGTCGGGTCGAGGATGCGGTCGCGGAACCGCTCGAGATACGCCATCTCGCCGTGTCGCTTCTCCTCGAGGAAGGTCGCGTAACGGTGGGCGTCGGGAGCCGGCGCCACGGGCGCAAACCCCACCAGCGCAAAGCCTTCGGCGAGCGCAAGCTCTCGGATTCGGGTCGCGGGGTCGGGCATGGCGAGTGGGGGCGCGGGGGCTCAGTTTCGCGCCCGCCTGGCAACTTGAGAAAAAAATCAGATTTCAGTGGTTACCGGTTCGGACGGGCTCAGTAGCTCCACCCGGACTCGACGGAATCCCTTCGTCGGGCCACCGCAGGAACTCGAGATCTCAAGATTTCGAAACCCCGCGGGTCGCCGAGCCCGGTCATACTGGCTGACGACCGCTGGGGCCTCGCAGTCGCGAGACCTTGAAGCAACCACCCCCGAGGTTGCTTCGATGTGTTCTGTCCATTGGAGCCCTCCTGATGGATTCCCACCCCCACTGCTTCCCCGCACGAAACGAGATCACCGCTCGCCTCCACGCGATTGCGGATCTCGTGACCGACGCACGCCTGACCGAGGCCTGCGCGGTGTTGGAGGAGCGCCCCTACGAGGAAAGCCGCGACCTCGTGAACACGCGGCTCATGGAAGTCTTTAAGGATTCTGGGAGCACGGATGCGTTCTCGCTTCTGTACGAGCTGAATCAGCAAGGCTTCCTCTTCGCGATCCAGAACCGGATCCGATCCTACCGGGGCATGCTCGACGCTGGAGACGTCCTCCAGGAAGTCTTCTTCAACATCTACCGGTATCCCCACAAATTCAACGGCGAGAAGCCGGAAGCGTTTCGGCACTGGGCGAATACCATTATTCGCAACACGGTGCTGAAGCATCTGCGGGCGAGCGGCCGTCCTGTGCGGTTTGAGTTCCTCGGTGAGGAGCTGGCCGAGCGGCGAGACGAGCGCGCGGACAACCCGCTGCGCGATTCGATGGAGACGGAGGCCGGCGAGGAAGTTCGCCGCGCCTACATGATTACTCTTTCGATGTATCTCGACGCCTACACTGAGCTGTCGGGGCGCGAGCAGAAGGCGCTGCAGCTCGTCGAGGTCGAAGGGCTGTGCTACCGCGACGCGTCGTCGGTGCTCGGCATCCGCGTCGAGAACCTCAAGATGCTCATTTTCCGCGCACGGCGGAAAATGTATCGTTGCATGCGTCGGCGCTTCGCATCGGCGGGCGTGACGTCCGCGATGGCGGTTTGAGGGTTCGTCGAGGAACATCTGTGACGACTCACAATAGGCCCCATCCCGACGAGCCCTGCTACCCCTTCGCCGCCGACTTGTCGGCGCTGGTGGACGGGGAAGTGGACGAGACGGTGGCTCGCCGTCTTCTCGTTCACCTCGAGATTTGTGACCCCTGCCAGAACTTCTTCAACGCGATGCGACAGATGGCGCGGGCCCACCGCGACGTTGCGAGCCTCGCGGTGAATGTGGTCGACGCGGTCCTCGATCGTGACGGGGACTTTGGGCGCGACGGGGTCTTCGGGCGTGAGGATGGCGACGATGTGCTGGCGAGCGACGCGATGGTTTCCGAAGGGCGCCGCCGCCTCGCGCAGCGCATCCTCGGGCGCAAGGCGTTCCGTCGGTTCGCCGCGGTGCTCTACCGCGTCGCCAAGGGCTACTTGCTGATGGCAGTCGACGAGAACTACCGCACCGAGGTGTTCCGGCAGCCGGTTGCGGTCGACGCGGCGGCAGTTCGCGGCCGGGGTCTCGTCCAGCGGATTCTGGAGCGCGGCGAAGGGCGCTATGCCGGCTACGACTGGGTCGAAGCGGGGCGGTTCCTCGAGTTCAACCTCAAGTCGGAGTCCGACCTGAGGGCGCGCGCCCGCGTTCTGCTCGAAGAGGCGCTGCGGCTGAAGCCCAACTTCGCCGAGGCTCGCCTCTACTACGGCTTCTTCTTCAAGCTCCAAGGGGAGCTCCAGCGGGCGGCCGTTGAGTTCCAAAAGGTGTTCGAGACGGCGCGCAGCGCCGAGAACCGTGGGCACGCCGGCGCTCAGCTCGTGACGATCCACGAAGCGCTCGGGAACTACGACTCGGCTCTCGAGGTCATCGAGCGGCTCCTCTCGCGGCGCCTGCCGGAGAAAGACGCCCGCTTTTACTTCACATACTTCAATCTGGCAGTCATCCGCGCGCACCGGGGCGAGTTCAGCCTGGCCACCGATGCGCTGGCAACGCTGGCCCGCAGGTTTCCCGAGCGCCTTTCCGAGGTCCGCTCCAAGCTTGCGACCTGTGCGCCTTTGCGGCACGCTATGGAATGTCAGCCAGAGTTCCGCGCGGAGCTCGAACGCCGACTCCCGGCGCTCCTCGCTTCCACGAACTAGCGACGATTCGAGGATTCCCATGAAGCTCTCGATGGTTCTCCGTTCTCTGGTGCTCGCCCTCGCGGTGAGCGCGGCTGTCGTTGCGCCGGTGATCGGCGCCGACTCGGATACAAATAGCGGCACCTCGGCCAAGTCCGCCGGTTCCGGCTCGTCCTCGGGTGTGCCCGGGCTCGGGAACATCCCGCCTCTCGCTCCTGGCGGCGGCACGGGCGGCACGATCGGTTCGCTGCCCTGCTACGACGGGACCTTCGGAACGACCTTCACCTATTCGGGCGGGTCGGTCCCCGGCACGGGAACCTCGATGCCGCTGCTGCCGAACGCCAAAGTGCTCGTGCCGCCCACGCTGTCGCCGAGCCGATTTATTTGGACGTTCGGGCCGAAGCCCGTGGCCCGCGGCAATTTCGACGACTCGGCCGCAGAGCGCGAGATTCGTTACAACACCTTCGAGGTGAAGCAGTACGCCAAGACCTTCGGCTCGGTCCGGCTCTGGCTCCTGGACGACAACCTCTCGGTGCTCGCCGTCTACGAGTGGAAGTAGAAACCGAACTGTTCTCTCACCTGTCGGCCCCGGCTTTCGCTCCGGGGCCGAATTGTTGATAAGCCATCTTGAGACCTCGGCTCGGCGTCACTCTCGGGGATCCGGCGGGAGTCGGCCCCGAAGTCGTGCTGAAGGCGCTGCGGCTCCATGGAGCAGAGCCCGATGCTGCCCGAGTGGTGGTTCTCGGCGACCGGGGGACGCTGGAACATTATTGTAATTTATACGGCTTGCCGGCGGCGATTCGCGAGATCCGCAGCGTAGACGACGCTGTCGACGCCGATCCGGGCACGATCCAGCTCCTGCCGGCGTCGCAGCCGATTCGTAACCTCCGGCCCGGCGAGATTCGTGCGGATTACGGCGCTGCGGCGGCTGCGGCTCTGACGGAGGGCGGGCGGCTCTGCGCGGCTGGACGGCTCGATGGTCTCGTGACGGCACCTGTTCACAAATCGGCGCTGCGCCTCGCCGGAATCCACGTCGAAGGGCAGACGGAGCTGCTGGGCGAATTGTGGGGAGGCGGGCTCTATGGAATGCTCGTCGTGGCCGACGTCCTTCGCGTTCTGCTGCTGACGCGCCACATGCCGCTGCGCGCGGCGCTCGACTCGGTGTCGACGTCGGGCGTGGTCCAGCATCTGGAACTGCTCGATCGGACGCTGCGCCGGATGGGGATCACAAAACCGCGGGTCGCGCTCGCGGGTTTCAATCCCCACGCTGGCGAAGGCGGAATGTTCGGGTCGGAGGACGCGACGCTGCTGGAGCCCGCGGTGGTTCGCGCGCGGAGCCTCGGGCTCGACGCCCATGGGCCGCTCCCGGCCGACTCACTTTTCGGGCGCGCCGCCCGCGGCGAATTCGACGGAGTGCTCGCGCTCTATCACGACCAGGGGCTGATCCCCGTGAAGGCCGTTGCCTTCGACCGCGCTGTCACGATTATCGCGGGTGCGCCCCATCTGCGGGTTTCGGTGATCCACGGCGCCGGTTTCGACCGCGCCGGGCAGAATCGTGCGGATGCCACAAATGTTCTTGCCGCGCTCCGGACCGCTGCAAAGCTTGCTCCAAGCTGGAGTCTTCGTGCCGAAGGCGCGGCCCCGGTTCCCACAAATCAAATAGGTTGACATCGTGACGGATTCCGCCGCCCAGATTCTTGAGCAACAACAGATCGAGCCCGTCCTGCTCCTCGGACCGGGGCCGTCGTCGGTTTCGCCGCGCGTGCTCCAGTCGATGACGCACGCGCTGCTCGGCTACCTCGACGGCGACTTCCGAAAAGTGCTTTCCGAGGAGTGCGAGCTGCTGCGCCGCAGCTACGGGACGAAGAACCCCGTCACTTTTGCGCTCTCGGGCACCGGGATGGCGGGCATGGAGTGCGCGCTCTCGAATCTGCTGGAGCCGGGGGAGAGGCTCCTCGTCGGCGTCAACGGGTTCTTCGGCGAGCGTATGTGTGAGGTTGCGCAGCGCCACGGAATTGAGGTGCACCGCGTCGACGCCGAGTGGGGGAAGCCGGTCGATCCGGAGGAGCTGGAGAAGGCGGCGAAAGCTGCGAATCCGAAGGTGGTGGCCGTCGTCCACGCCGAGACTTCCACGGGCTGCCTGCAGCCGCTAGAGCCCTACGCGCGGGTCGCGAAGCAGGTCGGCGCTCTTTTTCTTGCCGATTGTGTGACATCGATCGGCGGCGTGCCGGTCGGCCTGGATGCCCACGGCGTGGATGCCGCCTACGCGGGATCACAAAAATGCCTCGGCGCGCCTCCAGGGCTCTCTCCGGTTTCTTTCTCGCCGCGCGCGATGGACGCCATGGCGGCGCGCAAGCGCCCATGCACGAGCTGGTACACCGATGTGCGGCTCCTGGAACGCTACTATTTCGGCGAGCCGGCGGCTTATCACCACACGCCGAGCAACTCGATGCACTACGCGCTGGTCACTGCGCTGAATCTGTTGCATCAATCGGAAGGCCAAGACGCTGTCTTTGCGCGGCACATGGCGAACCACCGCTCGCTCGTAGCGGGGCTCGAAGCGCTCGGTCTGCGCATGCTCGTGGCGGAAGGTTACAGAACGCCGATGCTCAATTCGTTTCCTGTCCCCGATGGAGTCGACGAAGCCAAGATCCGCGCGCGGCTCCGGCAGCGCGATCGCATCGAGATCGGCGCGGGGCTCGGCAAGCTGAAAGGGCGGATTCTCCGCATTGGCCTCATGGGGCACTCTTCGCGCCGCGCCCATGTGGCTTCGGTGCTGACGGCACTCGCCGCGGCGCTCCGGGAGCAGGGTTACCGCTGCTCGACGGAGGAGGCGTTGCAGGCCGCCGGCTTCTGAGCGCGGCCCGCGCCGATCGCGCGCGCGCATGCGCGCGCGGATGGGTCGGCGCATGCGCCGACCCTACGAAACCACTTCTCTTCCCTACACCGGCGTCAGCCACGCGCTGCGCTTGCTGTTCTCGCCGATTACCACACTTCGGAACGCCGCCTGAAGCTGTTTTGTGATCGGCCCCGGCTTTCCGTCGCCGATCGCCCGGTTGTCCACTTCACGGATCGGCGTGATCTCGGCGGCCGTTCCCGTGAAGAACGCCTCCTCGGCGACGTAAAGCGTGTCGCGGTGGAACGAACTCTCGATTACTTCGATGCCGTTGTCGCGGGCGAGATCGATCACCGTGTCGCGCGTGACGCCGCGCAGAATCGGCGCCTCGAGCGACGGTGTAATGAGCTTGCCGTTGCGAACAATAAAGATGTTCTCACCGGAGCCCTCTGCGACGAAGCCCTGATGGTCGAGAAGGATCGCCTCGTCGAAGCCGAGATCCTTCGCCTCGCGCTTGGCGAGAACTGAGTTCACATATTGGCCGGTGACTTTTCCACGCACCATCGCGTTATTCGGATGCGCGCGGTTGAACGACGAGATTTTTGTGCGGATTCCATTCTTGATTCCGCTCTCGCCGAGGTAGGCGCCCCAGTACCACGTAGAAATGGCTAGGTGCACTTTGTTGTCAAAGGCACCAATCCCCATGCTTCCCTCGCCGAGCCAAGCGATCGGACGGAGGTAGCCTTCGGTCATTTTGTTAGCTTTCAGAATCTCGCGGCATGCGGCGAAGACCACGTCATAGCCGAAGGGGATCTCGAGCTTCAGGATCTTGGCCGATTCGTAGAGCCGGCGCAGATGCGTATCGAGCCGGAAGATCGCGCCGCCGCCGCTCGTCTGCTTGTAGCAGCGGATCCCCTCGAAGACGCCGAATCCGTAGTGGAGCGCGTGGGAGAGGAGCGGAAGAGTCGCCGATCCCGAGGAGATCAGCTTTCCATCGAACCAGGTGAACGGGATTTCGTCGGCCATGCGTGGAGGTGGTATCGGTGCGCGGCTGCGCAGTGTCGGAGACGGCGCGCAGCAGACGAAGCGGTTTCTCCCACCCGGTGCTCCCGCAGGCGCCCATGCGTCGGCCTGCTCCGAGGGCCGGAGCCGCAGAGAAGCCAGAAGCTGCGAGCCCGGATGCGACGATTTGGAATTCGATCGCGGCAAGTCGCCCTTCGTAGCCACGGCCTCGCAAGAGGCTCCTCCATCGCCGTTCTTGCGAGACTCGCGCCCAGGCCACACACTCGATCGCCCCTTCGCGCAGCCAGTGCCTCTCGAACACCCGGAACGGCAGACGACGCCGAGCCTCCTCTCCCGCGTCGCCAGCGCCCTCGCGATCGGCACCGATGGTTTCACCGCCGGGCTCCTTTTCTTCACGGCGATCCACTATGCCGTGACGACGCTCCGGTGCGACCGCGGCTGGTCGGAGGACCTGGCTCCCTTCGGGATCTACGCCTTCGGCGGCTTGCTGCTGGCTGCGCTGCTGTCGCTCGTGCGCAAGCGCGATCTCCCCGACGGCTGGTCGATCTGCGCCGCGGTCTGCCTTGCGACCACCATGGCCTACTTCGCGGGGCGGCTCCCCGTGACCGCCTCCTATTCCGACCATGGTCGCCCGCCGGAGTTCCGCTGGCTCTACCTCGGCGCGACGTTTCTTGGGAGCGCGGCCATCGGCAACTGGATGCCGAAGGTCCCGGTATTCGGCGCATTTGTAGCAGCGTTGCTCGTGGCGACGCCCGCGACGCGGTATTTAATGCGAACAGCGCCCGAGGGATTCGAAGTGGCGCCGGTCTCGCTCGCGCTCGCGGCTCTCGTGCATGCGCGCCTGCGCGAGCCGCGCGCATTTGTGCGCCCGCCGCTGGCGGCCGTGTCCCTCCTCTTCGGAGCGATCGTGATCGTCGCCGCGGCCTGCTCCATCTCTCTGCAGAGCTCGATTCCGGCGGCGGGAAGGACGGCCGGGCAGATTCTTGCATTTTTGGTGCTCGCCGAGACGGCTCGGCGCGAGCGCTGGGGGACGGCGCTGCTCGCCGGAGTCGCCGCGACGGCGGCCATCGTGTCGCTCTCAGAATTGTGGGCTCTGTACGAATTCTCCGATTGGGTCGGCTGGGATCGCGCGCGACGAACGCGGCTGCACTCCTACGCAATCCACCCGAACCTCGTGGCACCGTTCAGCATGTTCGGCGCCGTGGCCTGTCTCGGCTTCGCGCTCGCGACGCGGTCGTGGGCGCTCCGGGGCATGGCCGTCGTCGGCGCTGCCGCGGGTGCGGCGGCGGTGGCCGCCCATCGCTCGGCGGGAGCATCGGTTGGGCTCGCGGCGGGCGTCGGAATGCTGCTGCTCGGCGCGGTGTCGTTGCGCTGGAAGTTGCTACAAAAACCGCTGGTGATCGGCGCGGCTGCTCTGCCAATTGTTGCGGTGATCACCGCGGTCACGATTCCGTTCGTGCTGCCTTCCATGAGCGGCGGCGGCGAATCGGGGAGCTTGAGTGTCGGCACGCGGCGCGAGTTCTGGAGCGCGGCGACGCGCGCCATCACGGCCCATCCGGTCCTGGGCCTCGGGCCGAGGAACACGGAGTCCCATGCGCCTTATTTGATCGAGACGATCGAGGCGAATCAGGATTGGACCGTCCACCCGCATAATTTGTTTCTCGAAGTCGCGGAGACTTGTGGACTTCCGGCTCTGGCCGCATTTATTGCATTGATCGCGGGCGGAGCCTGGGTCGCGCTCGCCAGTATGCGCACGCCCGAGAGGTCGGAGCCAAGGCTCGCGGTCGCGGGTCTGGCCGTACTGACGGCGCTCGCGGCCGACTGGTTCTTTGATCACGGATTCCCCGAGTTCGCCGTGCTTCCCGACGGATTTTGGTGGACGCTCGCCATTCTGATTGCGGCGCTGCCCCCTGCGGAAGAATCGAGAGCGGCGAGCGCGGGCGGCGGCCGATGGTGGGTTCCGGGGCTCGCGATGGCCGCGTCGATCGCGCTGCTCGTGGGCGGGACGACGCCATTAGTGTCTTCCGGCCTCGATCGTTCGGCGAAGTGGCTGAAGCAGTGGATCAGTTGGGCGCCGCGCTACGACGGCCCGATCGATCCCGAGGGACGGCTCGAGCGGATGCGACTCGCAACGCAGATCACGCCCTATCGGCCCGACTTCCATCTCGCGCTGGCGGAGGCCTACATCCTGAAGGGCGACCCGGCTGCGGCGATCGAATGTGTGCACACGGCGGCTCGTGTGGCTCCGGAAAACGCCGAGACGCTGCTGCGATGCGCTGGAATGCTCATTGAGGATCCGACGCCGGTGGATCGGCGCGATCCGGCGAAGGCGCTCGAGTATTACAAAAAAGCAGCGATTTTTGGGAATCCCGAGGAGCACGCGCTTGCACGCATGGGCACCGCTCGCGCGCTCGGCGCACTTGGGAGAATTGAGGAGTGCACAGAAGAACTCGGCGTCGCCATCGGGCTCAATCCGGCGCTGATGATTCTTCCGTACGGATTCCGGCGCGGTCCGGGACCCGACGGCAAGCCAGATGTGACTTTCAATCCGGCTCCCAACGTCGTGATCCCGGTCTTTCGGACGGTCGAAAAGACGCTGGCGAAGCTGCGCGCCCGAAGCGGAAAGGAGTTCGACGCCGTTTGGGCGCCGATGGCGCGCATTGCGGAAGTCTACGCCCGAGCTGGCCGAACCGACCGCGCCATTGAGATCTTCCAATTCTTGATCGCGGCCGCGCCGACGCCGCGCATGAATCTACATAGCCAGCTCGCCCAGTACCGCATTCTCATCAGACAATATGCGGAGGCGCTGAAGGACGTCGAGGACGCGGAGAAGGCCGGCGGCCACCTCGTGATCGTGCCGGCGCTGCGCGCGCGGATTTATGATCTGATGGGACGGCCCGAGGAAGCCCGAAAGAATGCCGACGAGTTCTATAACTTTCACTACGACGCGGAAGTGATGCGCGCGCATGCGCGCGATACGCTGCGGACGTACGCCTACTCGCTCGTTTCAGGCGGGCGCGGGCTCGACGGCGCCCGAGTTCTGTTGCTTTCGTCCCGCTTCGAGGAGACCAGCATGAATAAGGTCATCCTCCTGATGGAGGCGGCGACGGAGTCACTGAAGGCGTATCTCGGCTCGGAGGGCAGGAATCCCGACCCGTACCTCGCTCTGCTGAGCGACGCGTTCTCCCAGGCCTGCGATGTGGCGGGCGCGCTCGAGTGGGGCGAGATGGACGGGCCCAAGCTGACGGCGATTGGACGCGAATTCGGAGCTGCTGCCGGAGCCCGCGGGCGATCCCTGTTCAATCTGCTGATGCCACTCGTCGAGAACCGCCGGGCGCTTGGCGCGCTCTATTTCCCCGAACCGCGCAACTCGCCGGGCCCGTTCCTGATGGCAGCGGGCGTTGGTGAGGGGATTGCTGCGTACATGCGGCGCACGGACGCGACCCAGGGACTTGAAGAGATCACCAATCGCTGCACCGCGCTTGTTTATTATGCCTCGAACCTCGGCCCACGGCCTTCCTGGAAGGGCAACTAATGATGGAGCCGACGGCTGAGCAACGAACGCGCACCGATCGCCTGGTCCTGCTCCTGGCGGCGATTTGTGTTCTTTTCTCTGCGGTTGTCGCGGTGCGCCTCGTGCTCGCGACGCGCACGGGCACCGTCGATAGCTACTATTACTACGCGCGCGCCGCGCAGCTCGCCGAAGGCGTGCCTCTGCGCGAGACGACGATCAACTGGGGCGAGGGCGTAGATCGCAAGTTCTTCCCCGGCTATCCGCTGATGTTGCGGCCCTTCATGCTCGGCACTCCGCCGGAGCGCGCGTGGCGCACGCTGTCGGTGGTGCTGGCGCTCGTGAATCCGATTTTGATCGGGTTTGCGCTGCGGCGCCTCGGGCTCTCCTTCCGGGCGGCGTGTCTCGCGGTCGCGATGTTCGCCACGAGCTTCGTCCCCTTGAACTGGACGAGCATGCCGATGGCGGAGGGTTCCGCCGTATTGTGGCTTTGCTTCTCGGCGCTGATGCTGCCGACTCGCGAAGAGGGCGCCATTCGCTCGGCGTGGCGATTCCTTGCGGCATGCTTGCTCGGCGGAATGGCCATTCAATGCCGCGCGGAGGCCGCGTATCCCGCTGCCGCTTTGGGGCTCGTGGGGATTGCAAGAATTCGCGGGAAGTCGGGCTGGCTCGCCGTCGGTGCGATGGGGGCCATTCTTGGCGCCGCGCCGTTCTTTTATTGGGTTTCGTCACTGCCGTCGACCGGCGAGTCGGGATCGCGGCTTCATTATGTGAACGAGTTCTTCCGTGAGTTCTCCTGGTTCGACCGGGAGGATTCGAGCGGCAAAGGCGGCGTGCTGGGGAATTTCGGCCGCTCGTGGTGGCACCCGGTCTTTTGTTGGGGACGCACGCCGTTCGCGGAAACGCCTGACGAGGATCCGATACAGAAAGCGTTCTGGATCTCCGTGCTGGTCGGTTGGATGGCCGTCGCGATCGGCGGCTTCGGCGGATCGCGCGCGCGCATTTTTGCGCTCTCCTACATCGGGTTCGTCGCGTTCCGGTCGTTCTGGTATTACCCCTACGAGCGATTCTTGATCACCGGGCTGCCGATGGCCTTCGCGGCCGCGGCGATCATTACCGATGTGGCTTGGAGCAAGAGCAAGTGGGCCGGCTGGCTCTGCTGGGCTTTTGCACTGATCTGGGTCGCCCGCGGCGCGGAGTCGATCTCGCGGTTCCACAAGGTGCGTCGCCACGCCGAGAACGGAACGCACTCGATGCGCGACGACGACGAGCTCGCGCGTCTGCGTATGCAGCTCGGCTTCACGACGTTTCCTCTGGAAGGGCCCGACTTCACCGTTCTCGCCGGACGGCGATATGTGAGGCGGCTGCCCGCGGCGTCGCTATCCGATCCGCAGCAGCGCCGGGAGGCATTGGAGAAGGAAGTGGTGGTGCTGGAGTTCCCCTGGCCGCAAGCATGCTACGCGATGCGTCCTCGCCCGGTGATCCTCGGGTGGCCGCTTGAGAATTTCTGGGGTGCCGCGGAGTACACGGGAAAGTACGAGACGGTTCCCAAGAATCCGGATGGAACTCCGGTTCGCACGCCGAGAAGAACTGTGGATTTCCTGAAGGATCGCGGCGCGCGATATGTGATCACGGCCCGGCCGAGGACGGAGTTCGAGGGGACCGACGGTTTCGAGCGCAGCTTCAAGGGATTCCTCGAGTTCGCAGGCATCACGCCCGACGAGGGCCGGCTCGTGCGTCACTTCGACACAATCGAGGAGCGGCGCTCGGCCGACACGATGCTGGTGCTGCGATATGAGTGGCCTCGCCGCGTGCATGTGCACGAGCTCCGGCTTGGGCTGCTGGACCAGATCCGCGCCGAGCGCGCGCAGAGCTCGCCAGCGAGCGAGCCGGCGAAGAAGTAGCACTCTGCGCGGCGCGGGGCACGCCCCGCGGAGACCGGTCGGCGCACGCGCTGACCCCACTTCAGTAATGTTGTTCGGCGCACGCGCTGACCCCACTTGAGTGATACTGTTGAGCGCACGCGCCGACCCCACGAGAATCAATTGTGGGTTCGCGTTCTGGGCTCGGGTCGATGATTCCGTTTGGTTGCAGTAGGGCGCGGGCTTGCCCGCGACGATTCGGCGGCGCATGCGCCGCCGGATGAAGCAACCAATCCCCGACTCCGCGCCTTCGCCCGATCTGGAACCGCGCGGGGCAAGCCCCGCGGAGATTGTTCGGCGCGTGCGCCGACCCTACGGCCGACAGGTGACAACCAACTATGTGGCTGTGCGGCGCGGGCGGCGCATGCGCCGCCGGATGAAGCAACCAATCCCCGACTCCGCGCCTTCGCCCGATCTGGAACCACGCGGGGCTAGCCGCGCTCCGACATCAGGGGCCACCACTCGCGGATTCGGCGGCCCTCGAAGGGATCATCCACCTTCTCGAAGAACGGCGCCGCTTTTGCGCGTGTTACAATTCGCTTGCTGAGCACGCGGCCGGCGTTCGAGCGAATCACCACAGAAATCCTCTCGAGCTTCTCGATGTTCCGCAGAACCTTGATCGAGAGGCGCGCTGCGTCGGGCCAGCCCATGTCCTCATCGAAGCGTTCGTGGGCAAGCTTCAGATCGAGCAAGACAGCTTCGCCTTCGACAACGCCCGTTGGTTCTGTGGTACCGCCCTCGCCGTCGAGCAATTTGTACACTGTTTCCGCGAGCGTTCCGGGCGGCGGCGGGGGCGGAGCCGGAGTGGCGGCGGGAGGCGTCGGCGGAGTGCCCTCCGCGGCCCCACCCGGCTGAGACGGCGTCGGCGGCTGCGCACCATATCCCGGTCCCGTACCGCTCGGCGCGCCGCCGGGCGCCGGCGACGGCTTCGGCGGCTCTGCCGCTGCAACCGGCGCGCTGCCCGGATCGAGGCGCACGAGCGCCTCGCGCACGCGCTTTCGCACTTTTCCGTCAGAATCGGTGAGCGCCGTCTTCAGCGCGGGAACCGCATTCTTCGCCGCGTCGGGACCGATCGACGCGAGCGTCCCGGCGGCAGCGCCGCGAACATAGCTGAATTCATCCGTAAGGAGTTTCGAAAGCGCCGGCACCGCTTCTTTTGCAATGGGCCCGAGCTCGCCGAGCCCGAGAGTCGCCCGCATGCGAACATCTTCGCTGGGGCTCGCGAGTCCCTCGACGAAAGCCCTCACGACTCCCGCCAGGAGCGCAGAGGCGGCGGTCTCCGCCGCCTTCCGCTCCGGACCCTCCTTGGCAGAGGTGACCGCTTCTGTAAGAGCCGAATCGATGGACCGCAGCGCCTCTCCGGCTCGGCGCCGCACCACGGCGATGCTATCGGACACGCGCGCCGCGGCGAGAGCCTTCACCGAGTTGGCACCCGCGCGCCGACCGAGGGAGCCCACCGCATTGGCCGCCGCGATCCGCACCGAGGCCTCGGCGTCGGAGAGCGCTTTTGTGAGTTCTTGACAGTCGCTGCCGAGCTCGCCGAGCGCATAGGTTGCCGCCGCCCGAACTGCTTTCTCCGGATCGCCCTTCGAGAGCGCCGCCACGCTCCCAGCAATCGCCTTCGCCTGCGCGCCGAGCTCCGACTTTCGCTTCGCGATCTGTAAACACGCCTTCTGTCGCGTTGAAGGCGTCGGGCTCTTCAAAAAATCCGCAAGGTTGGCAACCGTGAACGCTTTCCACTCGGGGAGTTCCAGCTTGGCCACCGACTCCGGCGTCGGGTCGCCGTCGTCGGCCTCCCCATAAATCCGCTGCTGAGCCAGCTGGACCGCTTCCGCCACGGCGGCATTGCCGTCGCTCTCGAGTTTCGACAGCGCCGGGAGCGCCGGCTTTGCGAACGAGGCCATGCGTCCGAGCGCGGTGGCCGCGACGGCTCGCGTCTCGGGCCTGGCATCCCCGAGCATTTCCGTGAGAACTGCAAGTGTATCTTTCGACTGGGGCCCCATACGCACAGCGGCTTCGGCGATGGCCGATCGCACTCTGTCGTCGGTCTCCGATTTGAGGGATTTCAGAACATCAGGAAGTGCCTTGGCTCCCTTCGGGCCGATTTTCGAAAGTGCGATACCCGCCTCCGAGCGAACGCTGACCTCGCGGTCGACGCTGAGGAGCTTCGCGAGCGTTGGCGCGGCATCGCGGGCGGAATCACCGATTTCGCCGAGGGCGGCGGCCACCGCGGCGCGCACGCCGGAATGTTGATCCGTCAGGGCCTTCAGGAGATCGGGAACGGCGGCCTTCGCGTCGGCTCCCATCTTGCCGAGGCGCTGCGCCGCGTCCTTGCGGAGCTCCGGGCTCGGGTCCTTCAGGAGATCGAGGAGGTCGTGCCCGTAGGGCAGTCCTTGTTTTCCCCCCTGGATGAGTAGCAGCGCAGCGAATGCGGCCGTGAGGTGCAAAGACATGGAATCGTTACTTCTCTCCGGGAGTTTTCTCGGTGTCGCTGCTGGTGCTCTTCTTGATCAGCGCGTCGAGGTCGAGCTCGAAATCAATCTCCGGATCCTCGGGATCCATCTCGCGGGCGAGCGCCATGAGCCGTTTGCCCTCGGTGCCGTCGCCCTTCTTGGCCATCGTCCTTCCGAGATGCCAATAAAGTCGAGCCTGGAGCGGGTCGAATTCAAGGGCTTGCTTCCAGATCGTGATCGCCTCGCCGAGGCGGTCATCGCGGACCAGAAGACGCGCATACGCGTGATAGGCATTGGCATCGCGGCAGCCGGCCTCGATCGCCTCCTTGTACAGCCGGCGCGCCCGAATCGGCCGTCCCGAGTGGTCCGCCGACTCCGCCGCGAGCTGGAGGCCGCGCGCGCTGGTCGTCTGAATCGACTTTTGGACATGGGCATGCCACTCCTTTTCGAGGGCCGCCACCGCTTTCGCGTCTTTCAGCCCAAGCGACCGCTTGAACTGCAGCCACACTTCGCCGCCGCTCACGGACCGATTATTATCACCGAGCGTCACATCGCGCTTCACTTCGCGGTCGAATGCAAGCCCCACGATGAATGCTTGGAACTTCGGCTTGTAGCGCTTGTCCGACATGAGGAAGTGGCAGAGCGACCACCCCCATGTGTAATGCTCATACATCCGATCCGTCGACACGAGCGCCTCGAGCCCCATGAGCTCCCCAGGCTTCGACGCGCCGGCGGTGGTGGGGCCGGAGTCGCCGTCGCCGAGGCGGCCCGACGCGATGTCGCTCTGGATCTCTGCGAGGCGGCCCTCCTGCAGCAGCCCGAACTCGAGCTTCTTCGTGGCGGCGTCGAAGCTGCTCGCCCCGTAATACTCCGCCAGCGACTCGCCGGGGAAGTGTGGATAGAGGAATCCTGGATTGATCAACGCGGAAAGATAGTGGTTCGCTTCGTGGAAGAGCGTCGTCTCGGTGCCCCGCGCGTCGAGCCGGTCATAGTAGACGTTCAGCTCAAGCGGACGGACGAATCGATAATAGGCAATGGCGCCGCGCTGCGCTCCGCTCGTCTCGTAGTACGTTTCCTCATCGTGGTAGAAGCAAACCTTGAGCTTCTCCTTCGGGACATTGAGCTTCCACTGCTTTGAGAACTCCGTGAAGTAGCCCTCGAGGAGATCTCGGTAGCGCTGGAAGACGTGCGGCGGAACTGTGTATTCGAAGTCGAAGTGCGCCGAAGTCGAGCGGAGCCGATTCCGCCAGAGCTGGTGCGACTTCAGCTGCTCGATCTGCTTCTTCTTTTCTGCCACCTTCCGCTGGAGCAGCGAGTCTCGCTCTTTCGACGGCATCCAGCGGCCGTCGAACTTCACAAGTCCCTTCTCGAGCGCCTTGCGCTCCTCGTCATTCTTGGGCTCGACGGGAGCCGCGGCGACCAGGACCGCATCCAGCACCATCGCCGCCGGAACTTTGATATCGCCGTTCTGGAAGCGGACCCGATAGTCGGCTCCGTCCTTCTCGACGGCGAGCTGCGTCAGGATTCGACCGTCCTTCAGGATCAGGCAATCGTCGCCGAGCGAAGCGCCCGCGAACGCAGCAACCCAAGCCAGCAGAAAGCTACAGCCCATGGCAGTTAGTTATTCTTGATGGTCGAGAAGTACGCATTGTCCAGGTAGTCCCAATCGGCGTCCTTCCACGAACCGAACGCGCGCTTCACCGTCGAGTCGAGCACGCGCTTTTCTTTCTCCTTCCAGCCCGAAGCGCGCGCCTTGAAGGCAGCCTCCTCTTCCTCCTCCGTCTTGGGCTTCTTGGGGGCCGCGTCCTCCTTTCCGGCGGATTCTTTGGAGATCTCGAGAACTGTGGCTTTCAAGGCCGACAGGTAGTTCTTGAAAATCGTCTTCATCTTTGTATCGCGGCTGCCCGCCCCCGCGATGAAGTAACGAACCAATGCGGTGGCCTCGTGCTGGCGGTTGTTGGCCCAGCCGATCTGAGCCCCCGGAGTCGTCATAATCTCGCGAGGCTTGAGTGCTTTCCCGGCGCGCACGTTCTCCGCGAGGCCGACGCGCTCCCAGGGGTCGCTCGGGAAGTCGAGCTGGCCTCCCTTGAGCTTCACTTTTTCGAAGACGCCGTCGAGCCCTGTCCGGAGCCAGCTCGGGAACGCGAGCGCAAGGTCGTAGTCACGCTCTCGGAGCCAGTGGTTCAGCACGGAGGTGTTGAACTGATCCGTGCTCCAAGTGAGCCAGCCGTCATTATCTTTGTAGGTGACAATTTCGAGGTTGCTGCCGCCCCACCAGAGGCCGCCGCGATAGCTGCGGAACTCCTCTTGATCCTTAAAAATCCGGAGCACGGGGCGCCGGACGAACTCGCCCTTGCCGAAGTACTCAAGATTCTTGTCGAGCCACGCAAGGATCGCATCGCCCTGCTCAACCACTTTTTGTGCATAACTCTGGTCGACGTGGCTCAAGACGAAGAACCGTCCCATCGGCTGCGCCGACCAGCCGTTCGGAAGCTTCGCGCTCAGCTGCTTCGCCGTGGCATCGGCCATCGCCTGCCGGCGCACTTTTCGTTCCTCGGGTGTGAGCTTCTTCAGATCCTCGTAGCTCACTGCGGCGTCGGCGGGTGCTTTCTCCGCGGGGTTGGCGGCCGCCTTGGCGATCGTTTTGAACGACTTCAGTGCGGAGAGAATCTCGTTTTCGCGTTTCTCGAAGGCGTTCTCGAGCGTCTCGAACTGCACCGCGATGTCGAGGTCGGGCAAATGATACACCCACGTCGTCACGCGCCGCGGGCCGTTGGAGGTGAGCTTCTCCACTTTAATGCTGAGCTGCGTCGCCGCCACCGGGCCGACCTTGGCCTCTTTTTCGGCGTCTACGAAGTGCCCGCCGCCGGTGTAAGTCTTGTTGAAATATTCTTTGTAATTCTTGTAGGGGCTCGAAAGATCAATTTTGATGGAGTCGCCATCTTTTGTGACTTTCGGGCCCTTGCGCGACGTCTCTTCCGCCGGAAAGGCGATGATGGTCATCTCTGCGTAGTGTTCGCCGCCCCACTCGCGATCGACATAGATGTCGAGCTTCGAGCACTTGAAGCGTCCGACGATCCATTTCTCGTCCGGGGCGAGCGGCAGCTCATTCCAGCCGGAGGGCGCATCGATCTTGAAGCCAAGCCGCTTGTCCTCATGGGCGAATGCGCGCACCGCGGGAGCCATGGCGGCTCCGCTGAGAAGCAGAGCGAGGAGAGCAGCCGGCGGGGAGGAACAGGCGAACCGGGACATCGCAGGACCTTGAGAGGAGCATCGGGGCAAGGGCGCCCGGATCGTGCGCGCGCGAGGCCGAGGCCTTCGCGCGACGTTGGGTCCAGAGGCGCCGCGGTCGGAGAGCCATGACGAACGCCGCCGCGACGGAATTAGTCCGAGGGCGTCGGTTGGTCCCCGGCGCTCTCGATTTCCCGGTGCAGGGCGTTTTCCGCTGGGCTTCAGCGGGCTGCAGATCGACGGAGAACAGACGAACTCCGCGAACGCGAATTCCGGATTCCTCGCCGATCCGCTTGGGTCCACATGGGACCGCCACCGAACGTGTAATGGTGTCTCGAGTTCGTAACGAACTCGACGGCGCGGCCGCTAGCTCCGCCTGGGGATGAGCTCCATCATGCGCAGTAGCTCGAGGAACTTCGGCGGCTGCCCCGTGCGCAGGATTCCGACGCGGAAGATCTTCCCGGAGAGCCAGATCGTCACGACCACCGAGAGCAGCAGGAGGGCGAGCGTGCCGTAAACGTCGAAGGCCGGCGGCGACGCCGCCGCGCGGTTCATCATCACGAAGGGCGTGTAGAGCGGGATCCACGAGAGGATCCGCGCCAGCGTCCCGTTCGGGTCGCGCGCGATGAAGACCATCGTGAAGATGGGCACCATCATGACGACCATGAGCGGGCCCATGAGGTTTTGAGCCTCTTTGAGAGAGTTGACAATACTTCCGATCGCGAGGAAGACTCCGGCGTACAACAAATAACCGAGCAGGAAATAGCCCGTGAACGCGATCAGGAGTTCAGGGGCGTAGAGCGCCTCCATAACGGCGCTCACGAGCGTCGCTTCGAAGCCCGTCGCATTGCGCTGGATGAAATCCAGCATGACCACAAAAGACACGATCCACGCGCCGACCATGGTGAGGCCGACGGCCGCGATTCCGAGGAGCTTCCCGAACATGAGCTCGGTTGGCGTCACCGACGAGAGCAGCACCTCGATGACTCGGTTGGTCTTCTCCTCGGTGGTATTGTTCAGAAGCATCTGAGCGACCGAGAAAATCGCAACAAAGAGCAGGTACACAGCGCCGACGGGCGCCCACTGGCGCACGGTGTCGTCGAAGCCGACCTCCTCCTTTCCGGCAGCCCGGCGCGGATCGCGCTCGGCGTATTTGATGGAAGTGCGCTGGATCTGCTCGACGCGCTCCTGCGTGATGCCGCCCGCTTCGAAGGCTTTTCCGCGAAGAGTAGATTCGACGCCGGCGCGGACGACCTCCTTCACGTCGTCGTCCGTCAGATTCGTGCTCCAATATTGAATCTTGTCGTAGGCCTGGCCGACCGTCGCACTCTTCGCGTCCTCGGGGATCAGAATGGCTGCGAACAGCTCGGCAGGCTTCCCCTCAACCTCAATTTTCTTCTCACCGTTCAGATAGGCGCGCAGCGGCTCGACGGAGTCGCCGCTGGCGTTCGCAGGCGCCTGGACGCGCACGAGTTTCTTGCGCGGCTCTTTGAACTCGCCGACCTTCTTGCGACCGGCTTCGATGGCCTTTGCCTGCCACTCCATCAGGGCGCTGAGGATTTGTGTGCGCTCCGCCGGGGTCATCGACTTGAACAGTGCAAGTCCATTCATCTGCTCGGCGGCGGGCGCGCCGTTGCGCAGCACATCTTGCATCTGGTCTTTCACTCCCTCCCGGAATTTTTGTGCCATCTCGGGGGAGAGCTTTTCTCGAAGCCAGTCCTCGAGGCGGCCGACGCTGGCATCCTTTTCCCCGGCGCGGATCGCGTCGGCCGCCCACTCCTGCTGGGCGCGGCTCGACGCTTTCGCGTAGGAACGTGCGAGCGCGTCGTCGATCGCCGGGAGGAAAGCTCCGGACTTGTCCTCGACCACAAAGTACCGCGTCGGGCTCTCCCGCTCGAGGAAGCGCGGCACCTTGAAGCCGGCGTAGAGCATGAGGGGGAAGATCAGAATTCCGATCCAGAACCCCTTCGTCTTGGCGTTCTCGGCGTACTCGCGCAGCGCGACGAGCCAAACGTAGCGAAGCATAAGTTAAAATTCCTTACTGCGTCAGCGCACTGGCGCCTTGAGCTTTGACGAGAGCTTTAAACACATCGAGCAGCGTGGGATCGCTTCGGTCGAAGCTCCGCAGGACGACTCCGCTTTCGAAGCAGGTTCGAAGGAGCGCATCGGGATCGGCGCCCGGCGCGAGGTCGACCTCGAGCAGATGGGGCGCCCCTTCCGCGGGACGCACGCTCCGGATCGAAGGCACGCGCTGGAGCGCGTCGGGCGAGCCGTCGACTCCGATGCGCACGCGCCGCGGCACGGACCGCTTCGCCTCCTCGACGGTTCCGTCGAAGACGCGGCGTCCCTTCGCAATGAGCACAATTCGATCGCAGAGGCGCTCGGCGTGCTCCATGATGTGCGTCGAGAAGATGACAGTTCGCCCCGAATTCTTGAGAGTTCGAATCGCGCCCTCCATGACCTCCTGGTTCACGGGATCGAGCCCGGAGAACGGCTCGTCGAGGATCACCAGCTCGGGGTCATGCACGATCGACGCCAGCAGCTGCACCTTCTGTTGCATTCCTTTGGAGAGCTGGTCGCATTTGTGGTTCACGAAATCGCCAAGCCCGTATTCGCGAAGCAGCTCGATGGCGCGCGCCTTCGCGCTCGAATGCGTCATCCCCTTGAGGGCGCCGAAATAGGCGATGACCGCCCACGCCTTCATCTTTCGATAGAGCCCTTTCTCCTCGGGCAAATAGCCGATTCGGTTGCGGACCTCGAGCGCGGAGCGACGTCCGAGGATCTCAACGCGCCCTTGGCTCGGCTCGAAAATCGACAAGATCATACGAATCGTCGTCGTCTTGCCGGCGCCGTTGGGACCGAGGAAGCCATAGACGCAGCCGCGCGGAACGATCAGGTTCATGTCGGAGACGGCGCGGTGCTCTCCGAATTGCTTGGACACTCCTTCGAGCACGACGGCGCGTTCTGCCGTCGAAGTCGGGGAGTTCCGCTCTTGGACCGAGGTCATAGGGGTTCGGAAGGTAGCGGCTGTTGCCCCACATCAAGGCGGCCCGAACCGCAAAAGGTGCGTCGAGAAGATGGGAATGGGGTGGTGACGCCCGCGCGCGGCTAGTTTCGACGCCGCGGTCGAGGTGGATTCGATCGCGTGCGGCCGTTTCGTCGAGGCGGCGGGGCCGTCCCTTCGCTCTCGCTCTCCATGGCGGGGGGCGTCTCGTCGGAATCGGAGGGCTCGTCGGACTCGGCGGCGCCTTCGCGCTCCCGGCGTTGGCGCGCGAGCCGATCGAGCAGAGCATTCATGTTGATGGCCCCCTCGACGGCATCGTCGTACTCAAACTGGATCCTCGGGACGATCCGCGTATGGAGGCCGCGACCCACCTCGCGCTGCACGAACGGCGTCGCGCGTTGAAGCAGGTGGTGCGCTTTGTTGCGCTCGGCTTCCTCGTGCTGGAGGTCGCTCGACATGACGCTGTAGTAAAGAATCGCCGTCTCGAGGTCCTTTGAGACCTTCACGCGCGTCACCGTGATCAGACCGACGCGCGGGTCCTTGAGGTCGCGCAGGAGCATGGTGGCCACCTTGCGTTGGATCCACGAGGCGATGCGCTCAACACTGCGTTCAGATGCCATGGTTTTTGTGATCAGAGGATCTCGATCGTCGAGTCGCCGACTATCGAGCCCTCGTGCTCCTCTGCGAATCGGAGGACCTTGTCGAGCGTGTCGCGCGCCGTGCGCGCATCGATCGCGACGCACGCAACGCCGATCACAGCTCGATTCCATGTCTCCTGGCCGTCGACTTCGGCCGCCGAAACATTGAACCGCTGTCGTATCCGCTCTTTGAGCGACTTCACGACACCGCGCTTGTCTTTGAGTGAGAATGCACTCGGAATCTCGAGCTCAATTTGCAGAATTCCGACATTCATGGGACCTGCTGGCTGCCTGCGTCCCGGTTTGAATTCTTTGTACCGTGACAGGTCCAATGCCGGACCCAAAATTGTGATGCCGACCCGGGACGCGACTCGGATGGATGCGGGATACCGCCGTCGACGGAAGCGGGGTCGGCGACGGCACTCTGGCGGCGATTCGGCTACGCGACGGTTCCCTTCTCCTCTCGAGTCTCGAACATCTCGATCACGTCGCCATCCTTGATGTCTTCGTAGCCGGCAACTTTCAATCCGCACTCGAGACCCGCGCGCACCTCGCGCACGTCGTCCTTCACGCGGCGAAGCGAATCGAGCTTGCCGGTGTAGATGACGGCGCCGTTGCGCACAAGGCGGGCGGTATGTGTGCGATTGATGACGCCGTCCGTCACGAAGCAACCGGCAATATTTCCGAACTTCGACGACCGGAAAACGGCGCGGATTTCGGCATGGCCCGTGACAACCTCGCGCTGGACGGGGCTGAGGAGTCCTTCCATCGCTTTGGTGAGCTCTTCAACAATGTGCGTGTACACTTGATACAGACGCACTTCGACGCCTTCGCGCTGGGCCAGCTTCATGACGGCATCGGCCGCGATGACGTGGAATCCCACAACAATCGCGTCCGAGGAAGCCGCCAGGTTAACGTCGGCTTCCGAGATCGCACCCACTTGGGCGTGAATCACCTTGACGTTCACGTCGGTGCCGGTGCTGTCCTTCACCGTGAGCTGTCCGAGTTCTTTCTTGAGCACCTCGAGCGAGCCCGTGACGTCGGCCTTGAGCACGAGCTTGATGTCGCGCGCTTGGCCCGCCTTGATGCGGCTGAAAAGATTGGTGAGGGTCACATGGTCGCGCGCCGAGCCTGCGCGCTCGATCTCGCGCATCTTGCGGGCGCGTTCGGAGGCAACTTCTGCCGCTTCCGCCAGGTCTTCAACGATCACAAATCGATCGCCGGCGGCCGGAAGTTCCGAGAGACCCGTGACCTCGACGGGCAGCGAAGGGCCCGCATCCTTGATCTGGCGGCCGCGATCGTCCGAGAGGTTGCGAACCTTTCCGTAGCCGGCGCCCGCCAGGATCACATCGCCGCGGTTGAGCGTGCCCCGCTGCACGAGCAGCGTTGCAACAATTCCACGCTGTCCGCTCTTTTCGGCCTCGAGCACGATGCCCTCGGCCGCTCGGTGGGGATTGGCCTTCAGGTCGAGCACTTCGGCTTCCAGCGCGACGCGCTCAAGGAGCTCGTCGATGCCGGTGCGCTTCGTCGCGGAAGTCTCAATAATCGCCGTATGGCCGCCCCAGTTCGTGCCTTTCCAGCTTTCGGGAGCGAGACCGATCGAAGCGAGCTGGCTGATGGTCTTGTCCTTTTGTGCATCCGACGCGCGGTCGCTCTTGTTGAGCGCCACGATCACGGGCACGCCCGCCGCTCGCGCGTGGTTGTACGCCTCCTCCGTCTGCGGCATCACGCCGTCGTCGGCGGCCACCACAAGCACCACGATATCAGTTGCCTGTGCACCGCGCTTTCTCATCTCCGTGAAGGCCTCGTGGCCCGGAGTGTCGAGAATGGTGATCGGGTGCCCGCTGCGGGTCCCGACGCGGTAGGCTCCGATATGTTGCGTGATGCCGCCGGCCTCTCCGGCCGCCACATTTGTCGAGCGGATCGCGTCGATGAGTGAAGTCTTGCCGTGGTCGACGTGGCCGAGGAATGCAATGACCGGAGCGCGCGGCTCGAGCAGCGTCGGATCCTCTTCCTCCGACTCGCGCTTGGCATGCATCTCCTCTTCTGCGGAGACGGCCGTGTGCACGTCGATCTCGAATCCGAGCTCGAGAGCCAGCAGCTTCGCATCCTCATCGGAGAGCGTGCTGTTCGGCTGCACCATGCGCTTGAACTGCATGAACATCACTCGAACGATGTCCTGGCTCTTCACGCCGAGCGCTTCGGAGAGCGATCGCACCGTGACGGGCGGCTCCACCACGATTTGTGCGCGACGTTCGATCGAAGGGCCTTGGCCGCGGCCGCCGCCGACGCCCGACTTGCCCATCAGCTGCCCGAGACCGCCCTTCTGGGGACCCGTCAGGCGCCGAACGCGCGATTGTTCCTTCTCGCGGAGCTGGGCCGTCGAGAGCCGATCGCGCGACGAGCCCGCGTCGGTCCGCTGCAGCGCGCGCTTGCGATTGTGCTGCATCGTCGGGCGCACGTCGGGCGTCGCGCCGGAAGTTGTAATGTTTTCTGTAGAGCCGGCAGTTCGCTGCTGGGGGCGAGCCGGTGCCGTTGGCCGCGCCGGACGCAACAGAGCCGGATCGATATGCCCCACAATTTTTGCGCCCGGACGGCCCGGAATGGCGCGGGTGGGTCGAGGCTCGCCGACGCGCGGCTCGGTGATGCGCGGCGGCTCGATTCGAGGCGGGGGCGCGGCAGGCGCCGGCGGCGCAGGTGCGGCCGCCACGGCTTCCTCGATTTGTGGTGTCGCCGCTTCAGCGACGAATACGGATTCTTGCTCGCTCGCAGCTGCAACCTCAGCGAGCGGCGCCACCTCAGCCTCTGCCGACAGCTCGAGGGCCGCCTCCGCGGGCGCCTCGGCGGCCGGCTCGGCGGCCGCAGGGGCTTCCTCGATCGGCGCCTCCTCGACGCTCTGCGCTGCGGCAGGTGCCGATTCCTCCGCGATCACCGGCTCCGAGAGGATGTGGTGCTGCGCGGGCGATTCGTGAACTTCAAAAATCGGCTCGGCGGGCGCGGGCTCTGCCACGGCCTCGACCGGCGGCACGACCGGAATCGGTGCAGGAGCCGGAGCGGGCGCCTCCTCAACGGGTGCGGCGGCGGGCATGGTGCGGCGCCGCTTCTTCACAACGCCGTGGGTCTTGTCCTCGGCGGGGAGGTCGGCGGACGTCGCCGACTCCTTGATCACGCCAGCGATCTCAAGCTTTGCTTGAACCTGAATAATCTCAAACTCATCGAGCGCGGACATCTTGTTCCGCACCTTCTCGATGCCGAGATCCTGCAGCTTCTTGACGAGGTCTTCCGCCTTGAGTCCGTACTCCTTGGCGAGTTCATAGACGCGTTTCTTGGTCACTGCTTCTCTCACTCGGCGTTATGCCGAGCCTCCTTCGGCGGAATTGTGGGCTGCATCGGACACGGGGCCGCCTTCGGGGAATTCGTCTTCTCCCGTGGCGGCGTGGCGCTGCTTCTTGATGCGCAGCATTTCGTCTTGGAACCACGACTCGACGGCATCGGGGTCTTCACCCTTCTCGAGCCGCTCTTCGCGCGAGCGGTAGGCCATCTCTTCGGCCTCGAACTCGGCGCGAGTCTTGATATCAATATTCCATCCGCACAGCCGCGATGCGAGCCGCACGTTCTGCCCACGCTTGCCGATCGCCAGGGAGAGCTGCTTCTCTTCCACCAGCACAAGCACGCTTCGGGAGTCTTCGTCGGGGAAGATGTTGTCGATGTCGATTTCGGCGGGCTTGAGCGCGTTGACCACGAGCTCCTCGAGCGAATCGCTCCATTTCACGATGTCAACTTTTTCGGCGTTGAGCTCATCGGTGATGGCACGAATGCGCGTCCCGCGGACGCCGACGCAAGCTCCTTGGCAATCGATTTTGCCGTCATGGGAAAGCACCGCGACCTTGGTGCGATAACCGGGGTCGCGAACAATTCGCTTGATCTCAATGATCCCGTCGGCAATCTCGGGGACCTCGAGCCGGAAGAGCTCCTTCACGAGGTCGGCGCTGGCGCGCGAAAGAATGATCTTCACGCGCGTGCCGATCTTGCGAACGTCGGCCACGAGCATCCGCACCGTGGCTCCGACGTGGAGGTTCTCGCCCCGGACGCGCTCCTCGCGCGGGAGGATTCCCTCCACCTTGCCGAGATTGACAACAATATTCTCCCCGTCGAACCGCTGGATCTTGCCGGTGACGATCTTGCCGACGCGCTTCTCGAAGTCGTCAAAAGTAACGTCACGCTCCGCCTCGCGAAGCTTCTGGATCACACCCTGCTTCGTGGCTTGAGCGGCGATACGACCGAGCTCCTGAGGAGCGATGTCGTACTCGTTCTCGGAGTCGTAGATTTGATACTCGCCGGACTTGCGATCGATTTTCACGACGAGGTCGTCGCCCGCTCCGAGCTTCTTGCGCACGGCGGATGCCATCGCTTGCTCGATGGCGTCGAACACAAGGTCAGCGCTCACGCCCTTTTCTTGGGCGAGCATGTTGACCAGTGCGAGGAGCTCGGAATTCACCTGTTACCTCCCGCCCGTGCGACAGGTTTCTCATGCCGGTTCCCTCGGTTCTTTTTGAACGATTCTCCCCGGGTTTCCGCCGAGCGCTTCCATCGAAGATTCGATGGGGGCGGGACGGGTTGCCTTGGGTGAAGGGCGCGGATGAGTTGCCTGGCGTTTCGGCGATGGATTTCAGTTATGCGACGAGGAAGTGGGGGTGTCAGAGGGCGGTCCGGCGCATCGCCGAGTTCGCGCGCGACCGAGGCTCGATCGCACGATGGCGACCGAAGACCGAATCGCCGTACCCGCCTGGAAGCGCGCGAGCGAGTTCACAATTCGAGCTGTAAACAAATCGCTTTCGTTACGATTCCAACCAGAATGCGGCGATACCACACCCTTCGCCGACTCCTCGAAGGAATCGACGTTGCGTGTGGTGTTTCCTTGGTGCGCTCGAGCGCAGGCTTCTGCGTGAGCAGAGCTTCGCCACACCACGACAACCCCAAAAAGGTTGGCGCGGTTTACCGGAGCGCTGCCCTCATTCCTAAGTCTTTCTCCTGAAAGAAGTTCTGGAGAATCGCTCGGGAATGTCGAACGGCGAGAGAGTACGCGCTACCCTAGAAACCTGTCAACGGCAGGGGGTCCTGGCACAGCCAGAGACCACCTGCGGAATCGATTCCGGACGACCGTGAAGCCATTCGGCCGACTCCTGGGGCGCTCACCGGCGCTCGAAGCGGTGCGCGCTCAACTCGAGCGCGCCGCCCAGTCCGACGTTCCGGTGTTGATTCTTGGCGAATCGGGCACCGGCAAGGAGGTGGCGGCGCGCGCACTTCACGCAGCGTCGCCCAGGGCTCGGGGTCCTTTTGTCGCTGTCAATCTGGCGGCACTGCCGGCGACGCTCATCGAAGACGAGCTGTTTGGCCATGAGGCTGGGGCGTTCACTGGAGCGCATGCGCCGAGAACGGGGCGATTTCGGCGTGCCGATGGGGGAACGCTCTTCCTCGATGAGGTGGGAGACATCCCGGCTTCGGTGCAGGTGAAGCTCCTGCGGGCGCTCGAGGAACAATCGATCGAGCCGCTTGGCTCCGAGCAGCCGCAGTCGGTTGACGTGCGCGTCGTCGCCGCCACCCACCGCGATCTCCGGGAGCTGGTCGCCAAGCAGCAGTTCCGGGCCGACCTGCTGTTTCGCCTCGCCGTCGTACCGGTCACGATCCCGCCGCTCCGCGAACGCATCGAGGATATCGAGCTGCTGGCGTCCCACTTCGCCGAGCGGGAGTCGCAGGGATCGACTCCGCGATCGCTCTCCGAGGCCGCCCTCGCGCGCCTCCGCGCGCACGCGTGGCCGGGCAATGTCCGCGAGCTCGAGAACGCGGTCATGAGGGCTCGGGTGCTGGCGACCGGCGAGCGGCTCGAGGCCGAGGATTTCTCGTTCCTCGGCGAAGGGCGGCCGGCGCGGGCGCGCGAGCTCGCGGCGCTGGCTTTGCGATACGGACTCACAGTTCCCGAGGTGGAGCAGGCGCTCTTCGAGGAGGCGATTCGCTTGACCCACGGCAATGAAGCCGAGGCGGCGAGGCGGCTCGGCGTCTCGCGGCGCGCCCTCGACTACCGGAGGGGGAAGACGAAGTAGGGCGAGGGCATGGTCGTTGCGGGAATGGGAGCCACTCTTTCTTCGCTTCTTGGCGGTTCCTCCGAGGCCGCTCAAACCATGATCCGAAATTCGAACGACTCTGCGCGCCTACTGTGCGGCGCCGCCTTGGCGCTGTGTGCCCTCGCCCCTTGGAGCCTTTCGGCCGGCGGCGACGACAATCCCGGACCGGGTGAGGCCTCGTTGCTTCCCCCCAACGGAGCCCCCGACTCGGATGGGAGCGGCAAGCTCTCCCTCGAGAAGGGACCGAACGAACAGAAGTTCTTTGTCCGCACGGAAGATCTCGACGGGACGGTGCCTCCCGGACCCTTCGAGGTGTGGCTCGAAACGACGACGACCTCCGACACATTCGTGCTCGCGGGAGTGATGAGCCTGAAGCCGCCGGCCAATAAGGGGCGCTGGGAATTGACTCTCAAGAAAGAGGGCGGCGGCGCGCCGACGGCGCTCGGGGTTGCGGATCTCGCGGACATTACAGGCCGCGAGGTCCAAGTGCGAAACGCCGGCGGAGCAACTGTGTATTTGTCGGGAACGGCCCCCGAGCCGAAGGCAGACGACGGCGGTGGCGGCGGCGGCGGTGGAGGCAACAATTCCAAGCTGAAACGCGAGGTGGCGCTGCAGCGCCCCAATCCGGCGCCCGATGACAATGCCTTTGGGAAAGCGAAGCTCGAGATGAAAGGCAATGAGCAGAAATTCGAGGTGGAGGCCGGTAATCTCTCCACCGACGGAGCTTCTTCATATACGGTACATATCGAGACGACGCCGACCTCCGACAGCTTCTTCTCCGTCGGATCGATGATCCTCAAGAATGCTGTGAGCGGCTACTGGGAGCTTGAGCTCAAGGCAACGGGGGCCGCGCCGGCGGCGCTTCAGGTGGCTTCGCTGACGGAGCTGGCCGGGCGCGAGTTACAAATCCGGGATGGCTCGAGCGCGGTTGTGCTGAAAGGCGAGCTGCCGGTTCTCTCGGCCGGCGTCGGGCAGGGAAACCTCAATTCGAAATCGACGTTGTTCAAGGCTTCGGGCTCGCCGAGCGAGAAGCCGTCCGGCTGGGTGCGGATCAAGTTCAACGCGCCACAAGGGTGGAGCGAGTTCGAGGTGGAAGCGAAGAAGCTCAATACAACCAATGGGCTCTCCGTTTTTGTGGAGGATGCTCTCGGCTCCAACGTGTTCGTGAATGTCGGAGCGATGACGCTCAAGGGCTCGGCGCCGAAGGCCACTGCGCGCTATCGCGTGCGAACCAAGAAGGGTGACACGCTCCCGCTCGGGGTCTTCTCGCTCGGAGAACTCTCGGGTCGCAAGCTCGAGCTTCGGGACGGATCGGGAACCGCCCACTTGGCGGGCGCGATTCCGTAACGCCGTCAAGATCGCCTGGGGGCGCGGCGTTTCGCGCCCGTACCCCCCGGGCGATGCGGCTGGCCGCGACGGAGCGCAGCCCTCCGTATCCTGCCGGCGACCTTCGCATGGCCGCCGGCAGCGCATCCCTGGGCGTTCTGTTTCTAACGGTCCTGCTGGATCTGCTGGGCTTCGGCTTAGTGATCCCGCTGGTGCAGCCGTACGTGGATCATTACTGGAGGATGGAGTCGCCCGATTCGGCATATGTAGCAAGAATCGCGACGGCGCTCTCCGCGTGCTACTCGGGCGCGCAGTTTCTCTTCGCTCCGATGTGGGGCGCGCTTTCCGATCGCATCGGGCGGCGCCCTGTGCTGCTGACGACAATTCCGCTGCTTGGGCTCGCCTATCTGCTCTTTGGCTTGGTCGCCGACGAGAACGTTAATCATTACTTCTTGCCGAATGTGAATCTCCTTAAGGGAGACAAGGTCATCGGCACCGTCGTATCGGGACACGCCGTCGTATACGCGCTGTTCGCGACGCGGACGCTCGGCGGCGTATTTGCTGCAAATATCTCCACCGCTTTCGCCTATGTGGCGGACGTGACAACGCCCGCCAACCGCGCGAAGGGCATGGGAATGATCGGCGCGGCATTCGGAATCGGGTTCACGATTGGCCCCTTCGTCGGCGGCGTGCTTGCCCACGAATTTGGGCGCGGCGCTCCCGGCTATGCGGCCGCTGCTCTTGCGCTGGTGAATTCGATCTGGGCTGTAGCTCGATTGAAAGAATCTCTGCCGCCCGAGAAACGCGGCGCTCTCGGCCCGCGCCGCGGCCGCATGGAGCTGCTGCGCGAGCAGCTGTCCACGCCCGCTCTGGGCAAGCTTCTGGTGCTGTCATTTCTTGCAACGTTCGCGTTTGCACATATGGAGCAGGGGCTGTCCCTCTTCCTGAAGCTCGAGCCTGAGCGAGGCGGGCGCGGCTACGGCGAGCATGAGATCGGCTACGCTTTTGGTTACATTGGGATCGTCGCCGTGATCGTTCAGGGAGGCCTCATGCGTTCTCTCGGAAAGCGCTACGGCGAGCGCCCGCTCATTTTGTTGGGTTGGACGATGCTCGCTCTCGGCCTCGCCGGCATCGGCTACTTCGGCTGGGAGTCCTTCCCCCTGGCGATGCTGGCCGTCTCAGGGTTCCTCATGGCCGTCGGCAATAGCATTTCCAACCCATCATTGAGTTCACTCATCTCGCGCACGGCGCCTGCGACGGCGCAGGGGAGCGTTTTCGGAGCCAATCAATCGATGGGGTCGCTTGCCCGCATCTTCGGCCCGCTCTCCGCGGGCTGGTTCGCCGACTCTCTGACGCGCGCCGCTCCGATGTATGTGGCGGCGGCAGGCACGCTGGTCGCGATCCTGGTCTTTCTTACGCTGCCGCGGGAAATCACGGCGAAGGCGAGAAACGAGGACTCGGGTTGACGAGAAGTTCACGTTGACGACGGTTTCGCTCTCGAGGGGTACGCAAGCGGCTCCCGCCCGGTTTCTATCTGTGGCGATCGATCGGTGCAGAGTTGGAGTCCCGCTGCGGGAGAAGCTTTCAAGAGAGGGAACGGCCCGCGATGCCAGGTCCCAGCGGCCCGTCGAGGAACATGCGGCAGGGTGTTCAGAAACGTACTTTCGAGCGGTTTAAAGGTTACTTTTCGAGAGATCGGGGAGAGGCGCGTGAGGCGTAGCAGGGAACTCCGTCGATTGCGGCTCGACGATGGGGTTGCGAATGGGGGACGAGATGCGCCGGAATGAGTCTCTGAGCGGACTGTTCGTGAGCCATGCCGACAGGAGATTCCTGACATCTGTGTGTCCCGACGGAAAAGTGTGAGCCTCGCCTGCGGATCGGAAGCTGGCGGAGTCGCTGCCCGGGCGCAAGCGGCAGGCGATCGCGGTCGTTATCTCCCGAAGGAAGAAGCCATGCGGCGTCTTGGCGAGCGCTCCAAGGGGTGATTTTGTGCGAATGCGGAAGACGAGGAGATGGGATGCCGAAGGCACGCCGCTTCGAGGACGCACCGGCGAGGACTTTGTTCTCGATCTCAATGCCGACAGAGCGGCTCGCTGGCACCTGCGCCGGCCGGATTTGATCCAAGACCGCGCGCCCTCGATCTCGCAGGATAAATTCGAATCACCCGTTACAGATTCTCCAACAATCGAATGGATCCGATCACCGTTTGTAGTAACCCGTGATGGGCACTTCAATGGTCGACGTGTCTTCGCCAGCGCAGACCTCAATATATAAGAATCGGAGAAGGCTTCCGGCTGGCGCATTGTCCTTCATGCGGAGATGGACATCCATGGCACCATCTGGGCCCTCCAAGACCTCATAATCAAGCGCGTCCTCAGCGGAGTCCGGCGTGGGGCTGGAACGAGATAGTGGATCCGCGGGGGCTGCGTCCGCTCGTCGCCGAGAAAGCCGGATATGTCGAACCTTCAGCGGCTCGTGCTTTCGATCCCGAATTCGAAGAGATGACAATGGAGTCCCACTCGAGCTGACAACTCCCAGGCGAATCCCGTCCGGGGGGCTCACCGACAGGCGCCCTTCCGATCGTCCGATGACGAAGAGCCGTCTGCGAATTTCGCGATCCTCCGCGCGCCTGCGCAGGCTCAAGTCAATGCTGCCGCTGAGAGCTCCTTCGGGGCAGCCCGGGGCGACTGTGATGGAAAGCTTCCATTTCAAGTTTCCCCAGGACGGCGTGAGTGAGGTTGCGACGTGAGCGACATTCGAGATGGCTTCTATGGAATCAATGGATTGTCCATTCTTGTCCGTGATCCATGCATCCAGGGCAGTTCCCTCGCTTCCACCAAACCGGCCCAAGTCAATTGTACTGTGTGCGCTCGTGCCCTCGATTGTGAACCCCGAAGTCGCACGGAACTTCGGCCGCAACTCCACCATGCCGAACGCTTTCGTTGGATTGGACGCGAACTGCGGATCATTTGTAAGCAGATCGATTCCAATGATTCGTTCAGAGTCGGGCATCTGAGGAGAGAGAACGACATGGAGCTCGACGAGGTCCTTGGCTTTCACCGGGTCGCCGAGAACGTACGGCTTTCCACGATGAGCCAGAGACGCGGACAAGCATCCGCAGTGGGTCTGAAGAGCGAAAATGCGCATCGCCCCGGCTCCAGAATTTGTCAGCCGAATGATCGCCCGCGACTCGACACCCTCCTCCACAGGAATGGGAGACTCGGGATCTAGATCTGTCAGAAGGTGAGGCTCCTCTCCAACCGGAGGTGCAACGTATAGCTTGCGCAAGCGATCATCCAGTTGAGCGAGCAGCGACGTCGTGGTCGACACGGATGACGACGCCGCCCCCGAATGTCCCTTTCTCGTTGAGTCGTCTCTGGTCTCCCCGCGTACGAATCTATGAACTGTTACTGCAACTATGAGGACGGCGATCGTCAAGACCGTCCAGAGCACACGATTGCTCATTCTACTTCAGAGCTGGTCCCAAGGGGCTTGGTGCAGTACTCAGTCCGATCTCGAGCGCCCTCAGATATCCCTTCCCTCTTCGCTCGGCTACCTGCCGAAGCGCCTTGATCGACGATGGATCTACGGAGGAAACGAGCCGAGTCACTCTTTCGAATGTCTGAGGCCGAAGTGCGTCCGAACCGGCCAGTTCCAGGGCTGCATGCACGACATCGTCCTTGTAGTCGGAACTCTTTGCGGCCAGAACTGCGAGGCTATCCACACATGCGAAGTGGCCTAGGTCATCGCCCCGCGCCGATCGAGGCTCCGAACATAATGTGCGAACAACTTCAAGTGTATCCGTGAGCGATCCGGTGCGCCCAATATTGCCGAGAAGATTCGCGCGAAAGACCGGATCGCGGGAGCCATGAAATGCCGCTGAAAAGTCGGCCCCCAGCTCAGGATTGGGGTTCAGTAAGAATGCACTCAGAAGAGCCGATCGGACGGCTGGGGCTTCCACGGAGTGAAATAATTCGCGGCCCTTTCCATAGGCCAGCGGTTCGTTCTTCCAGATCTCAGCGATGCCCGCGGCAGCAGCGCCCGCAATCATGATTCCCACGTCATCATCGCCTTCCAATCCCAGGATATCCATCGCAACCATAAATGCGTTCAGAGGCGGCCTCGCGCCGAGAAGGTCGCGAAGCAGGCGAGATCGAAGTTGCTCGGTGTTTCGGCGTCGTCTTAGTTTTCCATAGATTCCCAGAATCTCTGCCTGCGCCTCTTCAGAATCCAATCCGGCGCTCAAGAGCTGCTGCCAGCGGCACGCGAGGTTTCCAGAGTCCTCATCCTCTTTTTTTGTATCGGACACTGAGTCGCCGCATGATCCAGAAGTTAATTTTTCAGCCGTGGTCGCGCTCGCAGCGCTCGTGGGCGGCGGAGGCGACAGATGGAGCACCGCCAGCCGTCCGATGGAGGAATCCACGCGAGGGGAACTCTCGGTGAGGAAGAAGTACGCTGCCGCCGTTACGCAGATCACGGCCACCGCAGCGAGCCCCGCCCCGGCAGGCGATATCACCCATCGTGCAGCGTTTGATTGAGTTGGCCGGCCGACTGCATGCAATTTCGAATCACTGCAATCGGCTGGAAGCTGCGGGTTCGCGTCAGACTTCGTCATCTGTCTTGCTCTGAAGGAGTTGCTCGATCTTAACTATGACAGCGTATCACAGCCCCTGGGCCAGCGCGGTCACACATGTTCCGCCCCGGCAGGGCTTGGCAGCCCGTCGCAGAAGTCATCCGAGCTGCGCACGCGGGCTCTTTTGCGATCTGATCGTTGAAGCGCTGAGCCGAGGCTTCTCGCACCCTGTCTCGGCCTCGTGGCGGAGCCGGATTGAGGGGAGTCGTCGTCCGCTGCCCGAGGTGGCGGTTTTTCGCGCGTCATGGGTGACCCCTGCCTTGGGCAGCAAGCAGATGATTGACAAACTGCCCTCGATCGGCTCGAAGATCACCGTTCGCGAGATCGAGGAGTGACGCGCGCGTCGCAGCAAGGAGTTTGCGTCGCTCGCGGCTCGACGATGAGATCGCAGAAAAGGGGACGAGAAGCGCCGGACTCAGATTCTCAACGATCTGCTAGTTCCCGTACCCGCAGGCAACTGTGGCAGCGGTGATTTGGTATGTCGTCTCAATGATCGTCCCAACGCATCGTTCGACGAAGATACCTTCACATGTCCAGCGAGTCTTCACAGTTTTGTACTGATTCCCGAAGAGCGAACAGTCTGTGTTGACCGCTTCGTTGTATTGACAATGGCAGTCGGAGTAGGTGGTCGTTGATGTTCCACCGCACGGCTGCCCGCCACAGGTCGCCCCACTATGCGGAGGATCCCAAGTGGTCGTGTAAGAGCAGCGCGCTTCGAAATGGCACTCTTCCGACGCTGGAGAGATTGCTGAAGCTGATGCGATCGCACCTGGGATCAGCACGGCAAGCGAGACTGCAACTCGCGATCGCACGAAGGAATTCCGAATCCGCTCCGCGGCTCGACGCGCTCCCATTCGAATGGACCTCTGCATGTGTCGAATCCTCTAAAAGACGGCCTGCGTAAGACACCTCGTGTGATCGCTCGATGGTCCGAGCCCACCCGAGGTCTGGGAGCTGAGGGTGCGGCATTCATATGCAGGGGCACCACAAGGAAACCCCCTTGACTCCCCCCCTCGACACCCTCTGTGTTCCGAGCCTCCATGGCGGGATTGGGTTGGGAGGACGTTTCAAAAGTGCGCCGGGTGCTTGCACGGGGGCTACGCACTGCGAGCGCGAGGAATCGTCGTCCAGCGCAAGTAGCCTCGCCGAAGGCGTAGCCATGGAGGTCCGTCGAGGACGAGGCGACGCAGCGAGGGGCGACGAGGCCCGCGCGCAGCTCCGATGACTTTCGAAACGTCCTCCTGGGGCGGCTCGCGGATGGTCCCGCTGGCGGTCATGGGTGTGGCTGTCCATCGAGCCGGGAGACGCCGGACCGCCTCGCCGGCAAGTCTTGCCACGTCGAGGGCGTTCTTTCTCGAGTTTACGAAGGATCCACGCGTCCCTTTGCGGAGCCCTTTCGCGACGGGCTCTTCGGCCGCAGCGCAAGTTCGACGGTGCCGGGCAGCCATGCTGCGCGCGCGAGAGCATGCAGGAGCTGAAAGCGGACTGCGCACGATGGGTGAGAGTCGCTGACCGCGCTCTCCAGCGGCGGGCGAACCCCTGTAACGAAGCGCGGGGCTCGAGCGGGTCGGCGCCGCGCCACGGCGTCCGCGGATCGCGCTACCATCCTCCAGGCTATGACCGCTTCCGACCGCTCTGCCGCGTCCACCGAGCGCGGCGCACGACTTCAGGTCGCCCTGGATTTCCTCGAACTCTCGCGCGCCATGAAGTGCGCGCGCGAGGCGGTGGCCGGAGGGGTCGACATCCTCGAGGTCGGAACGCCGCTCCTCAAATCGGAGGGGCTCGACGCCCTGCGGAAGCTGCGCGCGGAGTTTCCGGCATCGAGCTACCCGACGCTGCGCCTCGTCTGCGACACGAAGACGATGGACGCCGGGCGGCTCGAGTTCGAAGCGGCGGCCAAGGCGGGCGCCCACATCGCGACGGTGCTGGCGACGGCAGCCGACTCGACGATTCGAGACTGCGTCGAGACCGGGCGTAATTATGGCGTTCAAGTGCAGGTCGACCTGATCAACGTGGCCGACCCCGTCGAGCGCGCCAAGCAATGCGCGGCGCTCGGAGTCGATATTCTTGGTGTTCACTGCGGCATCGACGAGCAGATGGCCGGACGCGACCCGTTCGATACGCTGCGGGCCGTTCGGGCCGTCGTGAATTGTGAAATCGCAGTCGCCGGAGGAATCCACTCGGAGTCAGCCGCGAAAGCCGCCGAGGCCGGCGCTGATATTATTATTGTTGGAGGTGCAATTACAAAAGCGGAAGACGCCGCTGCGGCGACGCGCGCGCTCGTGGCCGCCGTGCGTTCGCGCCGCGCCGTCGAAAGCAAACTTTTCCGGCGCGTCACCGAGGAGCGCGTGGCCGAGGTTCTGGCGCTCGTCTCCACGCCCAACCTCTCCGACGCCATGCACCGCTCGGGCGAGATGAGTGGACTCCTGCCGCTGCAGCAGGGAGTGAAGATCTTCGGCCCCGCGGTGACGGTGCGCACTTATCCCGGCGACTGGGCGAAGCCCGTCGAGGCGATCGATCATTGCAGGCCGGGAGACGTGCTCGTGATCGACGCGGGCGGCCGCGCGCCAGCGGTTTGGGGCGAACTCGCGAGCGAGAGTTCCAAAGTGCGCGGAGTTCGCGCCGTGATCATTGACGGAGCCATTCGTGACGTCGACGCCATCCGGTCGATTGGCTTTCCGGCCTGGGCACGCATTTTCACGCCGACGGCGTGGGAGCCGAAGGGCTTCGGCGAGATCGGCGCGCCCGTCGTCTGCGGCGGCGTGCGCGTGATGCCGGGCGACTGGATCGTGGGCGACGACTCGGGAATTGTGAGAATCCCCAGGGAGAAGCTCGCCGAGGTCGTCAATCGCGCGAGCGATGTGTATGAACACGAAGCGCGATTGCGCGCGGAGATTCGCGCTGGCGGAACTCTCTCCTCGCTGAAGGAGCTGGCGCGCTGGGAGAAAAAGTGATCTTCGCCGGGATCGCGATGGCGGCCGCCGCCGCGCTCACGCTAGCGCGGTGGGATGAGCTGTCGGATCTCGGCGCGTCGGATCCCGCGGCGCGCTCGACGGCCTACGCCGCGCTCGCGAAGGCGGGAGAAGGGGCCGTGGCCAAGGCATTGGAGTCGTTCACTGGCGCGCCGCCGATCGCGCGCGAGCTGCGGGCGCGGCTCCTCAAAGAGCGGGGAAGCCTGGCGGTGCTCGGCGCCGCCGCGGAACTCGTGCGCGACTCGAGCCCAGTGGTTCGCGCAGAGTTTGCATCATACTTATCGAGGCCCGACTTCGCCTATGCGCAGGCCGAGCGTCGCTGTGAACTCTTACTCATGCTCGCGCGTGACGCCGATCCCGACGTTCGACGGGTCGCGCTGCAGGGGCTTTTGAGGCTCTCCCATCGAGCGGCCCTGAACGGGCTCGCCGAGCTTGCCCGGTCAGGCGATGAGGAGCAGCGCGATTTTGCGCTGCGTGCGCTCGCGTCGACGCCGGGATCGGCGCCCGCACTCCTCGCGATGCGCGGCTGGTTCGAATCCGCCATGCCCCGCTCGAACGCACAATTCCTGGCGGCCCTCGGTGCCACGGGATCGCCTGCGGTGCTGCCGGCGCTGCAGGCCTATGCGGCGCACCCGACCGATGGAGTGGGCGCCCGCGTCGGCTTCGATCTGTTGGCGAGGCAGCTTCTGTTTCGCAGGCAGGACGCCGATTATCTGTCGACTTTGACCGCTTGGGAAAAAGTGGATCCGCCCGACGTCGCGCTGCGACGCATGCGGTTCGAAATGTTGGTTCGGGTCGACATGGGCGGGCTTCGTCGCGCAGCCCAGGAGCTCGACCGGCTCGCGGCGGCAGCCGGCGAAGCCGGAAGGGAAACCCGCGTTCAGGCGATGACCGCGCTCGCGGTGGCGGAGATGGCCGACGGCAATGGCGCGCTCGCGGAGCAGGCGCTGGCCACGGCCTACAGAATCACAAAAGGCGGCCGCGAGAAGGCAGTGGCCGAAGGCGAGGAGGTTCGCCACCTCGTCTCGCTCGCGTATTTGAGGATTCTCTCGGCCTTCAACGCGCTTCTGAATCCGGCGCCCGGCGCACCGGATGCAGAGATCCGCGTCGCGGAAGCCTATGCGCTGCACAAGGAGCGGATGAAGGCGGGCGTCCTCGAAGGCCTCAAATCTATCCTGCTCGACGATTCCGATCCCATCGCTCAGCAGCTCCGCCAGAACATCATTCTGAGCGGTCGGCCTCTCGGATTGCGCGCGCCATGGAGTTTCGATTCGGCGCTCGAGTACGACGTGGGGATCGACACGCTGATCTCTGTGGTGCTGGCACGCCGCGGGCGCGGCGCGGGCGGCCTCGCCGCCGGGATGCGGCTGCTGGAGCTGCTGGGGATGCAGAACCCACACGAGTTTGTCGTGCCAGGAGCGCCGGATCTGCGGTCGTTCATGCCCAACCCGATTGATGAGCTTCTCAAATATCGGTGCGTGCCGGGCTATCCGATTCTGTTTAGTGAAGAGCGCATCGCCGTTCAGCTCGCGACGCCCGCGTCTCAGTTTCCCCGCGATCTCGGGCGCGTCGCGCGCGGCGCGTTGGGTGATCTGGAGAGCGCCGGGCGCCTCCTGGATGCCGTCCTTGAGCGGGCGACTGGGAGCGATCAGCTTGTCGATTTGTTTACTTATGTCGACGCCTCCCTCGAGCGCGCCGGAGTCGCGATGGATGCGGGCGAGCCCGATCTTTCCGACAAATATATCGACGCCGTTCTCGAGCGGCTCGACGCCGTGAAGGAGCGGCACGAGGCCTCCTTCGACCGCGACGCTGTGAAGCAGCTCGGCGGAGCTGTCCCCGAGGCGCGTACGGCGGAGGCGAAGCAATGGCTCGATGCGGAGCGGCGGCTTCGCTCGCAGGCTCTCATTACAAAAGCCGTCAATACGAATGTGGTTCGAGGCGATCCCAAGCGCGCCGCGGGGTTTGCCAAGAAAGGCGTTGAGCTCGAGCCGACGGAGTTCAATCGCGTTCTGCTTGCGTGCTATCTCGCCCGCGAAGGGAACGGCGACGAAGCGCGCGCCATACTGAGAGACGCCCCCGACACGCCCGGAACGCTCTACAATTTGGCTTGCACTTATGCGCTGCTCGGTGAGAAGGAGCCGGCGCTGCGTTACTTGGAGCGCGATTTCCAGGAAAACCACTCCGATGCCGGCGGCCTCGAGCGCCAGCGCGCCTGGGCGCGCAAAGATCCCGACCTCAGGTCGCTGCGGGGCGAACCGCGCTTCGAGGCTCTCGTGCAGTCGATCCCCGAAGGCCCCGGAAAGCCTTCGGGGAAATAGAGCGCGCCCGATCTGTGATGCGCACACGCCGATCGATGGCGCTGCGTTCTCGAACTCGTCTACGCCGTTCTCAATAGGAGCCGGCTTGGAATGGGGCTTGGGTCGGACTCAGCGTGCACAGAAATCGATCGGTAGGTTCGGCGCACGCGCCGAACCACGGCGCGGGGCTTGCCCCGCGCGATGAGGCATAGGCAGCGCGACAGATCATCCGGCGGCGCACGCGCCGCCGAATCGGAACGGGCACGCCCGTTCCCCACGAAGAGAACCGAATCCCCCACAAAAGGAATCAGATCTCCCACGAAGAGAATCGGATTTCCCCACGACAGGAATCGGATCGAGGCGACAGATCCAGAACACTGAATCCACAGCTACTTCTTCGAGTCGCGTTTCCACTTTTCCAGCAACTCGCGCTCGCGCTCCGCCGTCGGGCCCGCGCGCAGGACCTTCGGGTCGGCCATCCTCGGCGGCTCCTGACCCTTCGCCTTCGCGTCGGCGATCATCTGTTGTGTCACGCGCGCGCGGCGCTCCAGATCTCCGGGGAGCCACGCGTGGATCGCGGCCACCGTGTCCTCCATCGTTCGGAATCGAAGCCCCGCGGCAACGGCGCGCGCGTTGCTCCAAGTGTGGAACCCCGCCATCTCGCCCGTCGGCGGTGCCCAGATCGGGAACGAATCCTCGCCTCCCATTCCATTTGCGGAAAGCCACTCGGTCGGAACCCACACAAGTGTCGGCCGCGCGGACGCCGCGTTCACACAGGCCTCGAGGACCTCGCCCCAGTTGCCGCGTCCCTGCGGCCCGATCGCATTGAACACACCGGCCGTCCCGCGCTCCACGAGCAGCACAAGCCATTCCGCCAAGTCGCGCACGTCGATCCATTGCAACGGATCCGACGGCGAACCCGGAGCCAACATCTCGCCTCCGCGTGCGGCGCGCGCTGGCCAATAAGTAAACCGATCCGTCGGATCTCCCGGACCGACGATATAGCCGGGCCGCACGATCGCAGCGCGGCCTGGGAAAGCGGCCTCGGCTGCCTGCTCGCAGAGCACCTTGAGCCCGCCGTAGTTCTCAAAGTTCGCTCCCATCGTTTCGACGGCCGGATCTGTGAGCTTCGCGAGCGGCGCCGACTCGTCAGCCCCGACGGCCCTGTTGCCGGCATAGGCCGAGATGCTTGAGATGTAAATATATTGCTGCGCGGACTTCGCCAATAAATCGGCTGAGGCCTTCACATGCCGCGGGTAGTAGCCGGAGTTGTCGATGATCGCGTCCCAGCGCTTGCCCTCGAGCTGCTCGAGACCGCGCGGGCGTCCGTCGGGATTTAGCAGCTTCCCGTCCGGGCCTCTTGCGTCATCGGCCGGGAGCAGAGGATCGCGATTTCCATACAGATGCTCCACATCCTTGAACTCGAACGGGATGCGCTTTTCCGTCCGGCCGCGATTGAACACGGATACTTGATGTCCGCGCGCGAGCGCCGCCTCCACGGTCTTCGGCCCGAGGAATCCGGTACCGCCGAGGATCAGGATGCGCTTTCGGTCAACTGCCTGGGCGGTCTCGGCGGATCGACTCGGCTGCACTCCGCAGGCGCCGAGCGCGAGCGCAGCGCCCGCTTGGATGGCGGCGCGCTCGAGGAATTCGCGACGTGTGGTATTCATGGGGGGCATCGGAAGGAGCCGTGAGGATGACCGCTACCGGATCGTTGCGCACTCCCTCGCCCTGCTGCGCGCGCCGCGGGTCATCGCGAATCTGGTAGCGCCCCGCGCGGCCCCCGCACGGGTATCCTGCCGGGCCAATCCGATGGCAACCGACGCAGATCCGATGGGGGCCGATGGCCCCGCGCCCGTCTCCGAGGGCGCCCACCCCGACGAGCCTCATGTGATTCTCACGCCGCGGGGTTGGAAGCGCTGGCTCTCCGCGCATCCGTGGATCTTCCGAGACGACCTCGCGGAGATTCATGCAGAAAGCGGCGATTGCGCATTGGTGATCGACAGCCGTGGGCGCGAGGTCGGGCGCGGATTCGTGTCCGGTGCCTCGAAAATTGCACTTCGCGCCGTCATGCGGCGCCCGGCACCCTTCGATGAAGTTACATTTCTCGAGGAGCGGCTCGATCGGGCTGCGGCGCGCCGTCCGCGGCGCGATGGCCAGGAGGCGGAGCGCCTCGTGGCGGCGGAGGCCGACGATCTGCCCGGGCTGATCGTCGATCGCTACGCCGATGTGATCTCGATTCAGCATGCGGTGCCCTTTTGGGACCGCAGGCGCGATCTCGTGACGGCCGCCCTTCGCAAGCGGTACTCGCCGAAATGTATCATCGCCAGAGATGACTTCTCTGCGCGCGATCTCGAGGCGCTCCCGCGCAAGACCGAAGTGTTGTATGGCGAGCCGCCTGGCCCCGTGGAGATCCGCGAGGGTGAAGTGCGCTTTCTCGTCGACCCCCAGCATGGGCAGAAGACCGGATTCTTCCTCGACCAGCGCGAGAGCCGCGAGCGCGTGGCGAAGTTCGCCCGTGGACGCGTGCTCGACATGTTCACAGGAGACGGCTCCTTCGCCATCCATTGCGCCCGAGCCGCCGCCGATCAAGTGATCGCGGTCGACTCGTCGGAAGCAGCGCTGCGCCGGGCATCGGCCAACGCGGAGCGCAACGGAGTCTCGGCGAAGGTTACAGTGCAGCGGGGCATGGCGTTCGACGTGCTCCGTGATTTCCACAAAAATGGCGAGCAATTCGATCTCGTGATCCTCGATCCCCCTGCGTTCGCGAAGAACCGGGGCGAGCTCGAGGCGGCCTTCCGCGGCTACACGGAGATCAACTCGCGTGCGATGCGGCTCGTGGCTGGCGGCGGATATCTTGCATCCTTCTCCTGCTCGTATCACATGACGGAGGAACTCTTCGGCAAGATGATCTACGAGGCCGCGGTCGACTCGGGGCGCCGTGTGCAGTTGTTGGAACGGCTGCGGCAATCGCTCGATCACCCGATCATTGTTACTCATCCGGAGTCGCTCTACCTGAAGGGAGTGCTCCTGCGCATCGAGGGGTGAGGGCCGTGTCTGCCGAAGCAGCGCTGCGCGTGACAGTGAACGGGGAGCCCAAGGAGCTTCCTCAAGGAGTGAGCCTCGCGGACGCACTCGCGCTCTTGGGTGCGCCACGCGAGGGCGTCGCGGTCGAGCGCAACGGTGCGATCGTTCCACGCGCGAAGCACGCGGAGACGCCGATCCTCGATGGGGACCGCCTCGAAATCGTGACCTTCGTCGGCGGCGGATAGGCCACCCGGCGCTGCGCTTGCGGCGCAAGAGTGGCGCTCCGCACCGCGGCTTCTTGTAAGAAATGACCGGACGCGCCATGCTGAGGCGATGCCGGAGTGGTTTCGCAAAGTACCCGAAGCGCCCACGAATCCCGCGGCCGCCTCCGGCGCGCCGGCGTCGCGTGCCTTCGATGTCGCCCACCTCTACGAGGATCCGGCGGGCACGAGCGCCGCAGCGCCGTCGGGCACCGCGCTCGATGAGCGGCTGAGGCAGGCGTATTTCTGGATTGTGAACACCGCAATCCTGAGCCCGTTCTATGACATCGAGTACGAGGAAGGCCCCAGCCAAAGATTCACATTTGGAGACTCGAAGGGGCTCCTCACGTTGCCGTCGGCACAGAGCTACTCAAGCTTCATTCTGCTGCCGCTGCTCAACCTCGCCGTGAGGCGGAGGTGTCTGCTCGTCGGCGGACCGGGGCGCGGGAAGACGGCCAGCGCCGTCCTGATGGGGCTGCTCGCGGGTTATTCCCTGAAGGAGGTGCGGCGAGCGATCCAGCATGGGCAGCCGCAGATGACGGTGACGGATCTGCTGGGGCATCCGCTGCCGAAGGACCTCGTGAGCGCCGAGAGTCCCGAGCAGATCCGCATCGCATGGAGACGGTGGCTGTCGATGCGGGTCAAGATTATTGACGAATACAATCGCATTCCGACACGGACGCAGTCGGCGCTGCTCACCGTGATGGGCGATAACTACGCCGAAGTGTACGATCAGGTGTATGAATGCCCTGACGCGGCCTGGTATCTCACGGCGAATGACGACGCGGGAGGCGGCACCTATCAGGTGATCGAGGCGCTGCGCGACCGGATCGACGTCGTGGTGAAGGCGCTCCATTTCAACTCGAGGTTCCTCGGCGATCTGTTGGCTCGTATGGAGGCGAAGATGCGGCCGGAAGACGTCGTGCCCGAGGCGATCGTCTTCCGTGAAGACGAGCTGTCGCGCATGCACGACGAGATCCTGCGCGTGGTGGTGCCGATTCCAATCCGCAGGCGCATCGAGTTCTTCGCGAGCCAGTTCGAGCTCTGCGAGCCGGCGGGATCACAATTCGAGTACAAGACAAAGGACACGCTGAAGCTGTCGGGCGTCGATCCCCAGTCGGTGGCTTCGCGCGACTCGGGGCGCGATCGCGTCAAAGACCTCGGAAGCCAAACGAAGAACGGCCTCAGCGTGCGGGCGCTCATGACCGCACTCGAGTTCGTGAAGGCGATGGCCTACTTCCGCGGCGAGCGGGCCGTGGCGCTGGAGGATGTGCGCCAAATTGTGCCTTTCGTTCTGCACGACAAGCTCGTTCCCGATCTCAACTCTCCGTTCTTTGATGTTCCGGAGAACGAGGTCCATCGTGTCGACCGGATCGGTTGGATTCGGCGTCTGCTCGATCTCTCGTGCGCCGAGTATGATCGGCTCGGCCTCGATCGAGAGGATCCGGTCGCCGAGCTGGACGCGCGGCTTCGGAAAGGGCTCGAGGGCGTAACGGAGTCGCAGGCGTGCGTTGAAGTTGCGAAGATCGAGCGGCTGCTCAAGGAGTGGAGCTCAGGGCGAAAATTGTATGGTCCACTTTTTGATGATATTCTGAAGCTGAAGTCGATGCACCAGCGCTACACGAACTACTTGCGCTGGCTCCGGTGGACCGCGAAGTAGCGCTGGATCTGTGGTTTCCCCGCTCCTTGGAAAATTGCTCGCGGCGAACCGGACCGAGCTCAATCTCCGATTTGAGCGCGCGAGGCTCGCCGAGCCGTCGATCGAGCCGAAGGCGTTCGAGCGGGCAGTCGCAGAGTGGGTCGATCCCGTCGTCATCGCGGTCGCGAGCGTTGCGCCGCAGGACGTCGAGGAGGTTCTGAGAGTCACTTATACCGCCGCCCTCGACGTGGTTTCGAGAGGGCTGGCGTCGCAGTGTCCCGCGGTTTCACGCGTCTTCACAGAGGTCGCTCCGCGGGCGGCGCGCTGGGTCGCCAGCGATCCCGAGCGCCTCCTCCGCGCGCTCATCCGCGCGACCCAGTCGGTGGGCGCATTCCCGGGTGCGGGACCGGAGAAGTGGATTCTGGAGATGTCCAGGCTGAGCGCACAAATCGACGATGCGGAGCACTGGCTCGAGGCTGGCAAGGTCGTCGCGTGGCGATGCGGATTGTCGACGGCACGGGACTCGGCGCTTGCGACGGCACTCGGGCTCGAGCCGCGCATCGCATGGGACGCCCTTTCGGTCTCCGAAGGGGAGGCTGCCGTTCCGCTGGTGGAGGCCGTCTCCCGCCTCCAAGCCGATCCATGGCTTGCTCCCAAGCACGCGGCCATGGAGAAGCTGCCTCCGCGAGAGTTGCAGATCGTTCGAATCTGTGGCGGTTTCTCAGGGTTCGGCGGTCCGTTTCGGCAGCCGCCGACGGTGGACCACGACGGCGAGCGTTTGCTTGCTCGAAGCGGCGACGAGCAGTTCGAGATTTGCGCGGATTTGTTCGGCGCCGCCGTGCTGCGCGTCACGGTGCCACCGGCTCCCGCGGGTCCGGTGGAAACGCGTTGGAAGCTCACTTCCACAGGTGCGGTCGCAAAGGGAGACCTCACGCGCGTCCTGCCGGAGCTTCGTTCCGCGGGCGCGTGGGCGGCGAACCGCTCGACGCTTGCTGTGACATTTCCCCACAGCCACCGCATCGCGCTCGTCGCTGCGGCAAGCTCGCCATGAGTGATCTCTCGCATCTGCTGCAGTCGTGGCGGGCGCGTTGGGAGGACGCGCTGGGCTGCTGGAGCCGCTTCACAAGGCTGCTCGAGCCGCGATGGTGCGTCACGGAATCCGATGAGAAGCGCGAGCAGCTATCCGGGTCGTTTGCAATGATCCGCTTCGCCGACCATGCCGTCGTCATCAGCTTGCGACAGATCGAGATGCGCGGGCTCCAGCGATTCGCCACAGAGATCATGGCCCACGAGATCGGCCACCACGTTCTCTGCCCCGCAGACGCGCGCGATTTCACCAGGCTCATTGCACGTCTGCGCCGCGGCCTTCCCACTCTCGAGAGCCGCGCACCCGCGATCGGAAATCTGTATGCCGACCTTCTCATCAATGATCGCCTCACGCGCGAGTGCGGGCTCAACTTGGCGGGTGTCTATCGGGCGCTCGGCAAAAGTGACGAGGACGGCGCGCTCTGGAGGCTCTACACGCGGATTTATGAGCATCTATGGCATCTTCCAACGGGCGATTTGTGCGCGGGCGCTCCCTCGGCGCCATCCTTCGAGGCCGACGCGTACTTAGGCGCAAAGCTCATCCGATCCTATCGAACGGAGTGGCTGGGCGGTGCGGGGCGATTCGCCGCGCTCTGCCTTCCCTATATTCTTGAGGATCTCTCGAAGAAAGGGGAGTTCGCTCTCAAGGGTATCGGTGATCTTCAAGACTCCTGCCGCGACTGCTCTCCTGATGGTCTGGCGGGCATCGATGAGGACGAGGCGGCGGATGCCGTGCACCCTGTGGAGGATGAGGCTCGCGGCGGCGGTGCCTACCGAAGATCTCATCCCGAGATCACTGGCGGAAAGAAAAGTGAGAGGAGGTACCGCGATCCTGTCGAGTACCGCGAGCTGCTGGAGGCGACAGGGACGAAGGCATCCGCCAAGGCCCTTGCCGCGAAGTACTACCGGGAGCGCGCCATGCCTCATTTGATTCCTTTCCCGCCCCGGCAGAGCGCCGTGGTCTCGGAGCCGCAGCCCGAAGGGCTCGTCGAGTGGGATGGAGGCGAGCCTCTCGAGAGTATTGATTGGATTCATACTCTTCTGCGGAGCGCGACCGTGATTCCCGGCGTGACCACCGTGCAGCGCTCCTACGGAGTGACGGAAGGCATGGAGCGCGGCGAGCGGCCATGCGACCTCTATATTGGCATGGACTGCTCGGGCTCCATGCCGAATCCGCGGGAGAGCCTCTCCTACCCGACGCTCGCCGGCACCATTCTGGCCCTCTCAGCTCTGCGGGCCGGAGCGCGCGTACAAGTGGTGCTGTCGGGCGAGCCGGGGCAGACGGTTTCAACACGCGGTTTCGTTCGGGACGAGAGCGCCATTCTCGAGATTCTGACGGACTACCTCGGAGCCGGCATCGGGTTCGGAGTGCATCGCCTGGCGGAAGTCTTCGATGCGCGGAAGCCGGCCGACCCCGCCACAAATATTGTGATTATCACCGATCGCGATGTCCTAGACCTTCTCGACGGTCCCGCCAGAGGCGCGCGCGGGCAAGCATTGAGTTCCCAGATCGGTTGGGAGATCGCTGCGCGCGCCCTTGCGCGCGCGCGGGGGAATGGCTCCTTCGTCCTTCACATGCCGAGAGCCTGGAGCGATCCTCGCCTGGAGCGCTTGCGCCAGGAAGGCTGGCGCACCCACCGCCTGTCCACCTGGGACGAACTCATTCAATTCGCGCGCAGCTACGCGCGAGATTTGTACTCTGAGATACGGTAGCTGTACGATGCAACAAGAAGGTCCTCCTCTCGCCGCTCTCCTCCACCGTCTGGCTGAGTGTCCACCGGGCTTCCTCGGTGAGCCGCGCATCGGATCCGAAGGCGAAGTCGCCGTCGGAGCCGTGGTCTCGGACTTGCTCGCCGGCGTTGCAGGACGTCAGGTGCCGCAGAGCACGGGGATTGAGTTCTCGCCGAGCACGCTCGAGGAGCGCAATCGGCTGCGGCTCGTTTTGATTGCATGCTGGGTGTTTGCCGATCCCTGGTTCCAGGGACGGCGCGAGCTGGAATTGCGAGTTCTTGCAACTCTTCGCTCGGACATGGCCGCGCTCGCGGCGGCGGAGCAGGCCGATCAGTTTGTAACAGATCCTGATCGCCGTGAGGAGCTGGTGCGCCGCTGTCTGGCGGGTGTGGGGCTGCGCCCCGCTGGCGAATCGGAGGCGCAAGCGCGCGATCGTTGCACCGCGCTCGACAGCGTAGAGCGCACCCGAGTGATGAGAGAATCGCGCGAGGCCCAGGAGCGCGCTCGAAAAGTGCGCGAGGAGCTCGTCAAGAAGGCTGCCCAAGAGGCGGCTGCCAAGATAGGCCGAGAGTGACGCTCCTCGACGATTTATTGCAACACGAGGCCGCACCGCGGTGGAATCATCGCGCGGGCGACGGCCTCGACGATTCGGACCGCGCGGCGCTTGCGGAGCTGCGACTCGCGCTGAGCCGGCAGCGCATCGCCTGGGTTCCGGAGCGGCCGCCCGAGCAGATCCTTCAATGGGTGGAGGAGCGAGCGGCATTTGTGCCTTCGATGCGGGCGCGACGGCCGAACGGCGGCGCGTGGCGGCAGCAGTGGAGCAGCGTTCCCACAATTGCAAGGGAGGATCTGGCGCTGCGGCCGGAGTCGCTCGTTCCCGAAGACGTCGATCTCGATCGCATGCTCGTGTATCGCACCGCCGGCACGACGGGGCATGCGCTGCTGGTGCCCCATCACGCGCGCGCCGCCGGCGCCTACCTTCCGCTCATGGAGGTGGCGCTGCGGCGCCATGGCGCGGCGATCGCGCCGACGGGCGGCCGCGTCGCATGCTTTCTCGTCGGCGCGCAGGTTCGAACGGTCACTTATCCGTCGCTCCTTACATTTTGGGGAGGGGCCGGATTCGCGAAGATCAATCTTCAAGAATCGGAGTGGCGCGATCCCGGCGATCGGGGGCGCTTCTTCGAGGCGTGGCAACCGGAGCTTCTGACGGGAGATCCCATCTCGTTTGCGGAGCTGGCGCGGCTTGGGATCCCGTGCAGCCCGAAGGCGATGATTACGACGGCCGTCGCGATGTCTGCGGGTCTGCGGCTGAAGCTGGAGCGCCGATTCCGATGCCCGGTGATCGATTGGTATTCGCTTACAGAAACGGGACCCATCGGCTTCGCCTGTCCTCTGGGCGGCGGATACCACATCGTTCCGCACGATCTCTATGTGGAAGTGATCGATCGCAGGGGGACGCCGCTGCCTCCGGGCGGGCGCGGAGAAGTGACCGTGACGGGAGGGCGCAATCGGTACTTGCCACTGCTGCGGTACCGCACGGGCGATTGGGGGCGACTTGAGTTCTCGCCCTGCGCCTGCGGCGATCCGATGCCTCGTCTCTGCGATCTCGAAGGACGCTCTCCCGTCCTTTATCGGGCGGCTTCGGGATCTGTGGTGAATCCTGTCGATGTCTCCCGCGTCCTTCGCGAGCTGCCGATCGTCCAGCATGAGCTCGTTCAACGACGCGACGGCAGCTGCCGCATCACCGCTCGCCTCGTCGATCCCGAAGACGTTGGTCGTCGCGAGGAGATCGAGCTTGCGCTGAAGCAGCTTTTCGGGGATGTCTCCGTGGAAGTGGTGTTTGACCGCGAGCTTGGACAGCGGGAGAACGGAAAAGTGATTCCTTACCGCAGCGAGCTGCTGCTGGAGGATTGATGATGAATCCCCATGGAAAGCTTCCGCTGGATTCGCCGAAGATCGCGCGGCCCCACCGCGTCTATGTGGCGCTCACGAACGCGTGCAACCGTGCCTGCCCTTGGTGCAGCACCTGCTCGTCGCCTCGCGGGACGACGTTCCTCCCGGCGGATCGCCTGGCAGGGCTGCTCCCCGCGATGGGCGACTTCGAGCTCCAGCTCGAAGGAGGAGAACCCACAATTCATCCCGAGTTCTGGCAGTTTGTTGAAGCAGCTCGGATGCACGAGCGCTGTAAGCGAGTTGTGATTTGCACCAATGGAGCCGTCCTGCCGCGGGAGAGGCTTGAGCTCGAAAATTGGGTCGCGAGGCTCGGCACGCCGCTGACGCTGAAGCTCTCCTGGAATCACTATCTCCTGGAGCACGACGCCGGGCTGCCGGAGCTGGCGCGAGCGCTCCGAGCGGTGATGTTGGAGCTCGGCGGGGATCGTCTTTTTGTGCTGAACGTACGATTGCGCCGCGGTGTGGCGAACGACGACGCGGCTGTGCTCGCCGCAGTCGAGTCAACGGGATTGAAGGACTGCTCCAATATCTTCTTCCTGCAAAGATATGGATTTGCTGCGGGCGAGCTCGCCTGGGAGGAGCCGTTCCTCGCGGGGACGAATTTTCGCATGGTGAATCCCGACGGCCGGAGCTTCGGAACGGACCTCGTCGCGAGAAGCGTGGCGATGGGGGAGCTGCCGTGAGTGTCCAACCGCTGGAGACTGCAGCGACGGAGTTCTGCCTGGATCGTCGCCGGCGGAAGAGCCGGGCGTTTGACCTCGCCGTGAACAGTACGGCGCGTCGAACAGTGGCTTTGAACTTCTGGGGACGTGAGCGCCCCGTCTACGCAAACGCCAACCTCTCGATCTATAGCGGTCAGACTTGTAATGCCCGCTGTGCGTTCTGCGTCGAGGAGCTTCGCCCGGCGTCGCGAGGCGGCGCGCTCGCGCAGCAGCGCACGGTGGAGCCGGACGACGAGACTTACTTTTCTTCGCTGGAGGAGTCGCTGCGCGTCTTGAGGCACCTCAACCCGAGCGTCAGCGTGACGGGGGGTGAGCCGAGCCTCGATCCGCGTCTGCCTCGAATCCTCCGAACGATCGCCGCCGCGGGCGCCCGCAAGCGGACGATCACCACCAATGGATCGGGATTGCTCGACATTCGCGAAGGCAAGACGGTCCTTGACTGGATCAGCGAGTGTGGACTTGCACACTTGAACTTGAGCCGCGCACATCCCGACGAAGAGCGGAACAACCAACAGATGGGGTTCCGGCGAAGTCTCCCTCGGGAGGAGCTCGGTGGGATTGTCCAACGCGCGCGCCGAGCAGGTGTGCGCGTCCGGCTTTCGTGCATTCTTGTGAAGGAGGGCGTCTCCGACCTGGAAGGCATCGAGCGATACCTCGAGTTCGCGCGGTCGGTGGGCGTCGACAACGTCATTTTTCGGGGGCTGATGCAGCCGGACGCGCGCACCGCAGATTTGCAAAACTCCGTCGTTCGCTACAGCGCGGCCCACCGTGTCGCGCTGGATCCAATACTCACAGAAATTTCTCGGCACTCGGGATTCGGATTCCGCAAGCAGATCACGGGGTACTACTACTACGTCGAAGTGTGGCGACACCGCGGCGTGGATGTGGTTTTCGAGGAGGCGGATCTCGCTCAGCTTGAGGCCGAGAAGCGGGCGCATCCGGAAGTCATCCACGAGTTGATATTTCACCCAAACGCAAAGCTCGCCTCGACTTGGCAGCCCTGGGATGGAGTCCTTGGCCCCTCCGTCCCGAAATCCGCCCCAACGGCGTGAGACCCCGGCCGCTCTTCGCGGCGTCGCGTACTTCGCCGCGGTCAAGTGAAGCTCGCGGTGCCTGCAGCGTTCCCGCGCTGGGGCGGCTCCTTCGCCCGCCACGCCCCCGCGGGAGGCGAAGCCCGTTACACTGCCGCGCCATGGCTTCCCCAGCGACTCCTGCAGCCCAGGGCGACGACGCGCTTCGCATCGGCAAGTACACCTTTCGATCCCGGCTCTTCGTCGGCACTGGCAAGTACCGCACCAATGAGGAGATGGTGGCGTCGCTCGAAGCGTCGGGGACCGAGTGTGTCACGGTGGCCGTGCGTCGCGCGAAGCTCGGTGCTCCCAAGGGCGAGAGCCTGCTCGACCATATCGACCGCAAGCGATATGTGTTGCTTCCCAATACTGCCGGGTGTTACACAGCCGACGACGCGGTGCGCACCGCACAATTGGGACGCGAGGCAGGCCTGAGCGATCTCGTGAAGCTCGAGGTGCTCGGCGACGAGAAGACGCTGCTCCCCGATCCGATCGCGACGCTGGAGGCGAGCAAGCGGCTCGTGGCCGACGGGTTCACGGTGTGGGTCTACACCACCGACGATCCGATTCTCGCGCGGCGCCTGGAAGATGCCGGCGTCGCTGCGGTGATGCCCGCGGGCTCGCCGATCGGCAGCGGCCGCGGAATATTGAACCCAACCAATGTTTCGCTGATTCTTGAGAATGCAAAAGTGCCGGTGATCGTCGATGCCGGCGTGGGTACAGCTTCCGACGTCGCGATCGCCATGGAGCTCGGCGTGGCCGGAGTGCTCCTCAATACCGGCATCGCCCTCGCGCAGGACCCCGTGCGCATGGCGCGCGCCATGAAGCTTGCCTGCGAGGCGGGACGGCTCGCGTTCCAGGCCGGGCGCATCCCGAAGAAACTCTATGCATCCGCGTCGAGCCCGATCGAAGGGCTCTCGCGAACGACTGCGTAAAGTGAGCTTTCCTGCGCACGGGAGCTGCGGCCCGTGACCCGCGAGCTGGCGATCGGCCTCGGAATCGTCGCGCTGGCGGCGTTTCTGTTGCCATTGCGGAGAGTGCCCAAGGGTGCGCCAACGCCAGCATCGCGCGGCGCCTTCGACGCGGTCTTTCATTTGGTGTTGGCCGTCGGCTCGATTGCGCTGCTCGTACTCCCCATGGCGGCGCGCGGTGCGCTGGCGCGGATCGAGCCTACGGCGTCGAGCCCTGTGCTGCTCGAGTGGATTTGTGCCATCGCGACCCTGATGGCGGTCTCCCCCGTGCTGGCCTTGGCGGGGCGCGGCTCCGAGATGCGCAGTTCCGGCGAGCCCGCGGCCGTCGAGCGACTCAGCCGCGGCCGATCCATCGCCGGAGCGTTCGGCGTCTTCGCGCTCTCGCTTCCCGGATTATTGGTTCTCGAATACTGTGTGATCTCGGGAGCGCGCGCCATGGGAATTGCGGTGCCCGCGCAGCACGCGCTGAGCGGGTTCTTCGCCGCTGAAGGCTCCGCTCGGCTCGCGATGTTCGCCACCATCGCGATCGCGGCGCCCATTGCCGAGGAAGCCGTCTTTCGAGGCGCCATTCAGCCCGCCGTCGCGCGCATCTCCGAGCCGGTCATCGCGCGCGTCGCCACGGCCTGTCTCTTCGGCGCGCTCCACGAGCCGCTCGCCTGGATCCCCATGGGGCTCTTCGGTTATTTCCTCGGGCGCGTCCGCGACGGCTACGGGCGCCTTACTCCGTGCATCGCGCTTCACATGGCCAATAATGCGCTCAGCCTCGCGCTGTACACATGGGTGCCGTTTGTGAGAGAAGTTTACTCTTCGTAGAATAGCCTCGAACCGATCCATGACGGACATTCACGCATACGTTCCGGCTCCCGACCCCGCCGACACGAACCCGGGCGACTGGCGCGCGCGCCGCGGGCGATTTGTGATGCGCGGCGGCGCCTTTGTGGCGCGCGATGCCATCGTCGTCGGCGCCGTCGATCTCGGCGAGGAGGCCTCGATCTGGTTCGGCTGCGTGCTGCGCGGCGACGACGCGCCGATCCGCATCGGCGCGCGCACCAATATTCAGGATTTAAGTATGATCCACGCCGACCCCGACGAGCCAAATGTGATCGGCGCCGACTGCGTCGTCGGCCACCGCGTCGTACTCCACGGCTCCGCTGTCGAGGACGGCTGCCTCATCGGCATGGGCGCCATTCTCCTCGGGGGCTCGCGCATCGGCGCCGGCTCCCTCGTCGCCGCCGGCGCCGTCGTGAAGGAAGGGATGGTCGTGCCGCCGCGCTCCCTCGTGGTTGGCGTCCCCGCCAAGATTGTCCGCGAGGTCCCCGAGCGCTTCCACGAGCAGCTTCGCCGCAACGTGGCGGGATACATTGCAAAGGCAAAGCTCTATTTGTGATCGGTGAGGATGGCTCTCCTCGATGCAGGGAACGTAGGCGCAGCCCTACGCCATGGGGCCGCCATTGTCGGGCGTCAGGCTCGCCTGCGCTCGCGAGATCAAAGCATCGAGACCTTTGACCACGCGACCGCTCGCCTTGAGCGACCAAAGGATTTGTAAGGCGCGATTCCTCAGTGACGGAGCGGTCTCTGGCTGCACGGTGGCGACGTCGAGTAGGCTCCAAGCAAGGTCGTATTGATAATCGGCGCGGTCGGGCTCGGAGCGCGCGAGGCGCTCGGCAATTTGTAAGTCCTTCTCGAAGAACGATCTGGCCTGATCGCTTCGCCCGAGGGCGAGCATCAGGTCGCCGAGCTTGTTATAGGAGACGGAGAGGTCGTGTTGAAAATCGGCGCGGTCGGGCTCGGAACGCGCGAGGCGCTCGGCAATTTGTAAGTCCTTCTCGAAGAACGCCTTGGCCTGATCACCCTGACCGAGTGCTCGCATCAGGTCGCCCATGCGCTCATAGGAGACGGAGAGGTTGCGCTGGAAGTCGGCGCGGTCGGGCTCGGAGCGCGCGAGGCGCTCGGCAATTTCTAAGGACTTCTCGAAGAACGCCTTGGCCTGATCACCCTGACCGAGTGCTAGCATCAGGTCGCCGAGCATGTTGTAGGAGACGGAGAGGTAGCGCTGGAAGTCGGCGCGGTCGGGCTCGGAGCTCGCGAGGCGCAAGGACATTAGTAAGGACAGATCGAAGAACGCCTTGGCCTGATCACACTGACCGAGTACACCCATAAGGAAGACGAACTTCATCAACTACAAGGACATGTAGGGCTGAAAGACGGAGCGGTCGGGATCGGAGCGCACGAGGCGCTCGGCAAATTGTAAGGCCTTCTCGAAGTACGCGTTGGCGTGATGTCACTGACCGAGTGCGAGCATGAGGGCGCGCAGGGGGTGGTAGGAGTCGGAGAGGTCGCGCGGGAAGTCGGCGCGGGCGGGCTCGGAGCGCGCGAGGCGCTCGCGGATCAGTAACGAATTCTCGAAGAACGCCTTGGCCTGATCACCCTGACCGAGTGCTCGCATCAGGTCGCCGAGTTTGTTAGATCGGACGTGCACAACTCTGAACAACAGTCACCACCGTACATCGCAGATGCCGAGGCGCGCGTC
>JAEUHX010000013.1 GCA_016792805.1 Planctomycetota bacterium
CAGCTTCATCGAAGGCTGGTACAACCGCCGTCGGCGCCATTCCTCCCTGCGGTTCATGTCCCCTCAACAATTCGAATCAGCCACTATTGGCTAACCAAGTACCCCAGTCTCGGCCCCTCCACCGAACCGGGTCAACCCCAGAACCCCGCTACGGATTCAAGACGCGCAATCCAGCCGCCACCGCGCGGGGCAAGCCCCGCGGAGATTGTTCGGCGCAAGCGCCGACCCTACGGCACGGAATTGTACGCTCGCGTCCGACGAGTTTACTAAGAGGTGGGGTCGGCTCGTGCGCGCGCAGATGACGAAATATGAACTGCCGCCAGTGCGATGACGCGGCTCGGCCTACGACGCAAAAATACTAATTCGCATCACAGCCGGAATACAGGAGCGACTTCGCCTTCAGCTTATTGAGCACATGCTTGCCGAGGCCAAACATGGCAAGCTGCCGGCGGCTGTCGGGCTTCTCCTCGCGGTGCGCCAGGATTCCTTCGAAGACCTCGCGCATTGCGGTGAGTTTCTCCGGAAACTGCTTCGACCAGGTTTTTGTGTGATAGGTCGCAAGCGCCGAATCGATCTTGCGGACGGCCGGGCTTCGGACGGCGAAGGAGATTGAACTCACCTTCTTCCAATGGTCGAGGCTCCAGAGGTCGTCGGGGTTCGGATCGAGCGCGGCGAACTCGCGCATGTGGGACATGATGTAGATGTCACAATCTGCGCGGAACTCGCTGGTCTTGATATTCAATTTTGCGATCCGCTCCGCCAGCTGCTCCGCCCACCGCTCGATCATCAGCGGCTCCATATAAATGACTGCCCGCGGAGCTGCCACGTAGGCGGTCGCTCCGCCGGCGGCGAGCGCCTGCGCTGCGACGCCGGAGCAGTTGGAAGTACGGCTGCCGAGCTGAAAGTACGGCTGCTTCTTTTGAAAGTCGCGCCAGAAGAAAGCCATGCGCTGAAGGCTCAGCCCCCAGTGACAATACAGATTCTCCGCTCCGCCCTTTCCGGTGCCCTGTGCCTGGAATCCCGGGAGATACACTTTCGCATCGGGCTTGCGCGCCCACTCGAGGACGCCGTTCCCTTCGTCGTCCGTGAACGCCATTTGTTTGAACTGCGTGCCGGGATTGCGAAAGGGGGCGCCGGGCGGGAGCTTCGATCGATCGCCTCCCGAGGAGATGTAATTATTGAGTCCCTGTTCCGTGTATTCGCCGACTTCGACGGCCTGATCGCCCCGATGTCCCATGGGCGCGGCAACTCCCGTGAGCTTCTTGAAGGCGTCGCGGAAGCTCGCCCCGTCGCCGTCCGGCCACCAGGAGATGTAGGAGATATTGTCCGAAACGAGGTAGCGGATGGCGGAGCGCAGCGAGATGGCGGCGTGCCCGACGTGGCTCTTCGGGATGAACCCAAGGCGCTTGTGGTTCTGCCAGATGCGAACAACAGCTTCGTCGGTGTATTGCTTGGCCATGGTGGTCTGCGTCGTGCGATCGGTGGCATCGAAAGCGGAGCTCTCCGCAGATCCGATCATCGACGCGGGGCCACCGCCGGGAGTCCACCCCCCTGGCTGACTCACGGGCCCTGTGACGCGCTCTGCGATCCGGCTCTGCGCCGGCAGCCGCCCTTACAAGTGCGCGGGCTTCGCGGACGGCGAGGGGACGACCTGCAGGAAAAGTCGGTGGATCCGCACATCCCCGGTGAGCTCGGGGTGGAAGGTCGAGGCGAGCAGGCCGGGGGCGCGCACGAGGATGGGCTCGCCCCGGCGGGAGCCGAGTACCTCCACGGCGGGACCGACGGAGCGGATGCGCGGTGCGCGGATGAATGTGCACAGAAATGGGGGCCCGCCACTCCCGCCGTCCCCATCAAGCCCGGCAAGCGGAAGCTCTTCGACGAAGGAGTCGACCTGCCGCCCGAAGGCGTTGCGCTCCACGACGGCATCGAGCAGCCCGAGGCGCGGAGGCCGGCTCTCCTCGCCCCGCGGCGCTCGCCCCAGCAGGATCGCGCCAGCGCAGGTCCCGAAAAGTGAGAGCGTGCCGGCGGACGCGCGCTCGCGGATCGGATTCCACAGATCGAAGAGAGTCAACAGATGATGCATCGTGGTCGACTCGCCTCCGGGAATCACAAGGTGCGTTACCGCGTCGAGCTCCGCTTGGGTGCGCACTTCCATCGGCTTAACGCCGCAGGCCGCAAGCGCACGCAGATGCGGATCGCTGGCCCCCTGAAGGGCCAGAACCCCGGCGCGCACACCGCTCACCATCCGCGCACCTGGAGCCTCTCCGCATCCGGAACTTCGGCCGCGGCGCGTCCGCGCATGGGCGCCCCCGCCTCCGCGCAGGCGGCCGCCACGACGGATGCGTCTTGGAATTGTGCTGTAGCTTTCACGATCGCGGCCGCCGTCGCGGCCGGGTCCGACGACTTGAAAACGCCCGAGCCCACAAAAACGGCTTCAGCGCCGAGGCTCCGAAGGAGTGCGGCATCGGCAGGAGTCGCCACACCGCCGGCCGCAAAATTGGGGACCGGTAGGCGGCCGTGCGTAGCAACAAAGGCCACGAGCTCGTAGGGGGCGCGCAGCTCCTTCGCGCGCGCCATCCACTCCTCCCGCGGCGCGACGGAGAGTTCACGAATCTGCCGCTGAATCACGCGCAGGTGCCGCACCGCTTCGATCACATCTCCGGTGCCTGCCTCGCCCTTCGTGCGCAGCATGGAGGCGCCTTCGCCTACGCGCCGAAGCGCCTCCCCGAGGTCGGTGGCGCCGCACACAAAAGGAACTCGGAATCGGCGCTTGTCGATATGGTGCTCCGCGTCTGCCGGCGTGAGCACCTCGCTCTCATCGATGAAATCGACACCCAGCGTTTCCAGCACTTGCGCCTCGATGAAGTGCCCGATGCGGGCTTTCGCCATGACGGGAATGGTGACCGCGTCGCGAATCTCACAGATGCGCGCGACGGCCGCCATGCGCGCGACACCGCCCTCGCGGCGGATATCGGCCGGCACGCGCTCCAGCGCCATGACGGCGGCAGCGCCCGCTTTCTCCGCGATGCGCGCCTCCTCCGCCGTCGTGACGTCGAGAATGACGCCTCCAGCGAGCATGCGCGCGAGGCCCACTTTCACGTCGGCCGCATCGCTCGCAGGAGCGCCGTTGCCGTTGGAAGAAGGAGCAATGCCGGAGTGGGAGGAGATGGGTGCGTGGGCCATGGCGAGATTGTATCGAGACAATACTGTGGTTTAATCGGTACAATGAGACATTACGGCTTGTCCGCCGCGCTGTCGATGGGAGTCTTGTCCTTATGACTCCCTGGAACCCTCGTCTCGAGACACGTCGCGGACCGATCTACACCGCTCTCGCCGAAGCGATCGCCGCCGACATCGCGTCGGGGGCTCTTCCCTCGGGCACGCGGCTGCCGACCCACCGCCAGCTCGCCAAGCAGCTCGGAATCACCGTCGGAACCGTGACGCGCGCCTACGCCGAAGCGCACCGTCGCGGACTGCTCTCCGGAGAAGTCGGGCGAGGCACCTTCGTGCGCGGGCCGCGCGCGGAGACGCCGAAGCTCCTGCAACACGACCCCATCGAGTCGGGGCTCGTGGACCTGAGCCACAATGTCCCGAATGTCTCGATTGCCGCTGAAGAGCTGCGGGCGGCGCTTTTGTGGCTAGGCCGCCGCCTCGATCCGAGAGGCGTGCTTCAGTACCAGCCGCACACGGGCTCTCGGCGCCACCGTCAGACGGGCGCCCGCTGGATCGAGCGCCTCGGCCTTCCGACGCACCCCGACGACGTGGTGATCACGAGCGGCGCGCAGCACGCGATGCTCATTGCCTTCTCGAGCTTCCTCGAGCCGGGAGATGTGGTACTCGCGGAGGATGTTACCTATCCAGGCGTGAAGGCGGTCGCCGGATTCTTGAGGCTGCAGCTCGAGGGTGTTCCGATGGACGAGTTCGGCCTCCGAGCCGACGCCCTCGATGACGCGTGCCGCCGAAAGGGGGCGAAGGCGGTGTATGTGTTGCCTACGATCCAGAACCCGACGGCGCGCGTGATGCCGGAGGCGCGCCGCCGCGAGGTCGCCGCCGTCGCCAAGAAGCGCGGCCTCGTCGTGGTTGAGGACGATTTGTTTGGTTTTCTTCCCTCGGCGCCGCTGCCTCCGCTCGTCTCCTTCGCCGATCCGGAGCGCTCCTTCTACCTCTCGAGCCTCTCGAAGGCGGTTGCGCCGGGGCTGCGCATCGGATACCTGCGCGCCGCGCGAAGCCGCATCCCCGCCCTTGCCAATGGAATTGTCACGACTTCCCACATGGCGTCACCACTCTGTGCCGAGGTGGCGACGCTGCTGTTCGAAGACGGTGCGATGGAAGGAATTGTGAAAAAGCACCGCGGCGACGTGAAAGCGCGGCAGCTGATCGCCCGGAAGCTCCTGACGCGCTGGGTCTCGAAGCGCTCGAGCGCCGAAGGGTTTCAATTGTGGCTCGAGCTCCCGAGCGCGTGGAACTCCGAGCGGTTCGCGGCGGAGGCGCGGCTTCGCGGCGTCGCCGTCTCCTCGTCGGAGAGCTTCCTCGCCGGGCGCGGTCCGGCGCCCGAGGCCGTGCGCATCAGCGTGAGTGCGGCGCCGAGCCTCGAGGCACTGCAGAGCGCCTCCGCGACGCTCGCGGCTCTGCTCACCGGCGCTCCTGCCGCGCAGCCGCTAGCTCAAGTGTAATATTACACATCTTCGGCGGGCTCGCCGCGCAGGCACGCGTCGAGCCGCCGTCGCAGCAGCGATTCGAGAGGTGTGGATTCTCCGGAGGCAGCCTGCCGCTGCATCGGGAGCATCTCCAACGCGCGCCGGAAAGATTCCGCCGCTTCGGGATGCGCACCGGAGGCCCAGAGCCAATGGGCACGCACAGCGGGGAGGAGCGGTTCCTTCTGAAGCTCACGAATCGTCGAGAGCTTCTCGATCTCCCGGAGCGCCGCCGGGAATCCATGAACTTTCGCAACGGCGACGGCGCGATTGAGGCTCACAATTCCCGAAGGCGCGAGTGCAACAAGCTGATCGTAATACTCCAGGATCACTGGCCAGCGGGTGTCCTCGTATCGCGGTGCGCAGGCGTGCACTGAAGCGATCGCCGCCTCGACGTGATACGGCGAGAGGGAATCTCCGGAGATCGATCGTTCGAAGTGGGAGAAACCTTCGTGGAGCCACTCGCGGTTCCAACGGGAGCGGTCCTGCTTCGCGAGAGTGAGTAGATCTCCCAGCTCGCTCACGCGCGCCGGCATCCGCGCCCCCTGAAGCAGCATGAGCGCCAGCAGCGCATGGGTGCGTGGGAGGCGCGCAGCCGGCAGGTCGGCCAGCAGCCGACCGAGCCGGATGGCCTCCTCGACCAGATCGCTCCGAAGCGGCTGGTGTCTTGCGCGAGGAGTGATCCCTTCATTGAACATCAAATAAACGACCTCCAGCACGCTGTCGACGCGCGCGGCGAGCTGGGAGTCGGTCGGCATCTCGAAGGGTATTTGATCTTCACGAATCTTCCGTTTGGCGCGCACGAGGCGCTGTGCGACGGCCTCTTCGGAGGTCAAAAATGCACGCGCGATCTCCGGAACTCCAAATCCGCCGAGCGCCTTCAGCGTCAGCGCGACGCGGTCCTCGATCGGCAGCGCCGGATGGCACCCCGTGAAGAGCAGCCGCAGCCGGTCATCCTCAAGAATCTGCCCAGGGCGCTCCGCGTCCGACCCTCCCGCCTCGGGCCAATCCTCGAGCGCGCGCTCGCGATCGCGCAGCCAGGCGCGGCGCCGCACCGCGTCGATGGCGATGCGGCGCGCCGTCACAGCCAGCCACGCCTGCGGATCGCGCGGCACTCCCTGGAACGGCCAAGTGCGGAGTGCGCGCACGAGTGCCTCCTGCACGACGTCTTCGGCGAGGTCGAGATGGCCCGAGCCGAAGATGCGGCAGAGTCCGGCCGTGAGCCGGCCGTAGCTCGAGCGGAAAAGGTGCTCGAGCTGCCGGCCCGCGTCCGACGTGTGAAGATCACTCAAGCCGATTCGGGGTGCACCATCGGATCGACCCGGCGAATTTCTATGGTATTTCCGGGCAGCAGGTGCGGGTGCTCGTGACACAGACGCACGGCGTCCTCGTAGCTGTCCGCGGCGATCAGGTAATAGCCGCCGATGACTTCCTTGGCCTCGCCGAAGGCGCCGTCTTTCACCTCGAGCCGAGCGCCCTTTTGCATGCGCTTGCCTCCTTCGTCGGCGAGTTTGTGTCCGCCGAGGAGCTTGTTTTCGCCGGCGACGCGGGCGGACCATTGTTGGTACTTCTCGATCAGCTTCTCCATCTGCTCGGGCGTGAAGTTGCTGTACGCGTTGGGGTTCTCGTGCAGGAGGAGCATGAAATGGGGCATGGTGGCACCGGATGGGTAGAAGGGTCGCCGACGATCGTGCCGCCGGCAATCCATCGACGAACGCGGGCGCCGTCGATCGACAGGAATTTCCAGCCGACGTACTGTCGCAGTATGGCTCCCCCCATCCGGCCCCTTGCCGCTCTCGCGCTCGCCCTCGCCGGCTGCGCCGCGTCGCGCCGCGCGGGGCCGCCCGGCCTCGTGCCGATCGAAGCGCTCCGACTCCAGGAGGAAAGCTTTGAGGATCTGGAGCCGCTGCGCGAGGCCCTCGGCAGCGCGCGCGTCGTGATGCTCGGGGAGGCGACCCACGGAGACGGCGGCGCATTTCTCGCGAAGGCTCGAATTGTTCGATTTCTGATGGAACGCTGCGGATTCGACGTGCTCGCCTTCGAGTCGGGTATTTATGACATGGCGCGCGTGGATCGCGCCATGTCTGCCGCAGTGACTGCCGCCGATGTGCGGGCGGCGGCGGCTCTCGGGCTTTACCGCTGTTGGGCGAATGCGGCGGAGATGAGTGAACTCCTGGAAGAAGTTGCATCTGGGAAACGGCGCGGCGCGAAGCTGAAGCTTGCGGGGTTCGACCCCAAGCTCACGGGGCCGAAGCCGGCCGGCGCGCCGCTCGCGGAGGCTGCCGCTCGGACCGCCGCCGAATGCGGCATGCCCATCGACGCGGTGGGACGAGGCCGCATTCAACAATTCCTCGATGACCTCGACCCGAACGAGTACTATAGAAGTCCGGGCCATCGCGATCACCACCGGGAGTTCGTCGAAGCCGTCGCCGCGCGGATTGGCGATGCGGCCGGCCGCACTTCGGATCCAGAGGAGGCGCGTCTCGTGCACCGCGCTCTCTCCGGCGCATTGCGGCTCGAGCGCTGGCTGGAAGGGATCGGTCCCGATGGAGGTTCCAGCGCCGACGACAACCGGGATCGCATCATGGCGGATCAATTGATCGCGCTCGCGAGGGAGCAGTTTCCGGATCGGAAAATTGTAGTGTGGGCCCACAATTACCACGTGATGGTGCACGCCTACACGGCTCAGACTCCGCAGGCGTACGAAGCGCTGGAGAAGCGGCCGAAGGCGGGGCCGATGGGCCGCCACGTGCGCCGCGCCCTCGGTGCCGACGCGGTCTACTCCATCGGCGTGCTCTCCTATTCGGGCGAGTACTCCGAGCCGACCGGCGCACGCAGGCCGCTGCCGACGACGCCCGACGATTCCATCGAGGGGGAGTTGCACCAGTCGGGGCATCGCGCCGCATTTGTGAATCTGCGCGGGCTTCCCTCGGATCATCCGCTGCGGCGCTTTCGGCCGGCGAGGTTCTACTTCCACGAGCCTAGGACCACCGACTGGTCGCGCCCGTTCGACGGGATTCTTTACATCGACGAGATGACGCCCGCCACGCCGGTTGCTACCGAGGCGGCGCCGGCGTCGGCGCCGACGAAGTAATATTTCCTGCGGCGTCCTTCGCGACGACGACCAGCTCCGATGGAGCGATCGGCACGCCGTTGGCATTCCAAGCGGCGCGGAAGAGGTGGCCGCCCATGGGCGTCATGGCGCAAAGCGTACGAACGCCGCCGGAGTCATCTTTAGAACGTGCAGCCAGAGTGCATTGTAAATAATCTTGTCCGTCGTCGTAGACGGAGTCTTGAATAAACGCGTGCACCGTCCAGGTGTCCTGAAACTGCGTCATGCGCGTAGCAATGATCTTCGGACCGCGCGAATCGGCGGGGCCGCGTCCTGCGAACAGTAAATTGCCCGTGCCCGACTCGCCGATGCAATGCACATAATCGATGCGTCCGTCGCCGTTCAGGTCGACGGCGATCCCATCGCACCCGGGCGCCCGCTTGGCTTCGAAGGCGTCCACATATTCGAAGCGGAAACCTCCCCGATTGAGGTAGAGCTTCGGCGCCATGTAAGCGAGCGTCGCGATGATGACGTCGAGGCGTCCGTCCTGGTCGACGTCGGCATAGGAGACTTCATTGTCGTCGTCGTCGTTGTGGCCGATGATCGTCGCCTTGGAATGCTCGAAGCCGAGCTGCCCCGACTCGGAGTGGAGGTTCTTCGACGTGCCCTCGATGTAGCCTTCCATCGAGATCCAGAATCCGTCGACGTCGCCGTCGTCGTCGAGATCTCCCCACTCGCATTCATAATTATTGGCTGAGCCCTTGTAGCCGAGCATCTCCGTCGCATCGGTGAACTTTCCGGTTCCGTCATTCAGGAACAGGAGCTGACCCGTCGTGCCCTTGAAGGTTCCGACGAGGTCGAGATCGAAGTCACCGTCGATGTCGGCAAACGTGACATCCTGGGCAACCGGCATCGTTATCGCAGGAAGGCGATCGGTGGCATCGGTGAACTTCCCGGTCCCGTCGTTCAAGAAAAGCCGAGGAGACTTTCCTTGATCACACAAAATCACGTCGAGGTCGCCGTCGTCATCCACGTCGCCCGCCTCGCCGCCAGCCGACGACATCGGCGTCGCCGGAAATTCCACACCCGTGAGATCGTTGAAGATCCCCTTGCCGTCGTTCCGCAGGTAGGCGGCAGGCCGCCCCCCCGCATTTCCCTCCATTTGTGCGAAGAGCAGATCCGGCGCGCCGTCGGCATTGAGGTCACGGGCGATGACGCCGCCCGCCTGCACCACAAATCCCTTCGGAAGTCTAGCCTCCGCCTCATCGACAAATTTCCACTCCGTCTGCGTGCCGCGATTCATTTGGATCTGCGGGGCCGCCGGCTCCTGCTTCTTCGGGCGCAGCACAAATCCCGTCGCGAAGATCACATCCAGCTTTCCGTCGAGGTCGAGATCGGCGACATCCACCCCCTCACATTTGATCTTCGCGCTCGGGCCGCCGAAGGCATTGGGCACAAGGTCGAACAGGCGCGTCGGCGCCGAGGCGGGACGAGAGTCGGAAGCGGGGGCAGCGGCCTGCACGAGGAGCAGGACGGAGGCGATCAGGGTCACGGGCTCACTGTACGAGCCTTGCCGCCGCTGCGCGAAGGGGCATCTCCCTGTTTTGCCCGCGCGCTTCAAATGGAGAAGCGCCGCACCTCGCCTCGCGGGCGACGTGGGGCGCCTCGGTCCCACTCGATTCCTGAGGTGGATGATGGCGCGAGGAGCGTCATCGACAGCGTGTTCGATGCGCGCAGTCCAAAGCAGCTTGGGACGCAGGTGGCCGCGGGCCGTGCGTTCGTGGCCTGCCCGTGGAACGTCCGGCCGACGATCGGCGCGCTGTCCGGCAGCGGCGGGAGCGCGCCGGACGTCTGGGGCACTGACGGGAGAAGGTCGAATGAGTGAACTTCAGCGACCGTAAGAGGATCGACGCGGATCGTGGGACAGATCGAGAGATCGTGCGTCGGAGCTATCCGCGGCGAGTTCGCGAATAATAGAAGCCCGAGGTCTGCGGGCGCTTTTGTGAGATTGATGCGAAACGCAGAATCCCCGAAGGTGCTGGGTGAGCTCGCGATGCGATCCTGCGGACCGAGGCAGCTCGGCGTGGCGCCGGTGCCGAGCGTGATTCCGGCGGGAATCGCCGAGAGCGCGGTGACGCGGCCGACATTCACAAATGTCGTCACTCCCACGGTGACGTTGCGCAAGGGAACGTCCACCACAAATCCGAGAGCTGCAGCGCTGTCGAGGAAAGCGGCAGCCGAGATCACCGCGCTGACGAGGAACACTGGAAACATATCGCGGTCGACATCGGCGGCGACGCTCACCGTGCCCGGGTCCCCGACGCCAGCGTCTTCCATGGCTGAAGCCTGTCACCAATCCGTCGAGGCTTCCGTCCACGAGATCATCGACACGCCCGATGCCATCGATGCTGCCGGCGCTTTAGCCGCCGGCCATGGCCGCCATGCGCGGCCGCCGCTGTGCCCGAGCTCCGCCGGCTCCGGCGCTCAGAAGAGCTCGCCCGCGTGGGGGCGAAGCGCTTCGATCACAAATGTGATGTGCTGCTCCAGCGGAATGCCGAGGAGCCCGGCGCCGGCGGCGACTTCCTCGCGATCGACCTTTGCCGCGAATCCCTTATTTTTGAGCTTCTTCACCACGGAGTCGGCGCCGAGCGTCGCAAGCCCGTCGGGACGGACGCGGGCGCACGCGATCACAAAACCCGTGAGCTCGTCGCAGGCGAGCAGCGCCTTGTCGAGCGTGGAATTGTAAGGCACACCCCATTTTGTGTAGTGGGCCGAGACGGCATGGGCGAGCTCGGGCTCGCCCATCTCCCGCAGCCACGCGACGGTTCGCTTCGGATGCTCCTCCGGCCACTTCTCGTAGTCGGCGTCGTGGAGCATGCCGGCAAGCCCGAATCGCTCCACGTCGGCTTCGCCCGCGCCGTAGCGAATCGCCGCGGCGCGCATGACGATCTCGACGGCGCGCGCATGTTTGCGCAGTGCGTCGGTCTCGGTCCAGCTGCACAAATGGGCCCAGGCTTCGTCTCTCGTGAGCGGCATGGCGATGCTCAGCGGGGAACCGAAATCCACTTCTTGGTTTCGGCCGAGCGCATCGCGGCCTCGAGAACCTGCTGCGTGCGCAGCCCGTCTTCGAAATCGGGCTGTGCTTTTGTGCCTTTCGCGATGGCGGTCACGACGTCGAGGATCTCGTGCGTGAAGGTGTGTTCGTAGCCGAGCATGTGGCCGGCCGGCCACCAGGCGCCGGCGTAGGGATGTCCGGCCTCGGTGCACAAGATGGTGCGGAAGCCGCGCTCGGTCGGCGCGTCCTCCGTGGAATACCACTGAAGCTCATTGAGCCTTTCGAGATCCCAGCAGAGAGTTCCCTTCTCGCCGTTGATCTCCCAAGTGTGGTGATTCTTGCGGCCCGCGGCGAACCGCGTCGCCTCGAACGAGCCGAGCGCCCCGTTTTCGAACCGCGCCAAGAAGAGCGACGCGTCCTCGACGGTGACCTCACCCATGGCTGCGCCTTTCTTGGAGCCGCGCCGTCCGAGCTCGCCTTCGCCCGCCGGCAGCGGGCGTTTGCGAATAAATGTCTTTGTCATGCCGCACACTTCTGCGATCTCTCCCACGAGGTAGCGCGCCATGTCGGTGATATGTGCATTCAGGTCGCCATGGGGACCCGACCCCGCCACCTCCTTCCGCAGCCGCCACACCAGCGGAAAATTGGGATCGAGAATCCAATCCTGCAGATACCGGGCGCGGAAGTGATAGATGCGCCCGAGGTCGCCGCGTTCAATCATGCGCTTGGCGTGGGCGACTGCGGGCGCGCGCCGATAATTGTATGCGGTGAGCGTCACTGTCCCCGCCTTCTTCGCCGCGGCCGCCATCTGCTTGGCCTGCGCCACCGTGTTCGCGAGCGGCTTCTCGCAAATCACATGTTTCCCCGCCTTGAGCGCGGCGATGGCGATCTCGGCGTGGGAGTCGCCCGGAGTACACACATCCACGAGGTCGATGTCTTTGCGGGCGATCACCTCGCGCCAATCGGTCGAGGCCTCCTCCCAGCCGAACTTCGCCGCCTGGGCCGCCGTGCGTTGCGCATCCTGGCCGCACAGAACCGCCATCTCGGGCGGGTCCACCGGGAAGAAGGACGCTACGGTACGGAACGCGTGGCTGTGCACGCGCCCCATGAATTGCGTTCCAAGGAGAGCGACGCGAAATCCGGGCATGGGCGGCTCGACGGTTGCGGAGGGTAGGTGATCCGAGTTTCGGCGGGACACGTTGCAGCTCGTCGATGCGTCTGTCTATCTCCACGCGCTGGGCTGCTATGGTGGCGCCCATGCGGAATCCTCGACGTGGAGTGTGGGTGCTGGCGGCGTCGATCGGCCTCTCGGCCGCGGCCCTCGGCCACGAGTACTGGCTCGAGCCGATCGCGACGATCGCGCCGGGCGGAACGACCGTGTGGCGCGCGTGGGTCGGCGAGGGTATGACGGCGGAGAAGCAGGTGTCGCTCTATCCCTCAAAGCCCAAGCGCGCCCTGCTTCGGACTCCGAGTGGAGAGCGTGAGGAGCCCTTCGCGCCCGAAGTATCTGTAAAGGGAGCGGATGGATCGCCCATCGGATCGGTGAACATGGAGGTGGCGATTCGGCGCTCGGAGCCCGGCACCTCGCTGCTGGCCCTGCACGGCGAGCCGAAGTTCATCGAGCTCGACAGCTCCAAGTTCGACGCCTATCTCCAGGAAGACGGGCTCGAGTCGATCCTGACGTTGCGGCGCTCCCAGGGGCCGCCCCCCGGGACTGTGAAGGAGCGCTACTCGCGTTGCGCCAAGACGGTTTTCGCCGTCGGCAAGCCCGCGGGCGATGCGGCGACGCGTGCGACCGATCTCCCGCTCGACGTGATCCCGACCGTCGATCCGACGACCTTACAGATTGGCCGCGCGCTCACCGTGGAGGTTCGCTTCCGCGGGCAGCCGCTCCCGAAGACCCTCCTCCGCGCGTGGATGCGCACCGATTTGCCCACAAAAGAAGGGGAGGGGGCCGCGGCTTCCAAGCTCATGACTTCCGTGAAAACCGACGGCGCGGGGCGCGCCTCGATTCCGATCACGGTGGCCGGGAACTGGCTCGTGGCCACCGTACACATGATCGCCGCCGAGGAGAAAGGCTACGATTACGAGAGCTTCTGGGGATCGTTGACCTTTCATGTGCCCTCGAAGGAGGCGCCCGGCATCGAGTCGGTGGGCGCGAGCGCGCCCGCGTCGCGTCCGCTCCAGTGAACTTCAGCAACGGAGGGCGGATCGGTTCCGGCGACCCGGCCGGCGGCGCCCCGTCGATCGGTGCCGTCGTGCCGACGCTCAACGAGCGCGAGCACGCCCCTGAGCTTGTCCGATCGCTGGCCCTCGACCGCCGCGTCGAGGTGGTGGTGGCCGACGGAGGCAGCTCCGACGGCACCCGCGAGGCAATCGAGGAGCTCAGCCGGTCGCACCCCAATGTGCGCCTCGTGTCCTCGCCGCGCGGCCGAGGCCCCCAGCTCCGCGCCGGAGCGGCGGCTTCATCGGCGCCCATTGTGTGGTTTCTCCACGCCGACACGCGGTTGCCCCAAAACGGCGCCGACGCGATTTTAGAGGCGGTCCGCGGCGGCTGTGTCGGTGGCGCCTTTCGGCTCGCGTTCGACGACCGGCGCCTCACGCTGCGGGCGGTGGCCTGGTGCGCGAACATCCGCACGGCGATCACGGGCACCCCCTTCGGCGATCAGGCGCTTTTCGCGCGGCGCGACGCACTCGAACGGGCCGGCGGAGTTCCCGACTGGCCGCTTTTCGAGGACGTGGAACTCGTTCGTCGCTTGCGCCGCTGCGGACCGTTTCGCGTGCTGGAGCCGAGCGTCACGTCGAGCGCTCGCCGTTACCGTCGAGACGGCCTGCTGGCGACGCTGCTGACGCACAAGAAGCTGGAGCTGCTCTACCTGGCGGGCGCATCACCGGAGCGACTCGCCGAGATCCGATACGGTGGCGGCCCCCGTAGGGAGTCGGCCTCCTCCTAAACTGACCGATGGCGCTCCTCCCCACGTTTCCCGACGCCGCGCAACGCCGCGAGCGGCTCCGCCAGGCTCGCGAGCGGCTCGATGCGCGATTCCGCGTTCCCCACCAAGTGCTCGGCCAGCGCTTCCCGATGGGTTGCGTTGCGCTCGAGATCACGCAGCGGTGCAACCTCGATTGCACACTTTGTTACTTGTCGGAGAACAGCGAACGCACAAAGGATGTGCCGCTCGAGGCGGTGATGCGGCGCCTGGAGCAGATTCGCGAGGCCTACGGCTGCGGGATGGCGGTGCAGATCACCGGGGGCGATCCGACGCTGCGCAAACGTCCGGAACTCGTCGCGATCGTGCGCCGCGCCACGGAGCTTGGGCTTGAGCCGGCGCTCTTCACCAATGGGATTCTTGCACACCGCGATTTGTTGCAAGAGCTGGCGGCGGCGGGACTCTGCGACGTTGCATTCCACGTCGACATGACGCAGGAGCGCAAGGGATTTGCGAGCGAGGAGTCGCTGAACGCCGTGCGCCAAGAGTACATCGAGCGCGCCCGCGGGCTCGGCCTCGCCGTGATCTTCAATACAACAGTTCATGACGGGAATTTTCACGAGATCCCTGCGCTGGTCCGCTTTTTCAAGAAGCACGCCGACGTGGTCGGCATGGCGTCGTTCCAGATGCAGGCCGTCACGGGCCGCGGCGAGCTCACCGACCGAACCGACACGATTACCGTGAAGAATGTGCGGAGGAAGATCTCCGAAGGGGCGGGGATCGACATCCGCTGGGATAACGTGATGGTGGGTCATCCGGAGTGCAATTCTGTTGCGTTCACGGTGGTGACCGGCGGGCGTTCGGTGAATATTCACGAGACGCCCGATTTCTTCGCCATGGTGCTGAAGGAGCTGGAGGATGTGTATCTTCCGAGGGCGAACCCGGTGAAGACGGGCTTGCGCACTGCGGCGGGGGTGTTGCTGACGCGGCCGCGCCTCGCAGCGGCCGGGCTGGTTCACGTCGCCAAGATCCTCGGGCGCAACTTCGGGACGTTCCTCCGCGGAGGATTTGTGGTGCGCAAGCAAACCTACTTCATCCACAATTTCATGGATGCCGAGCATCTGGTCGGCGAGCGCTGCACCAACTGTGTGTTCCGCGTTGCCACGGGCGAGCACGGCTTCGTGTCGATGTGCGTCCACAACGCCCAGCGCGACCGGTTCATCCTCACGCCGGTGCCCGTCTCGACTCCCCACGGGATGCGGCGGTTTGATCCGCTGAGCGGAGAGCTTCTCCCTCTGGCTGCGTCGGCGCCTGCTGCAGCAGCGCCGTAGGATCAGCCGTGCGGGGGAGTGCCGCTGCCAGCGCCCTCGCGGGTTTCTAGAAACCCGACGGAGCGGGAGGCATCCTCGCTGCGGGCTGCGCGGCATTGCGGCCGCGCGGCACCTTCGAACTTTTCTCCATCACGTTTTTCTTGGTGACCCATGCAACGCCGTTCTGTTTTGTTGGGCGCAGCCGCGGCGATCTTCGCCGGCGGCATGGCGCTGACCCATTGCTCCTGCTCCACGATTGAAGTGAACAAGGTGTCGGGGCCGCCGCCGAAGGATTCCCGCGGCGCGTTCTCCCACGCCGACTTCAATACGGTCTTGAAGAAAACTGTGAACGCCCAAGGGAAGGTCGACTACGAGGCCCTTCGGCTCGACCACGCCCAGCTCGACCGCTATCTGGGATTGCTCGCGGCGACCTCGCCGGACAACGACAAGTCGCTTTTCCCCAATGATGCGCACAAGCTCGCGTATTGGCTCAATGCTTACAATGCGTGCGTCATCAAGCAAGTGATCGAGAAGGGGATCACCGACAGCGTCGGCGATTCGGTGTTCAAGCAGGCGTCGTTCTTCGTGCAGACCCGATTTGTGCTCGGCGGCGAGTCGATCAGCCTGAGGAGCCTCGAGGACGACAAGGTGCGCACGGTCTATGACGCGCGCGTTCACTTCGCGCTCAATTGTGCGTCGGGAGGCTGCCCGCGGCTACGGCCGGAGGCTTTCGATGCGGCCGATCTCGACGCGGTGCTGGAGGACTGTGCCAAGGAATTCTGTAATGAGGATCGCAACGTGAAGTGGAGCCGTGCGAGCGCGACGGTCACGTTCTCGAAGATCTTCGATTGGTACAAAGACGACTTCCTGGAGCACGCGCGGCGGAAAGGCATTTCGAACCCAACGCTGCGCGACTGCGTGAATCTGTGGCGTCCGGCGGATAAGAAGCTTCCCCAGACGGGGGAGGATGTTTTCCTCGACTACGACTGGACGCTGAACGCGCAGAAGAAGTCGTGAGCGTGCGCGTGCGCGATGCGGAGCCCGGCGATCGGGAGACGATCGTCGGGTTCAACGCATCCATGGGGCGCGAGACGGAGGGGATTGTGCTGCCGCTGGAGCGGCTGCGCCGGGGGACGCAGGCCCTGCTGGAGGACCCGCGGCGTGGGCGCTATTGGATTGCTGAGCTCGACGGCGTGCCGGTGGGTCAGATCATGGTGACTTACGAGTGGAGCGATTGGCGCGCCGCCGATTTTTGGTGGATTCAGAGTGTGTACACAAAGCCGGAGCACCGAGGACGCGGTGTGTATCGGGCGATGCACGGACATGTGGTCGCGCTGGCGCAGCGCAGCGGCGCGGCGGGCGTGCGGCTCTATGTGGAACGCCACAATACGGGAGCTCGGGCGGTATATGAGAAGCTCGGGATGAAGTCCGCACCGTATGAAATGATGGAGATCGATTTTGTGATTTCGCGGTAGAGCAGCGGTCGGTATCGATGGAACGTGGGGGAGTGCTGGCGTGGCGCGGCGGGGCTGTCTGAATGGTTGAATCGTGGGGCGCGGGCGCGCCCGCGCCGATTTGGACGCGCGTGAGCGTCCGGATGACGCTTGTGGAATCGCGACCTTCGTCGCTGGAGCTGCTCGCGGCGCGAACGAGTGGTAGGTCGCATGCCGAGGCCCCTCGACCGCTCTCCCGACTTTTTGATGCGGCCGTCGCGTTCCGTCGTGTGCTGCTGCTCGGCCGCGATCAGGCCGCTGTAGGCCCTTGCGACGATCGACGATTCACCCCGCGTTGCCGATCGCAGCGATTGCCCCACCGAAGGGAACCGTGGCATCGGGTGGGCGCCGGCTCCGTTGGGACCGGCGCTCCACGGGTTCCTTTTTGTGGTCGTTGTCGCCGTGGGGATCCGCGGCGGCGATCTTCGGGGCCGTGGCCTCGTCGGTGATTCCATGAGTCTCTCGGACAACCTCTCTCGCTCGTCTCGTCTCGCTCTGATGCTGCTTTCGGCGGCAGCTCTTGCCCTCGGCCACTCGTTGGCTGCGACGGGTGGTCCCGGCACGGTGCCGGAGTGCGTTCCCACCGGCGGCAGCTCGCCCGTTTCGCTGGAGACCCCCGGGCCCGGCACGCCGGGATTCCCAACGGGCGGGGTCATCGTGGGGCAACCTGCCATTTATGAGGAAGACTACACATCTCCGGACGACCTGATGGGGAATGCCAGCATTAATCCCACGACTGGGCAGACGGAGTTTCAGATCCATAACTCCGGCGGAAACCTCTCAGGTCCGAACTCCATTCCTCAGAATGGAGGTCCTGAGGGCTCCGAGATCGAGGTTTACGTCGAGTACGAAGTGAGATATCCGTGCAATGCCGGATCGATCTTCGGCTGGGAGATCACGGGTGGAGTTGGCCCCGTCTCGGGCGGGGTTCACTCGGGATCCACGCCCTCGCATACCACATGGTGCACCACCAAGGTCCAGAGCCGAGTCGTCCCGATTCGTCCCTGTTAGTGAGCTTGGCATCCCGGGCTTGGCACAGGAAGGATGAATCATGAGAATTGAAATCGCGAAGAATCGCGTCGTCGCATCAGTGGCGCTCTTGTTTTTTCTCCTGGTGGGCTGGAGTGTCTGGTCAGTCGCTCTCGTGGATGGATCCCATGCAGACATCATCTCAAGGCGGACGGCGTCTTCAACTCCGATCCAAGACCCCGCCACTGTAGTGGCTTCAAATCCAGTCGCTGGAGAGCGCACTCGAAGTGATGCCAAGCCCGGGGTGACATCACCCCAAGAACTACCGACCTCGAAGCCGGAATCGATTAAGCGAGAAGTGTGCACGCTCATCGTTTCGGGCCGCGACCACCTCGGAGCGCCATTGTCGCACAAGCTGGTTGCCTTGAAGCGACACCCGATCGTCTCCTCGACCCATCTCGACCGGGCGGACTACTACCAAAACCATTTTGACAAGTTTGGACAAGTGGTATTCAAGGACATTCCGGCAGGCCGATGGCACATCTTCAACGTTACTAAATTCCGATCGGAGATGTACGAGGAAGTTGGTATCGTCGACGTCGCCCCCAATACGGAGGATCGTTACAGCTACCAGCTTCGAGGCTGGCTCACGTTCTCGGGTGCAGTCCGCATCGCGGAGAACGACTCCGTAGCGCTTTCCCTCAGGTTGATTGATCCGGAGGGGAAGATCCGCTTCGGCATGGCGTTCAACGGTCCCGAGCCCAAGAAGTTTCCCATCGACGCCCCCAACGACGACCATCCGGACAACTGGAAGGCTCACCGGCCCGGTGGGTTCGAGTTCTCCGGGCTCCTGCCCGGGCGCTACAAGCTCGAGATCATCTTAGATATCGAGGAGCGCCTTAAGCTCTTCAAGGAGATCGACCTGGTCGACAAAGATATAGATATCGATTATGGCCGGATCCCTCAGAGCGAGTGGTTCAAGGCTGTCCGGTGATGGATCCCTACTTCGGCTGCGTCTCGACGCGGATGGAGTAGACCCGAACACCTAACAGATCTCGCCGTTTCCCCGGCGCGCTGCCGGCGAGAAGCGGATCGTGCAGTGTCAGCTCCACGACGCCGCGTGGAAGTGTGTCGGCGTCGGACGGACTGCGAGCGGGAATGGCCCACCGAATCGTTGTGCGGTTCTTGCGAACGAAGACCGGCAGTAGAGGCCCGCCGTTGATGTGAGCTTCGAGCGTGCGGAGCGTTTCGCCCGGGGTGGGACGATCGAGCGCCACATCCAGCAGCAGTTCCTTGGGGGCCTGGGGGGCTTGTAACAAAAATACGGCGCCGCCCCCCAGGGTGCCGTTGTCGTCCTCGAACCCACCTAGAACTTGATGCAAATTCTCCGCCGCTGCGCGCGGCGCGAGCACAATTCGATCTTTGAAAACTGAAAGTGAGAATCGGTCGCGGGCTTCGCGCCAAGCAGCCTCGACCTGCGGACCGCGAGTCAGCGGCTTGGCGGCCTCCCCGTCGGCGAGTCCGAAGGCAGCCAGCACCGCCTTCGCGCGCGATGCGAGCTGCGCGTGTGCCGCCTCGTTGGGATGGGGATCCCAGGAGAGGTGCCATCGTGCTTGGGAGAGATCGAGCGATGGGGGAAGTGTGAACAGCGAGACCCCTGCGGCGGAGCATGCGCGGGTCAGCCCGTCGTGGATCGGATCGGAAGCGGGGGCGAGGGAGAGAACTGCAAGTTTCCCGCCCGCCCGCTCCACGGCCTCGCGACTCGCCTTGAGCTCGATAGCGGCCTGCTCGAAGCGAGCCGCCGCCGCCGGCCCGATGCGAAGCGGTAGGCCGCGCTCGCCTTTTTGATGTCTCTGGATGAAATCACTAAAGCTCGCGCCGCTCAGCCCGGACAGCTCGGCCATGCGCAGCATGTTGGAACTCCCGAGGAACATCCCCTGGCGAAGCTCCTCCAGCCGCGGCGCGCGCGTGCGGGGCTCCGCACTCTCTGAATCGAACACTCTGGAATCGTCGAGGTCGTTCCAGAGGAACGAGAGCACGACGAGGTCCGCCCGCAGATCCGGTGCGAGCCGCTCGATCTGTGACAAGCTGTCGCGCAGCTCGTAGCCGATGACGGCGCAATTCAAGACTTCCGCGCTGCCAGCGAGCTGCTGTGCGAGCTGCGACGGGTAGGCGCTCCCCTCGGGGACGCCGAATCCGAAAGTCATCGAGTCTCCCGCGAAGAGCACACGCGGAAGGCGCTTTTCCTTGGACGGCTCTGTGGAGCGCAGCCCGCGGGAATCGGTTCTGAGATAGGGCGGATCCTGGATTCCCGCACGCAACACATAGCTTGGGCCGCGCGTTCCCTTCTCGAGCCACCCGTTGGATCGCTTCAGATACTCATTGCGCGATTTGATCTGGAACCCAGGTGCCTCGCCCACAGATCCTTGAGCGCTGGGGCGCATCTCGCGGTAGATGACAATTCCAAGCGCAGCCGCGACGGCGCACCCGAGCGCCGCCGCCGCCAGCCGACTGCCCTTCCCCATCGGCTACCTGCCCGTCGGCATCGCCGACAGGTCGACTGCAACCTCTCGCGTTTCTCCTGCGGCAATGTCCACGCGAAACGGCCAATTTTCCAATACGGCGCTCAGCCGGAGGCGACGCGCAGACCGACCGTACGTCGCCAGGATCGGCCATTCACGGCACTGGCCGATTTTGTGAGGAAGGGGGTGCACGGAGTGATGCGCGGGCTCGAGGTCAGCGGGAGAGTACATCCCCGTTCCAGAGAAGCTCAACCGTCTCACCCTCGGCCAGCTCGATGGGTAATCCTCGCAGCGGGTCGAGGCGATCCTCGGCCGCGAGGCGCGAGGGGATACTGTTTCCTTCGGACGGGTCGGCAAGAAATAGTGGCTTCGCAAACCACTTCCCCGGGTGGAGCGGGCCAAAGAGCAGGGTGCCGTTGGTGCCGAGCTCCGCCGCGTGGGGGAAGTGCAGAATCCTCTCGGCGTAATCCCCGTCGCGCACCACGATCCACATCGCCGGGGCGCGCGGTGTTCCGGCCGCGCGCACGATGCGCACCCAGGCCCCGGGCGCCGCCTCGAGGGTGACGGCCTCGAGCGCGCCTTCGGCCCGCGGACGCGCGAACCGCGGAGGCGCGGACCAGCGCCGATCGCGAAGCGAAACGACGGCACCTGCGGAATCGCACAATACTTTGGAAAAGTGAAACTCACCGTTCGCATTTGTGGTGGCAAACACGGCGGGCGACCCTGTCGTGTCCGCGCCCGCCGCCTCCACTTCGACGCCCGCGAGCGGGCTGCCATCGCTGAGGATCACTTTTCCTCTCAACGACGGAAACTCCGGCGCGCGCAGCACGAGCGTCTGCTGCTTCGGTTCGACATGCTCAAGACGGATCTCCCGACCATCCGCGAGCACGACCGCCACGGCGTACGGTGCAGTCTCGGTAACCCAAACGCGCCACTCCGAGTCCTTTTGTGGACCGCTGCTCGGCGACTCAAAGGTCAACTTGTGTGATCCGCCTTGGCCCTGCAAAAAGTGCACTCGAATCCTACGAATTCTGACGTGCCGGCTGCCAGCCGGTTCGAGAACGCTGAAGCGAAGCTCATGAGCGTTGGACGGCGGCGGCTCCTCGATTCTTAAGCTCACGTGCTTGCGTTGATTGAGGACGGCATCGAGGGTCCATTCAGAGACTCGTGGAATCTGGAGTGAGAGGTCAAAATACGGCTGGAATCCTGTGGACGAGACCTCAAGAGCAACTTCCCCGGACGCGAGACCGTGCAGCTCGTACTCGCCCAAGGCATTCGTGCTAGCCGAGTCCGGGTCGCGCAGATGCTCGAGCATCCCGATGCGTCGCACCGTGGCGCCTTCGATCGGCTTACCCCACTCATCGCGAACGACGCCCCGAAGCTTCACTTCCGCAGCCAAGCACACATCTCCGAGATTCCACCTCGGCGCATTCCCCTGCGACCACACGCATCGCGTCCCGAAGCCCTCGCGGGAGATCACAAGAGACCACGGCGAGCGCGTGGATGCGCCAATCACAAATCTCCCGGCTTCATCGCTGTGGGTCCTCTCTTTCGCGGACCCGAATCCGACGTCCTCGCCGTAAAACACCACAGAAGCGCCCGCGACTCCTCGTCCGAACTCATCGACGACTCGCCCCGTGAGTTCCGTCATTGGGCGCGCGCGCAAGTGCGCATGCGCCGAAGCGAGCCGCGGCGCGCTCGCGGGTCGCACTTCAGCAGGACCGCTCGCGGACGCCGCGCGGTCATCCTCGAGGGGCGGCGTCTCTCGCGCCGGCTCGCTGCGTCTTTCGAGAAGCGCGCCTCGGCCGACAAGCCATACAGCCGCCAGCGCCGCAGCCCCGATCATAAGCCACAAAAACGCGCGCTTCGAAGCCATGTTGGGCTCCCGTCCGCCGCTCTCAGCCGTGGAATACATGGGATTCGGCGATCCGCCCGCTGCGAATTCCGAACACCTCCGCAACCACCATCGTCGGATCGCCCGGGCTGATGCGGTCGTATTCTAACAGAACACGATCGGCGTCCGCTGTCACAAATCGCTTCACATATCGGAGTTCCGGCAGCCGTTCGAAGGCATCGGCGAACCAATCGCGCAGTGCCGCCTTGCCGCGGATTCGGCCTTCAGTCCTCGGCTCCCGCGCGCGCAGCTTGGGGCTTGTGTGAACCGCGTCGTCATCATACAGATCGAGCAGGCGCTGCAGCTGCCGCCCGTTGAACGCCTCGAGCCAGCTCTCCGCAATCTCCCGCGGACCCGGCGCGCCGGCTCGCATCGCCATCGACACGAGCTGCTTCACGTTTTGTGGACAATCGAGACCTTCCGTATCGGTAACCCACCGGTGTTCTGTGAACTCCACATGGCTTGGCACTTCCGTCGAATCGGCATCGGCCACAAATACAAAGTTCATATGAAGCCCCTTCGAGCCCGCCTGATGCTCCTCGTAGCCGAGCAGCCCGGGCGGCGCGCCGTCGACTCCGAGCAGCAGCTCGAACCGCCCCTCAAGCCCGGTCTCCTCGCGCAGCTCGCGACGCGCCGCCTCAAGCGGCGTCTCGCCCGCCTCCATCTCGCCGCCCACAGGCAGCCACGTCTTCAAGCGAGCATGGCGAATGAGAAGCACACGCCCGCGATTGCGGACGAACGTCGACACAGAAAAAGCACGGCGCTCAGTCATGGGATGGATGCGCGCATCGGCGCTCTCCCAGTGTGGCGCGCGTGCGCGCCGCTGTCGCCTGGGTCGTCGCGCCCGTGACCCATTCGTTACAGAGCGTTACGGAAGATCGACGACCGCCTCCACCGCCGCCTGCTCGCCCTCGCGCACCTCGACGCGCCATGTTCGTCCCAGAATCGGCTCCAGCGGTGGGGGCTCGACGCTCCAGCGCGTGGAGATCGAGAGCGCCTTCATCGTCGGGGGCTCCGCCGCGAGGATGTAGCGGCCAATGGGAAGCGGCGCCGCGATCGCGCGGCCGTCCCTCCCTGTCGCGAGAACCTGCTGAAGCGCAAGTCCCGCCGGCCCCTCGGTGTCGCGCCATAGCGCGAACGCATGCGCCAAGCCCCCAGGACGCCCAGCCGCCATCGCGCGCAGCTCGAGGCTCCCACACGCATCGAGTTCGAGGTCTCCGAGATCGGTCTCGCCCTCGGCCTGCGCCAGCTCCTCCGGCGCGCGAACTCCTTCCGCACTCACAATTCGCACCACAATTCGCGCTGTGCTCATCCGAATGCCCTGCACCCGAAACCGGCCCTCGCGGTCGGTGCGCGCCGCCACGGCGAACTCACGGCTGGATTTCGCCGAGGACACCTCCACGAGAGCGCGCGCGACCGGCACTCCCGTCCGCGAGAGAACACGGCCGATGAGTTGCATCGGCTCCACGAGCTGTAATGAGTTGGGCTCCTGCTGCACTGGATCGAATCCGTTTGAGGCTTGGAAGATGCGCCCGTTCTTTGTGGTGAGCACCACAGAAACATCCTCGAATCGCGGTACGTGGATGAGCCATTGGGCCGGACCCGCCGTCGTCCACTCCGACGGGTCGAGCGTTCGAATCGAGAATCCGTCAGCCTGCTCATTCCACCTGTCTCCGAATTGTATGGAATGAGCTTCGATCGGACCATCCGCGGGCTCCTGCTCCACAAAGATCCGAAGCGGCCCGATCGCATCCAGCTCGATCGTGGCAGGGAACTCGCCTTCGCGCACGCCCATCGACTTCGCTTGGAAGCCGCGCGCGTAGACGCGGAGCACCTGCAATCGCTTCGGCTCCGCTTCGAGGTCGACGCGGAACCGCCCGTTGCGATCCGTCTCTGAGACTCTCTGATGTCCTTCTCCAGAAAAGTAAGCTTCCACAAAGGCGCTGCGGATCGGCTGCCCCTGTCGATCCAGCACGAGTCCCTCGGCCTGCTTCGCTGGCGGGAGCACGAAGTTCAGCTCATTCCACAAATCGCCCTTTCGCTCCGCGAACAGCTTCTGTGCCTCCCGATGCGGAGCTTCGGCCTCCACAGCGACGCGCGTCAGATGGCCGCCGGGAATCTCAAATCTCCCGAAGGCATCCGTCAGCGCAATCGGCTGCGGATTTCCCAATTCGTCCCACGATCGCAGATGCAACGGATCCCAGAGGATCATGCGGGCGCCCGGGATCGGAGCTCCGCCCGGTTCGGTCACCGTGCCGCGAATTGTGGGAACGGAGAGCAGCTCCACTTCTCCGAGCTCGACGCTCCGCGCAACGGCACTACCAGAGATCGTGCGAGCGCGATGTGCGCCGTCGCGGACATCGACGATGAAGTGGCCTTGGACAAATGGCAACGCGAGCCAGAAGCGGCCTTCCGAATCGGTTCGAGCGCGCGCGCGACGAGTGCTCAAAGCTGAGAGTTCACAGAAAACGAGAGCGCCCGCGACCGCCCGGCCCGTGCCGTCGACAGCGCGCCCCCGAATCACAAATCCATCTGTGGACTCTTCGCTCGGCGGCCCGATTTGTGCCGGAAGCTCATCCCACGATGACGCGAGCATCCCGAGCTCGGATCCGCGCCTCTCGTGGGTTGCCACACCGAGCGGCGACCCGCGCGATGCGGCGCGGGCGGGGGCCGCGTCCGTCGAGCCGCTCGGGCGCTTCTCGCTTGTCACCGGCTCGGAGTCCTGTCCGCCGAACGCGTCGACTCCGATCCAGGCCAAGCCCGCGCATCCGACCGCCAGTGCGCAGAACGCGAAAGCCCAGGGGAGGCGTCGATTCATGGCCGGCAGCGCCCTATGCGCCTCCAGCGTCGGCGTCACCGGGCGGGCCGTCTCGCGAATTCCTCGGCAAAGAGTTCTGCGCGGCGTCCGTCCATACTGCGGACCGCCGATCGATCGAGCTCCTTCTCCCAGGACCCCAAGACCATGGCCTCTCGAAGCACCGTCGTCGGAATCGTTGCCCTCGTCGCCCTCGTCGTCATGGGTGTGATTGCCTTCCTCTTCCTGGGGGAGCAACCCGACCGAACGACCAGCACCGGCGTGAGCGGCGCCGACGAAGGCGCGAGCTCCGAGCTCGGCGCCGCGGCCTCCGCCGCGGAGGGCGCTGCCCAGGGACCGGCGGCAGCGAACTCGGGGAGCGGCGAGCGCGCCCAAGGGATTGAGCTCTCGGGCGCCGCCGCGGAGGAGATCGGGGAGCGCGTCGGCGTGCGAGGACGGCTGCTCTTGGCCGACTCCGGCCAGCCGCCCACGAATGCGCGCGTCACAGTGCTGACAGGGCAGACCCATCTCGATTATTGGCCTACCGCGCAGCGGCTCGGCGGCCGGCTTGAGCTGGAGCGAATCGAGCGGGAGGGCAGCCTCGCGCAGAAGGTGGTGTCAGCCGGCGGCTGGAAAGCCACTTGTGAAGTTGCCGCCAATGCCGACGGCACATTTGAAGTTCAAGTGCCGAAGAAAGCTCCGCGATTCTCACTGTACATTGAAGCCGATTTCGCCTGCGTGGCGGCCCCGCGCTGGTATCACCTCGGATCCAAGGAAGTGCAAGCGGGGCTCGAGATTGCGCTTCGCCCCGCCGCCGAGATTCAGGTCGAGGCGGTCGATGCCGCGGGCAAGGCGATCGCAGGAGTATTAGTGGGATCTGAGGAGACACAGACTTGGTACATCGGTGTTCAAACGCCCCGGCCGCGCCGGCTGCTGGAAGTCAACTCCAAGGGATTATTACGTTTGCGCTCGCTCAGCACGCGCGCTGCGTGGGTCTACGGGATCGCCGATGGGTATGCGCTCGCGCGCGAATCGGTCACTTCGTTGAAGCCGGGCGAAGTGACACCCGTCCGAATGCAACTTGCGCCGGAGATCCCACTCGAGGTGCGCGCCGTCGACGAAAAGGGCGACGCCCTGCCCGGTGCGCGGGTGAGGCTCTTTCCGGACGGCCGCGGCTTCGGACAGCTGCCGTTCGGCGTGGTCCAGACCGACGCTGCCGGGAGAGGCCGCCTCTCGAGCCTCGGTCCAGGGAAGTACAAGGTGTCGGCGCGATCGGATGGAATGCAGCTTTCCAGCGGTCCGACTCAGATCACACTTCCGCTCGATGCGAGTGCGCAGCCTCCCGTGTTCACTTTTGCGCGCGGCCACTCGATCAGCGGCATCGTCGTCGACTCCGCAAAGAGGCCCGTCGTCGGCGTACGCGTGTCGGCCCATAATGCGGAGGAAGAGAAGCCTCAGGCTCTTGTTCCCGGAGCGCCGCCCCGGCCCTTGCTCGTGCAGGAGGTCGTGACGGGACCGCAAGGCCAGTTTCGTCTCAGCGGGTTGACCGCATCTCCTCAGACGATTCGCGTCGCGATGGAGAAGCGTTCGCGCGCAACAAAAACACCCGTGCCGGTCGACTCCGAGAATATTGAGATTGTATTACCGGACCCGACCGGCCTCGCCGGCACCGTGGTCGACGCCGCGACCGGCGAGGCGATCCGCGCCTTTGTCGTCTCCGTCGTCTCCGCCGACGACTATGCGACCAACGCAAATTATCCAAAAGAGCGACAGGTTCCCTACCTGACCGACGACGGGAAGTTCGAAATCCTCGGTCTCGACCCGAAGCACTATCGCTTCGAGGTCGCGTCCGACGGGTTTGAGCTTTTTCTAAGCGAAGACGTGGAGGTGAAGCAGGGGCAGATTCAAGGCGATCTTGTTGCGCGGCTCATGGGAGGAGCGAGCATTGTTGGGAAAGTGGTCGACGCTGCCACGGGTGCTCCGGTGCGCGATGCCAGAGTGGAAGTGGTCTCCCAAGAGAGTGAGGACGGGCCTCCAGGCCGCATGCCCGGGCCAGCGGCGGTGCGTGCTGATGGCTCGTTTGAGTTCCGCGGCGTGCCGGCCGGAAAAGTAAGAGTCTACGCTTCCCATGAGCTTCTGACGGAGGCCGCCTCCGCGCTCTTGGACACCGCACCGGGCGCACGCATCGAGATTCCGCTCCTCGTCCTGAAGTCGGGCGGAAGCGCGATCGGTACGGTTCTCGACGACGCAGGCAAGCCGGTCACGCAGGGATTAGTGTACGCTAATCTTACCGAGGCCGCAGAGCCTTCGCCTTCGCTACGCAACGGCTGGCGCCAAACAAGCCTCGACTCCCAAGGCAGCTTTCGGCTCGATGGCCTCATCCCAGGGACCTGGAGCGTGACTGCTATTCCTCAGCGGGAGGGAACTGGCTCCAATGTGGCGAGCCGCCAGCACTCAGGAAAAGTGGTGATCGTCGAAGGAAGAACCTCACAAGTTGATTTTCAGGCGAGGAAAGGCGGCGGAGTCGACGTCACAGTTCGAGTGACGCAGAAAGGGGCTCCCATCAGTGGGACGACGGTCATGCTCTCCATCTACCGAACCGCCGAGGGCGAGTCCGCGCAGGAGAACTTCGCATCGAATGCAACAACCAATGATCAGGGAGAAGCGGTCTTTCAGAACGTGCAGCCGGGTCGAGGCACAGTCAGCTCTCACGCTTGGGCAGCCGGCTCGAGCTCGGGCTTCTCAAGAGATGTAGAGATCAGCTCGGAGCCTAAACAGAAGATTGAGTTCGAGCTGCCCATGGGCGGATCGATCCGTGGGCGCGTCACGCGCGCATCCGATGGGACGGCGGTCGCCGGACTGATGCTCACCTGCTGGAGTCATGATCCGACGAGGCCCGGCATGAATTCGAACGCTCAGGCGACGACGGATCGGGACGGCCGGTATGAATTCTTGGCCGTGCTGCCGGGGAATGTGACTGTCAATACTCAGCTCGATGGAGGGTACCGCGACCGATCCTCATCGGAGTTCAAGGGACTCACGAACAAGACTGCGACGGTGAGCGTCGTCGAGGGTGGAGTAGCAACGCTCGACCTTGCGCTGGAATCTGGATCGACCGTTCTCGTCGAGGTTCTCGATCCGTCAGGGAATCCCGTGAACGGGGCATGGGTGAATATCAATCCACAGAATCAGGACGGAACCAACGAGAACGGTCAGAACGCATCGGGGCAGACGAATGGTGCGGGACTCGCCCGCGTCAGCGGCGTCTCTCGAGGCATGGCGATTGCCTATGTCCAAAGGGAAGGATTTCCCCCCGCACAAAGTGAACCGTTCATCGTGGCCGAAGGCTCTGACACCCGGATTACCGTGCGGCTGAGGCCGGGCTCCCGCATTCTGCTCGTGCTGCGCGCCCCCGATGGGAGCGTGCTCCAGCCCGATTATGTGCTTCTGCAGGGGCCGAACGGGCTCCATGCACCCGGGTGGGAAACGGACGATTCGGACGGCGTTCGCGCAACAAAACTATTCGCCGAGCCGGCTGAGTATCAAGGCACCGCGTATGTGAACGGCTTCGAGCCCATTACGTTCAAGGTATCCGTGCCGGATGCTCAGCCGCGGCGCATCGATATCCGTGCGGATTCGCTGAAGAAGTCGGGCGACGGGAATAAGTAGTACCCGCGAGGATTGAGAGTTGCGTCGCGCCGCTCTTATTGCGTTCGTCCTCACGCTGCTGATGGTTGCAGTCGCGCTGATGGCTTGCTTTCTCGGCACCGATCCCACCGAGGAAGGGTCCGGCGAAAGCGGGGCGCGAAGAGCCGCGGAGGAGTCGGTCGTGGCAGGTGCTCCGGGGGCTCAGCCGAAGCCCGCATCGGCGGATGCCGAATCCTCGAAGCGGAGTGGGACGAGCTCCAGCGTTTCGATTCGCGGGCGTGTCATCGGGCCCGACGGCGCTCCCGCGGCGGCCGCTCGAGCTCGAGTCGCTGAGCGATTCGAGCGCGAGCTATCGGATTCCGAGGATTCCTGGCGCGCGCGCACTCGGAGTCTGGAGTGCTGACGCTCCATCCTGGGATTTGTGTGAATCCCAGGATTATGCTCCGAAGATGATTGAGGGTGCTCAAGTAAGGAGTCGATCGCTAAGGGAGCTCGAATATGACTTCGTCCTGAATGCCGGGGGAACGCTGGAGGGCGTCGTACGCGACGAGATTGATTTGTGGGTGCTCCAGCCGGCGCGGTCAGCCCCTGGGCGCATTGGCTTCACCGTGGAGGCGGGAAGCTACAAATTTGTGATCAAGTCCGACGGCTTCGCGCCGACGGAGCTTGGTCCGTTCACCCTTCCAGCGTCGGGGAGCACCCTCACACTCGACGCCGTGCTCAAGCGCACGCAATAATCGGGTGCGCGCAGGACTCCGGGATGGATCTCCGTTTGTAGGATCACGGCGGCGGGCCAGCTTGTCCTTGGGCTTCCGTGTCCGTTGAGGCCCATGACCAGCCAGCTCCCTCCGTCTGGCGCGGGCAGACGCCAGGGGGAGGCCCGAGACACACACGACCGCCGCGCGCCGCGCGCTCGCTCGCGTGCTCGCGGTTAGCATCCCGGCACGGATGATCCCGCCCCGCAAGACCCGCACGATTCGCATCCGCTCGCTCCGCGTCGGCGGCGACGCCCCGATTGCCGTCCAAAGCATGGCCGCCACGCGCACGCGCGACCTCGCCGCGACGCTCCGCCAGATCCGCATTCTCGAAGCGGCCGGCGCCGATCTGATTCGCATCGCCGTCGACAGCCGCGAGGATGTGGCGGCGCTTGCACAATTGCGCTCGCAGACGAACGCCGTGCTCTCCGTCGACCTCCAGGAGAGCTACAAGCTCGCCGAACAGGTGGCACCCCACGTCGACAAGATTCGTTACAACCCCGGGCACCTGCACCATCACGAGAGACAGCGCTCCGTGCGCGACAAAGTGGCCTGGATCGCCGACCAAGCGGCGCGGCACGGCTGCGCGATTCGCATTGGCGTGAACGCCGGCTCGATCGCGCCCGAGTATCAGGAGCGGTTTGGTGAAGATCATGTTTCTGCGATCGTCCAGAGCGCTGTCGATCATTGCGAGATCATGGACGCGCTCGGCTTCCGAGATTATTGCGTCTCGATCAAGGATAGCGATCCGCGTCTTGTGATCGACGCCAACATGCGCTTCGCCGCACAGCGCCCCGACGTTCCGATTCACCTCGGCGTGACGGAGGCGGGGATGCCGCCCGAAGGGATCATCAAGACGCGCATTGCGTTTGAGCAACTTCTGTCGCGCGGCATCGGCGACACGCTGCGCGTTTCATTGACTCTGCCGTTCGACGACAAGGGGAAGGAGATCGAGGTTGGCCGCGAGCTGATTCGTGATATTGAAGCCGGGCGCTTCCGGTCGGTGCCGCCGAATTTCTTCGACGGGCTAAATATCATTGCGTGTCCGTCGTGCTCGCGCGTGGAGAACGAGAAGTTTATTGAGCTTGCGGAGGAGGTCAAAAAAATGACGGCCTACGCGAAAGAGCACAAGCTCACGATTGCGGTGATGGGCTGCCGCGTGAACGGACCGGGGGAGACGGACGATGCCGACCTCGGGCTCTGGTGCGGACCGACGACTGTGAACTTGAAGAAAGGACCGCAGGAGCTGGGCGCGTTTGCCTATGACGCGATTCTCCCGCGGCTGCGCGAGGAACTCGACGCGCTGATCGAAGCGCGCGGGCGGCGCTAGGGTTCGACGGGCGTGTTTCATTGCGGGGCACGCCCCGCAATCCCGGTTGGCGCGCGCGCCAACCCCACTTCACAAGAAGGACGCGGCGCATCGACACGATGGACCGGCGCCGCCCGTGGACTCGCCTCTCTCTAATCGGAGCCACTGTGAGTCCCACCAATCGGGGTCGTTGTGAGTCCCGCCAATCGAGGTCGTTGTGAGTTCCCCAATCGGAGCCGTGGGAAGCCCCTCTCATCGGAGCCGTGGGGAGCCGGCGTGCCGGTTCCGATTCGGACGCGCGTGCGCGTCCGGATGACGCACGGCGCCAACGATCCACACGCTCGGGAAAGTGGCCCGAACAAACCACGCCGGCCGGCGTCCTTAGCGCCATGAAGCTCCTGGCGGCCGCATCCTTGGGATTCCTCGCCGCGATCCCGCTCAACGGCTGCGCCCGCATCGCGGAGGCCCCGAATCCTGCGGCTTCGCCTCACGCTCTCCGCGGCCGCGTACTCCATCCTCAGGGCACCGCCGTCGCTGGCGCGCGGGTCCGCCTCGCGTCGGTGGAGCCGCGGAGCGCCACGATCGAGCCGATCTCCGCCACCACCGATTCCCTCGGCGAATTTGTTATCCCGCAGGCCGCGCCGGGTCGCTGGCTCCTCGTCGCGTCCGCGCCGGGCTATGGCGCATGCTCGAGTGACGTGTTTGCGGTCGACCCCGGCGATGCTGCGCCAGCGCCGCTGCAGGAACTCGTGCTCGAGCGCGCCTGCCGGATCGAAGGGCGGATCCTCGATGACCAGGGGCAGCCAGTCGGAGGCGCAACTGTGAGTGTGGAAGGGCTCAGCCTTCCCAATGTCGACGGCAGCCGAACTGTTGCTTCCTCCGACGCGAGCGGTGCCTTCCGTATCGATGGCATTCCCGCTCGGCTGCCGTCGCTTCGCGGCCGTGTCGAGCATCGCGAGTTCCATGAGCTGACATTTGACTGGGCGAGCCTCGCGGAAGACGGCGTGCTGCGGCCTCGGCGGGCGCCGTCGATCGAGGTGCGGGCGCACGATCTCGAGGGAGCGCCGGTGAAGATTCAATATGTTGTTTTTGGAGCGAGCGAAGGGAATTCTTGTCTATCGGCGAGCGAGGATTCAATCATCGGACCATTGGATTCCGATTTCGTGAATGTAATTTCGGACGCCCACTGGAAGATTTGTGCCTCCTCGATCTCACCACGGCCGCGCACGACATGTACGCTCTTCGTTGTTTCGACCGATGGCTGGCGAAGCGAAACAGTGAGCTTCGACTCGATGTCTTCCCATGGATCGTTCGATTTGGAAGTGCCCGTTGGTTCCCGTAGATTCGCGGAGCGACTCGATGTCTCGCGGGCAAGCCCGATCAGCCGCTGCGCCGTGATCGTCGAGCCGGCGCCGGGGCCTGCCTCGACCGACGTCGTCGGAGAAGTTACTTTTCGCGGGCGCCCCGTGCCGGCCGTCGCCGTTTCGATTCGCACCGCACCGGTTCCCGGAGCTGATGAGAAGATCCTCGCTTCGACGACGACCGGGCAGAGCGGAGCTTTTCGGCTGGTTCGGCCGGAGGCGGCAGGCGCTGCGAAAGTTACAGCTCAGCATGCGTTCTCGAAGCAGTGTTTCGAGCTGCCTGCGCCATCCGATCCTTCGAAAATCGTGAGCTTCGAACTCCTCGGAGCTGAGGTCCGCGGTCGGGTCGTCGATCGCGCAGGGCGCGGAGTCCGCGCACCGGTGCGTCTCTCGAGCCCGGCGGGAGTGCTCGAAGCGGCGACGACCTCCGACCCGGATGGCAATTACCGATTTGTGGGCGTTCCCAACGGGCCGTGGATTGCGTCCATCGACATGCTGCATGGTGAGTGGGACTACGATCCAATGGAGCTCAGGGCGCCGTCTGCGTGGGGCTACGCGCGCTCGGGTCGAATTGACGTGCGCGATGGCACTGATATCGCCGTGCCTGATCTGGTGGTGAGTGCCGGCGCGACGCTCCGGTGCACAGTGATCACAGCGAAGGGCACACCTCCGCCGCAGGAGCTTCTCGTCAGCGTTCGCACAGATATCGAGGAGGCGCTTCCGGCCGGGAGATTTGTGGCCCATGTGTATGCAACGCACGGCGGCGCGATCACCCGACTTCCGGCTGGGCAGGCGCAAATCAAACTCGCGGGGCCCGAGGGCGCGCGGTGGCGTCTGCACTCTCCGAACTCCGTCGAGCTCCGCGCGGGCGAAACGACGTCGATCGCACTTGTGGTTTCTCCCCGCTGAAGAAAGTCCGACGTTCCGAGCAATGGGCGTGCCCCGCCGCGTTCGTGACCCCAACCTTCCCCCGCGAGGATCCCTGTCGCGCGTTCGTTCCTTTGCGCGCCGCCTTCTTTACAATCCGTCCACCCGTAGAACGAGCGCTGCTCGAACGACCATGCCCGTTCCACAACCCGACGACCGCTGGACCATTCTCGTTCGACAGTACGGAGGTCATGCCAAGCTTGGCGACAAAGATGCCACCGGAGCAACTGTACAGGTTCGGGGAATGCGCATGGGCCTGACGCCGGCTCGATCCCGGACGCCTCTGCCTGAGGAAGCCTCCCGCCGAAGTCCTGCGCGCCTGGCGAGGCAGTGGCGCAATCGCCAATGCGGAGTACAACCGCTTGACGCGACGTCCATAATAAGAGGGTGGCGATCACTCTTCCGCCGATTGCGATCCCGCTGAATCCATGCTGATCCATGGCGAGTAGCTAGATTGCGCTCCACGATTCGACAAACGCTCTTGGAAGCTGGCGAGAGATTCGTGCGCCGAATCACTCTTGTGCGCGGGGTTCAGCGGGTCGCACTCATCGGTTCGATCGTCACGGACAAGTGCAACCCCAAAGACATCGATTTTCTCCTGACGGTCTCCGCCGAGATCGACATGGGCGCAGCTGCATTGGCCGGCCGAAGGCTGAAGGGGAGTCTGCAGGGCTACAACTCGGGCGCTGATGTATTCCTCTGTGATATCCATCATCAATACATTGGCCGAACTTGCTCCTACCGCGAGTGTCGGCCGCGAGTGGCGTGTGAAGGCACCGACTGTCGCCCGGACTCTCGGCTGGCCACAGATTTCCATTTAGTGAAACTGCACCCCGACTTGTGCAAGAATCCTCCGGTCATCGTCTGGCCGATCCCACACATCGCAGTTCCTATACCCGACGATGTGGCGCAGATGCTCGAGCGGCTAACTGCCCGTGGCAAAAGTGCTCCGCAGAGCGAGCGCGAGGATTTTTCGCGAGATCGAGAAGGACCGCCGTAGCCGTAGCAAGGAGTTACGGCGAGGCGGGCCAACGATGAGATCGCGAAAAAGTCCCGCGCGCAGCTCGGATGACTTTTGCCACGGGCAGCTAAGTTCGGAGCATTCGAGGTAGGCAAGCATCGCGAGATGCGCGGGATCGCCGAGGCGAGGCCCGAGTGAGATTTCACAAGAGCTCCGGCGCCCCTCCGTGCGCGGCGCATTCGCGGACTCACATATGATCACGAGGGAGATTCAATAGAACGGACGCGCGCGAGTACTCCATCCTCTGGGGAACGGCGTCTAGAATCGAGCCGCGCGATTTTTTTCTGCTCCCCAAGTCTCTCGATCCATCGATCGTAGACGTGCTTAGAACATGAGAACTCAATACTACACAGCCAGTAGTCTCGACGGTTTCATCGCCACTGAGGACCATTCGCTGGAGTGGCTTCTCCAGCTCGGGGACATAGCGGAGACGGGCTATCCCGACTTCATTCAGAGCGTCGGAGCGCTCGCAATGGGTTCCTCGACCTATGAGTGGATGCTGCGTCATGTGGTGAAGCCTGGCTCGGAGGCGGCTTGGCCCTATTCGCAGCCGACCTGGGTCTTCTCGAGTCGTGCTCTCCCAAACGTCGTCGGGGCCAATATTCTATTTGTACGAGGCGACGTTCGTCCAGTGCACGCACACATGCTTCATGCAGCCGCGGGAAAGAACATCTGGCTCGTGGGTGGAGGCGACCTCGTCGGGCAATTCTACGACGCGGGATTATTGGACGAAATTATTGTACAGATCGGCTCCGTCACGCTTGGCGCGGGCAAGCCACTGCTGCCCCGTCGCATCGCCTTTCCGCCTCTATCGCTCAGATCGGCGCGGGCCATGGGCAAGGGATTCGCGGAACTTCGGTACGATGTACCCCACAAAACGGACTCCAGATCTGCCGATGGTTGAGATCGCAGTGAAATGAGATCCTCCGCTCCTCTCTGGGGCGTTCGAATCTTTACAGCACCGACCACTTCCGTGAGCGGCTCGAGCGCGCCGCGCGGTCGAACCTCACTCATGCTCTGCGCTCCGACACCGCCTACCAGATGCGAACGGAGCCGGACCGCCTTCGTCGGTCTCTCGGTCGTGAGCGCTACCGCGGCGCGGAGCCGCGAGCGAGCTCAGCCTCCAGCGCGGGAATAAGGCATTCGGGACGCCGGCTCGACATACGCAGCGTGCCGTCGCGCCCCACCAGGAGAGCATGCGGGGCGAGCGTCACCCCGTAGCGCACGCCCCAGCTCTGGTCGAACGTATTAAATCCTTTCCCGTCGTAATACTGTGGGCACGTGAGCCCGAGTGCATGGGCCTTCTCTCGAACCGCGTCAGCTCCTCCATCGGTCCGCCACAAATAGACGCCGACGAAGTAGACGCCGCGCGCTTCGAGGTCGGCCTTTCGTCGGGAGACCCAGTCCCACGCGGTCCGGAAAGGCGCGTCATCGCCGTCCCACAGGATCACAATTCCCGGACGGCCGAGGTGTTCCAGGATCGAGACGCGATTCCCGGTCAGCAGGTCGTCGAACTCAAGCTCAACGGATTTCCCGATCGCTGCCAGACGGGCGCGCAGATTCTTGGGCGTGGCGGAGCTCATCGAGAAGGTGACCCAGTACTTTTCCGCCAGCTGAGTGAGGCGCTCGATCTCCTCGACGCTCGTCGCATGGGCGGAAGCGAGCTCGATGTAGTTCAGCGCGGCTCTCGCGTCATGCGGCGCCGCCGCGGCGGCTGCATCGGACATCTGTAGCTTATCCAAGTACGGCACCGAGTCTACAGAAAGTGCTGACCACGCTCGAGCCAGCAGTGCGGCGGTGCGAATCGGTTCCCGAGTTTCGTGTGCGAGAAGCTCCTTGGTCTCTGCGAGCACATCGACGGATCGGTGCTGGACGTTCTCCATCGCAGCCCATCGTCGATCGACGTGCTTCGCCGTTTGCGGATGATCCGGGGCAATGTGATACAGCTCCCAGGCGAGATCGATTTGCTTCTGTGCGCTATTGTGAACTGCCTCGAAGTAGGCATGGATCGCCTCCGGGCTCGCTCCGTCGGATCGTTGAGGAAAGCTCACAGAGCGAAGCTCCTGCAGGATCGTCTCGGCATCTCGCTTGCCGTTTGCAGCATCTGCCCGTTCGGAAGCTGCGGGGCGCGTTTGGGGCCGCTCGCCTCTCTGCGCGCACGGCGACGTCTGCCGGTGGATGGCCACTGGCTTCCGATCTCTCGGTCGAGCCGCAGTCGTCGGCGCGAGCACCGCCGCGGTCCAGCCGAAAACTAGGCCAGTCACAAATACCAGGGCGGCAATGAGCCTCGTGGCAGACATGTTCAGCGCTCCCAGATTTGCTACTTTGCCGAGGGTTGAACCTTGGGAGCTGGAGCTTCTCCTTTCCCATTCTCCTCCAGGGAAAGAATCATTGAGTTGGGATCGCTCTCGATGTCCGCCTTCATGGCGTCGCCGGTGCCATTCTCCACATGAAGCATGAACGGCTTGGCCGCGGGGTCTCCGTCGAACTTCAGGTACTCGCGGCCAACCTCGTCCTGCACAACAGAAATGCTCTGCATCACTCGCGCTGCGCCGGCGCCGATCGCGGCGCCAGTCAGGAGCAGCAGCCCCAGCACAGTGGCGGTCACGAGCTTGCTTGTGTGAGAACTAACGCTTGCGTCAAACTGTTGCATAATGCGTGCCTCGATCGATTGGATGGTTTCGGGGGAACCCCAGGGTTCTCCCTTGAGGTGGTCCAGTGCGAGGAGTTCGGATTCTTGATTCGTCATGGGTTGTTCATTCTTGGAGTCTCATCGATTCTCAAAGGTCCGGCCGAGCTTGTCCCGAAGCTGGTCGCGGCCGCGGGCGAGGCGCGACTGCACAGTTCCCACTGGAATCTTCAGTACTTGGGCTGTCTCCTCGAGAGACAGTCCCTCGAGATAGCGCAACGAGAGCGCCTCCTGGTACTTCCTCGGAAGTGTAAGGAGTGCCCTGCGAGCCTGCTCTCGACTCTCGCGCTCGACAGGCCCGTCTCCCGCGCTGATAGCCACCGGCTCCATCGGATCTCCGTCGAGAGAGAGCCATCGTCGGATCTGTTGCTTTCGCAGCCAAGTGGCAATGCGGCGCAAGGCGATGCGATACAACCAATATCGAATGGGAACTCCCTGGTCGTCGAATCGGTGCAGCGATCGCATCGCTTCAAGAAAGGTCTCGGCGGTTAAATCTTCCGTTCGATGCGGATCGCCAATTCGCCGATGGATGTACCTCCCGATCGCACCCACGTGGGCGCGATAGAGCGTTGCGAAGGCGTCTCGATCCGTGGTTGCTCGGACTGCCATGGCGCGCTCTGTCGCGGGGGCCATGGTCGAGGGCACCGGCGCAGCATGAGTGGACGGCGGCAGCACGAATTCGGAGGACGAGGCCATCGACGGGAGGGGAATCGCAGGCCAGGCTCGCTATGGTCCCCGAAAAATCTCCGAATGCCGGGACGCGACAGAAGCGCTCTCGCAGGCGAGGATGGCGCACCCGAGAACTCTTCGCGCTGGATTGCCCGACATGATCGCAGCCACCTTTGCCCTCGCGCTCGCCCTCCAAGACGCTCCCGCCGACGCCGTGGCAGGCCGGGCCCTCGAGGCAACGCGCCTCGCGCGCGTTTCTTTGGATTTTGTTACTGATCCGTGGCGGCGCGTGCGCCTTGTCGTTCCGGTTCTCGGCGAGCCGCTCCTTCTTGAGCTCGAGCCGGCCGAAGTGCGCTCACAACAATTTGAGGTCCGCGTCCAGTCGGCCTCGGGTGCCGCCACGAAGTGGAGCGCACCCGCCTCGGGAGCCGTGCGCGGCCGCGTGCTGCGCCATGGGCTGCTTCCGATCGGCACCGTGGCCGGCTCCCTCGAAGGCGGAATGTTGCGCGCGAAGCTCACTGCAGACGGCGCCGTCTACGGCGTGCAGCCGCTCCTCGACGCGCTGCCGGGCGCGGCCCCAGGCGAGCACGTCGTGTATGCTTCCGACGATCTGTTGCCTTCGGCTGCCCTCTGCGGCGAGCCCACCGGTGCCGCACCCGCCGCGCCGCCTCCGCAGTCCGCCGCCGCAGCCGCCGTCGGCGCTCTCCGACAAGCTGAGATGGCCTTCGACGTCGATTTCGAAGGGTTACAAAAATACGGATCGATCGGAGCCGCCGTCGCTGAAATCGAAGCGCTCGTTGCCACCATGGCCGTTGCCTTCGAGGCGGAGCTCGGGATTACTTATAAAGTCGGGACGATCGTCATCCGCGAGGCCGAGCCCGATCCGTACACAGCGCCCGACCACCAGGGCCTCCTCACGGAGTTCAAGACGGAGTGGAATACCCATCAAACGGCTGTGAAGCGCGACCTCGCCTATCTGTTCACGGGGCGGCAGCTCGGCAACGTGGCTGGATTCGCGACCGTGAAGACCGTTTGTAATCTCTCCAACGCCTACGGTCTCTCGCGGGCCCTCGTCAATGCGAACTTTGCGAAGCGCGCCTCGAACCTCGCGCACGAGGTCGGCCATATGTGGGGTGCTCTCCATTGCGACGGCAGCCCCGATTGCGGAATCATGTGCGGCACGCTCGGCGGCTGTAACATGAGCCTCACGGTCTTCGGCGCCACATCTGTGAACGAAATGAAGCCGCTCACGACGGCGGCGTCCTGCCTTACCACGATTCCGGCGCCGCTGTCGGCTCCTTTCGCCGACGGATTCGAAGGCTCCTCGATTGCCGCAGACCGCTGGACCACCAACTCCGGCGCCGCAGCCGGCACGGCCGCGCTTGCGGAGCCTGGCGGCACGCGCTCGGCGAACCTCGACGGCACCGATTCGCTCGAATCGAACCGATTCTTGCTCTCGGCGTCGTCGGGGCTCGTGGCCGGATTCTGGGTCGAACATCGCGGGCCGGCCGCCGGTGAGACCTTACTCTTCGAATACTTGAACTCGGCGAGCGTCTGGACCGCGCTCCTCACGGCGGAGTCGGATGGCACCGTGCAGTCCGTGTTCCGGCGCAAGCGCGCGCTGCTTCCGGGGGACGCCTACCACGACCAGATGCGTCTGCGGTTCAAGGCCGGCGGAAATGCTGCGACCGACGATTGGTTCGTCGACGACGTCAGCGTCGCCGCAGGCAGCGCTTCCGCGGCCGTGGCCGGCTCCGGCGCGATCGTACAGTTCCAGTCGGTCGGCTCCGCCGAGGCAGTCCCGCGAAGCGTTTCCGTCACGATCGACGGGACTCCCGGCCTCGCGCTTCCTTGGTCGGCTTCAGAGGCCGTGGATGTGCCCTGGCTCGCCGTCACGAGCGGCGCGGGCATCTCCGACGGCTTGAGCCCGGAGCCGACGGCGGCGCTCCAGCTCACGACCGGCGCGCTTCCCGAAGGTCTCCATCGCGCATTTGTGAGAGTCACCGATACTGCCGGCGGCGGCAGCTTCTTCGATGTGCCCGTCACCGCGGTCGTTGTTCCCGAGGTCGGATTTGTGCTCGGAGACACATTGGAGGGGGCGGTCGCCGATCCCGCCGACCAAGACCGCGCGTCGTTCCTCGCCCTAGCCGGCACGACGGTTTCTTTGAAGGCCAAGCTCACCGCCGGGAGCTCGCTCCAGCCGGTGATCGAGGTCGCGAGCGCCGACGGCAGCTTCACAAAAGTCCTCACTTTTGGAACCCTCAAGAAAGACACCATAAAGTCGGTCAAGCTGCCCGCGTCGGGCCTTTATCACGCGCGCATCTCCGGAGCGGGCGGCACCTCCGGCGCCTACGCGATCGCCACCTCCGCGAAGCTCCCCAAGCTCGGCGCCCTCGCCGGAAAAAAGCTCGCCCCCAAGGTCGCCGGCGGCGTCCTCGAGCTGCCGTTCCTCGCGCTCCCCGGCTCGCGCCTCGAGGCCGCCGTCGTGCCGTCGGCCGGCACCATTCCGCTCGTGCTCGAGCTCCTGCCGCCCTCCGGCGCGGCTCTCGCCACCGGCACCTTCGAGGGCGCTTACGGCGCGGCTGGGCGCGCGCTCTTCGGCATTCCGCTCGGCGAAGCCGGCACCTACCGCCTGCGCATCGCCGGATTCGCCGCCAAGGAAGCGGTCGTTGTGACGCTGACTCCATCGCTTCCCGCCGGCGGCGCCACAGTCGCCGTTCCCTGACACCGAAGGAGACGCCCGTCCACTGCCGAAAAGGGGAGCGCGCTGGCGGGCTCGGTGGGTGGGGTCCATGCTGAAGGCCCCCGAGCCCGTTCCACGCTGTTGACCTCAGGACTCGCGCCGAAGGCACGCAGACGAAAACCTCGATGAACTCGCTCGCATTTCTTGGGCTCACGCTTCTTGGAATCCCGTCGGTCGCGGCACAGGCCATTGGGCCCTCGGATCGCGACTGCGCTCTGCGCGCTCAGCTCGGCGTTTGTGAACTCTCGCGCGAGCGTCTGGAGTTGCATTCGGATCCCGATGGCCGCATGCGCACTGTGGTGCACGTCGACGGAGAAGCGATGTTGCTCGACCTTCGCCCGCACTCGTTTCGGGCGCCAGGGTTCGAGGTGCTGCTCGTCGACGGAGTGAAGACCACAAAAATCGCCGCGCCGCCTCCGGCAACCTTTCGCGGCACCCTCTGGAAACATGGTGTGGAGCGCGTGGGGGCGGTTACGGCCGCCTACGCCGCGGGAGCGCTCCGCGGCACGCTCGAACTCGACAGCGGGCGACGATTCGGTATGCAACCGCTGCGCGACCTCGACGAGTTCGCTGACCCGTTCGAGGTCCTGATTCACGACGTGCAGGACGCCTTGCCGCAGCCGTTCGCGTGTGCGGCGATGGTGGAGGGCACTGGACCGCAGGGGGCCGCGCCGCAGGGCGCGCCCGGCGCGCCGCAGCCGGCACTTTCGCTCGTCGAGGGCGAGATCGCCATCGACGTCGATTACGAAGCATTCCTTACTTATGGCGGCACGCCCGACGCGGTCACGGCGGAGGTCGAGAGCCTCTTCAATCAAGTCTCAGCGATCTATGAGCAGCAGCTTGGAGTTGTGTATGAACTCAAGACGCTCATCCTGCGCACTTCCGCCGCAGATCCGTACTCCGCGACGGCTGTGAGCGACGTGCTGAACGAGCTGCGGCTCCACTGGAACGCAAACCATAACTCGGTTCAGCGCGATCTCACCTTTCTGATGACGGGGAAGAATTTTGGGCAAGTCGTCGGCCTCGCGTATGTCGGCGTGGGGTGCGACACTGGATTCGCGTACGGGCTGGCGCGCGCCAAGTTCTCCGTGAGCGATCAGCGAAATGTGACGGCGGCGGCTCACGAGCTTGGTCATATGTGGGGTTCGGGGCACTGCGACGGCACCGCCGACTGCGGAATCATGTGCAGCTTCCTCGGCGGCTGCTCGGGCAGCGAGACAACGTTCGGCGCGCAGGCGCTCGCCGAGATGAACGCGTACATTGCTACAAAAAGCTGCCTCGCGACGCTGCCGGGCCCGCTCTCGCTGCCCTTCGAGGAGAGCTTTGCCGAAGCCGCCGTGTCGTCGAGCCGTTGGACGCTCGGCTCGGGGGCGGCGATCTCCACAGCGGCCGTCGCCGAGCCGAGCGGAACTCGATCGGCGAATCTCGACGGGGGCGATTCGCTGGGAACGAATGGCATGCAGCTGGCTGGGCTTTCCAACCATGAGGTCCGCTACTGGACGGAGCGCCGCGGTGTCGAGGCGGGTGAGAGCCTTCGCGTTCAATTTTTGGATTCGACTGAGACGTGGAACGAACTGGAGGAACTGCTCTCCGACGGGTGGACGCAGTCGATTTTCTTCGAGAGCCGCAAGACGCTGCCGCCCTCGGCCTTCCATAATAACTTCCGGCTCCGCTTCGTCGCTGCGGGGAGCGCCGCCGACGATGATTGGTATATCGACGACGTGAGCATTGTGTCGCTCGGGGCGCCAGCCGCCCGTTTTTGTGCGGAGAACATCTCGGCGATCACGGCCTATCGCGTGCTCGGAGACGGCTCGACGCTCGCACAGAGTTCGCCCGTGGCAAGCTGCGGCACAGCAGGGACGGCGCTTCCTTGGACGGCATCCAACGTCGATGGCGCCACATGGCTCGCATTCACGACGGCCTCAGGAACCGTCGACGGCGTCGGCCCGGAAGGTTCTGTGGGATTGCAGCTTTCGACCGGAGATCTTCCCGTCGGAGTGCACCGAGCGCGGGCGCGGCTCGCGAAGTCGTCCGATGCGGCCGTCTTTTATGATGTTCCGGTGACGGCCGTCGTTGCCCCCGGGCCGTCGTTCCAGCTCGGCGACACGCTCACGGGAGAGCTCACTTCCGGCGAATCCGATGATTCCGCGTCGTTCGTCGCGCTCGGCGGCACTGTGCTGACGCTCACGGCCAAGGTGGTGACGGGTTCGACGCTGAAGCTCGTGGCGACGCTCCTCGACTCGACGGGGGCCGTGGTGAAGACAGTGAAGGTCGGGGCGCCGACGACGAAGGACATCAAGAAAACGATCAAGGTCCCGTCGTCGGGCCTTTTCACGCTCGCGCTCACGGCCGAGGCTGGCACCACCGGGCTCTACGAAATTGTGACAAGCGCGAAGCAGCCGAAGCTCGGCGCCGTGAATGCCAAGAAATCGGCGCCGAAGGTGAATGGCGGGCCGCTCGAGATTCCTTTTTGGTCGGTGCCCGGATCGTCGCTCGACGTGGCGGTGGTGCCCACGGTGGGAAGCCTCCCGCTCACGCTCGCGCTGGTGGACCCCAATGGCAACGTGCTGGAAACGGGTGTCTACGAGCGAAGCTACGGCGCGTCGGGCATCTGCCTGACTCGGATGCCGCTCGGAATGCTCGGCGCCTGCAAGCTGCGCATCTCGGGGTTCACGCTGAAAGAATCTGTGAGTGTCACACTTTCGGTGCGCACACCGACGAGCGCATCGACCGTCTCGTTGTAGTTTCCGAGCGACGTCTCACCGCGGACCGGCTGCGCCGCAGGCGTTATTTATCGCGATCCGCGCTGGCCGGCTTCGAGGCGGCCTCGGTCAGCAGCCCGTCGAGCCAGCGAAAGGCGTCGGGGAGTGCGTCGGGAACCACCATCAAGTGATCGCTGCCGTAGCGGCGGTACTCGACGCGCCCGCCGAGCTTCTCCAGCGCGCGGGCGAGCGCGTCGACCTGCCCGCGCGCGAAGTCCTTTTCTGCGGTTGCGAGGAAATGGGGGACCCGCGCCGCAGCCGCCGCGTCGCCGAAGCCGGCTCCCGCAATTTCGACTGCCGCGAGATAGCGGCGCGGCTCGCGGCTCACGAGCACACCCGCCGTCATGGCTCCCATGGAATGGCCCACCAAAATGATCTGAGCAGCTTTCGGTGAGGTGCGCTGCTGGAGAAGGGTGATGGCGTCGGCCACGAAGGCGCCACCGGGCGGAACCGTCGGCGCCACCACGTTCCAGCCCCGTTCTCGCGCGAGGCGCACCGCGAGGCCGTCGCCATATGCATCAAAAAACATGTTGGCGCTCCCGCCGGCCCCATGGAGCGTTACGACGAGCACCGGGGCGTCCGGCGACGAGATCCATGCGCGGGCCGGCGTCGAGCCTCCCTTCGGACGCGGAACCGAAAGCCTCAAATCGCGCCCGGCGGGCAGCGGCAGGGGGCGCCCTGCGGCGACGGCCGCGGCATCGGATTCCGTTTGCAATAAAAGCTCATGAAACGGCACCGCCGTCTCGAGCCGCGACCCGGCGAGCATCTGCTCGAGGTCGCGCAGGCGTCCCCGCAGCGTCTCGCCGTCGAGCTGTGCGGCGGCTGCGGAGCGCACGGAGCCAGAGAGTGCCTGCAACCGCTCCTTGGCATTTGTGACTCGAGAGTAAGAAATTGCAAATGATCGAATGGGCGCACCTTCGCACAAAAGAGTGGCCGTCAGATGCCGATCTCCGGGCTCCTCCTTCGGCAATGGGAACTCGACCTCGCCGCCGCGCTCGGCGTGCTCGACCACTGCGAGTGGCGCTTCGCCGGGAGCGCGCCGAAGCTCCAGTTGGAGATTCGGGCGCTCGGCCTCTAGTTCATACAGAAGCCGGACTCGGCAGTGCGCGCGCGTTGGCTCCGCCTCCAGCACGAAGGGAGCGAGGTCGGCCGCCACGGCCCCGGCCCAAAGGCGCGCCGGCGTGGCTGCTTCGCCGCGCAGGAGCGCGAGCGCAGCATCCATCGGTGCGACCGTGGCGTCGCCCCCCAACAGAAAGAACTTCTGGATCGCCTGTTCGATGAGCGGCGTCGCTTCGGTGCGCCGCACCGTGTCGACGCAGCCCATCCACGCGCGCTCGAGCTCCCTCAGCCTTTGGCCGAGTTCGAACCGGGTGGCAACAGGCGACGGCAGAGTCGCGGCCGCGGCGCGCGACTCGGCGCCGAGAGGCGCCGCCGGCTCCTGGGCGCTCGCCGCGAGCGCCGCGATCCAGAGAGTGGTCCGCATGGTGGCGTATCGTAGCGGCGCGCCAGCGTCGTCGACTCGGCGCCAGGGGCGAGGTACAACCGCCCCCGCATGGCGATCGAGCGCAGCCACCGCGGTCCGTTCGAGACTCTCCTGCTCCGCAGCGCGCAGGAAGATTCGCTTCTTGAAGTGGCGCCGCTGCGCGGCGCCTTGGCGACGCGGCTGCGTCTCCAGGGGCGCGAAATGTTGTATCTCGACGAGTCCACATTTCTCGACGAGACGAAGAATGTGCGCGGCGGCATCCCGGTGCTCTTCCCGATCGCGGGCAAGCTCCCGGGGGGAGAGTGCATCGTGGGCGGCCGCCGCGTGGCGCTGGCGCAGCACGGGTTCGCGCGGCGCCTGCCGTTCGAGGTCGTCGCCGACACCCCGCCGCGCCTCGACGAGGGAACGCCCGAGCCCGAGGGGATCACGATGATGCTGCGCTCTTCCGCGGAGACGCTCGCGGATTTCCCTTTCGAGTTTGAGTTGAAACTCACTTATTCGCTCGCGGGCGGCGCGCTGCGCTGCGAGGCGGGCGTGCGGAATACGGGATCGACGCCGATGCCGGTGCACCTCGGCTTCCATCCCTACCTCTCGGTGCCCGACGCCGAGAAGGGGGCGACGCGCCTTGAGGTGGCGGCGACGCGGAGTTTCGACAACCGCACGGGGCGCGCGGCGGCGTACGAATCTCCTGACCTCGCCGGCGAGGAGGTCGACCTGCACGTTCTCGATCCCCGGGGAGGCGCGGCACGGTTGCGGCTGCCGGGGCGCGAGTCGATTCGGCTCGACTACGGTGGCTTCCCCGTGGTGGTGGTCTGGACCGTCCGGGGGCGCGACTTCGTCTGCCTGGAGCCCTGGTCGGCACCAGCGGGGGCGCTTGCGACCGGCGAAGGATTGGAGTGGCTCCCCCCGGGAGCCGAAAGCTACCGCGTCTACTTCCTGCGCCGGGAGGTGCGGGAGCGCTGATGCGCGCGCCGCGCCGGACACAAGCCCACTTTTCAGTTTCCACAAAACTATGACCACCACTTCGACTCGCGACTCCCTCTGGCACAATTTCCAGGAACGCTATCTCGAGGTGAGCGATGTCGGTTTCGCGCTCGATTTGTCTGGATTGAAGTTCACACCGACGTTCCAAGCGGAAATGGAGCCGAAGGTTCAGGCGGCATTCCGCGCGATGGCGGAGCTGGAGGGCGGCGCGATCGCGAATCCCGACGAAGGGCGGCAGGTCGGCCATTATTGGCTTCGCGATCCGCACCGCGCGCCGAGCGCTGCGATCCGCGACGCAATCGTGCAGACGAACCAGCGGATTCTCAAATTTGCGCGTGCGGTGCACGACGGCGCATTCAAGCCGGAGAAGGCGCCCCGATTTTTGAATGTGGCGGTCGTTGGAATCGGCGGCTCCGCGCTCGGGCCGCAGTTCGTGTCGCAGGCGCTCGGTGAGCCGAGCGACCCGATACGCATCTTTTTTGTGGACAACACAGATCCCGAAGGGATCGATCTCGTGGTGCGCAAGCTCGGCGCGACGGCTGGCGGCCTCGCCGCGACGCTTACGATTGTGATCTCGAAGAGCGGAGGCACGAAGGAGACGCGCAACGGCATGGTGGAGATGGCGCGGGCGTATCAAGCGGCGGGGCTTGCATTCGAGCGCCACGCCGTGGCCGTGACGCAGGACGGGAGCGAGCTCGATAAAGTTGCAGTCTCGGGCAAGTGGCTCGAGCGCTTCCCGATGTGGGATTGGGTGGGCGGGCGCACGTCGGAGCTCTCGGCGGTCGGATTGCTGCCGGCGGCGCTGCAGGGGCTTGACGTGGCGGGCATGCTGGAGGGCGCGAAGGCCATGGACGGCGTGACGCGAAATGTGGATTCTCGCCGCAACCCTGCGGCGCAGCTCGCGCTCGCGTGGTATCACGCAACGGGCGGGCGCGGGCAGAAAGATATGGTGATTCTGCCGTACAAGGATCGGCTGGAGCTCTTCAGCCGGTATTTGCAGCAATTGGTGATGGAGTCGCTCGGGAAGGAGAAGGACCTGGCGGGAAAAACGGTGCACCAAGGGATCGCGGTGTACGGAAACAAGGGGTCGACCGACCAGCACGCCTATGTGCAGCAGCTCCGCGACGGAGTTCATAATTTCTTTGTGACTTTCCTGGAGGTGCTTCGAGATCGGCGGGAGAAGTCGATGGAAGTGGAGCCTGGGGTCACGAGCGGCGACTACCTCGACGCGTTCTATCAGGGCACGCGACGCGCGCTGCACGAGAGCGGCCGCGAGACGCTCACGATTACGATCGATGAGGTGAGCCCGCGCTCGGTGGGCGCGCTGATCGCTCTGTATGAACGGGCCGTCGGGCTCTATGCGAGCTTGATTGGGATTAATGCCTATCACCAGCCGGGCGTGGAGGCTGGGAAGAAGGCCGCCGCCGGTGTGCTGGCGGTGCAGGCGAAGCTCCTCGCCGCGTTGCGCAGCCGACCTGGCGATGGAATGACGGTGGAGGAGACCGCGATGGCCTCCGGGGTGGACGACCTCGAGACGGCGTTCAAGGTGCTGCGCCACGCGGCCGCGAATCCCGATCACGGCATCGAGCGCACACCGGGCGCGTCGCCTTTCGACGCGCGCTACCGCGCGCGGTAACTGTTACGTTGTGGGTTTGGGCGGAGCTTTGTTTTTTTCGCCGTGGGGAGCGGGCGCATCTTTGTTTGCTGAAGTGTGGAACCGAGGCAACTTTCATCCTGCCGTGGGGAGCGGGCGTGGAGGCCGTTTCAGAAGTCAGCCGTGCCCATGGCGATTCGGCGCCGCATGCGCCGCCGAATGAAGTATCTCGGTACCGATTCCTCATCGCGCGGGGCAAGCCCCGCGCCATTGTTCGGCGCGAGCGCCGACCCTACGGATCAACATCAGTGCACATCAAGATTGACTCACGCCTTTTTCCACGCCATCCCGCATCTGTGCAAGCATAGGTTCTGCCGTAGGGCTCGGGCTTGCCCGAGACGATCTCGCGCGCGCATGCGCGCGCGGATGAAGAAAAGCCTGTAGGAGATCATGCTCAGAGGTGGATTCTTCATCGCTACCCAGAGCATCGGCACGGAATTGCTCTGGAGGGCTCGTACACAGTCCGGATGAGTTTTGAAATGTCCTCCGTGCCCGCTCCGATTCGGACGCGCGTGCGCGTCCGGATGAGGAAGCGGAGCCCCTGTATCGCTCCCTTTTCAGCGTTCGGATTCGCGGCGGGGCGAGATCCCTGGGATGGAGGCAACCGTCCCGGAGTCACCCATGTCCGCACTTCCCGCAATGCTCGCCGTGGTTTTTGCTTGCAGCGCACCACCCACACCCGCCCTCGGCACCGACGACTCCGACGAATTGGAACTCCGCCCTCGAGCTGACCTCCTGGCTCGCCTCGACCTCGCGAAGGCCGCGGTGGCCGGCCCGTGGCGACGCGTCGAAAAGGGGATCAGCACGGACGGCGACCCCGGCGCATGCATACAATTCGAAGTTCCCTCCGCGCAGGAGTTCGACCTCAAAGTGACCTTCACTCGTCGGTCGGGCCTTGGGGGCGTCTCAATTCTGCATCGCGGCGCGTCCTTCGGCTTTCAGGCCATTCTCGGATCGGGGAAAGAAGCCTGGTGCGGCATCGGCAAGCTCCGGAAGCCACAAAACGGCAAAGAGTTCGAGCGCATGCGGTTCCCCAGGATTCTTCCGAACGGCACCGCGGTCACCGCGTTGCTCCAGCTCCGCAAGGATTCGATCTCGGTCAATCTCCAGGGCAGAAATGTGATCACTTATGTGGACGACCCCGCCGACCTGCAGCTCCCCGACGGGCTGAATCTCGCCGCGCGCAGTGTGGGGATCCTGGCCACCTCGCCCATCGTGATCCATGGCCTGGAGTGGATCGGAATGCCTGCGGACTCGCCCGTGCGAAAGTCTCCCGAAACCGCGCCTCCGCCATCACGGCCCGAATCCCGCCCGGCATGGAAAGCAACCGAAGAGACCCTCGCGGCCGCTCGCGCCGCGATCGACGGCGAGGGATTATGCACGACACCTACCCTCTGTCTGGACTCGGGTGTGCTCACCCTCACATTTAAGCTCGTGAGCGAGCGTCACCAGCACGAGATGGAGTTTGCGCGGATCAGTCTCAAGCTCCTCCGCGCCATTCCACAAATCCAAGTGCTCCCCGTCCGGATTCTCCGTCCCGACGGAATTCAGAAGTCGACCGTTCGCGTGCTGCGCAGCCGCTGCACGCAATTCCTCACACAAATGGACGACCCCTTCGCATCGCGACGCCTGCGAGAGTGGTGGCCCAGGATGGTGGAGTAGCTGCGCGCGCGCCACTCCGACGTTGCGGGAACCCCATCGGGCGCGCGAGAATCTGCGGGCTGGATGGTCGCGCACCCGAAGGCCGAGTGCTGAGACCCCCGCGCGCTATGAAACCGAAGCTGAAAGCGGTGCACCCCGTCCTGGCCGCACGATCTGTCGTCGATTCGATTCAGTTCTTCTGTGACCTCGGATTTAAGCTCACTTTTCAAGATCGCGCCGAAGACCCACGATATGCCGCCGTCGTGCGGGATCAGGTGGAGCTTCATCTTCAATGGGCTGGTCCGGATTTGTGGGCGCATCCGGGAGATCGCCCGGTGATTCGAATTCTCGTGAGCGACGTGGATGGGCTCTTTGCGGAGCTCCTGCAACGCGGCGGCATCTCCTCGACTGCCAGCGCCGGCAGCCCTTGGGCGGCGCCCGCCGACACTCCGTGGGGGACGCGCGAGTTCCACCTTCGGGATCCGGGCGAGAACGGGCTGCAGTTCTACAGTCCGCTGGAGAATTCGCCTCCGACGCCGTGACGGATTCTCCATGCTGCGGATTCTGGCTGAGACCGGATCTGCGGCATGTGAACAAAGTCCATAAACAACAGGGCGCCGGATTTTTCCGGCGCCCCGTCGGATCCCAGCCTAGGAAGTTACTTTTCCGCAGGCTTGCTGGCAGGGCCGGCTGCGCCGCCCTCATTGCGCGGGCTGCGCCCGCCGCCCGGCCCACGGCCGCCTTCGCCACCGGGGCCGCCCGGACCGCGTCCGCCGCGGCCGCCGAGCATCGTGCGCACGTCGAACGGCTTCCTCTCGAAATCGGCCGGCACGTCGAAGGCGCCCGCGGGTGCCTCCTTCTTCTCCACCGACACGATCTCTTCTGTGGTCTTCTGCTCGGCGTCGCCCATGCGGCGCACGCGCTCCACAAGCACGGGAACACCTTCGAGCTTCTTCATCTCATCGGGGGAATTATTGATCCCGCGTCCCATCGAGGGGATCTGTGCCATGAGCTCATGGAACGCCTTCGGGTCGATCCCGAGGTCGTTGCTGGCCCAGATCGTCTCATCGCCGCCGCCGCCGAAGCCGCCTTCGCGCGCAACGGTGTATTTCTTGGCATTCCAATCCTTAATTTTCCTCGTCTCTTCGGTGGGCTTCAATGTCACGCGCGGACCGCTGCCGCCGCCGCCCGCGCGGCCTCCCTCGGGACGGGAAGCCGCACCTCCCTCGCTGCGGCCGCCGCCCTCACCACCGCGGCCTCCGCGTCCGGCTCCGGCGGCGTCACCCAGGAGCTTCGTCACGTCGAACGGCAGATCCACCGTCGAAGCGGTCTTTTCCTTGGTATTCAAGAGATGCATCTTCTTCTCGTCGAGGCGGATGATCGTCACGCGATCGCCGTCCTCGATGCGCATCTGTTGCGTTCCCCGCATCCAGATCATTTGTGTTTGGTCGCGCGCGGGAATCTCACGATCCCCGAAGGTCGCGGCGTCCGTGTGGATCTTCCGCGTCAGCACCGTGTCGGGATCGCCGGCAACGAAAAGCGCGAGAAACGTAAGGCTCGAGGCAGTGAGCATGGGAGGCGCTGTGGTTTGGGATGCGGCCATTGCCGCAAGGAACAGAGTCTCCGGGGGAATCCCAGGGACGTCGGCTGCTTCAACCAGGCACCGCCGATCCGGCATCGCTCCGCTGCTGCGCCCGCAACACCCGCACTGCCTCAGCGCGGGAATGAGAGAGGGACGGCCGCGGCCGTCCCTCGACGACCTCCGCGACTCCTCAGAGTCGCACGAGCCGACGCCGTCAGCGGCCGTCGCGCAAGCGCGTTCCCCGGCGCGCGATCACCACCGGCACGAGCACAGCGGGCCCGTGTGCGGAGCTCGCGGCTCGGTGAGTCGTATCCCAGCTCGCCCGAATCGTCCCATCCTCGCTGCGGACGAGTTGGGCGGGCACGCGATCGCGGAGAATCCTGAGGGCATCGCCGAAGCTCTGAAGCATCAGCCGGATCTCGAGCTGAGCGGCGGGCCGGACATCGGTCTTGCGAGAGACGGTGCGGAAGGTCCGGTTCATGGTGGGCTCCGTGGAGGGTTGGAGGATCGTCCGGGGTATTTTTCGTAGGCGGGCTCACTGCCCATGGTTTCCAGCGGGTTTCGATGCGCCACCGAACGAGACGTTTCATCCGGCGTGCGCGCTGCGCCAGGATGAACTTGTGAACCCGTCTCTCTTTTTCGATCCGAAGGCCGGCGCATTCGCAGGTCTGTGGACTCTCGTCTGCTTCGGGCTTGCGCCCGCACCCGCGCAGACCTCGATGGGCAGCCCGGTGGAGGAGCTTCTGTCCGATGTTCGCTCGATCGCCGCGCCCGGCAGCCCAGGGAGTCTCGTCGTGTTCGGTGAGAATGCCCATGTGCTCGTCGCCCACGCCGAGCGAACTGGCGAAGCCGTTCCCGTCGCGGCGGTGAGTCAGTTCGGCGCCGGCCGCATCGGCGTATTCGGACACACGGGATACTTGGCCGAGCCGGCACTCGAGACGGGCGAAACGCGGAAGCTCATGAGGAATCTTGCCTTGTGGGTCACTCGCAACAAATCGGGCGCCCGCGCGGCGCTCTGGGGCGACCGAGCTCTCGAGCCAGAGTTGAAGAGCCTCGGATTTGAGGTCTCCACGCAGCGCGAGTTCGAAGGACTCGATCTCGTCGTGACGGCGCTACCCGCGGGAATCGACGCCGGACGAATCGCCGGGATGCGGCAGTGGCTCGAGAAAGGCGGCGCTCTGATTTGTGCGGGAACGGGCTGGGGATGGATGCAGCTCAATCCGGGAAAATCTCTGGCACGCGACCACGAAGGCAATCAAGTATTGTTGAGCTTCGGAATCGCCTTCGGATCCGACTCGCTGTCGAGCGGCCCCACAAATCGCTTCGCCGTGTCGCCGAGGCCGCCGCGCACGGCCCATGCGCGCGCGGCGCTCGAGGAGCTCCTCGCGGCGGACAAAACAAAAAAGAGCGGCGGATCTTCGGACGGCGCGCTTCGCTCCACGCTGCTGGCGGCGACTCGCGCGCTTCCCGACGATGAGCCGCTCGTCGCGGCGCCGCTCCGCGCCCGCGCTGAGGCGAGGGCTGCGGAGTGGGCGAGGACGCCGCCGCGCCAGATCGGCAACAGCGCACTCGACGCACTGGCGGTCGCATGGCTCGACCGGCGGTGGTCGGAGCTGCCTGCGGCCGAGATCGAGCCGGCGCCGACGGTCGCTCAATTCCCGGGAGCTGTGCCGAAGGATGCGCCGCGGTCGCCTCGGGAAGTTACTTTAACAGCCTCGGCGGAAGGGTGGCTTTCGCTCGGGTTGTATGCGCCGCCTGGAGAAGTAGTTTCTTTTGAGGCTCTCGGGGATGCGCCGCCGCCGAAAGCGGCCCTGCGCATCGGCGCCCACACCGACGGACTGTGGGAACTCTCGAACTGGAACCGCTGGCCCTCCGTCAGCCGGCGATTTTCCTGGAGCGGCCGCTCGCTCTCCATCGCATCGCCCCACGGTGGATTATTGTATGTCGAGGGGCTCCCCGCGGGCACGGCCTTCCGTATGAAAGTTACAGGTGCCGTCAGCGCGGCGCGATTTGTGCTCGGCGAGTCCGACCCGGAGACGTGGCCGTCTGCCCGCGGCGCTGCAGCGGCTCCCTGGGGCGAGATTGAAGGGAAGCACATTGTGCACACCGTGCGCGCCGCCGACCTTGTCAAGGTGAAGGATCCCGCTGCGCTGGCGGCGTGGTGGGATTCCGTGTGGGAAGCCCACTCGGAACTCCTCGGAGAGCCGATCCATGCGAAGCGGTCCGAGCGGATCGTCGCAGATATCCAGATCAGCGCGGGATATATGCACTCGGGCTATCCGATCATGACGCACCTCGACGGCGGAGAGGCGGCGATGGACCTCGAGAAGCTCAAGAAAGAGGGGAGCTGGGGGCACTTCCACGAGCTGGGCCACAATTCCCAACGCTCTGCGTGGACCTTCGACGGAACCGGCGAAGTCACCTGCAATCTCTTCACTCTCCACGCAATGGAGAAGCTCTGCGGGATCGACCCGGTGAAGCACCCCTGGTTCGGCGCGAACTTCGCACAGAAGGTCGAGGTGTACCTGGCGAATCCCGATTTCGAGAAGTGGAAGAGCGATCCTGCCGTGGCGCTTTGGTTTTTTGTAGAAATGCAGCAGGCCTATGGCTGGAAAGCGTTCCGCACGTTCTTTGACGACGTGCGCGCCCGCCCCGCCCCCAGCCGGCCTCACGGCGACCTCGCCAAGCGCGATTTGTGGCTGACCGGCATGTCGAAGGTGACCGGACGCAATCTCGCGCCGCTGTTCGACCGATGGGGAGTTCCCGTATCCGAGAAGGCGCGCACCCAGGTGGCCGCGCTTCCCGCCCACTCCATCGCCCCTCCGCGCCGCTGAGTTCTTACACTTCGGAGCGCGCGACGGGGCGGCGCGCCGGTCGGATGACCTCCTTGGCACGCCAACTCAGCAGGCCGTTGAAGATCGCATTCCGGGGCTTCTCGTCCGCTTTTCGCGATCGGATCGGAGAGACGCGATCGACGCAGCTCCTCGCTGCGTCTCACGCATCTCTCCGCGCACTCGCAAGAAATGAACTTCGAGCCGCTCCGATGCAGTCTCTCAACAGCCTGCTGATCCAGCCTGCTCTTACGGTGCTTGCACGACGATCCGGAGCCCGTTCGAGGTGCTGAGCCCATAGAGGGACGGGCTGCAGATGCTGGTCCAAGCCCACAGAGACTGCGCGTAGTAGATGTTCCCGACGAGAGCAGGGACGTTGGGGATGCCGAGAGTCGCACTGCCGGTCAACGTGGCATCACTCAACATATCGAAAGGCAACACATCGGGAGCACCGAGGAGTCCCACGTGGAGAAGCACGTCGATGCCAAACGGATCGGAACCGGCGAAATCCTGAATCGTGGAGAGGAGGCCGAGTCCGAGCGCGGTGGGCGGAGCGTGGCTTGTCACGAAGGAGAAAGAAGCATCGCCGATCGCGGGAATCCCGCTCACGTCCATGTTCTGCGGCCCGAAGCAGCCGGGAGTGCCGGTGCCGTAATTGTCGACTCCCTCGGGGCGCAGCGCTCTTGCCGAGATTCGGTACGCGCCCTGAATCGGATCGAATGCCGAGCAGGCGAACAGCCCCGGCCCGTTGCTGTAGCCTCGTCCCATGGGATCCTGCTCGTATTGTTCGGTCGTCCACATCGGCCAGCCGATCGGATCGAGCACATCGCCATTCTCACCGAGCCGAACAGCATAGATATCCGGCTCGAGATCATAATTCTCGGGATTGTTCTGCAGCGACTGGTACGCAACAAAGTAGGTTTTTCCGTTCCAGAGCGCCGTCGCCGCCGATTGGCCGCTCGCGGCCCCTAGAGTGAGATTCACCCCCACGTGGCTCAGGCCGCCGTTCGGGAGAAGCCGCGACGCGAGCACGTCGCTGTTCACCCAGTTGCTTCCGGAATGGTAGACGATCAGCGCGCTCGAGCCCGAACTTGCGACGTCGACCTTGCCCCAGTTGGCAGCGCCCGCGATTCCGTTGCCCACCACCATCTGTGGGGAAACCAAACCGGCAGGAGTCACAAATGTCGCCAGGATGCCATACTGGCTATCGTTGTGGCTGTTGTGCGATTCGGTGACGGCGAGCCATCGGCCGTCGAGGGTCGTGATCCGAGTGCGCGTGGCGTAGGTGGTTCCGATCCACAGATTGGGATTGTCGAGAACGGCGCCGTCGGTGCCGCGCACACGTGTAGCAAACGAGTCGACGTATTGCGGATAGCCTGTGCTGCGAAGCCCCGAAACGAGGAAGTCGCCTTGGAGCGCAGCCACGTCGGGTGCCCATCCAGGGAGCACATAAATCGGGGAGACATCGATGAAGTTCCCTGTCGAGTCCATGCGCCGCGCGAAGATCTTCGACTGCTGCCCATCGGCCCACACGATGAGGTAGACCGAGCCGTTCCAAGCGCACCCGCCCGTGGAGAGCAGCGCATTCGGCGCCGATGCGACCTCGATCGGCTGCGCGTCAATCGCGCTTCCGTCTTTCCTCACGCGCTGGGCGAGGATGCGAGAGCTATTCGAGCCCGCGGCTTTGTAAGTCACCACATATTGCCCTGGTCCCGCTGCGACCATGGGCAGCGACAGCGACTCGGGACTCTTGCTCCAGAGAGTCTCCATGCCGGCGATTCCCGCGGCCGAGACGGTGTTGCCGTAGATGTCATCGCTCGAATTGCGGATGTCATCCCAGGTGACCAGCGCGCCTCCGCTCGCCAGAGCACCGATGGCCGGAGAATATTGGCCCGCACTTCCGGCCGTGATGCTGATTCCGGTCGGGTCGACCACTGCACCGGCGGCGCTCACGCGCGCGGCGCTGGTTTGCACGCCGTTCAGCCATGCCACCATCCACTGGCTGCCCGACCACGTCGCCGTCGGCGCAGGGCCGTAATATTGGTTGGGCGCCACCGGAATCGGAGTTGTATCGAGCACATTTCCCGAGAGGTCGATGCGCGTCCCGACCACGTCTGTATAGATGTACCAACCGGGACGCGCCCAAGCGAGGAAGAACTGTGAGGGTCCGGCGGCGATGCGGCCTGGCCCGGACGACGCCAACACTTTCGGGCTCGCATCGAGCTTCGTGAGCTGAGAATTGAATCTCAATCCGCGGGTGCCCGAGGCGTCGCCCCAAGTGAGGAGGAAGACTCCCGAGCTGTAGGCGAGGTCGACGTTGAAGAGAATCGACGGTCCCTCGGGGACCATCACGACTCCCGCGTGATCCAGCACCTGTCCTGAGGCGCTGATTCTGCGGGCGCGCAGCGCGGCGTTGCCGGCGCTCGTGCCCGCCGACGCGATCACCCAGTTGTTGCCATCGCTTGCAACACCGAAGTAATTAGTACTTTGGTCCGAGGAGAACGCGATGGGCGCAGCGTCGAGGACCGTCCCATCCGCGGCCACCCGTACGGCTCCGACTTGATGTGTGAAGTACCCTCCAACGGGAGCGTTGCTGTCGAACGCAACGAGCCACGCCTGGCCGTTCCAGGCGACGCGCGGTTTTCGTTGATCTCCAGCGGACGCGCAGATCGCGAAAGGCTGAGGATCGAGGGGCTGGCCAGTTCCATCGACGCGAATACCATAAATATCAAACGTGCCAGCGCGGGCATCGTCCCACACGAGAAGTGTGCTCGACGATCCGAGCGAGGCGGCGGAGATCTGCTGCGCGCCTGCCGTCGGAGTCGTCTGCAGGGTGCCCGGAAGGAAGGCGGGAGGAGTAAGGTTCTGGGCGGTGGCGGCTGCTCCGAGGAGCAGCCATGCCGTTGCAGCGCGAGAGGGGGATTTCATAGCGATGGGTGGGCTGGAGATACCGCTTTGGGGCTGGAGGTCATCGGTGCAGCTGGGAGCTTTCACAAATCCTGTACCTCTCTTCGCCCGGCCGGCTCTCCTTGCGATGTGGCGCCCGAGGTGACGGTGGGCAGGCCCACAGTGGCTCCCAGCGCGCCGTGTCGGGTCGGCGAACCCGTCCCGGTCGGCGTCAGGAATCGGGACCCCGTTCTCGGCCCAGGGGCTCCGCGGCGGAGGGGCCGCACTCTCGGCGTGCGGCCGGTCCCGTGCTGCGGCACAATCGACGCCCGCCGCTTCGGCCGGCGATCTCCCACAGATTCCGTGCGCGCCGCCCGCTGGATTGCATTTGCCTCGCTGGCCGTTGCCGGCGGCGCAGCCGCGTGGGTCCTCTCGCGCGAGATGCGCCCCCGACCCACCGGCGACGTGGGGATCTCGGGAGCCCCAAGCGGTGGCGGATCGAGCGCGAGTGCTCCCACGGTCGCCCCGCAGGGTCCTAGCTCGGAGGGTGGTCCCAACGAGCAGGAGCAGCCGCCTCCCACGCCGGGCATGCGGTTGCTGCGCGCCCACCTTGCGAGCCCTTCCGGAGTCGCCCTTGAAGGATCTGTGGCTTTTGCCCTCGTCCGCTCGAGCGTCGTCGGCGACGTCTCCACGCAGATCCGCTCGCGCCGTCTCAAGGTGGATACCGCCGAGCTCGAGGTGCCGGCTGCCGTCGCCGACGGCGATCCGGCGCTCTGGAACTCATCCACGTTTCAATTGTGGTGTCGCCATTCGGTGCTCGGCGACGCCGGAGCGCCGCTCGAGCGCGGTGCGCGAGAAGTGACCTTTCGCTTCGAGGCTCCGGCGGCGCTCGATGTTCTCTTACAGAACCTTCCGGCGCAGGCGCTCGGGCAAGTGCGTATCGCGGCGAGCGCGGCTGCTCCGCACCAGACCCTCGCGCAACGCACCGCCGACGGCTGGCGCCTCGCGCCGCTCGCGCCGGGCGAGTTCGATCTCACCGTGTTCCTCGAAGAGGACGATCTCCCGGGAAGCCCACAGATCGAGCTTCACCGACGGAGAGTGCGCATCGGCCAAGGGGGCGCCACCGAAGTGATCTCCCTCGAACCGCTCGCGCCTCTCGAAGTGTTCGCGCCGGAGATCGCCGCGGGCACGACCGTCGAGCTCGCGCGGATCGGCTCCCCAGGGCTCCCGGCTGGGCGCGGCGCGCGCCGACGCCTTCTCGACGCGGAGCACCGTGCGCGCTGGCGCTGGCTTCCGCTCGGCACCTATCGCGTCGAGGCCGCCCAGGGAAAGGCGCGGGGCGAGACGCTCGCCGTCGTGCCCGAGGATCGCGAGGTGCGCCTCACGCTCGCCGAGCCCGACGCGCTTCGAGTCGTGGTCGTCGACGAAGGGGGCGCGCTCTTCCATGCGGGGCTCCGCGACGGCGACTTCGTTCTCGCCATCGATGGCATCGAGGTGACCTCGGGCGCGCAGGGGAAAGAGGAGATCGCGCGGCGGCTCTCCGGGCAGGCTGAAATTCGCCTTCGGGTGGCGCGCGGCGCGGAGGAGCTCGACGTGCGGCTTGAGACCGCGGCGTTCGCCCCTGAGCGCCTCGGCGGACAGTTTCGCCCATCCTTCCGGCGCTGACTTCCTGGGAAGCTGCGGCGGCGGGCGGGCGTCGCAACGCTCCGCACCGCCAGGACTCACAACCCCCATGCGCACATCGATCCTCCTCGCTGCAGTTCCCACAATTCTCGGTGCCGCCTTCTACGCGGGCGGGCTGCGATCGGCGCAGCAAGCCGCCGCCGGGCCCAAATATTTCCACCATGCTGAGGAGTATCGGGTCGCGCCCAAGCCGGACGCTCCGCTGCCCTCGGCGGCGGAAAATGTGGTGGTGTATACAGTTCCGCCAGGCCGGCCGATTCGTCTCCAGTCGGTCGCGCTCCCGCTGGGGCTGTCGGCGCGAACGCAGACCGAAGGGGTCGAGCGCGTGCCGCTCGGCCTCGGCGTGATGGTCGATACGGAGCGCGCGGCGCCCCTTACGGTGCGCTTCAGCGCCAGCCCCTGGGAGCTCATCCACCTGGAGCCCGGCGTACTGCTGGAGCCGGGCGCGAGGCTTTGCTTGCGCTTCGACGAGCCAGTGAAAGCTCTGCGCGGAGCGCTCTTCCTGAATGGCACCTTTGAGTGATCGGCTCGCCGCCGGTTCTCGGGGATCCCGCGAAGCAACCTGCCGCGCGTAGGTCCTGGCAGCGCGTGGCGAAAGTCATCCGAGCTGCGCACGCGGGCTTTTTGGCGATCTCATCGTCGGACCGCCTCGCCGTAACTCCCTGGCTACGCCTGCGGCGCCCCTCCTCGATCTCGCCAAAAATCCTCGTGCTCGCTTCGCGGAGCACTTTTGCCACAGGCAGCGAAAGCACCGCGCGCACGGGGCCGAATTGCCCGCGAATCAATTTTCCGGCGTCCGGCAGGGGGCGGCCCCTTAATTTTGGCAGTGGCTCGGCCCGCGCTTCGAGCCGCGATGCGCTCACGGTGCTTGGGACTGGGTGCCGGAGTCGCAAGCGTTCTCGAGCGTGGACCAGGTGTCGGGGCTCTTCGATGTTCGTCCTGGGACGAGGACGGCTCGGGGAGCCCCTGACACCGTTTCGCTCCACGCCGGGTCGGGGCGCTCCAAGAGGAGATTCCCACAACTGAGCCGGCGCGATCGCCCGGCTCCTACCCCGGCAGCTCCTGCAGCGTCACCGTGGCATCGACGCGCTTTCCGCCGCGCAGAGCCGTGACGCGGAGCCGATCGCCCGGCTTGCGGTCGTCGAGCAATTTGTAGAAATCGTCGGTCGAATCGACGGGGCGCCCCTCGATCTCGACGATCACATCGCCGAGCGTCCAGCGTCCTCGGGAATCCCTCATGAATCCGCGGAGTCCGGCCCGCTCGGCTGCGCTCCCCTCACCGACCTCCTGAATCATGGCGCCCTTGAGGCCTCGCGAACGCACAAATCCGTCCTCCGCGAGGACAACCCCAAAACCGGGCCGTATCACGCGCCCGTGACGGATAATTTGTGTAACGACGTTGGCGACCGTGTCCGCCGGGACGGCGAATCCCACACCGGCGTACGCGCCCGATGGGCTCACGATCGCCGTTGTCACGCCGATCACTCGACCGGCGCTGTCGAGCAGCGGCCCGCCGGAGTTGCCGGGATTGATGGCGGCATCCGTCTGAATCACGCCTTGGATGAGGCGCCCGGTCACAGCGCGGATCTCGCGGCCGATCGCGCTCACCACGCCCGTCGTGAGCGTCTTGTCGAGGCCAAAGGGGTTGCCAATCACAAATACTTTCTGCCCGACCTGAAGGTCGCTCGAGCTGCCGAGCGGGAGCGGCTTCAGCTTCTCGGGCGGTGCCTGGATCTTCAGAACGGCGATGTCCTTGTCTTTTGCGACACCCACGAGCTCCGCCTCGTAGTTCTCCTGCTCCAGGGTGACGACGGCCCCCGAGGCGTCCTGAATCACATGGTAGTTCGTGACCACGTATCCCTGATCGCTCCAGACAAACCCAGTGCCTGTCCCCTCGGGGATCTCTGTAGCGTTCAGCGACCAGGGGCTGCGTCGCACTGCGAGGCGCGTGATGAAGGCCACACTCGGCGAGGAGGCGCGGAAGAGCTCCACCATCGAGCGCTCATCGGCGCCGAGGTCGCCGCGCGGAGTGATCGCCCGGGCAGGAGCCTGCGGATTGAGCAGCGGCGCGCAAAGGCTCGGTGTGAGCACGGCGCCCGCAGCGAAGGCACCCGCAGCTACTGAGCAAACCGCAGCGAGGATCAGGGCCGCTTTCGAGGTTGGGGGTCTCACCATGGCACCCATTCCATCCGTCTCTGCCGCTGCGCTTTCCAGAGGTCGGCGCCGTTGCCGGGGGATCGCGACGGGGCTCAAAATCCCTCTGGACAAAGGCAGCGCCCCGGGAGTTCTCTTGGATTCACATGGCGCTACCGATCCTCCGTTGGCTGCTGCTTACCTCCGCTCTCGGGGGCGCCGCGCTCGGGGCCGGCCTGGCCACTGGCAATGAAGCCCCCGCGGCGCGAATCCGGTACGGGCGCGATATCCGCCCGCTGCTCTCCGACCGCTGCTTCAAGTGCCATGGAGCCGACAGCGCATCCCGGGAGGCCGAGCTTCGGCTCGACGTGCGAGATGTGGCCACCGCCATTCGAACGAGCAAAAGCCATCCGCCGCGCGCGGCGGTGGTTCCGGGGAAGCCCGAGGAGAGTGAATTGTGGCGAAGAGTCACCGCCGCCGATTCCTCGGAGGCGATGCCTCCGGCGGAAAGCCATAAATCGCGCCTGAACGCGGCGGAGCTCTCCTTGGTGCGGCGCTGGATTGAGGAGGGCGCCGAGTATGAACCCCATTGGGCGTTCAAGCCGCCTGCGCGGCCGGAGGTGCCCGCGGTGCGCCAGCCGGAGTGGGCCCGCAACCCGGTCGATCGATTTGTGCTTTCTCGGCTCGAGCAGGAGGGGATCGCGCCGAGCCCCGAGGAGGCGCGCGGCCCATGGCTGCGGCGGCTATTCCTCGACCTGACGGGGCTTCCGCCGACGCCCGAAGAGCTTGATGCATTCGAAGCGGATCGGCGGCCCGACGCGCACGAGCGGTGGGTGGATAAGTTGCTTTCCGAGGAGCCCTACAGAACGCGCGTTGCCGAGCGGCTCGCAACGCCGTGGCTCGATCAGGCGCGCTACGCGGACACCTCGGGCATCCATATGGACGCGGGGCGGCAGATTTGGCCGTGGCGCGACTGGGTGCTGCGGGCGCTGCGCGACAACATGCCGTTCGATCAATTCGTGGTGGAGCAGATCGCCGGCGATCTGCTGCCGAACGCCACCATGGACCAGCGCGTCGCGACGGGGTTTCACAGAAACCACGTGACGAGCGACGAAGGGGGCGCGATCGATGAAGAGTATCGAGTGGAGTACGCAGTCGACCGCGTGGCGACGACGGGGTCGGTGTTCCTCGGGCTGACGCTCGGATGCGCCCGATGCCACGACCATAAATACGATCCGATCACACAGAAAGATTTCTACCAGCTCTTCGCGTTTTTTAACTCGATCGAGGAGCCTGGGATCTACTCGCAAGAGCCCAACGCGAACCGTGCGCTCGAGCCGTTCTTGAGAGTTCCCTCATCGGAGCAGCTGGCCGAGCGCGAGCGCCTCGAGAGGAAGCTTACAGAAGCCAAGGCGGAGCTTTCGCAGCCGATCCCGGAGGAAGAGGAGCAGCGGATGGCGTTCCTCGGGAACCTCGTACGCGACGGCGGAATGCAGTGGGCGGTGCTCGAGCCGCGCGAGGCAAAGGCCGAGGGCGGGGCGGTGCTCACCGTGCAGCCGGACGGCTCGGTGCTCGCGTCTGGTAAGAACCCGCCGAAAGATGTGCATCATTACACATTGAAGACGACGGCGAGCGCGCTGTCGGTGATCGCGCTCGAGGCGATGGCCGATGCGACGCTGCCCGGCGGACAGGTTGGACGCGCGTTCAATGGGAACGCCGTGCTGTCGCGCATCGAGCTCGAGGCAGCGCCCGCGGGCGCCCCCGATCGGCGCATTCCGGTGCCGCTCGCCTGGGCGTGGGCGGATTATGAGCAGACAGACGTCAATGGCCGGGCCATCAACGTGCTCGATGGCAGCGGCGATCGCGGATGGGCCGTCGGAGCGCATCAGAAGCCCGGGCCCCGAGTCCTGTTGCTTTTGGCGCAGGAGCCTTTCGGCTTCGAGGGCGGCACAGAGATTTTTGTGACGTTGCGTTATGAATCGATCTGGAGCGAGCACACGCTCGGCCGGGTTCGGTTCTCGGCCTCCCCTCTAGCCGAGGCGGCGCGGGCGAGGCTCCCCGTTGCGGCGAGCGAGTGGTGGCGCGTCGGACCGCTCCCCGGCGAGGTCTCCACGATTTTTGGCAAGCGATTTGGCCCCGAAGAGAGCCCGACGCTCGACCTGCAGCGCAACTTTGGGTTTGGGAATCAATATTGGCGTGCCGCGTTGGGACTCGCCGACGGCCGCGTCCAGGACCTCGACGGCGGAGTAAACGTTCATTATCTCGGCCGGCGGCTTTTTGCGCCGACGGCGCGCAAGCTCCCGCTCTCGCTCGGCAGCGACGACGGCATCCGGGTTTTTGTGAATGGCACCGAAGTGCTGCAGCACGACGTGCCGCGCCCGGCCGCGCCCGATCAGGAGAAGCTCACCGTCGACTTGCGCGCCGGGCTCAATACAGTCGTCCTCAAGATTGTGAACACGGGCGGCCAGGCCGGTTTTTATTGGAAGTCGCAGCCCGACGCCTCCGAGCTGGCGGGACCGCTCGCGGCGGCCGTGCTGCCGAGCGAGCGACGCCATGGGGGGCTCGAATCGGCCCTGGCGCGCGAGTGGAAGCTTCGCTTTTCGCCGGGCTACCGCGCTCGGTCGGAGGCCGTGGCGTCCATCGAGAAGTCGGTTGCGGATCTGGAGCGCTCCATTCCGCTCACGATGGTGATGAAGGAGCTTCCCAAGCCGCGCGAGACCTTCGTGCTGAAGCGTGGTCATTACAGTATGCCCGATAAGGAGCGTCCCGTGACACGGCAGGTGCCCGAAGCGCTCGGAACGCTTCCAGCCGACGAGCCGCGCGATCGTCTCGGGCTCGCACGCTGGCTCGTGTCTCCTCAGAACCCGCTGCTGGCCCGAGTCACGGTGAACCGGCTTTGGGAGTTCGTGTTCGGGGCCGGCCTTGTGCGAACGACGGAGGATTTCGGGCTCCAGGGCGAATGGCCGAGCCACCCCGAATTGTTAGATTGGCTCGCGGTGGAGCTTCGCGAGAGCGGGTGGAATCTGCGGGCGATGCTTTCGCTCCTGGTGAAGAGTGCCACTTATCGGCAAAGCGCGCGCGTTCGCGAAGATGCGCTTGCCCGCGACCCCGACGGGCGGCTGCTGGCTTGGATGCCGAGGCGAAGGCTCGGGGCTGAGCAGATTCGTGACTATGCTCTGTTTGTGTCGGGGCTTCTCGTGGAGAAGTTCGGCGGGCCTTCGGTGAAGCCGTACCAGCCGCCGGGGCTGTGGGAGGAAGTTGCGATGGTGCAGTCGAATACGCGCACCTATCAGCGCGGGGCCGGCGAGGAATTGTATCGCCGTAGCCTGTATACCTATTGGAAGCGGGCGTGTCCGCCGCCCTCGATGCTGACGCTCGATGCCCCGACGCGCGAGTTCTGTACGATTCGCCGCTCTGCGACCAATACTCCTCTCCAGGCGCTCGTGCTCTGGAACGACGAGCAGATGGTGGAAGCGGCCCGTGCTCTTGCATGGCGTGTGCTCCAGGAGCCGCTCGAGGCTCCCACAGATACGGAACGCATCGGGCGGCTCTTCCGGCGCTGCGCGGGGCGGACGCCGACACCCGCAGAGCGCGATGCGCTTGCGGCGGCTCTTACCGCGTTCCTGGACCGCTACCGCAAGGCCCCAGCAGACGCGGAGAAGCTCCTCTCGGTCGGCGCCGCGCCGCTCCCCGACCAAGCCGATCGCGCAGCCCTCGCCGCATGGACCATGCTGGCGAACGCCGTGCTCGCCTCCGACGTCGTGATCACGAAGAGTTAGCTTTCCATACACATACGCGGACAGCCCATGGATCCCCTGCAGGAACGCGCCCTCGAGATCACGCGCAGGCGTTTCTTCAAGACAGCCGCCCAGAGCCTCTCGGCGGGCCTCGGCTCGCTCGCGCTCTCCGAAGTGCTGCTCGGCCGAAACGCACTGGCCTTCGAATCGCACGCGGCTTCGGGCGCGCACGCGGCGCGCATGGGGGCGCTCGGCGCGCCCCACTTCAAGCCGAAGGCGAAGCGCGTCATTTATATGCATATGGAGGGCGCGCCGAGCCAGCTTGATTTGTTTGATTACAAGCCGGGGCTTCGCGCGCGGTTCAATCAGGACCTCCCCGATTCGATCCGGAAGGGACAGCGGCTCACGGGCATGACGAGCGGCCAGTCGCGATTCCCCGTCGCGCCCTCGGTGTTCCAGTTCACACGCTATGCAAATCAGCAAGACGGCGTCTGGCTGAGCGAGGTGATTCCACACATCGGATCGGTTGCCCATGAGATTTGCTTTGTGCACTCCATGCACACCGATGCGATCAATCACGAGCCGGGCATTACCTTTTTTCAGACCGGCAACGAGCAGCCCGGGCGGCCGGCGTTCGGCGCATGGGTGAGCTACGGGCTTGGGAGCTCCAATGCGGATCTGCCAGCTTTTGTGGTGATGATCTCCCAGGGGTTCGGAAACACGCAGGCACTTGCCGCACGGTTCTGGGGCAGCGGGTTCCTTTCGAGCGAGCATCAGGGCTGCCAGCTCCGCGGCGGCGCGGAGCCCGTTCTGTATCTGAAGGACCCGGCGGGCGTGAGCCGCGAGGATCGGCGGCGCATGCTGGATGTTGTCGGAAAGATCAATGAAAGCGAGTTCGACCGAACCTTCGACTCGGAGATCCGCTCCCGCATCGCCCAGGCGGAGATGGCCTATCGCATGCAGATGTCGGTTCCCGAGCTGACCGATTTCACGACGGAGGACGAGGCCACGCTGCAGAGCTATGGGCCCGCCGTTGGGAAGCCCGGATCGTTCGCCGCCAACTGCCTGCTGGCGCGCCGTCTCGCAGAGCGCGGCGTGCGCTTCATCCAGCTCTATCAGCGCAGCTGGGATCAGCACGAGAATCTTCCCAACGATATCCGGTTACAAACAAAAGCCGTCGACCAGCCGATTGCGGCGCTGATTCGTGATCTGCGCCGGCGCGGGCTCCTCGATGAGACATTACTTTTATTCTCCGGCGAGTTCGGCCGCACGGTCTACTGCCAGGGTCCGCTTTCCGAGAAGAACTACGGGCGCGATCACCATCCGCGGTGCTTCACGTCGTGGCTCGCTGGCGGCGGCATCAAGCCGGGCATCACCTATGGCCGCACCGATGATTACAGCTACAATATCGACGACAAGCCCGTCTCGGTGCACGACCTGCATGCCACGATGCTGCACCTGCTCGGCGTCGACCACCTGAGGCTCGTATACCGCCACATGGGCCGGGACTTCCGGCTCACCGACGTCGCGGGTGAGGTCGTCCAAGACTGGCTTGTGTAAGAAATTGGCGGCCTGCTGACGCCACGGCTCGAATCCCACGATTGCACTTCATGACACTTTCGCTCCTTCTCGACGGCGGCGCTCCGAGCGGCTGGCTCGCGGTCTTCGGCCGGCTTCACCCCGCGATCCTGCATTTGCCGATCGGCCTGCTCGCCGCCGCGGCGCTCGTGGAGCTCACAATTTGGTTCTTCGGCGGATCCGATTCGCGCCGAGCGCCGATGGCACTCATCGCGACTGCGGCGCTCTCGGCGATTCTCGCCGCGTCGACGGGGCTCGTGCTCCACGAGGAGGGACACACCGGGGAGGCCGTCGAGACCCACGAACAACTGGGGATCGCGGTGGCGGTGCTCGCGAGCCTCGCTGCGGCCGCCCACGCGAGATTCACACTGGGGAAGCAGCTCCTCTCGCTGGTTCTGTATCGAGTTTTCTTGGCGGCGGCCGTGATCGTACTGATTCCAGCGGGGCACTTCGGCGGGAATCTCACTCATGGCGAGAACTTCCTCTTCGAGCCGCTTGAAGAGCGCCAGGCTCCAGCCGCTTCGAATGCCCCGGCGGGCGGAGGCGATGCGGCGAGCCCCGCCGATCTCTATGCATCACAGATTGCGCCGATCCTGGCTTCGCGCTGCGCAGGCTGCCACGGCGAGGAGCAACAAAAAGGAAAGCTCGCGCTTCATACGCCCGAAGGCATTGCAAGAGGAGGGAAGAGCGGCGCCCTCTTCTCCGGAGCGAAGCCGGCGGAGAGCCTGCTCCTCGCTCGCGTGAAACTCGGGCTGGAGGAGAAAGGGCACATGCCGCCGAAGAGCAAGCCTCAGCCGACCGAAGCCGAGCTGGCGGCGCTCGAAAAGTGGATTCTTGCGGGGGCGCCGATGGGGGCCTCTGGTGTGGCGCAGGGCTCCACGGCTGTGGCACCTGCGGAGCCGAAGGAGGCGGCGCCGGCCGCCATCGAGGCGCTGCGCGCCAAGCTGGTGCACGTTCAGCCGATCGCCCAGGGCTCCCCCTATCTGTGGGTTGACTTTGCGGCGCCCGCCTCGCGCACGACCGACTCCGACGCTTCCGCGCTACTGGAGCCGGTGACCGAGCAGGTGGCCGAGCTCTCACTCGCGCGCACGAAGATCACACAAAGTAGCCTCGCGCTTGTAGCGCGCATGCCCCACCTCCGACGCCTCGATTTGCGTGCGACGGAGCTTGGCGACGCGGCGCTCGCGGCGCTCGGCAAGCACGGCGCCATCGAGGAGCTGATCCTCGCGCAGACCAAGGTGACGGATGGAGCCGTCGAGACGATTCTCGCGCTCCCCAAGCTCACAAAGTTATTTGTGTGGGGCAGCGCGATGACGGCCGATGGGGTTGCGCGCCTGCGCCGAGAGCGGCCGGAGCTCCTCGTGGATGACGGTGCGAAGCCCGACGCGGAGAAGAAAGAAGTGGAGGCGACGCCGAAGGTCGGGACGCAGCCTCCCGCCGCCGCCGCGGGGGCAGCGCCGCAGCCGGTCAATACCACATGCCCCGTGTCCGGGCAGCCGGTCAATCCGAAGTTTCAAATCGTTTTCGAAGGACGCGTGATCGGATTCTGCTGCCAGAATTGTCCGGGGAAGTTCTGGGCGAATCCCGAAGAGTTCCGCTCGAAGCTTCCGTGAGGTTCGCCGCCGCCGTTCTTGCGATTGCGGCGCCCGCAGGCGTTTTGTGGGATCTCGGCGGCGACGGGAGCGCGCGCAGCGCTTCTGTGGATTTTCAGCGCGAGATCCGGCCGCTGCTGTCGGATCGGTGCTTCGCATGTCATGGCCCCGATGAGAAGGCGCGGCAAGGGGAGCGGCGTCTTGATCTGCGGGAGGATGCGATCGCACAGAACCAGGGAGTCCGAGCCATCGAGCCTGGGGCTCCCGACCGCAGCGAGCTCCTCCGGCGCGTGGAAGCGGAGGGCGAGGACGCGATGCCTCCGCGCGATTCGGGGCGAAAGCCGCTCACCGCGCAGGAGCGCGCGCTCCTGCGGCGCTGGATCGAGCAGGGGGCGGACTATGCGCCCCACTGGGCATTTGTAGCACCGGCAAAGCCGGCGGTTCCTGCGGTTCGGCAGGCCTCCTGGTGTGTGAACGAGATCGATCCATTTGTGTTGTCTCGGCTCGAAGCCGAGGGGCTCGCGCCGAGCGCGCGCGCAAGCGCCGCCACACTTGCGCGCCGCCTGACTCTCGACCTGACGGGGCTGCCGCCGACGCCGGAGCAGACGGCGGAGCTGGAGGCTGCGAATACCGATGCGGGCGTCGCCCGATTTGTGGACAAGCTCCTCGCGAGCCCCTCCTACGGCGAGCGCATGGCGGCCGATTGGCTCGACCTCGCGCGTTATGCGGATACTTATGGATACCAGGCCGACGCCCATCGGCGGGTTTGGCCCTACCGCGACTGGGTGATCGGAGCGTTTTCGGAGAACATGCCGTACGACGAGTTCGTCGTGAAGCAGCTTGCTGGAGATTTGTTGCTTTCGGCGACGGAGTCGGACCGGCTCGCGACGGCGTTCCAGCGGCTGCACCGACAGACGAACGAGGGCGGGAGCACCGAGGAGGAGTTCCGCGTCGAATATGTGGCTGATCGCGTGCACACCTTTGGAACGGCTTTCCTCGGGCTCACGCTCGAATGCGCGCGCTGCCACGATCATAAATTCGATCCCATCACGCAGGAGGATTATTACAGCCTCTTCGCATTCTTTCAGAACATCGATGAAGCGGGCTGCTACTCACACTTTACCGATGCGACGCCGACGCCGGCACTCGATCTGCCCAGCCCTGAGCAGGCAGCGGCGCTCGCGGCGGCGCGCGCTGGCGTGGAGCGCGCCGAGGCGGACCTCCAGCGCGCCGAGCGGGAAGGGGAGGTGCGCTTCGAGCAGTGGTCGAAGAGCCATCGCGCCGTTCCCGCGGGGCGCGGCCCAGTGGCGCGCTATCCGCTGACCTCGATCCGGGACGGCAAGTTCGAGAATCTTGTCAATCCACAGATGCCGGGGTTGGCTGCGCCAGCGCTGAAATGTGTGGAGGCTGCTGTTCCAACCGGCGCGAAGCAGGCGCTGCGATTCACTGGCGACGACGCGGCCACCTTTCCAGGAGTTGGGGAGTGGACCCACACCGATCCGTTCAGCCTCGCTCTATGGATGCGCGCGCCGGAGCCCTCCGAACGCGCGGTTCTTGTGCGGCGCTCGCGGGCGTGGACCGACGCCGGGAGCCAGGGCTATGAGCTGATTCTTGACGGGGGGCGCCTGCGTTGGTCTCTCATTCACTTCTGGCCGGGGAATGCCGCGAGTGTTCGGTGCCGCCAGCCGATCGAGCCGCACCAGTGGACCCATGTGGCCGTTACCCACGACGGCAGCGGCCGCGCGTCGGGGCTTCGAGTTTTTGTGAATGGCGAACCGGCAGACCTCGAAGTTGTCCGCGACAGCTTGACGCGTCCCATCACCGGAGGCGACCCGGGGCCTCCGGCGCTGGGCGAGAGATTCCGGGATGTGGGGTTCAAGGGCGGCGAGATCTGTGATCTGCAGTTCTATGATCGCTGCCTGCCGGAGCTGGAGGTGCACGGCCTGGGCGGCCTAAAGGAGGTGGCGCAGACACCGGCGCTCGAGCTGCGCGCCTATCTTGAGGCGATCGACGAGCCGGCGGCCCGCGCACGAGAGGCTCTGCGCGCAGCGCGCGGCGCGCTCGCGAAAGCACAGGCGGAGATCCCACAAATCATGGCCATGGCGGAGACGGCGCCGCAGCCCTGCTTCGTACTGTCGCGCGGGCGCTATGACGCTCCGAATCGCGCGCGTCCGGTGTCGGCGCGCGTTCCAAAGGCGTTGCCTCCGCTCGAGCCAGGGTTTCCCACAAATCGCCTGGGGCTCGCGCGCTGGCTCACGGGCGGCAGCCATCCGCTCGCGGCGCGCGTCGCGGTGAACCGGCTCTGGATGATTGCTTTTGGTCGTGGGCTCGTCGCGACACCGGAGAACTTCGGAAGTCAGGGGGAGCTGCCGAGCCATCCCGAGCTGTTGGATTGGCTCGCGGTGACATTTGTGGAGAGCGGCTGGGACGTGAAGGCGATGCTCAAGAGGCTTGTGATGTCGGCCACTTATCGGCAGGCGTCGGCGTCGCGCCCCGAACTCGCGGCACGCGATCCCCAGAATCGGCTGTTGGCGCGCTACCCGTCCCATCGCCTCTCGGCGGAACAGATTCGAGACCAGGCCCTCTTCGCCTCGGGATTGTTGGTATCGAAGGTGGGCGGCCCGAGCGTGAAGCCGTGGCAGCCGCCAGGGCTTTGGGAGATCGGCTGGGGCGGCTCCTATCAGGCGGATGAGGGTGAAGGGCGGCATCGCCGGAGTCTCTATACCTATTGGCGCCGGACGGTTCCGCCGCCGAATCTAATGCTTTTTGATGCAGCGAAGCGGGAAGTCTGCTCGGCGCGCCGGCAGGCGACGATGACGCCGCTGCAGTCGCTCGTCCTATTGAATGATCCACAATTCGTCGAGACGGCGCAGGCGCTGGCCGCGCGCGCCGCCGCATCGGAACGAGGCGACGGCGCACACATCGCGGAGGCCTTTGCGCGCGTGTGCGGCCGCGCGCCGAGTGAGGCGGAGGCGAAGGCGCTTCTCGATCTGTTGCAGCAAGAGCGTGCCGCGGGCGCCGCCCATCCGATGGCGGCTGTGTGCTCGGTTCTGTTGGCTTCCGACGCTGCGGTGATGGTGCGATGAGCGCTGAGCCGCTGTCGTGGCTGGCCAGCAGGCGCGCGTTTCTCGGCGCCAGCGCCGTGGGGCTCGGCTCCATGGCGTTTCGCGCATTGCTCGGGGAAGGCGCGGGGTCCGTCCCGACAATGGACGCCACCCACCATCGGCCGCGCGCGAAACGCGTGATCTATCTATGCCAGTCGGGCGGTCCCTCACAAATCGAGACGTTCGATTGGAAGCCGGAGCTGTCCAAGCGTCGCGGCGAGCCGCTGCCAGAGTCGGTTCGGCGCGGGCAGCGGCTGACGGGCATGAGTGGGAATCAGGCGATCCTGCCGCTCGTCGGATCGATGGCGAAATTCGCCCGCCACGGGAAGTGCGGCGCGTGGGTGAGCGACCTGCTGCCGAGGACGGCGTCCATCGTCGACGATTTGTGCATCGTGAAGACGATGGCGACCGACGCGATCAATCATGATCCGGCGATCACATTTTTGTGCACGGGCGCGGAGCAGGCGGGGCGCCCATCGATGGGGGCGTGGCTCGCCTATGGCCTCGGAAGCTCCAACGAGAACCTGCCGTCGTTTCTTGTGATGTGCACCGCGAAGCCCGCAGATCAGCCTCTTTACGCGCGATTGTGGGGAAGTGGATTCTTGCCGAGCGAGCATCAGGGCGTGCAGCTCATGCCAGGGCAGGACCCCGTGCTGTATCTCACCAATCCTGCGGATGTGTCGCGGGAGTCGCGGCGGCGGCAGCTCGACGCGCTCGGTGCGCTTTCCGCCGATCAGTTCGCGCGCGAGGGCGATCCGGAGATCCTCTCGCGGCTCGCCCAGGCGGAGATGGCATTTCGCATGCAGATGTCGGTGCCGGAGGCGGCCGACCTAAGCGCGGAGCCGCAGGAGGTCTTCGATCTGTATGGTGCGGATTCGAGGAAGCCCGGCACCTATGCGCGCCACTGCTTGCTGGCGCGCCGCCTTGCGGAGCGCGGCGTGCGGTTCATACAGATTCTTCATCCCGGCTGGGACCACCATGGCGATCTGCCGAGTGGAATGGTCACACAATGCCGGGAGACGGACCAGGCGTCGGCGGCACTCGTCATCGACCTGAAGCGCCGCGGCCTCCTCGAGGACACACTGGTTTTGTGGGGAGGCGAGTTCGGCCGGACGAGCTACTCGCAGGGGCCGCTCACAGCGGCGAATTTTGGCCGCGACCATCATCCGCGTTGCTTCGCCCTCTGGATGGCGGGAGCCGGCGTCAAGGGCGGCCTCCAATGGGGCGAGACCGATGAGCTCTGTTACAATATCGCGAATCCCGAGCGTGACGCCGTCACGGTGCACGACCTCCACGCGACGATGCTTCACTTGCTCGGCATCGATCACACAAAGCTCACCTATCGCTATCAGGGCCGCGATTTTCGCCTCACCGATGTGTTCGGTACTGTCCGCCGGGAGCTTCTGGCCTAGCGTCCCTGGGGCCCTATCCGGGCCCGTCGAGCTTGCGGCAATCGTCATCCGGCGGCGCAAGCGCCGCCGGATCGGCGCGGGCGATGCCCGCGCCCTACGGCAGTGGTTTTGTGGGATGTCGTCACACCAGGTTGCACCGTCCCTCGTTCAACGTCACCGATGACTGACGCCCCATTCTTCCCGACGCACAACTCGCCAGCCGCGCGCACGCGCTGCGGCTTCCGCACAAAACCGACCCTAGAACCCTTGATACACAAACGCGCCTTCGGGGCGCGTCTTCGAGAGGAACAGGAACGCGAGTACCAGCAGAGCCAGCACCACGTCCACATGCACGCGCCACAAGGACGCCATCAGAGATCCCACCGTCTCCGGCGTGCTCGCTGCCTTGCGGCGAAGCGCATCGCGGATCCCGGGGATGAAGCTCCAGGCTGCCAACACCGCGCAGGCGATGCCGATCGTCTTGCCCGCGTTGTCGGCGTAGGCCGCCATCGACCGGATATTAGCGAACGCCGCCTCGAGCGTCGGCGCCGTGAAGAAGATCCAGGTGAAGGCAACAAAGTGTGCCGTGAGAACAGTGAAAATCGTCCGTCCGATCACGTTGCCGGCGGCACGGTCGACGACGGCGTTTGCGCGCCGTGCGCGAAGCCATAATTGATGGATCGCGAGGCCGGCTCCATGGAGAAGGCCCCACACCAAGAAGGGAATGGTGACCCCGTGCCAGAGCCCGCAAATCCCCATCACGAGGAGCGGCGCGATGATCGGTGCCGCGTCGCGCGGCAACCGGCGGCCGAGCGGGAAGAAGAGGAAGTCGCGCAGCCAGGTGGAAAGCGACATATGCCACCCGCGCCAGAATTCAGAGAGATTCGGGCGGGCGTAGGGCAGGTCGAAGTTCTCAGCGATGCGGAGCCCGAAGAGGCGCGCAGTGCCAACCGCGAGGTCGGTAGCGCCCGAGAAGTTCACATATAGATAGAGCGAGTAACAATAAAGCGCGCGCCAGAGCTCGTCGGGGGCGACCCCGGCCGTCACTGCCGTCGGCGTGCCCGGAGAGATGAACGGCCTCGCGAATCGCGACAGCGTCTCGCCCAAGATGAGCGTCTTAAAGAGACCCTCAATGATGCGGCTGGCCGACTCTGCAGCAAATCCAGGGACCGCCGCGAGCGGCGCCGGCTTGCGGCTCTGGCCGAGAAACGCGGAAGCGCGCTCAATCGGACCCGTCGAGAGGATCGGCGCGAATCCCAAGAATCCGGCCGTCTCGACGAGGGTCGCCTCCTTCAACGTGCCGCGCGAGGTCTCCACGATGGCTGCAATCGCGCGCAAAATGTAATAGGAGAGCCCGAGCGGAACGCCGTAGCGGGTGATCGGTGCGATGTCCTTCGGCCACCACGGCGCCGCCCCGGCTTTCCAGACCACGAGCGCCGCCGTGAGCAGCACGATCGGAATGGTGGCCTTTCGCGCTCGCGACGCGGCAGGCGCTCCAGCCACAGTACGCACGCCCCACACAGTCACAATTCCCGCCGCGAGGAACATGGCGAGCGGGAGCGCCCGCTGCTCGAGCGGCTGATCGAGCTTCTGCCAGAGCGGCGCGGCGAAAAACGCGGTGCCGCCCGCGAACGCGATCAGCCCGCGCGCCGCGGGGCTCTTGAGAAGCCACCAGAGCAGCGCGCTTGCGCCGATCAGAATTGCGTACTGTTGGGAGAGCGTGTCCACGGAGTGGCGGGCGCTCAGCTTCCCGCGCGGTCGAGCAGAGCGCGGATGGCGGCGAGATTCTCAAAATTCTCCGGAACGACGTCGGCGTCGGGGAGCCGCACGCCGTATTCCATCTCGAGGAAACTCACTACTTCTACGAGCGCGAACGAATCGACCCAGCCGCTCTTCACGAGCGACGTGGTTTCTGTGATCTCCTTCGTGCCACGGGGAGCGAACTTCAGAAGCATCTTCGAGAGAGCAGACAGATCGCGCATGGTTCTTCGGGCGTGTGAAAGTGCTGCGGGGACGGGCGTGGCCGTCTTATGCGATCGAGCGAGCGTACTGAATCCATTGCTCGACCTCGGCGTCGTCGGCAAGGCGCGAGAGCCTCTCGCACGTCGTGACCGCAAGGATGCCTCCGTCGGAGGCGCGCTCGAGGCGCGACGTGAACCAGAGACGCCCATAGGGGACACCGGGGCTTTCGGCCAGCACCGGAGCGGGATCGAGGGCGCATTGGACGGTCATTCGAATCGCGTCCTCCTTGCGCGCGTTTCCAAAGAATCCGATGCGGCGGCGCAGCGTGCCCCGCTTGTCCTGGAACTGCCGCGGCACGCCGCCGCCGGGGAGCGAGCTCATCACGCGGCGCTCGCCCACGTCGAAAAAGGCAGGAAAATTGGCAAAATACACGAGCCCGGCAGCGTTCACATCGCGGTCGGGATCGACGGGATGCTCGTGCGTGATCTCGAACTTCCTCGTGCTGCCGCTTGGAGCATCCCAGAAATAACCTTGGTCCTTGGCCTCGCGGTTGCGCTCGTGCCCTTCGGGCGCCTCGCGGATTGCGTGGATCTTCGAGAAATCGGCATTCGCCGGCTGACCGATACGAAGCCTGTCGGGCCCCTGCTCCTGCTGTATGAAAATGTTACTGAGCCGAATGAAAGGAATTCCGGCCTCCAAGAACTGCTGCTGCGTGGCCGGCTCCGGCACTCCCATCGACTCGGCGCGCGCGTCGCCCGCGCGATAGATGGCGAAGTGGCCGTCGAGGATGTTGCGTCCGTAGGCGCTCAAATCTCCCAAGACCACAATTCGGTCGTTCTCTCGGAAGGCGTTCGCGGGCGCCGAAAGCGGAAATGCGATATCAATGTAATAGAACGTCGCGTAGAGACGCCGCCCCTTGCTGTCCTGCACCCGGGCCGTCGGCACGCCGGCCGCCTGCTCGAACGAGAGCCAGCGCAGGTGGCCGAAGTGCTTCAGCGTCGGCGACTCGCCGAGGGCAAAGGGGCCGAGGTGCGGAAGGCCGAGGTCGTATTCGTCTCGAAGGACAGGCTGGGGCACGGCGAAAGCAGAACCTTTGGAAGTGCGTCGGTCAACGAACTCGGATGACTTCGAGCGCGAGCTTTTGAAACGGAGCTTCCCCTTCGCCCGGCAGCTCAAACCAACTGCCTTGTGTCGTCACGGCCTCGTGGCGGGCCGCACCGCGGAGCGGTTCGAAGCTCGGCCCCTGGGGCGCCACGAAGATCGTCTTCGCCCCTTGGATCCGCGCGAGCACCGCGATCCCGCGGAGATCGCGCCGCAGGGCGTCGGCGCCCTCCGGCGCGAGCGACGGCTGTGTCGCAGGCCACGGCTTGCCGGTCCAGGGGCGCGGCACATGGCCGAGATCCGATTGAAAGCGCTCCGCGGCATAGACTTGCATGTCCTCCCAACCCAGGACGTACACGACATGGGTCGGTTTCAGGCTTCCAAGCCGGAGGTGGAGCCGCAGCTCGGCGGCAGCCGCGCAATGGCCTGGACAGCCTCCGTTCGCCACGGAACTGGAGGGCTCGAGCTTCGCGAGCGAGGTGGCAAGCCTTCCTGGAATCGCCTGCTCCGTGGGAACGCCGACGCCGTAGACGCTCGCTCCTCCGAGCATCAGCACACGAACCTTCGCACCGGGGTCGAGGCCACGCCCTCGCAGCCCGAACGCGTCATGGGGACCGAAGGACGCGACCGCCAGGAGATTCGGCTTCGGCTCGAGCCGAAACATCGGATGGGGGTCGAAGGCCTCGCGGCTGGGATCGTTGGGATCGACGTTCCCGCAGGCTCCGAGGACCAGAGCCGCGAGTGGAATCGATGGGGCGCGGACGACCCATCGACGGCGCGCGAGGGAAGACATCTCGGTCACCAGCCCCTCTTCACAATCTCCTCGCAGAGCCGCGCTGCGACGACGCGAGCGCCGACGGGAGTCAGGTGGACCGTGTCTCGGAAGGCGTCCTTTTCTCCAGCCAGCGCCTCCGTGAGATCGAGATGGATTCCGCCCTGGGCGCCTGCGGTGATGGGCTGCGTCTTGCGGAATTGATCCATCGCTCGGACGGCCCAAGAGTAAGGTCCTTCTTTTGTGCGATCGACCGCAGGAGAGCACAAAAGCGTTCGCGCCCCGCTGGCGCGCGCAAGGGCGACGGTGGCCGCCTGATTCCGAGCGAACTGGGTCTCGCTCGACCGCACAAAGGCAAACTCTTTCTCGTTCGCCGTGCTCGGCGGAAGGGGATTGACAGTGTACCAATCCATCCGTTGCGCCGCGGGGTAGATCCCAATGAGCCACCGGGAAGCCACAAAAAATGAACTCCACTCAAAGAGACGATCGGGCCCCTCGTCGTAGTCGCGCTCCCAGACGGCGCGGTAATGTGCGTAATCGCTGCGGAATGGACGCACGAGGCGGGGCGCCACGTCATTGCCCCCTTCATAGATCACTACGACGTCGGGCCGAAGGTCACTGATGCGCAGCGCCATGGCGGCGAACGTCTCGGCGCTCGAATATTGCAGAACTCCGGCATTCAGCACGTCGACTTTGCGGCGCGGAAGCCTCTCGCGGAGCGTTGCTTCGAGCTTGGCAGGAATAGTGTCCTTCTCAGCGAGGCTGTCGCCATACATCGTGGAGTCGCCGAGACAAACGATCCGCAGCCCGCCGGTGCTCTTCGGCGGAATCGGCGCGCCTCGATACCCGTGTGCTCCGATCCGCTGCTCGACCGGAGTGCCGGCTTGCCGCGTCGCGCCTTCGCGGAGACAGAAGCCCAGAAATGGGTGGGGTCGCACGGCGAGCGGGGCCGCGATGCGAAGCTCCTTCGTCGGCAGTAGTCGGAGCAGCTCCATCGCACGAGCCGTGGCTTCTCCAATCCCCACAATTCCAACCGAGAGCAGCGCAGATGCGGCCGCTGTCGTGGCGAGGCGACGGAGTGCGGGAGACACGGGGCTCAGAGGTTCGAAGCCGGGCCGCCGCACGCGGGCGGTCAGGGGTCCCGGCTTCTGCTCAAGGCATCGTATTCGAGCGCCCCGTCGATCGAGCGAGGCCAGAGACGCGCTCTCTGGATGCGACGGCCCTTTCGCACCCGGCGCGAGGTGCTTGATTCGGCACTTCGAAGCTCGCTCGGTGACAACGGGGTCGCTTCCTTCGAAGCTGGTGATGCGGCCCATGTTCGTTCGTCCCCTCTGCGCGATTGCGCTTCTAGCACCGCTGGCCGCCTGCCGAATCGTCCGCCCTTCGACGATCCCGCAGGAGGAACCCTATGTCGTGGTCGTGGCCTCTTCGCGCCTGCCGCGCACACGACCCTGGATCTCCCGATTCGCCCACCACACGTGGTTCGACGTCAAGCAGGGGGACGAGTCGACGTGGCATCGCGTGGAGGTGCCGGGGGATGGACCCGGGATCGATGACCGGCCGGTTTCGGCGGCGCAGGTGCGCTCCGATTTGCGGCTTGGAAGGGAGACGCGCGTGCTCGCGCTGCTCACCAGCGACGAGGCGAAGAGCGCGGCGCAGGAGATTCGGCGGCTCGCGGCGGTTTACGAAGATTCCGATGTGTATCGTCCGATCCCGGGGCCGAATAGTAACACATTCGTGGAGCGGATCGCTCGCCGCACTCCGGGGCTTTCCGTGGAGCTTCACCACAATGCCGTCGGGAAGGATTACGCACAAATCGTCCACGTCGGGATCTCCGCGACGAAGACGGGAGTTGAGCTCGAGACGCCAATTCTTGGGCTTCAAGCCGGATTGAAGGAAGGTCTAGAGCTGCATTTCTTTCAGCTCACCTTCGGGATCGGCCTCGTGCCGCCCGCGCTGAAGATTCCCTTCGTGGACCGGCTCGGGTTCTGAGCCGCTCGCTCAGCCGGGCGAGCTGTGGGGCGTCGTTCGGCGCAGAGCGCCGTGGACCCTCTCGGCGATGCTCGCTGCATTGCGGCACAGATCGTTGACGGCGACTCCGCGCCAGCTCGCGCCGGCAAGCTGCAGAGTTTTGTGGGGTTGCAGCGCAGCATCAATGCGCTTCATCCGCTCGCCGTGTCCCAGCACATATTGTGGTATTGCGCGATGCCACCGCTCGACATGAGTGAGGATAGGAGACGCAGAGAGACCGGTGGCGCGGGCGAGATCCTCCGTGGCGATGCGAATGAGCTCCGAATCGTCGAGGTCGACGAGCTCGGGCCGATGGACGCCGCCGATCATGACGCGTGCGAGGAACCCGTCGCTCGTTTCGCCGCGCTCATTGCGGACTCGCGACGGCCAGATCGACGACTCGGCGAGGGCTCCCAGAATTTGTAGCTTCTCGCCGCGCGCGATGAGGAAGCCGAAGCCGTCGAATGCGGCCGGGCGTGCCGCGCTCTCGGAGAATCCGAGAATCACGACGGCGATCGGTGCCGCCGTCACCGACTCCGCTTCGCGGGCGACCTCGGGGGCGAAGGGGGCCAGCAGCGCCGCCGCTTCAGGGGCCGGCGTCGCCAGCACAACGGCATCGGCCTCAAGCGTCGTGGGCCAGCCGCGGTGATCGAGGGAGACAAGCCACCGATCGCGCTCGAGAGGCAACAATTGCGTCGCGCGCGCCTGAGTCCAGATGCGGTCGCCGAGGGAATGCGCGAGCGCGCCGGTGAGTTCACTCATTCCGTCGCGGAACGAACAAATTGTCGTGCGCTTGGGCTCGCCGCCCGGGGGCGTCTCGCGCCGACGCTTGCGCTCGAGCGAAAGCAGCGCCTTTACGAGCCCGCCATGCTCGCGCTCGAGCTTCGCCATCTTGGGAAAGGCGGTTGCGAGTTCGAGCTGCTCGGGGTCACCAGCGAAGACACCGGTAACAAATGGCTCGACCATCGCCGTGAGCGCCTCGGCTCCGACGCGTCGGCGCGCGAACTCGGCCACTGACTCGCGCTCCGCCGCCTCGGTGCGGGCGCGCGGCACAAGGAGATCGAGCGCAACACGCGCCTTCCCGCGCCAAGACAACAAATCCGATTTGAGGAACGCCGGAGGCGACTCGGGGAGCTTGTGCAGCGCGCTGTCGCGATACACATATCGGCGCCGCGCCTCTTCGCTCGAGCGAAGCAGACGATCGGCGAGGCCCAGCTTGGAAGCAAGGTCGAGGGTCGCCGGCTCGTTGTCGAGGAAGCCATTCGGGCCGAGGTCGGCAACAAATCGATGCGCCCCGGCGGAGAACTCCCGCGAAAGCACTTTTCCGCCGTGGCGCGCGCTCGCCTCGAGCACGCGCACTTCTGCGGCCGGCTCGGCTTCACGGATCCGGTAGGCGGCCGAGAGTCCCGCGATTCCGCCGCCGATCACCACAATTTTCGGCATGGCGGCGTCTACGCTCCCGACAGCGCGAGGCCGGCCCGATCGACCGCGTCGGTGGTCAGCTCCACGAGCGCTTGAATGAAGGTGGGGGAGTCGTTGAGCCCTTCTGTGAACTCGAAACGGCGCACGCCTTTCAACTCGGCGAGGTGGCGCATCTCAATACCGATCTCATGCAGAGTTTCGATGTGGTCACTTACAAATGCGACCGGCACGAGCAGCATCTCGCGCTCTCCCGCGGCGGCCAGCTCCTCGACCACTTTCACGCTGTCGGGCTCAAGCCACTTCTCGGGGCCGACTCGACTTTGGTAGCCGAGACGCCAGCGCAGCGGCGCGCCGCGGAGCGCAGCAGGGGGCGCCGCCGAGAGCCGCGCGAGCACCGCCTCCACGGTGCCCTCGATCTGCTTCTGGTAAGGATCGCCAAGTTCAATATAACGCTTGGGAAGCCCATGCGCGCTGAAGACCACAATTGATTTCGAAGCATCGCCGAATCGCGCAAGCCCCTGCTCGATTCTCTCGGCGAGCGCCTTCACGTAAGTGGGGTGCCGGTGGAAGTCGCGGACCTCGCCGAGCTTCGTCAAGAAGTTCAACGATCGGTCCCAATTGCGCTCTTCCACAATTCGATCGACCTCGGAGAGCGACGACCCCGTCGTGGCGCAGCTCTCCTGCGGATAGAGCGGCACGACCACGAGGTCGCGAAAGCCGGCGCGGTCGAGGGCATCGATGGCCTGCTCCGTGAGCGGCGGCGCGTATCGCATCGCGACGGCGCAGCGATACTCGCGGCCGTCGCGGCGCTCGTTCAACGACTTCTCGAGCGCGCGCGCCTGCTTGTCGGTCCAGTCGAGCAGCGGGCTGCGGCCGCCGATTTGTGCGTAATTCTGTGCGGAGAGCGGTGCGCGGCGCCGCGCGATGCCGCGCACAACCATCGGGCGAACGAGAGGCCACAAAAGCGCGCGGCTCACCGAGCGCGCGTCGGCGGCGCCGCCGTCGGTCGGGCGCATCGGGATCCGAGCGGGCAGAATCGCGGGGTCGCTGAAAAAACGCCGCAGATAGGCCTGTACGACATGCACCTCCGCCGACGAAGGTCCGCCGATGTTGCACAGGACGACGCCGATGCGTTGGGAGGCGATCACGCCCATAGCCTAGCCGAGGGCGGAGCCGCGGCGCCCGGCGCCGGGGAGGGGCGCGGGCGCCCTCGCGGGTAACGCCGGGGCTGCGTCGCCGGCAATCGATGCGTGCACAGCACCACGAACTCTGACCCCCGGGCCGCTAGGCTGTCCGCATCGATGCCCTTACTCCAACGACTTCGCGATGAGCTCGAGGCGCCCCCGCAGGGGCGGCGCTTCGGGCAGGGCTGGATCAGCGGCACCCTCGGCGTCGTCCTCGGCGCCGCGACGCTCGGCGGCGTGCTCTGTCTGCGCTACCCGTCGCTGCTCACGACGCCGGAGATCCGCGCCGCGATCGACGTTCCGACGTTCCGAATTGTGCTGATGGCGGCGCTCGTGCTGGCATTTGTGCTCGGCGGAGTGAGCGCCGCGCTGCGGCAGAACAAGCTGCTCGGCTTCACCGCAATGGCCTTTGTCCTCGTGGCTACGGCGCTCGGCGGTTCCGGTGCCCACGCCCAAGGCGAGACGCCGGGGAGCCTCTATTTCGGCCTCGACTGGTTTTTCTTGAACTTGATCCTGAGTGGCATTGTCTTCCTGCCGCTTGAGCGCGCGTTCGGCAGGACGCCGCAGGCGGTCTTCCGGCCGGAGTGGCGTGAGGATCTTCTGTACTTCTTCTTGAGCAGCGTGCTCGTTCAATCGCTGACCTTCTTGACGTTTGCGCCGTCGAAGGCGCTTCTCGCGCACACCGATTGGGACGCGCTTCGGACATGGGTACGCGATCTGCCGCTGGCGGTGCAGGTCCCGGCGATCATGTTTTTGACCGACCTGGTTCAATATTGGGTGCATCGCGTTTTCCATCAGGTGCCGTTTCTGTGGCGATTCCACGCGATACACCATTCGGCGCCGATTCTCGACTGGATCGCCGGATCTCGGATGCATGTAATGGAGATTGTTTGTCTTCGAGCGCTGACGGTCATGCCGACGATGCTGCTCGGGTTTCACGAGAGCGCCGTGCAGATCTATCTCGTGGTGGTGTATCTGTATGCGACGTGGCTGCATGCGAACCTTCGGTTCGACGTCGAATGGATCAAGCCGATTCTTGCGACGCCGCGGTTCCACCATTGGCACCACGGGCTCGGTAAGGAAGCGATTGATGTGAACTTCGCGATCCACTTCCCGGTGCTGGATCGCGTCTTCGGCACGTATCACATGCCGAAAGGACGATGGCCGAGCGGCTACGGCGTGGATTCGCACCGAGTGCCGAGCGGGTTTGTTGCGCAATTCCTCGATCCGTTCCGCCGCAAGCAGCAGGAATCGTAAGGATCCGGGGCGGCGTGCGCGCGCCACCTGATAGGAGAAGTGGGGTCGGGATGTGTTAGCTACCCGATACGATAAGTGGGGTCGGCACGTTTTACCTACCTCATCGGAGAAGTGGGGTCGGCGCGTGTTTGCTTCCCGATAGGAGAAGTGGGGTCGGCGCGTGCGCCGACCGGTTCTCGCGCGCGTGCGCACGAGGCTGTCGATTTGTGACTCGGGAAGAATGGGGCGTGGTCAGTCTTGGCGCGGCAGCGAACAGTCCGAGAGGCCATTCCAGGATTCCTCCGAGCTGCGCGCGGGCCTCGGCGCCCAGCGCAGCGTTGCGCGTCCTCAGCGTAGCTTCTCGCTACGCCTGCGGCGCGCGCCATGGCCTCGCGTCTGCGGAACTCGCCGCGCCAAGACCGACCCACGCCCCATTCCAAGCCGTCACTCATCTGTGAAGTTGAAGGTGGGTGCGACAACATCCCAACAGATTCCTTCACTGCTACGGTAGGGCGCGGGCATCGCCCGCGACGATTCGCGCGCGCATGCGCGCGCGGATGACGAAGACCGCCTTCGACGGTTCGTCATCGCGCGGGGCAAGCCCCGCGCCATGGTTCGGCGCGTGCGCCGACCCTACATGTCGAAATCTGTGCACGCCAAGACCGACCCACGCCCCGTTCCAAGCCGTCACTCATCTGTGAAGTTGAAGGTGGGTGCGACAACATCGCAACAGATTCCTTCACTG